>NZ_CP187366.1:1152500-1357500 GCF_058188435.1 Ignatzschineria sp. 22MB058224
GGTAAACTTTTTATGCTCATGAGTGATGAAGAAAAGAGCCGTCTTTTTGAAAATACAGCTCGTAATATGGGTGATAGTGATGAGCACATTAAAAAACGCCATATCAATCATTGTTATCAAGCTCATCCAGATTACGGAAAAGGCGTTGCAAAAGCACTCGGGATTGACATTCATACAGTGATCTAAAAGTAGCACGCTTATCAAAATCACACTTAAAGCCCTTCTCATCTGAGAAGGGCTTCTTTTTGCGACTAATTCACTTGAAACACTTTTACGCTCAGCAATGATAGAATATGCTTTTTAAAGCAGAGATACATTTCACATTTAATTTTTTATTACGACTAAATTTAGTAGCCGTAATATCATTCGTTTAATAAAAGAGAAATCGATATGTACTATCAATTAGCCAAACATCGTATTTTAGAAACTGAAAGACTTATTCTTCGCCCTATTACACTTGAAGATGCGCAAGATATGTTTGAATACGCAAGCGATCCTGAAAATACTAAAAATACATTTCCTCCACACCAGTCAATTGATGAAACCCAGTGGCTCATCGCTAATCTTTTTATGAAATCGCCGCTTGGAAATTTCGCAATAGAACTCAAAGAAAATGGAAAAATGATTGGTACTTGTGATCTACGCGTCAACGAAAATGAAAAATCTGCTGAGCTTGCCTACGCGATTAATAAAAAATATTGGGGAAAAGGTTTTGCTCCCGAAGCAGCTCAACATCTAGTTAATTTTGCATTCAATACGCTAAAAGCAGAGCGTGTATGGGCTAAATATGCATCAGAAAATGTAGCTTCTGGACGAGTCATGGAAAAAATTGGTATGCAAAAAGAAGGTGTTTTACGCCATACAAAAAACTTATGCGGTGATTATGTCGATCAAGTTGTTTATAGCCGTATTTCAAAATAGTTAGTGAATCAATAAAAGGAATTGGTCATGATGAATCATGAGGACCGAGCAAATTATAATTTTCAAAAAATTATTCTATTTGTCGCGATTTTTCTATTCATTATCAAGTTTATTGCTTGGTATATCACATCCTCTGTTGCAATATTGACTGATGCGCTTGAAAGCATCACGAATATGCTTGCCGGCGCATTCACGCTATTTAGCCTCTACCTTTCTGCTAAACCTAAAGATGAAAATCATCCCCATGGTCATGGGAAAATTGAATTTGTCTCAGCAAGTGTTGAGGGAATGTTAATTCTTTTTGCCGGAATCATTATTATCTATGAAGGAATTAAGCGTTTAATAGAGCAAGATAGTGGTTTAAATAGCCTTGGATCAGGGCTAATATTAATTACTATTACTGCAGTGATTAATTATGTCGTCGGTTTTTATGCAATACAACGTGGTAAAAAATATAATGTACTTCCACTCATCGCCGGCGGCAAACATCTCCATTCTGATACTTACTCAACAGTAGGGATTATTGTTGGTTTAGTACTTGTATGGATTACCGGTTGGAAATGGTTGGATGCTGTGATTGCGCTCCTATTTGGCGCTATTATTATGCATTCAGGCATAAAAATTATCCGAGAATCGATTGCTGGCATTATGGATGAAGTGGATGAGAACCTCATTGAAGAGTTTGTAGAAGTTATAAATGAAAATCGTTCTCCAAATTGGGTAGACTTACACAAAGTCCGTTTTATTAAATATGGAAACCATGTTCACTTAGATGCGCATTTAACTTTACCTTGGTATCTTAATTTACGCGAAGCACATCTTGAACTAGATAAAATGAAGGCGATTCTTATCCATAAATTTGGGGATAAACATGAAATGTATATTCACACCGATGATTGTAAGGACTTCTCTTGTGAAATATGCCCACTACAAGAATGCGCACATCGTCAAAAACGATTTATTGAACGCATCGATTGGACTGCTAAGCTCATTGCAGAAGATCATCGTCATAGCATTAAAGATATTGCTCAGCAGCGCATTCAGGCATTAGATTTATAGTACTTAACCTTCATCACAAAGACTCAAGCTCTAAAACATAATCAATATAAAATCCCTGTACAGTGAGTACAGGGATTTTATATTCAAAGTTTCAGATTTGAAGATATACTTGATATTAGAGCAACCATTCAATAGGCAACCATGTTAAAAACTTCACAAAACCACGCTCTAAAACAGTTGTGTTAGGTTCGGTATCAAATGTTTTGATTAATGTATGGTTACTGTCAAATACTTGCCACTTTAACTTTCCATCTTCTAATACGACTTTATAAGATCGATCTAGTAGATGCTTTTTAATACGATCAGCAACATCTGCCGCAAGCTCAGAATTAAGAATTACCATCCCCATCTCTGTATTAATTTTTGCCGAACGTGGATCGAGATTAAGTGATCCTACAAATATTCGATCATTATCCACGACGAATGTTTTAGCGTGCAGACTCGAACCCGAACTCCCCACTAATCCTTTATCACGGATATCAGGAACTTCACCATCATAGCTCTTTTTAAGCTCATAGATATCGATCCCCGCTTCCACTAGCTCCTTACGATAATTAACATATCCCGCATGCACAAAGGCGACATCGGTCGCTTCATAGGAGTTTGTTAAGACAGATACTTCAATACCATCTGCAACCACATCTTTTAAAAATGCACTACCAGCTTTAGTTGGAACGAAATAAGGAGAGACTAAGAAAAGCTCTTCCTTTGCCTTTCCAAGTGCATCTTGTAATGGTTTATAAAAATCTTTTTCACTCCAAACACCAAGCGCTTTACTCGGAGGATCAGAAATCAAAAATGCTTCAGACCACTTCCAATCAATCTTATGATCCCGAAGTTTTTCTAGTAATTTTGATTGCTCTAGTGCTGTCTGATAAAGTTCAACATCAGCACGATATTTTACGCGGCGTAATTTTTCAAATGCAGAGACATGATCATCCCCATATTTTTTGGTGATAATTTGACTTGCAGGATACGATAAAACGCTATTCCAATAATTATCAAAATCACGCGACATCTCCGAAACAATATCGCCGATAGCGATCACATCAAGATCAGCAAAAACCATACCATCACCAGCAGCAAAATATTCATCACCAATATTGCGTCCACCTGTAATTCCTGCGATTCCATCTACAATAAGCGATTTATTATGCATACGATGATTAAGGCGCTTGAGATCGATTAAATACCCTAAAAACCGTAATTTACGATTGGTAAAAGGATTGAAAAGGCGTACTTCAATATTGGGATGATTATCTAAGACTGAAATCAAATCATCTAACCCACGTGTATTATTATCATCTAATAACAGGCGGACTCGTACACCACGTTCAGCCGCATTATAGATATCATACAAGAGCATAGTTCCCGATGTATCAGGCCGCCAAATATAATATTGAATATCGATCGACTCTTGTGCCAAATTGAGTAATGCTGAACGCGCTACAAATGCATCGAGCGGATCAGATAATTCCAAAACCCCTGTTAATGTTCGATCTTGGGGATACTCTTTTTTAAGCATCTGTGCGAGCTTTACATCTTCATTAACCGGCAGCGCATAACTCTCCACCTGCTCTAATTTTGGTAAAGGTTTTACAGCACAGGCCGCCAATACCCCTAATGCCACGGCGATAATGACCAAGCCAATAAAAATGAGTTTAATCACGTAAAATACGGTCACTTTTCTTGTCTCTTTATCCATAAATAATTGAATTAATCCGTAGTGATCAATATCACAAGGCTATGAGTGAAGTAGAATAATCTAGAGTACAACTCTAGAACTGATTTTAAAGAATAATGATATCGATTATTACGTCACAAAAAAAGGAAACTTACGCTTTTTACAAACAGATTTATTAAACAATATCAATTCGTTGCAGAAATTCTCTTCTCATCAACTTAAATATCTTTCATAATCAACTTCATTCGTTTTTGGTATTCACGAATTACAGGATATTGAGTTAAATCGATTTTTACACCCATCGCCCAACGCAACGTAACATAGAGATAGAAATCAGCTGCTGTAACCTTGTCTCCTGTTAAGAATAAATTCCCTGTTTTCGTGAGATATTGATCGATATATCGGTAACTCTGATCGATATTTTTATCCGCAACCGCCATCCAATCTTGTCCTACCTCAGTACCAAACAGCGCCCTAAACTTGGGTTGATAAAGCTTATGGATCTCTGTCGCAATAAAGTTGAACCATTCGAGCTGGATGACCAGCGATGTCCCTGATAAAGGAAACAGCGTCTGACTAGATACCAAAGCACAAAGATAAGCAGAGATGGCAACAACTTCCGTAATAACCTCACCATCACTGGTCACTAATACGGGGACATAACTTTTTCCTGCAATTTCTGAAATCGCATTACCTTCTGCTGTTTTACCGGTTTTAAGATCGACAGCAACTTTTTCAATGGTAATATCTAAATAGTCAGCAAGGCTCTCTATCACATCCGAACATGAGCCTGCGGAATAATATAACTTCATAATTATCTTCCTTTATTGATATTGCTTATCCACAGCATAAGAAAAATCTTATACAAAAATAAGAGGTTAACGATAAAATAAAGGTAACTCAATCAATCGATGCACGCAATATTGCATTTGATGTTTTCTATAAAAAGGAGTCAATAAATGAAATCTATGAAAGAAATTTCTGAACAACGTTATACCTGCAAAGAGTATGATTCTACTAAAAAGATTCCACAAGATATTCTCGAACAGCTCTATGCGGTTCTCCAAAATAGTCCCTCTTCTGTAAACTCACAGCCTTGGCATTTCATAATTATTGAATCTGATGAAGCAAAAGAAAAAATAATGCCAGCAATTTTTGAGTTTAACCGTCCACGTGTGCAAAATGCGTCACATGTTGTGCTCTTCTTAGCTCGTAATGATTTTTCAAATGATTATTTAAAAACATTGATTGACCAAGAAGATCAAGATAAACGTTTTCCGGAAGCGTCAATGAAAGAGGCAAATGATCAAGGTCGCCGCTATTTCGTGGATCTCAACAGTAAATCACCAGAGCAACTTGCTGATTGGCAAAATCGCCAAGTCTATATTGCGCTTGGTAATTTACTCTTTGCGGCAGCGGGTTTAGGAGTCGATTCAACACCGATTGAAGGTTTTGATGGTAAACAGCTCGATGAAATTCTCTCACTCAAAGAGAAAGGTTTTAGAAGTCTTGTAGTCGCATCACTTGGATACCGTAGTGAGAAAGATTTTAATGCATCATTACCCAAATCCCGCCTTCCATTTGAGGATCTTTTTACGGTTCTTTAATATTTTTAAACAGCTTTAAAATATTTACAAAATAACAATTGGAAACGCAAAATGCCCAAGTTGGTCTTGATTGATCAACTTGGGCTTATTTTTAAAAAGTGCAACACAGTAATATTTGCTAAATAGCTTGCTACATTTTAGAAAACACACTAAAATTCAGCCCTTGCTGTCGATCAAGAATAAGAGGCCTTTTAGACCCTTCCTTTTTACCATTTATAAAGAGTTTCGCTCTTTACTCAAATGCGGAGGCACTTATGCAACAAAGCCGTTTACATAAAAATGAACCTTGGCGCGATCCTAATTCCGTCCCCCACGTTGAAATTATTGATGTTGTTAAACGTTATGATGATCATCTAGCGGTAGACAATATTTCGCTTGATATCTATAAAGGAGAATTTTTCTCGCTTTTAGGACCTTCTGGGTGTGGAAAAACAACATTACTGAGGATGCTTGCCGGCTTTGAAACCCCAACTTCTGGTAAAATTTTGCTTGAAGGGGAAGATATGTCAAAAATCCCACCTTATGAACGTCCGGTCAATATGATGTTCCAAAGCTATGCGCTTTTTCCCCATATGACGGTTGAAGATAATATTGCTTTTGGATTGAAGCAAGATAAGGTTAAAAAACCCGAAATTCGTAAACGTGTTCAGCAGATGCTTGAGCTAGTACAAATGGAACGTTTTGCTAAACGTAAACCACATCAACTCTCTGGAGGACAACGCCAACGCGTTGCACTTGCTCGCAGTATTGCGAAAAAACCTAAACTTCTCCTTTTGGATGAACCCTTGGGTGCTCTTGATAAACGTCTCCGTGAACAGACACAATTTGAACTGATGACCATTCAGGAAGAATTAGGAATGACCTTTATTATTGTAACGCACGATCAGGAAGAAGCGATGACGGTATCAAGCCGCATTGCCGTGATGGATGCCGGAAGCCTTGCACAAGTTGCAACACCTGCAGAAATCTATGAGTTCCCAAATTCACGGTATGTTGCGGAATTTGTCGGCGATGTAAATATTTTCGAAGGGGTTATTTCGGAAATCTCTTCGAATCGTACCACTGTTGAGAGCTATGAATCCTTAACGCCGCTCGTCTGCGCACAGGGTGTGGGTGCGATCGTAGGTTCTCAAGCTTGGGTTGCGGTTCGCCCAGAAAAACTTGATATTTCTCTTACACCACCGGAAGATAGCTCAATTAACTGCGTACAAGGTGAAGTTTGGGATATTGGGTATATGGGAAATGTCTCGATCTATCACGTGAAACTCGATAATGAGAAGATGATTACCGTTTCACAAATGAATGATACCCGAATTATTGAACAACGAATTACCCACGAAGATCGTGTTTATGTGAGTTTTACTGAAGATTCAGGAATTGTACTCATCTCTTAATTGCTTTTTAATGGAGGTTTGACAATGCCCCATCGTCAACAAGAGATCGGAACATTTACCGGCAAAATGGCTGAGATTGTCTCTCGGATTAGTTTTGCTCATCGTAAATTGCTCCGTTTCGCCCCATACCGTTTTATTGTAAGCCTTGGCCACAGTCATCGCTTTATTATTGGCGTTCCTTTTTTATGGTTAACGCTCTTTTTCTTAATTCCCTTTTTAATTATCCTTCGGATTAGTTTCACCGAAGCTGAAATCGCATCTCCCCCTTTTTCAAATCTTCTTGCGTGGGTAGATGATGGGTTGTTACAAATCACCGTTAATTTTCAAAACTATATAGAGATTTGGAGTGATGGAATCTACATACATGCCTATCTTAATAGTGTCAAAATTGCATTTATCTCTACTATTTTTACACTTTTAGTTGGTTATCCAATAGCACTTGCGATGTCAAGAGCTTCAAAAAAGTGGCAACTCTTCTTAGTGATGCTGGTTATTTTACCCTTTTGGACTTCCTTTTTAATTCGCATCTATGCTTGGATTACCATTCTTTCGCCAACAGGTGTTTTAAATAATTTTATTAATTGGGTTGGAATGGGCATTGGATTGATCGATCCCAATAATCCTGTCACACTGCAAATTCTTCATACGGATTTAGCAGTCTATATTGGCATTATCTACGGTTACCTTCCCTTTATGATTCTGCCACTCTTTGCAACACTTATTAAAATTGATGAGACGTTAATTGAAGCAGCGCTTGATCTTGGATGCCGTCCAATCAAAACCTTCTGGACCATCACATTTCGACTTTCACTCCCCGGTGTCCTTGCGGGCTGCTTCTTAGTCTTTATTCCGGCGATTGGTGAGTTTGTCATCCCCGATCTTTTGGGCGGCTCGAATGTCACAATGATTGGAAAAGTGCTCTATGATACCTATCTCCAAGGCATGAATCTCCCATTGGTTTCGGCAATTTCAGTGATATTACTGATTATTGTGATTATCCCGATCTATATTTTCAACCGCATTCAAGCGAAACAATTTAACTAAAGGAGCGAATCATGCGTAAAAAAATGACAACGCTCAATTGGGCAGCCTTAATTCTCGGTCTATTGTTTCTCTATATCCCGATTATTTTAGTAATTATATACAGTTTTAATGAATCGAAGCTTGTGACCGTGTGGAGCGGATTTTCGACAAAATGGTATAGCGATCTCTTTGAACAAGAAGGCATTTGGTCAGCGACTAAAACAAGTCTACTTTTAGCAGTCGGCACTTCAACATTTGCAGTTATCCTTGGCACAATGGCAGCATTTTCTTTAGTCAAATTTCGCCGATTCAAAGGAAAAGCACTTTTTTCGGGAATCACCTATGCTCCGATGGTAATGCCAGAAATTATTATGGGTAGTGCCTTAGGTTTAACATTTGTTGCACTCAAATTTAGTACCGGATTTTTCACAATGATGATTGCACATATCACCTTTACCATGTGCTATGTCGTCGTCGTTGTGCAATCACGTCTTACAGGATTTGATCGCCATATTGAAGAGGCTGCCATGGATTTGGGTGCTGATGGAATTCGTACCTTTTTCTATATCACACTACCAATGATTCTACCGGCGATTATCTCTGGCTGGTTACTTTCATTCACGCTTTCATTAGATGACTTAGTGATTGCAACATTCACCACTGGCCCCGGCGGCACAACACTTCCGATTTGGATTTACTCCAAAGCACGTCTCGGCGTTAGCCCTAACATTAACGCGCTCTCGACTATTATGATCGGTATTGTTGCAACTGTGGTATTTTTAGTCACACTACTGAATCTCTACCTTGCAAAACGACGAGAAGAAGATGAAAAAAATGCGGCTAAAGAAGCTACGCTTTAAAATGAAAATGCCATTATTAAATTGACTAATAACGGCATTTTTACGGAAAATTTTAATAATCACGGTAAATTTACTGAATTTTTTTCTTAAATTACTTCAATAGTATTTGTCATTCAAAAAATTCAAACACAAGTTTACTCTAACCTTCAGGCCAAATAAACCAACCGGCAATTTCAGGATCTGTCTCAATAAAAGTTCGCATTTTGTCAGATTTAAAGGCCGCTTTTAGATCCTCAATCCATGATGCATTTTGATCTTCTTTTCTAACAGTGACTAAAAGCTCAAGATCCGGCAGAAATGTCTCATGCTCTAAGGCATATTCCGGTCCAATGCCGCTTAAAAGTGCAACACCGCCTGGCATAACACCATAATCCTGCTCCTCAAGCAATCTAGGAATTAGGGCTGAATCTACTTCAGTCAAGTGAAGGTTTTTATTATTTTTAGTGATATCTCTTGCCGTCACCACTGCTAAATCGACTTGAGGATCAAGCTCTATCCAACCAATTTTTTGTAACAATGCATAAGAGCGTGCCGCATTTGAAGGATCATTAGGAACCAATACAGAATCTCCCTCCTTTACCTCTTCGAGTGATTGATGCTGAGTCGAATAGATAAATGCAGGGATTGATGGAGTGTGAACAACAGATACTAACCCCGCCCCAGTCTCGCGATTATAAACATCAAGATACGCTTGATGTTGGGCGGTATGAAAATCAATCCCACCTTCAACTAAAGCGCTATTAGCGTCTCGTAATGTACTGAAATTACGAAAAATAACCTCATACCCTTTCGCCTCTAACTCAGGCTTTACAATCTTTTCCACTAAAATATTATGCGCACTCGGTGGCATTCCCACACGTAAAACTGTGTGATCTGTATCGGATGAGTCGCCGCAAGCCACTAATAAACTACCTAAGAAAAATAGCGCAATGATTTTCATTACCTGCTGTATTTTCTGCCAAATAGATACGTGTCGCGTATTTTTCACAAATAATGTATATCGCTTTATATGGTTATTATCCATATTTTTCTCTTTATTCATTGTATCCGCCTTGTCATTTTAGAGATTATTACCCTGTTCTATTTACTCTGAATATATTGATATTACGACTTATCATGCTCACTAAGTTCTTAAAAAAGAGATTAAATAGAGTAGAAATTAAACTAAACATGTATTTTTTGTATGTTAAATTAAATTAGCATGGTTTCTATAAAAAAAGAAGTTAATTCACAAGACGATCAAGTAGATAAAACCTCGAGATCAGTGCTTTCCTTATTGAATGATTTCTAAGCCGCCTGTGCGGCGGTTAACTGATTAAGCAAAATTGAGGGCATGCCGTTGATTTTCTAAGCCGCCTGTGCGGCGGTTAACGTACTCATCAGAAAAATGAGTTAAAAGAATCTTTTCTAAGCCGCCTGTGCGGCGGTTAACTCTCGCCATTGGCAATCTTTGTGATGGCTGTCTTTCTAAGCCGCCTGTGCGGCAGTGAACACCGTGCAGAAGAAGTACGAAAAACTGCCGATTTTCTAAGCTGCCTATACGGCAGTGAACTTCTTTGCAGTATAATAGACCTTGCCCTATATTTTCTAAGCTGCCTATACGGCAGTGAACTTTTTCATATGAAATTAATTCGTTCCCGTGTTTTTCTAAGCTGCCTATACGGCAGTGAACTCTACAATGACCGTTGTTATCGAACAATCAAATTTCTAAGCTGCCTATACGGCAGTGAACGCGTAATCGCTCTAATTCCTCTGAATTCTTTTTTTCTAAGCTGCCTATACGGCAGTGAACGAGTACAGAGATGAATATGAACGTAAGAAAATTTTCTAAGCTGCCTATACGGCAGTGAACGCGAGAACGCCTTGGGTTTTTCCAAACACATTTTTCTAAGCTGCCTATACGGCAGTGAACATGATGGTAGGTTTCCTGATTTTGTTGTTAAATTTCTAAGCTGCCTATACGGCAGTGAACTTGATAGACTTAAAAGACATTATTAATAAAATTTTCTAAGCTGCCTATACGGCAGTGAACAATTAAAAATAAAACTCTGATTAGTTCAGCATTTTCTAAGCTGCCTATACGGCAGTGAACTCGAACTAGAAACTTCGGCGATTATCGTTATGTTTCTAAGCTGCCTATACGGCAGTGAACCGTTTAAAGCATCGCCATAGCCGTAGCTGAAATTTCTAAGCTGCCTATACGGCAGTGAACACCTCATCTGAACTGCGGTGAATTTTGTGTGATTTCTAAGCTGCCTATACGGCAGTGAACAAGACAACAAAAAAGCCTACAAAATTTTTGTATTTCTAAGCTGCCTATACGGCAGTGAACTTAATAGTACTTAGAAGTTGCTGGCACAAAAATTTCTAAGCTGCCTATACGGCAGTGAACCAATGTTAACAACTCGATTTTATTAAAGTACTTTTCTAAGCTGCCTATACGGCAGTGAACCCCTATAAAATTGTTGCTGCTGGATAGGCTAGTTTCTAAGCTGCCTATACGGCAGTGAACCAATGTTAACAACTCGATTTTATTAAAGTACTTTTCTAAGCTGCCTATACGGCAGTGAACCCCTATAAAATTGTTGCTGCTGGATAGGCTAGTTTCTAAGCTGCCTATACGGCAGTGAACATCAACAGCGCAAAACAACTTAATGCACTTATTTTCTAAGCTGCCTATACGGCAGTGAACGAGAGGGCGTACTAGTATTTGAAGTTGATAAATTTCTAAGCTGCCTATACGGCAGTGAACGTTCGATTTTCTTGAGTTTTTTAACGATTTTTTTTCTAAGCTGCCTATACGGCAGTGAACATATAAAGATCAAAGTTCTTTAGGATTTTTGGTTTCTAAGCTGCCTATACGGCAGTGAACCTTGGAAGGCTAGATCGTCTTTCGCCGTAGCATTTCTAAGCTGCCTATACGGCAGTGAACGTGTTAAAAATATGATTTCAGAAAGAAGTTCGTTTCTAAGCTGCCTATACGGCAGTGAACGATGAAGCCGAGCCATTGCCGTACACTTGTGCTTTCTAAGCTGCCTATACGGCAGTGAACTTTTAGATGCTTTTGCAAGATCAAGAGTAGATTTTCTAAGCTGCCTATACGGCAGTGAACGCTCGTCAATGCCGATAAACGCCGCAAGTCTTTTTCTAAGCTGCCTATACGGCAGTGAACGGTTCAGAGATATCGCTAAATCTACAAAGAATTTTCTAAGCTGCCTATACGGCAGTGAACAATACCTGTAATTAGTTTATGTAGCCCGGAATTTTCTAAGCTGCCTATACGGCAGTGAACCAAATTACACAGCACAAGACTTACAAGCGTATTTTCTAAGCTGCCTATACGGCAGTGAACGTTAAAAGAGGAGAATAAAGGCTCTTGGAATGTTTCTAAGCTGCCTATACGGCAGTGAACCACCTCGCAATAACTCAATAAGCTCTTGTGATTTTCTAAGCTGCCTATACGGCAGTGAACTCAATAAAGATGAAGCTCTTTGTTTAGTTGCCTTTCTAAGCTGCCTATACGGCAGTGAACACATCAGCATCGCGAAAGTCCACCAAGATGGCTTTCTAAGCTGCCTATACGGCAGTGAACGCTTAATAGGCTCATATCAAGCTACCGCAGATTTTCTAAGCTGCCTATACGGCAGTGAACTGGAGCGTTGACTGAGAAGTTCCCAAAAACATTTTCTAAGCTGCCTATACGGCAGTGAACTTTAAGCTTTTCTAAACGCGCAAGTGCTTCTTTTTCTAAGCTGCCTATACGGCAGTGAACTTATAGATGTTGATAGAGAGGCATCATAAGCTTTTCTAAGCTGCCTATACGGCAGTGAACCATATAACTTAATCCAACCTGTTTGCATTTTATTTCTAAGCTGCCTATACGGCAGTGAACAAGTAGCTATTAAACTTTCTCCAGACATTAAGTTTCTAAGCTGCCTATACGGCAGTGAACAAGGCGGCAGAGTTGAATCAGGTCATTTTGCTTTTCTAAGCTGCCTATACGGCAGTGAACAAGTTACCAAAAGACTAGAAAAAGAGATGTTATTTCTAAGCTGCCTATACGGCAGTGAACGCGAAGTCCTACGTTTATGAACTCTGTGAATATTTCTAAGCTGCCTATACGGCAGTGAACACATTTTCAATATTACTCATTAATTGATTAATTTTCTAAGCTGCCTATACGGCAGTGAACGTACTCATTTAACTACCTATAAACGAGTAGATTTTCTAAGCTGCCTATACGGCAGTGAACGTTGTTGATAGCTACCGTGATGTTGTCAAAAATTTCTAAGCTGCCTATACGGCAGTGAACCCCTTGACGTTGAAAATTTTACAAGCCCTTTATTTCTAAGCTGCCTATACGGCAGTGAACAGAAGATTATAGACGTAATGGTTCAGAATATTTTTCTAAGCTGCCTATACGGCAGTGAACCAATGAAACTAAACTTTAAACACAGCTATACATTTCTAAGCTGCCTATACGGCAGTGAACATGTAGGATTCGATTTTGTATCTATTGGTTTATTTCTAAGCTGCCTATACGGCAGTGAACCTTTATTTTTAGTCATTGCAGGGTTCATTGTATTTCTAAGCTGCCTATACGGCAGTGAACGAACAAGTTTTACGCAATGATTTACAAATGAATTTCTAAGCTGCCTATACGGCAGTGAACGCAGGCTTTTTAAATGTGAGCGTTGACACTTTTTTCTAAGCTGCCTATACGGCAGTGAACGATGTGTTTAGATAGCCGTTTTTGTCGGGAGTTTTCTAAGCTGCCTATACGGCAGTGAACGCTTAATAGGCTCATATCAAGCTACCGCAGATTTTCTAAGCTGCCTATACGGCAGTGAACCACTCCGATTCTTCCCATCAGAACCACGCACATTTCTAAGCTGCCTATACGGCAGTGAACGCACAAATATCTCTGTGCTGACAGGCGGTATTTTTCTAAGCTGCCTATACGGCAGTGAACAAGAGATTCAATTTTCACAACTTAAAAGCGTATTTCTAAGCTGCCTATACGGCAGTGAACATACAAAGGACTGGTTTAATCTTACGCCGTTCTTTCTAAGCTGCCTATACGGCAGTGAACTTAATAAGACGTTTTTTCCGCCCATTCGAGGGTTTCTAAGCTGCCTATACGGCAGTGAACATCCATGCGCTAAGCCGTTGCCCTCAATGAGTTTTCTAAGCTGCCTATACGGCAGTGAACTTTTTAAGAGCTACTGGTCTCTATAATCAGTTTTTCTAAGCTGCCTATACGGCAGTGAACTTGTCCAATTTGTGATTGGAGAAGATCATTAATTTCTAAGCTGCCTATACGGCAGTGAACAACCCAAATCGGTACAACTACGATGCCTTTCGTTTCTAAGCTGCCTATACGGCAGTGAACTCTTTTTTTCACATAAGATTTGGAAGTATGTTTTTCTAAGCTGCCTATACGGCAGTGAACAAGTTCGTTAGTTGCGGCTGCCTGTGCCACTGTTTCTAAGCTGCCTATACGGCAGTGAACAATAGATTAAAATCCAAAAAGAAAGGAAAAATCTGGCTCAAGGGCTATTTTACCTTAAAATACCAATGATTTTCCCCTTTTTTATAACCTATTGAATTATAACTAATTTTTTAAAGAGCAAAAAATAATGGTTAAAACTCGGGAACAACTCCCCCAGCAGATAAACCATAGGTTGTAAAGAGTTGATTAAAACTATTATCTGAATCCACATTAACAATTTCTTTTTTAATAAAAAGTTTAAAGTTTTGATCAGATTGTAAACTTTTTATTTGGATATAAGGAAAATTGACTTCTCTTCTTTCCCAGTGAGAATATCTGTTTAAGGCTTCTTCGATAGAGACAGAGTTTTGTTGAGCGTAATGTTCAGCATATCCTCTTCTTTCCTTCTCTAACCGAGCATCCCCTTTAGACTGATAGCGCTGATATTTCGCATAACTCTCAATTTTATTAGGTACTTCCTTAATTGATTGAATATGAACATAATCCGACAATCGCTCTAACCACTTTGGAAGCATAAGAAGAAACAGTTCCTCTTTGGTCTCTGCAAAAATGCGAATTTTTTTCCCTAACCCAGACTTTTTATCTTCATGATAATATTCCGGAAAAGAGAGTCCATAACGGACTCTATTATCTTTTCCTTTTTGTTCAACAAATGCTAAATGCAGTTGTCCAAAAACACGAGACAAAATGAAATAGGGAGATATCTCTACATGATCAATTAAAGTAATCTCTTGATAATACTTCATAAACTCCCCTTATTTTGAACTACTAAATACCCCACCACGGATCAAATTACCAACAATATAAGATTGCTCTTCTATTGCTAGATCTTTACCATTAATCCAATCTACCATTAAGGAATATAGATCACCTTCCTTTTTATTTTTACGAAAAGCATCTCCAATTTGGGTTACAGCTCCAAAGGGTTCGATAGCAATAGGTGTTTTCATATCGTCATAACGAGTATACCAAGTATCTATTGTACGAATAGCATTTCCTATTTTAACATTATGCATTGCTGCACCGCCGCCTAATTGAAACAGGGTCTTCCCTTTTTCTCCCATATTCATCTCTTGAGAGGGGAAAACGTGCTGTAATTTCCCTAATTTTACAAATGCCTCGACTTCTATCAGTGCAAAATTTTGATGATCGCTCTTTAGCGCATCTGAGATAATAGCACCCAACTTTTGTAGTTCTTGATTTTCTTTATTTTTATCAAAATCAGTTAATGAAAAATCATAAGCTTTGAACTCAAACTTCTCATCTCCAACCTTTACTTTAATAAGAATCTCTTCTGCCCCAACGCGATTACGCCATAGAAATCGTCCATTTGCAATATTATAGGCATAACGATACCCAAGAATATCAATTCCTTCCCCGGCTTTAAATTCCGTCACTCTATCTTGTATAGCCTCACTAAATTCTGGTGAATTACAACCAAAGGGGATACCTAAATTACCAATAATTCGCATGCTAAAACTTACCCTTAGTGTATCGTGTTCTAATGGTAAATTAGCATCATCACTATCAGATGAAACTGGATTCGGCTGATTTTTCTTATCATCTGGAGTCCCCTCAGCACTTTGTGTAGACCGATTTTGCCGTTTAGTGATTGGAATTTTTTGCCAGTTTTTAATACTTGCAGCCTCTTTTTCATCTTGAAGATTAGAAATAGTACTCCAATCGCCTGAAAACATTAATGCATCTGAAGTTTCAAGTTTACGCTCAAAAGAGAGCATGCTAGGTAATTTAATAGCCATGTTATATCCTTTTATATCTAAATATTAATAATAAGCATCATCATCTAAGAGATATTCTGTTTCTGCTGTCATCTCAATGCTCGATGATTGTCTACATAAATACCACTTTAGGTCATGATAATAAGTCCATACACTTCTCTGCCAATCTGCTAATTCTTTCAAACGATGGACACTTTGCCACTCTCCAATCGAGTGAACTGATTCAACAAAACATAAATCTGTTTCTATATCTCTAGCTCCGTCAACTTCACCTGCGGGGAAAAGCTCAGTAATCGCCTTATAGCCCACCATAATAGGAACTAAAAATCCTGAATTAGGTTTTCTAACATATTCCCATTGAGCATCTGTTTTCTCGGTAGGCATTAAGTAATTTTGCCACTGCTCGTATAGTTTTTTATTAAATTGCTTGGAAAGTTGGTCTTGAATATCCTTTTCAGTCATTGCAATGCTTTCCTCTGTCGAGAAATACTCAATCAACTCTTGAGGTACCTCTCCCTTCCGGTAAGGTTTCTCTTTATGAGCCAACCATAGATCATTGAGTGCCAAAAGGACTTTAAGTTTCTCTCTCTCTTCTTGACTTTTTTCACGCAACTTTTCTAATACTCTTATTTCATCTAAAAAGTGACTATCTATTAAGTCGCAAACCGGTCTTGCTACCTGTTTTAATGCAATAAAATCAAACCAAGCATCTAACAAGTCGCTATTAGGATTATTTTTTTGAAGATTTAAGTAATGCTCTTCTAAATAAGTAGATCTGTCCTGTAATACAAAACCTGGTAATAATCTATTTCTAATAGTCTTCAAGTTATCAGGTTCTGATAACTCTACTAGTTCGATATTTTTAATCTCTAAAATAGTCCCGCCTGCTAGTCGTTGAATAAGACAAATTCTCTTTAGGAAACCAATGAATTCCTCTTGCTCATAAACACCACCTATATAACCTGATAGAGGAATAAGGAGGGAAACCGTCATATTCATTTTGGCTTCTTCGACAATGGCAGGGTCCTTTAAAATACCCTTTTCAAATTTCAGGCCTAAATATTGAGCGGTTTTATACTGAGTAAACGCCATTGATCTCCCTTCTTGATATGTGTGTACTTGTTGCTCATGAGCAATCACTACACACCCCTGAAGAGAGATTTCTTGAAAATTAGTTTCTTTATATAATTTGCGATTAAGATTATGAGTAAATCCTAAAAAATGAGTTACAGCAGGAAAACCCCAAGTAAACCCTGATACTGCATTCGCATTTTGTACTTTAACTCTCTCAATCAGTAGATACTGTCCCATCTTTATTGGCCCTCCTCGCTTGCAAGATACTTAATATTTAAAACATCTCTAAAATTGGTTTTGAATAATTTCATCCAAAGTTTTGTATGCGCATCTTGTGGCGTAAACTTCTCATTCGCTCTACGTAATCTATAATTAAGCCAATGAGCAAAATCTTGAATAATAACCTCTTCCCAATCAAAACTATTTCTCTCATGAATAAAAAATTCATCATCTCGATTACAATCTAATAATAATTGATGGGCGAGTTTAAGTTTAATATTTGCTGTTTTTGACCAACCTGCAGGTAATGTTTGAATAGTTTTAACATAAACTAACACCTCATCACTGAGGTTTTCCAACCAATGTTCCAACCACTTCATTCGTTTAGGATTTTTAATACTTAACTGTAAATTTTCAAATCGACTCAAAAAATCTGCTAAATATTGAATAATTTCTCTTACTTCAAAGCTTCGAGATAATTCATAAAAAAAACTACTTTTATAAATGGGTGGCTTTAATTGGCTTTGCCATATTGGTGGCTGACTTGAAACTAAATTTAAACGCCCCCCTCTTTTCCCATTAAGCTGAGAGGCATTGCCATGATTACTGGCAGTAATAGAAATATTTGCGCGATTTAAAAAGTTGAAAAATTCATTAGGTGAATATTTTCGATTGCTTTTTAATTTATAGTCTATATTTGTATTCCGACGCATAAACTCAAATATTGCCTGAGCTTGGGATGAAGAAACAACATTACAAAGTAGATGATACCCATCCTTAGCAATAGGAAAGTAAACTTGCTTTAAGAGCGAATGAGCAGTTGGTCGTCCAGTGCTTAATGCCGCAGAAAATCCTTTATTCCACTCTAAACTCTGCATTTTATCTCTTGCGAAATCTTCTAAAATATTTGTCTCTAAATCTTCAAAGACACTAGCTAATTTTTTTCCATTTCGTTCAAGTTCTAAAAATTGATAGACTGGCGCATATTGATTTCCTCTTACGGCACCATCTATCGCGATTGATTTTAATTTAGCAGTAGTCAGGTAGCTATCTTTATCCGCAGTTGTATTATCCAAAAAAGCACTACTATCAATAATTGAATGCGTTAATTTCGGAACATGTGTCGCAAAAACAACGTTTTGAGCATTTTTCGCCACCCACGTCAACCAGATTTCTGGATGATATTTTTGTTTAAGCTCCTGTTTCTTAACATTAATCTCCATTTTTTGAGATTCAAAATTTAAAGTCTGAGGCTTAATGTCCATTTCAGCTAACTTATCTAGTTGCGCCAAAATAAACTGAGATTCTAATTCTCCTTCTTCTCGCTTGTTTTTCCTTGTATTAAAAATAAAAGCTATCTCCTCGTCTGCGGTCAATTCTTCTTTTTGATAAGCTACCTCCACACTTTTAAATACTTCCTTTAAATATTTCACAAAATCAGTTTCAAATTTCTCTAGCAAAAAAGCTTTGATCAGACCTTGCCACATATTTTCACTATCCATTGTACTCATCCTATTACCTCTCGATAAATGCCAAAATTCTTCATATAACGATATTGATTGATATCATTCTTCTTGTAACTTACTAAGCGGATCTCTCCAAAACGTCGAGATATCTCCTCAAGGCTTACATTAAAATCCTGCGCTAACTGCTGATAGATATTGAACGGATTTAAGTCAAACCAAAAGCTAAATCCTATTGATAACGGTGGTTCTTCCTCTTCGACTATTTCAATGCCTGCACCTGAAATAGCACCCATTTTTGGAGGGTAAACTGATTCATCTAACCACTGCCAATAGAGCTTATGATCATCTGCTAAGAGATAAAGCGCTTCATCTTTTACAGATTCCCTAAAGGGCTGTCTTTTTTGTAAAACAGCTGACCAATGCGCTTGCTCCTTCCACCACAGGCTCGCTGATAAATCAGACCTAAAGAGCTGCATAAAAAGCGCCTTATGTTCAAGTCTTCCTAAATTGTCATCCGATCTTGTTTGTTTCTCTACCCGCTCTATCGCATTAATGTTTTGATATTGACTCTCTTCTAATATATCTAAAAGATGATGACTATTTAACTTTATCTCTAGGTGCTCAACCTCAAATCCTGGACGATTAAAACAACGAACACTACCTTTTAATGATTTGATATTTTGATTAATCAAAAGAATATTTTCTCGCTGAGGAAGAATATCTCGATGCCGAAGAATCCGTCCTGCTATTTGGATAATAGAACGCATAGAACTGGGCTCAACAACAGCCCAATCATAATCATGGTCGCGCCCTACCTCTGCTACTGGTGAAGCTAGAACAAGAAATATTTGCTGAGATGCATCTGTCTGCTCAATAAGCTCCATCATCTCTTTGGTCGGCCAATCATCTTTTCTATTCAACGCACCATCTAACTTTTCTTCCAAATAAGATCGCACCGCAAGCGGATAGCGACTATGATAAACAGCAAGATGAATATGGGTATCTACTGGCAATTGCTCTTGTATTAGATGTTTTGCTACTGCAACTAATGGATCAATATTGGCCATACGAACCAATCCAATAGAGATTTTTTTCCCTTTGAGCTCTGTATGATTATCTTGATGTAACTGTAAAACCCCTTGTAAAATTGTTTGAGCAAAATCGTGATAAATATCCCCTGTTCCTGTTAAATTCTCTAATATTTTTCCTTTATGTTTAACAAGTAAGTTTTCAAGAAGATATTGCACCCGTTTATTGACATAGCTATCGTAATTTGTTCGAAAAGTATTAAAATCTTTAACTTCACAAGAGACAGCGCCATTATCACGTTCATCAAAAAATGCACAATTAACAATCTCATTCCAATTATCTACATTGGTTTTGGCATATTCCGTCCAACCCTTTTGATAAGCTAAAAATGTGGCATATGCTAAATCTGGAGAAATAGTGGCTGTTGAAAGTAAAACTCGACTGCCCAACATCCCCGCCCAATAAACTAAACGACACAGTGCGGGTAGATCTTTTAAATCAAAATCATCTGGCTCATCAATCACTAAATCAGAGGTTAAAAGCCGGAGCATTGGTCCTATCTGTTTTCCGCCTTGTGTCCCTTCTGTTGCAGGCATTAAATGATCAATGGTACAAACTAAAGCGGGTGCTTGTATTAGCTTTTCAATACGCTTATTATTCTTCGTCCACAAATGAAGGGAATGTTCTACTTCAGCCACCTCATAATCTAAAAAGAGATTTGGATCTAGAAAGTCTTCAGCTGACTCACTACCACTAGAAAATTCTTCTTCCGCCTTTTTCTTCCGTTCACTATTTTCAAATAATGCCTTTGTAGCTACACCACCCACAGCAATTGCTAACTCTGCATCCGTTAAGCCTAATAATTTCCGATACTCTTTACCTGTTTGTAGCGTTAATGTCCTTAGACCTAAAGCTACGGTGAAACGGCAATCTTGCTCCTTATCCGCTAAAGCGTACATAATCTTGGCATTTGCCAAAGTCTTCCCTTTTCCAGTAGAAGCCATATTGATGCCGAAAAAACCTTGTTTTACACTGCTTTCACTGAGTGATTGAGCTACTTTTTGTGCTTTAATTTGCCAAGCATATTTAGGGGAAACAGTCCGGTGACTCTTTAAAAAATCATTATCCTCTATGGTATTTAATTCTCTTTTTAAACGTGGTAAAGCCTTCATTATTTCTAAGGCATTATGGGCAACACCAATGAGATGCTCATCTAACTGTTGCTTTAACTCTCCCGTATCTCGGTCTGTGTTAGCATAAACCTCGTAATCACTCGCTCTCCATTCGTTTGTAACTTCAGGAGTGGCCGAATAGAAATGATCCGCTAACATTAATACCATTCGACTGATATGCGTTGTAAATAACTCATCATGTAATAGATTTTGTTGCTTATCTCTTACCTTTCTGAGGGCTTGTAACGCTTGATCTGCAAATTTTATTGCTTTTAATCGCCATTTATAACTTTTATAAGGTAAACCTTTCGCATGAATTTTCCAGTTATCCTCATATAATTCAGGAGAATCTTCATCCTTAAAATTGTAAGAATTCCAATGGATACTTAACTCAATATCAAACCAAGTCTCTAATAGACTCTTTTTCTCTTCGCTATTTTTATCTGGCTTTTTAGGTCTAGTTTCCTGCACAAGCGTCTTCTTCCAACTTGGAACAACCGGCAATTTATGATGACTTACAATGAGCCATCCTACTAATTGTGCAAAAGGAGGCAGATCTTTCAATGGATGTTGCCTACCTTGACTAATACCATCTTTAAAAAACTGATCTTGGTGATTTTTCTCTATTTCTGCAAGCTTCAATAGCCACTCTTCATCGGTGCAATCCCCAACAAAAGCTTGAAATATCCGGAGAGAGACCCATTCATGCCTCACAGGCTCATAACGATTTTTACTTTCACCACGTAGCTTTGCTTGGAATAACGTATTCGCTTTACCAATATCATGAAATAATCCGGCAATAGCAACCGCGCTCTTCATGACCTCCAAGCTTTGCCACTGTTCATGATCCATAAATTGCTCAATATTTGCTTCTGTATAATTCACCGGCACATATCCCATCTCATTAAAGCGGTTACGATTTCCTACAACCCATAAGAGATCACTTCTTGAACGAGAGCGTATCCAGTGACAACTGACAGCTGTATTTTTAGAGGCGGTGCGACGCAGAAGTTTCTTGACCATTAATAAGCCTTCTTCTGTAATAATCGTTTGCCAAACATTATCACCAATGCGATTCGCGTAGGCATCTAATACACGTCGAGTACGATTTAATGCCTTCTTTTCACATTGACTAATAAAGGTTACCATCATAACTACTCACCTCGTTCCGCTTCTTCCGATCGATCAACGTCTTCCCACGAACGAAGCGCACCCTTTTTAACTTCCTCAAACATAAAATCGAGGCACTTATGTTGTGTAAATTTCTGCAATATCTGTTGCCTAAATTCTTGCTCTGTGGCTCGCTCTTTAGCACAGATAAAAGCCCATGGGAGTACTATCGAATCCTTAATGAGATCAGCTACATCAAAGACTAATGCGCCTCTTCTTGTCTTTCCATGCATCACTGCAAAACCATGAGGAATTCCTAATACCCAAAGCGTACAAGCAGCTAGCCCATAAGCAAGATAATTACCATGATTGAGGAAATCATTTGCATCATCATTTCCTTCATGATTACGGCTAAAGTCATGCAGGCCTGTCTGCTTTCCTACAATTTTATAGAGTTGCTTTGTTAGGAGAGCTTCTGCAAGAAGAAGATCTCCAACCCTATTTATTTTAGGAATCTTTGATTCAAATACGGATAAAGCAGCAGCTAAATCAGGAAGATCGAGTGTCAATCCCTCTTGATGTAGATCTCGATCTTTCGCCCAGACATGGCGAAGAAAATTGATACGTGACTCTTGAAAGGATTTTGCAATCACTAACCTTTTCTGTTCATCAAACCAAAATCCTAACCAACCTTGAAGATATTCCGTTGGTCGATACTCACTCTATGGTGTCATCCATTCAATCTCTGTCCCCATAAAAAGAGGCGTTCCCCCGCCACCACAAAAACCGATTAAGACACCAGCTGACGCAAGCATTCTAACTGCCGCTTGAGTGATAGACGTTCCCGTACCAAGTAGAATTACAGTCGTATTAGCAATCGGAATATTGTAGTAATGATTCTCCCGCTTCGCCTCTGTAAGATAGAGAACGCGTCCATCTTTCTGCATCACCCGGCAATATTCCAAGTAATAGATATTCGCACGTTTCGAGTGGAGAATCGCTTTTAAATCAGAACCGTGAAGATAGTCCATAATTGATCCTTAATAAAAAAAAGCTCTTTTATACTAACAGATTTTCATTGAGGAATATGGGTTTAAGTCATAAACTTTACAATTAAAATAAAAATATTATTGATATATATTATTAATAATTTTTACCATATAACTTTTGCATCCAGATACGTGATTGTAGTGGTTTACCATCTAAAAGAGGCGTTATTAAATAGCGCATCATATTCCGAAATTGAATGGATTCTTCACGATTAAGAAATGATTTTTGGGAAATTTTTTCTATTAGCGAACCACTAATAGCATAGGTATTTCGTAATTTAATGGGTAAAAGTCCCTCTTCAAAAGAGAGATAATATATTTTTGAAGACTTGATAAGATCTCCTGAAGCATCTGTTGTTAAATCAGGTAGAATCCCTAATTCCATTAAAAGCGTTAACTCAAAATCCCGTAAAAAAGGCTCAATCTCTTTTGATTCATACAATGCAGTTAAAGCTCGATAATAAATATTAAACAATTTTTCAGATGGCTGATCTTTGGGATAAGTGCGAAGTAATAATTCGTTGAGATAATACGCTGTCCAAATGGCTTTGCCAGAAAGGCGAAATGTATATCGATAATCCACTTCCTCAACAAAATAAAAAACAGCCCCCTCTTTTAAATGCCAAGCACTATAAGTAAAAAGTTCTAAATGGTTTAATGGCTTTTTAGCATTTGCTCGCCCTCGTGCAAAAAGCGTTATTCGTCCGAAATCTTTGGTAAAAAGTTCCACTAAAAAACCGGACTCTTTATAGGCTTGTTTCTTTAGCACAACCCCTTCAGTCCGGTTTAAAATATGATTCTGCATATTACAATAAATTTAAAAGATAAGATTTTCTAATCAAACAATCACAACCTTCAAAATTTAGTCCAAAAGTGATTTTGGTTTAAACGATGATTCTGCTGAATCGTCATCCGATTTTGAATCATCATTTTTGCTTCCACCACTAAAAGATGCCATTAATTGTCCAATTAAGCGCTCCATCACAAATGCATCCTGCGTCATGCGAATGCGATCCCCATTTTGCAGATCCTTCTCAGAACCACCGGGATCTAAAGCGATATATTGCTCTCCCACTAGGCCGGATGTATTTATTGCAGCAATAGTATCTTGTGGAATAGGTGTTGAACTATCCAAAGAGAGAGAAACAACTGCTTCGAAGTTATCAGGGTCTAACGCAATACCCGAAACTTGTCCCACACGAACTCCCGCAATCATCACCGGTGCTTTGACCTTTAATGAACCAATATTGGTAAATGATGCCGTAACATTAATAGGCTTACCTCCACCAAATCCTGTTGTTGCATTACTTGCATTAAATGCTAACCAACCGAATGCTACAATACCGCTGAGCACAAATAGACCAACAATAAAATCAAGCCATTTAGAATTCTTCATTTTTGACCTTTATCTATGAAATATTTCAACTATTCTACTATGTTTGGATCCCATTGTCTTTAACCCGACGATGAGAAAAACAGTATTCTAAGCTTTGTGAGCATCAAACAATAACTTTCTAATCGGCGCAAATGATTTTCGATGAATCTTCGTTATACCAAACTTTTGCAATGCTGCTAAATGCTCTTTTGTACCATATCCCTTATGTTTTGCAAAACCAAATCCAGGAAATTGCTGCTCAGCAGCTATCATTGACTCATCTCTTGCAACTTTTGCTAAAATTGATGCTGCACTAATTTCGGGGTAGAGTGAATCCCCTTTGATAACGGTTACAGCTCGGATTGAGCTTTGAGGATCTTGATTGCCATCCACGCGAAGTAACGTTGGCTGAATTGATAGTTTATCCACCGCACGACGCATCGCTAGCAAGGTTGCTTGCAATATATTAATAGTATCAATCTCCTCAACCGTACTACTAGCAATCGCCCATGCTTGCGCTTTTTCTTTTATCTCTTTCGCCAGGATCTCTCGTTTTTTTTCTGTGAGCTTTTTAGAGTCATCTAATCCATCTATGGGTCTATTTGGATCCAAGATAACAGCCGCGGCAAAGACATCTCCACATAATGGACCACGCCCTGCTTCATCAACACCCGCAATAATCTGTTCATCATTCATATCTTCAAAAAACAATAAGGTCTGCTCTATCATTAGTTGCGTTTCTTCTCTAGCAAAGATTGTACAGCTCTTGCTGCGGCTTCATCAGAATTTTTACGAAGCTGAAGATGCAATGCTGAAAACTCCGCTAAAGTAGCGCTATTTTCAGGCGTTTTCTGCATAATTTGATCAACTTCTTGGGCTATATTTTTCGGAGTCACCATACTTTGAAATAATTCAGTAACCAATGGTTCTTTTGCGAGGATATTGGGAAGGGAAAAATGGCTAATATTGACAATTTTGGGAGCTAACCATGCAGTAAACCCATTAAAACGATAACAAACAACCATTAGTTTATTCAGTAACATCGCCTCTAAAGCAGCCGTTCCTGAAGCTAATAAAACAGCATCAGCAGCTCCCATCACTTCGCGAGATTGCCCCTGAAAAAGAGATATTTTAGACTGTAAATTATTTGGAAGCGTATTTACTTGTGCTTGAATCATTTCTAACAAAGCAGGCGTTGCCGCAGGTATTAAAAATTGTAATTGTGGTCGTTGCTGACTAATCAATTGCAGTGATTGTAAAAATATCGGCAATAAACGAGAAATCTCCCCTCGCCGACTTCCCGGTAAGACAGCTAAATATTGACTATTTTCTGAAAGTCCTAGTTCTTTACGATAATCAGCACTATTGTAATCAAGAGAAATCTCATCCCCAAGCCTGTGCCCTACACAAACAGCATCGACCCCATGTTGACGATAAAACTCTACCTCAAATGGAAAAAGACAAAGTACCCGATCAATCACCTTACGAATGGTTTTTACTCGCCCTTCGCGCCAAACCCAAACAGAAGGTGAAACATACTGAAATGTTGTCATTCCAAGTTTTTTAAGATCTTTTGCTAGTCGTAAATTAAAATCAGGAGCATCAATGCCAATAAAGCAGATAGGCTGCCGCTCTTTCGCTTCATTCACTAATCGTTTTTTAACTTTGAAAAGTTTAGGAAGTTCTTTTAAAACCTCCACAAGTCCCATAATCGAGAGTGTTTCAAGCGGTTCAATAGAATCTAATCCTTCAGCAATCATTGAAGGGCCACCAATACCGAAAAAATACGCATCAGGATAGATTTGTTTCAATGAGCGGATCAATCCACCACCTAAAAGATCACCCGAAAGCTCACCTGCAACGAGCATAAAAGAAGGGGAAGATTCCGATTGAAAGCTTTTTACTCTACTTTTTTCAATCATTATCTTCCCCTTTGTTATTACATTTAATCATGTTTGATTAATCGTTCAGTGTAACCAAATACTAAAAAGTATAGTGTTACTTAGCGTACGATGCCGCGATCTTCAGTCTCTTCAAGAAATTTCACCATCTTTTTAAGATGAGGGGCTTCTTTGGCCAGTTCTTTTATCTCACCAATTGCTTCTTGCAATGGTAAATCTTTACGGTATAGCGCCTTATAAGCATCTTTGGTTGCCTTTATTGCTTCTGCTGAAAAACCACGGCGACGCAACCCTTCTGAATTTATACCCGATGGTACAGCACGGTATCCTGCAGCTGTAATAAATGGCGGCACATTGCGGTGGATTCCCGATGAGAATCCTGTAATCGCGCCTTCACCAATTCGACAACGCTGATAGATCATTGAGTATCCACCCAAAATAACGTCATCTTCAATAATTGCATGACCCGCTAATGATGCACCATTAGCAAAAATCGTACGGCTACCCACGATACAATCATGCGCAATATGACACGTTGCCATAATCCAGTTGTCATCCCCAATTTTAGTAAGTGAATGATCTTGAACCGTTCCACGACTAATACTGACATATTCTCGAATAGTATTACGATCTCCAATTTCCAAGAATACTTCATCACCTTCTTTAAACTTTTTATCCTGCGGCACTTCACCAATAGAGCAAAACTGATAAAAAGTATTATCTTCCCCAATTGTTGTAGGCCCTTGAATCACAACATGTGACATCAAAACCGTACCTTTTCCAATCGTCACATTAGGGCCAATAATTGAATAAGGCCCTACTTTTACTGTCTCATGAAGCTCTGCGGTAGGATCAATAATTGCAGTAGGATGGATTAATGGGTTACTCATTATTCAAAAGCCTCACGACGTGTACACATTAATTCTGCTTGGCAAACTAACTGTCCATCGACATATGCTTTTCCTTCAAATGCCCAGATTCCACGTTTTGCACGTAAAAATTGTACTTTTAAATCCAACGTATCTCCTGGCTCTACTGGGCGGCGAAAACGTGCTTTATCAATTCCCACAAAATAGTAGATTGATTGATCTGTTGAATCATAATCTTCAACAGATTTAAAACTTAAAATTCCAGTCGCTTGTGCAAGTGCTTCTAAAATCATTACGCCAGGCATAATTGGTTTTACTGGAAAATGACCTTGAAAAAAAGGCTCATTAAATGTCACGTTTTTTCGGGCATGTAATGTTTCGTTTGGGGTGTAATCTAGTACACGGTCGATCATTAAAAAAGGATAACGATGGGGCAAATATTGCATTATCTCGTTAATATCAATCACTCTATTTTCACTCATAATTATTATTCTCTTTATCTATGATTACTGATTATTCAACTGCAAGATTACCGTTTTCAAATGCTATCGTTAATCTATTTTTCTTCATGCTTATCAAGTTTTTTTTCAAGCTTTTTCACTCGGTCAAAAAGTTCGCCTAATCGCTTAATTCTTGCACTATTGTAACGCCATTCTTTATTCTCTAACACTGGGGGAATAGAAGAATAAACTTTGCCGGCCTTTAAAGGTTGGCTTACTTGCGTACCGCCCGTGACAATGACGTTATCTTCAATCTTCATATGACCGTTCATACCAACACCGCCACCAATCACCACATTGTTACCGATATCTGTTGAGCCTGCAATTCCTGTATAGCCCGCAATTACCGTATTTTCACCTACAATACAGTTATGCCCTAATTGCACATGATTATCGATTTTTGTGCCTCTACCGACAATCGTATCTTCAATTGCGCCTCGATCAATACAACTTCCAGCACCAATATCCACATCATCATGTAAAACAACTGCCCCTAACTGAGCAACCTTAATATATCCCTTTGAACTACGGGCAAAACCAAAGCCTTCAGCGCCAATAACCGCATTAGGATGCAAGACAACTCGATCTCCCAACTGACACTCGTAACGGACGGTGACACTTGAAAATAGGTAACATGCTTGTCCAATCTTAACATCTCGTTCTATCATACAATGCGCATCAATATAGGTATTATCACCAATCTCAACATTATCACCAATAATGCTATAAGCACCAATAGTGACATTTTTACCAATTTTTGCTGAAGGTGAAATAATCGCTCTAGAATCTAACCCAGAAAAATTGTGATAATTCTTTTGAAAAAGTTGAGTAACATACGCCCATGCTGCATGCGTATTACCACAAATAACTGCAGGTAAGTGAACATGTTCAAAATTGCGCTCGTCTACCAATATCGCCGCAGCTTGAGTATTCTCTAAATATTGTCGGTAACGCGGATTATGGAAGAATGAAAGTGTTTTATCTTTTCCATGTTGAATAGTCGATAATCCCTCAATTTCAACATTGCCATCTCCGTGAAGTTCAACTTTTTCACCTTTCTCCCGGAGATACTCAAATATTTCTTTTAATAACATTATTCTTCCTTGGACTTATCCACCAACGTTTGAAATATTGGTTCTGTCAAATAGAGCGCTTCTTTCGCAAAGAGAAGACCTGACTCCAAGATAAGATCATAGTCATTATCTTGCGCATATTGCAAAATAGCATTGTTAATTTCGCGCTGTAATTTATATAACTCTTCATTTTTACGAAGATTAAATTCTTGCCGAGTGTCATTACTCAAACGCACAAATTCACGCTCTAAATTCACAATATCCCGTTCAAGTTCACGTGTAGAATTCTGCTCATTACTGCTTGCTAGTAAATCGCGACGCAAATTTTCAATTTGATCACGTTTTTTTAAAAGATACTGATCTTGTGCGAAAAACTCTTCATTGAGTAAAGAGTAAATATCCTTCTCTTCAATATACTTTTCGAGCAGAATATTAATATCTACAACACCAATTTTTAGCTCTTTAGACAGACCAGAAGATGGGATAAAGACCAATGAAAAAAATAACAAAATAAATGTTAAGATTCTTTTTTTTTCTAAAAAACAATTAGTCATTATCTCACCTTCTTGCAAAGTTATACTCTGTCTTTAGCGACATTAATAAGGGATACCAATTGAGAATTGGAATTTTTGTTCCCGATCATCATCTTTTACTTTAAAAGGTTTCGCATATGAGAATGAAAGTGGCCCTAATGGTGAAATCCATACAAAGTTAATCCCCGCAGAATATTTCGTATCACCAAAATCTGGTTTTTTCACTTTCTCTGTAACATTCCCCGCATCAAAAAAGATGCTCCAACGTACATTATTATTATCGACAAAGCCAGGGACTTTCATAATCATTTCAGCAGTGGCATTGTATCTAAATGCACCACCCTTTGAATCATTAGTTCCAGGATATTTAGGACCGATAGAACTACCTCTAAATCCACGTACGGTTCCTAACCCTCCCGCATAATAATTTTCATAGAATGGAAGACTTTTTGTAGAACCATATCCCCAACCCGCCATTGCATCTGCACGTAAAGAGAATACATAATCTTCAGTATCTGTTAGTGGATAATAACTCTGATGTTTCAGGTGTAATTTATAAAATTTATCAGTCGATCCAGGTAAAGTTCCCGAGAATGTCGCGCTATTAAGCGTACCATCTGAAGCAAATACAGTTCTATTACGTGTATCACGGTATATACCAATATTCGCTCGATACAAATTACGCTTACTCTTATAAAGAGGCGTGTCATTCGGACAAAACGCACCATTCCCGCAGTTAATACCACTAATCGCTTCTACCACTTCGCTTGGTGATGAATGCGTCGTTTTGAGATTTAATCGCTC
Source organism: Ignatzschineria sp. 22MB058224 (assembly GCF_058188435.1). Classification (NCBI taxonomy): domain Bacteria; kingdom Pseudomonadati; phylum Pseudomonadota; class Gammaproteobacteria; order Cardiobacteriales; family Ignatzschineriaceae; genus Ignatzschineria; species Ignatzschineria sp. 22MB058224. The sequence goes on from NZ_CP187366.1 coordinate 1,182,474, forward strand.
ATAACCTATACCGGCACGAATACCTGAATACTCACTAATAGGGTAACCAAAGTTAAACATGAGAGCCAAACCATCGGCGATATAGTTACCTGTATCATCATAGTCATGTTTCTGTTTATTATAGCTTAGCGAAACCCCTGCACTTAGACCATCTTTTGTAAAATATGGATTGAGGTACTCAATGCTATAATAACTACCACTTTTATTAGTTTCGGCCTGTAGATTTAGCTCATTCCCTGTCCCCATGAAGTTCGGCTGATTAAATCCACCATTAATACCAAACTTACTATCCATACCATAGCTCAAACCAAATGTAATAGAACCAGCACTGCGCTCTTTTACCCGATAGGTAAGATCAACAACACCTTCGGTCACAGGTTCTGTCATTACTTCAACATCTTCCACATGGCTTAAACGCTGAATACGAATACGGGAACGCTCAATATCACTGGCAACAAATGCACCGCCTTCCATCTGACGTAACTCACGACGGAATACTTCATCTTGTGTTCGCTCATTTCCTACAATATTGATACGATTTACGTAATAACGCTCACCTTGGTCAATAGAAAATACATAGTTAACAGTATCAGTCGCTTCATTAATTCGAGGAATAGCATTGACACGTGCTTGTGCATATCCTTCATTTCCGAGACGTTCTTGAATCGCCGCAACACTGGCATTTACATCTCTTGCACGATATAATTTTCCATCTTCTATCTTGATTAAAGACATCAACTCTTCTTTATCAACACTTGGATAATTTCCAACGATATCGAAGGTTCCAAAATGGTATTTTTTTCCTTCATTAATATCAATATCAAGATAAATAGTCTCTTTATTAGGACTGATCGTTGCACTTGAATAGTTTACTTCCGCCTTCAAATAACCATTATTACGATAATAATTTTGCACATTATCCAATTCATCTTGAATGGTGTAAGGATCATAGCGGTCACCTGAAGAAAATATAGTCTTTAATCCGGACTCACGCACGCGCATCTGACGCAGTAATTTGCTATCAGAGATAGAATCATTACCAGTAAAATTAATTTTTTTGATTAAACCAGTACGCCCTTCAGAAATATCAAAAACAACTTCTGCACGATTACGTGGCAGCTCAATAATTCTCGGCTCAATTTTTACAGCATATTTCCCACGCGTTTCATAAGCTTTGAGCATATTATTTTTAGCATTTTCAAGGGCAGCCTCTTGCAAAGAATCACCCGCTCTTAGGTTAGCAGCTTTGGTTATCTCACCTAACTGTCGATCTTTAAGATCACGATTACCTTTAAATGAGACCTTCGATAACACAGGAAACTCTTCAAGCTCTATCACTAAGTTCGAACGAATAGTGGTCTCCCGTGGTTGGCAACGAGGATCTTCTAGAGTACAAGGGATTTCCTCATAAACATACTCGATCTCTGGTTCTTGTGACTCAGTACGAATATTACCAAATACACCACCTTGACTTACTGAAGACTGTTTAGGTCTTGCTACCTGTACAGTAATTGACTTTGGACGAGTTCTGCCAAGAATCTGACCATTCTCTGTTTTTACCGTAATATTTTTAAAAAGACCCGTTGCATAAAGTTTTTCAACGAGATCTCTAACGTTCCCCCGTTGTAATTCAGCATTTGGATCTAAATTGAGCGTCGTAAAGACTGCACCTGGATTGATCTGTTCGAGACCTTCAACACGAATATCTCTAACTTCATAATTTTGGGCCCAAGCCGCTGAACCTAAAATCATACTTGTTGCAAAAAACACTTTCTTTATATCGACAATCGCCATCTTAAAATTCTCTATTCATTTGGGCATAGAAATGCATCAGTAAACTGCGTTAATATACCGAATTACTCCAAAAAAAACCAATAATTATCCCTTTAAAACCATTTGATAACATCATAAAAAATCACAAACGCCATAAATGTAAATAGGAAGAATCCTCCTATTTGCATAACTAAAAGCGATATTCGTGGCGAAATTTTATTTTTACCAATAACAGCCTCAACCCCTAATCCAACCAAACGTCCACCATCTAAAACAGGAATAGGAAGTAAATTCAAAATACCTAAATTCACACTAAAAATAGCCATTAACTGAATAAAATAGATCCAGCCTGCATCTAATTTTTTTCCTGCTACATCAGCAATCGTAACGGGTCCTGCCATAACATTAGGGTGAACCTCTCCAGTAAACATCCGTCCTATAAATTTAAAAATTAAAAGTGAATTACGATAGGCATCCGTAACAGCATACTTAAATGCATTCACGACTGAATATTTTTGAACAGTCTTAATGGATTCTAACTCTGCGATCATTTCAGGTGTTAATTCACTAACCCCGACACCTAATAAAAATCGGCCATCCTCACCACGTTGTGTAACTATTGGCAATTCAATAAGCTCATTATTTCTTTCTATCGTAAAATTTAAGGTAACTTCATTACTATTAAGTCGATTAAGCTCTGCCATAAATTGTAAAAGATCTTGCCAAGTTCCAATAGCTGTATCATCAATCAATACTATCCGATCACCTGTTTGTAATTTCCCTCTAGCAGCAATACCATCAGGAGTGATCTTATCAATAATAGGTGGTATTTGTGGCATAAACAATGCAATACCGAGTTGCTCATCAATATATTCTCCTGCTCTCAAGCGCAAAGGATTTTCCATCTCGATGACCAATGGCACAATACGCCCATTTCTTAAAACCTCTACATTCGCTTGCCCATCATTAAGATACTCGACAAATCCCATCATCATCTCTTCAAACGTCTTTATCGATTGACCTTCAATAGTCACAACTTCATCGCCTCTCTGAAATCCTGCTTGCGCGAGTGTTGATTGTGGAAGAGGAGTATCTAATTTAGCTTTAAAAGCCGGCATACCGTAAAGATAAAGCCCAAATAATAAAGTTACTGCTAACAGTAAATTAACAAAAGGCCCTGCTGCAATGACTAATGCCCGTTTCCAAACAGGTTGTGCATTAAAGGTAAGATGTTTTTGCGCATCAGGCACATCATGCGCCCGCTCATCAAGCATTGCAACATAGCCACCTAAAGGAATAAGACCAATTCGGTAGACAACGCCATCTTTACCTTTTCTTGACCAAAGTTGCTTCCCAAAACCAATACTGAATGTAAGTACTTTAAACCCTAACTTTTTTGCTACCCAAAAATGTCCAAACTCATGCGCCGTTACAAGAACGCCCATCAAGAGTAAAAAACCAATAATGGAACTCAAAAAAGAAGCAATCATCTATTCAATTCACCTATTTAAAATATATTTTATATAATATCAATTCAGCATATTCGATGCGATCTGTCTAATTTCAGAATCATATTCTAATAATGCTTCTTTCGTTATTAATCGACTATTCGAAATCGAAACTTGATCTAATACTTTCGCCACATTATCAGCAATATCAACAAATCGGATCTTTGACTGTAAAAACTGCTCAACAAAAACCTCATTACTTGCATTTAATGCTACTAAGTGTGATGTTCCTTCATTAAGAGCTTCCTGAGCCAAACGTAATGCCGGAAAATTTTCCAAATCAGGCTCTTCAAAGGTCAGTGCAGATAGTTGAGTCAAATCTAATTGAGCGGCCCCCGACTGCACTCGACAAGGATATGCTAACGCATGCGCTATTGGAATTGCCATATCCGCTGCACCCATTTGTGAAAGCAGTGACCCATCAACGTATCGAACTAACGAATGAATCATACTTTGTGGATGAACGACCACTGAAATTTTTTCAGGATCGATATTAAAAAGATAGTGGGCTTCTATAAATTCTAAACCTTTATTCATTAAACTTGCTGAATCAATAGTAACTTTTGCACCCATGGACCAATTGGGATGTTTTAATGCATCTGCTAATGTCACTTTTTCTAACTGATCACGAGTATAGCCTCTAAAAGGTCCTCCTGATGCCGTTAAAATCAGTTCTTCTACGCCATCTAACGAATACGATTTATCATCTTTTTTAGGAAGAGATTGAAATAGCGCATTATGCTCGCTATCAATAGGTAAAATCGTAGCTCCATTCTCTCGAGCAACGCTCATAAATAACTCACCCCCAATAACAAGCGTCTCTTTATTAGCTAAAAGAATTGTTTTCCCAGATTTAGCAGCTGCTAAGCTTGATAAAAATCCCTTTGCTCCGACAATTGCAGCTACAACAACGTCAACGGAGTCCATCTCGACAATATCAATAACGGATTGATCACCCGCTAAAACAGTCGTTGACAACCCTAGCGCTTTCACTTTCAATGACAATTCTTGTGCGAATTGTCCATCAGTAAGAACCGCATACTTAGGTGAAAACTCCACACATAACGCCAGCATCGCTTCGACACTTTGATGTGCAACTACCCCAAATACCTCGAATCGTTCGGGGTTATGTCGTATAACTTTTAAAGTAGAGTTTCCGATAGAACCTGTTGCACCGAGAATAACGACCTGCTTTTTCATACAAATGATAGCCCCACAAAAAAGAGAGGAGCAGCGGCTGTTAAGGCATCAATACGATCAAGAATACCACCGTGCCCAGGTAATATTGTGCCACTATCTTTCATTCCTGCATGACGTTTTATAACACTCTCAAATAGATCGCCTGAAATCGATACTATCACCACTAATGCACTCAATGAGACGAAATTTAAAATTGTTACTATTCGATTTGACGAACTAAGTAATGCATTATCACCTGCACTCATAGAGACAACAAAGAGCAATGAAAAAAGTACGCCTAACAAAATCCCCCCCATTGCTCCTTCAATACTTTTACCGGGACTAATTGTTGGCGCTAATTTCCGTTTACCGAACTTGCGCCCTACAAAGTAGGCTCCACTATCAGCAACAATCACAAGTACAATAAGGTAAAGCAATAAAACGACCACTTTTTGAAGTGTGATCACCGTTACAATCAGCGCTGCTAGAGTAAGGATACTTGCAATAAATAAGAAGAAAGGATTTGTCAAAAAAACAATCGGTCTTCGTGCATATATAGATAAAATAAACGGCATACAGAGCCAAAAAATAGCAACAACTATTAGAAAACCATGCAGAAGATAACTGTTGAGAACAAAATACATTAGACTAAAATCACCCAGCGGTTCTGCTCCTTTTGCCCCTAGAAGCATCACTAATGTCACAATAAATAGCGTAAAACCACCTACTCCTAAATAGAGTAGTTTCTGGGATCCTTCAAATTTGAGTAGATTGCTCCACTCGTACAAGCCCATTAAAGCTATCAGAAAAATAACAAGTGAAAATAACAGGGTTGGTAAGCATAAAATAGCTAAGAGTGCGATAACCCCAAGAATAACCCCAGTAATAATACGTTGTTTCATAAAATTATCGTCCTCCGAATCGTCTTTCCCGATTACTAAATTCTTCTAATGCCGCCGTAAACTCTTTCTCTCCAAAATCTGGCCAATGACAATCTGTAAAGTAAAATTCTGCGTAAGCCAATTGCCACAATAAAAAATTACTCAGACGTTGCTCTCCACTTGTACGAATTAAAAGATCAACCGGTGGAAATTGGTGCAAACCAAGATGGGCGGATAATAAATTTTCATCAATCTCATCAAGCGTAATCTCAGAGTCGACAATTTTTTTACTAATAACCTTACAAGCATTCACAATCTCTTGCCGTCCACCATAATTAAGCGCCACGACCAAATCAAGCGTTTGATTATCTTTAGTCAATTCCAACGCGTTTTTTAGTTTCTCTTGCAAAGATGGTGATAATGTTGAAATATCGCCTATAAATGAGAGACGGACATCTGCTTTATGAAGATCGACTAATTGTTTCTCAATTGTCTGATGAAAGAGCTCCATTAAAAAGGAGACTTCATCTTTTGGACGTTTCCAGTTTTCTGTTGAAAACGCATAAACTGTGAGTACCTTCACTCGATGTTTAATTGCACTTTCAACACTTCGTCTAACAGCCTTCACTCCGGCGCGATGCCCTAGTGCTCGTGTTAATCGGTTTTTTTCTGCCCAACGTCCGTTGCCATCCATAATGATGGCAACATGTTGACAGTTTGAGGAGCTCCCATTCACGCGACAACTCCTACTAAATTTCCATTAGTTCTTCTTCTTTCTGTGCAAGCACTTCTTCTATTTTTTTGATAGTTGCATCTGTTAACTTTTGGATTTCATCTTCCGAACGACGCTGAATATCTTCAGAAATCTCACCCGCTTTTTCCATTGCCGAAATTTGGTTATTGGCATCACGACGAATATTACGTACTGCAACTTTTGCTTGTTCAGCTTCTCCACCCACAACTTTCACAAGATCTTTACGTCTCTCCTCTGTTAAAGGAGGAAGAGGGATACGAATTAATGTTCCCGTTGTTGCGGGATTCAGACCTAAATCACTATCAATAATTGCTTTTTCAATAGGTCCCACCATTGTTTTTTCCCAAGGTGAAACTCCTAAAGTTCTAGAATCCTGAACAGTTAAATTAGCCACTTGACTTAATGGCACCAATGAGCCGTAATATTCTACTTCGATATGATCTAAAATAGAGATATGCGCTCTTCCGGTGCGGATTTTCCCTAAAGCAACACTTAATGCCTCAACAGATTTTTCCATTCGTGATTTTGCATCTTTAATAATATTTTGTGTCATTTGTAAGTTTCTCCAATTTCTCTAAATAAGTAGACGCTCAAATGTAATGTCATAAGAGCGTCCCTTTTCAATATCTTTTAAAATTTAGTTAATAATCTCATTTCATCACTTCTTATTGATAACTATGATGATATTATCACAGTTATCAAACGGGCACTTCTTCTGAAACTAAGGTTCCAACATTTTCGCCCTGAACCACTTTCATTAAATCGCCTTCATTAAAAATGTTAAATACTTTAATGGGAAGATTATTTTCACGACACATCACGAGCGCTGTTGCATCCATAACTTCAAGGTTTTGAGTCAAAGCATCAGTAAAGGTAATGTGATTATAACGCGTTGCGCTTGGATCTTTTTTAGGATCCGCAGTATAAACGCCATCTACTTTTGTTGCTTTAAGCATAATGTCTGCATTAATCTCGATCGCTCTAAGCGCCGCTGCTGAGTCTGTTGTAAAGAAAGGATTACCTGTACCTGCGGCAAAAATTGTTACACGTTTTTTCTCTAGATGACGAACAGCTCTACGACGAAGATAATCTTCACACACTTCATTAATACGAATTGCACTCATAACACGGACATAAACATCACGAGATTCCAATGCATCTTGCAGAGCAAGTGAATTCATTACAGTTGCAAGCATTCCCATGTGATCACCTGCAACGCGATCCATTCCGGCTTCTGCTAGCCCCGCGCCTCGAAAAATATTTCCACCACCAATTACAACACCAACCTCGACACCAATACGATTCAGCGCTTTAATCTCATCTGCAATTCGTCCAATAGTTGCGGGATCAATCCCATAATCCGCATCTCCCATTAAGGCTTCACCACTTAACTTCAATAAAATACGCTTATATTTCGGGGCTTGACTCATAACTATCCATTCCTTTAACTTAGATTTGAGACTCGGTAAATTGGGAATATATTACTCTATTTATCGATAGTTGGGTAGCATTGAAAATTAGCGATTAGTTTCAAAATCTTACCCATTAAAAAGATCTTATAGGTGTTCATCCTTATCATTTAACTCAATCACAGCAGTCTCTTCGATAACCATTTCACCGCTATTTATAGTTTCGAGTTTCGCGATCATAGCTTCGAGCGCTTCAACTCTTTTTGTTAAAATCTCGAGTTTCTCTCGCGTCTTTAATAAGATCTTTTGTTGGATCTCAAACTCATCATACTTCACAAATTTAAAGTTCGATGTTGCAGAGTCAACGCCCTCTTTGACAAATCGCTCAATTTCACCTTGAGCATTTTTCACACCTTCTGGCAGAGCTTCTTGAATTTTATCGGCGATATCCTGAATAAAGTTTTTTGCCATATTGCGCTTTCTCCCTTAGAAAGTTGGTATAATCTCTCATTTTAAAATATTTTATATTCGTTTAATTTTACCACAAAGAGATCTGAATTAATGCAGTTAACAAATCCATTAGACGCGATCAAAATCGTGATGGTGAATACCTCTCACCCTGGAAATATAGGCTCTGCTGCAAGAGCAATGCGAGTAATGGGGCTCTATAATCTTACATTAGTGAATCCTCGTAAATTTCCTAACAGTGAGGCCATAGCACTTGCAAGTGGCGCTCTTGATGTTTTAGAAAATGCCGAAGTAACTGAAACACTACATGAGGCTATTAAAGACTGTCATTATATTTTTGGCACGAGCGCAAGAAGCCGACATAGCGCCAAGCCTGAACTCGCAATTAACGATGGCGCTACCGAAATCAATCAAATTTTAATGCAACAAAAAGATGCTAAGATCGCGATTTTATTTGGTACAGAACGTACAGGACTAACCAATGAAGAAGTTGATCTTTGTAAAAAACTTTTCTATATTCCTACCGAAAATAACTATAATTCGCTAAATATTGCATCAGCTATTCAGATTGTTGCCTATGAGTTGCGTAAAAAAACAACTAAAGACTCCCGCTTGGATGACAAAAAAATAACACAATATCTTGGCGAGCTACCGGCATCAAATGAAGCAATTGAAGGTTTTTTTGAACATCTAGAAAAAAATATGATTCTAAATAATTTTCTAGATCCTACAAATCCTAAACATCTTATGCGAAAAGTTCGTAATCTCTATCAAAAAGCGCAATTAACCCAAGAAGAAGTAAATATTCTTCGTGGCGCCTTAACGGCCTCTGAAAAGAAGCGAGGTTAAAATAATGTTCAAAACAATCAAAGACGATATCCAAAATATTAAGAAATTTGATCCTGCCGCACGTGGTACTTTCGAGATTTTGCTCGCTTACCCTGGTCTTTGGGCTGTTTGGATTCACAGAATTGCTCACACACTCTGGAATAAAAATATCAAAACCGTTGCTCGTTGGATCTCTACCTGGAATCGTTTTCTTACCGGCATCGAGATTCATCCCGGCGCACAAATTGGTAAACGGCTTTTCATTGACCATGGAATGGGAGTTGTAATTGGTGAAACGGCAATTATTGGCGATGACTGTACGCTCTATCATAGCGTTACGCTCGGTGGCACAAGTTTAGAAAAAGGAAAACGACATCCCACACTAGGAAACCACGTAATTGTTGGCGCGGGAGCAAAAGTATTAGGCCCGATTACGTTAGGAAATAATTCGAGCGTAGGGGCAAACTCTGTGGTAGTAAAATCAGTTCCGGACAATACGACCGCTGTTGGTATTCCAGCACGCTTTTCCAAACCCGACAAACCAAATCTCAAAAAAGAGATTGCAAATAAACTCTTCAATGCTTACGGCATGAGCCACGATATTGATGATCCTGAAGCTAATGCAATTAACCTTCTTCTCAATCACATTGAAAAATTGGATAAAGCGCTCTGTAAAATGCAAAAAGAACTCAAATCTCAGGGAATTTCGCTAGATATAGAATGGCCAACAATCCAAGATTGTTCATTTGATGATACAGGTCTTCATTTAAACAAAGAAATTGAAAAAAACGTACGCAAACAAGATGATACGAACATTGAGGATGAAGCTGCAAAAGATAATTAATATTTAGTTATAACGCATTAAAGAAAAGCGCCTATAATCCGGAGCTTTTCTTTTGCCAAGAATATAAAAATCACCAATTTAAATTGTAATAACATGATTAAGATTAACTGAAAAATTTAGCCTTTAGGGCAATACACAGTTTTTAGCAAATTGACAATATCCTCATGATGAGCCGCTAAAACATTTTCAACCTTTTCAAAATCTCGCGCCTTAAGGGCTTCTATAATTATTTTATGCTCTTGCACAGGCTTGACTAATTCGCCTTCGTTACGAGCATACATTTCGTTTTGCATAAATGCCGCATTCGTAAAAAAAGAGGGATAACGGTCAATCAAAACTCGACTTCCCGAGTATTGAATAAACTCAAAGTGAAATTGATAATTTAAAAACGCAATCTGAAAAATATATTCAAGCTGTTCTTCTATCTGCTGATTCCACATCTCTAATCGAGCAACTAACCCATCAATATCTCGATTTTCACGTAATTTAGAGAGTGCTTGCTTTTCAAGGAAAAAACGAATATTAAAAAGATCTAGCTGTTCTTCTAAAGTGTAGTCATTAAGGTATGTGCCCCTATTTTCAATCTTTGTCGCAATACCATCGCACACCAGCATAAAGATTGCCTCTCGTACAGACGCCCGGCTTGCCCCCATTTTTTTAGCATATTTTTCTTCAAGGATTTTTTGATTCGGGCGAATTTCACCCATCATAATATCTTTGATAATTTCATCTTTAATAGTATTTGGGAGCGTTCGCTCTTTTTTCTGGATCATAATTACGTCCCATTTTTGAGTAATTAGTAACTAATTATAACAAATAAATACATCTATAAAATGAATAATTAGCGTTTCAAATAACGCTAGATTCAGAGACTTTCTTGATACGTCGTAAAGCAAAATTTTCCAAAAAAATCGCCAAAACAGTCCCAACAATCAAGCCATTACTTAAAATCGATACGACTAAAATAGGTAAATTTGCAAAGGCAGTACTAGGTACAAACATAATACCAATACCGATGAACCATGCAACAGCCACCACAAAATTTCGCACTTCAATATTTTGAGCCAATGCTAACTGATTTTTAGCAATAATAATTGTTCCAAAACCAAATGTCGGTACTAAGGCAGCAAAACCAACGGCCGTCGGTAACGCCGCAAAAATAGCTGTGACTTTTGGCGATAAACTGATAAGAATTATCAAAATATTCCCTACAACAAAAGGGAGTTTTTGTATCATCCCCGTCTGTGCAACAAAAGCAGCAGACCCCGAAATAGGCACTGGTCCGATCGTCCCCAAAATACCCGATAATATATGCACAAATCCAGACATAATGCCTGACTGCTTCAAATGCCCATCAACTTTTACAGAAAATTTCTCTAACGTTACTTGAACCGCTTTAACACTTGCCATTAAATTCGTCATTAAAAGGATCGTCAATAGGATTACATTTGGAATCATGCTCCACTCAAAACGAGGAAGACCAAATGGTAAAATATCGGGGAATTGAAAATAATGAGTTGTTTCTGTGATCGCGTTACTTCGCCCAAAAGCAATAAAGAGCCCCCAACCGACGATAATAGAAACTAGCGTACTATAAGAAGCTAAACTCTTATAACGTTTAACATAAAAAGCGGCAGCTATTGTTACAATAGATAGTAACATCACAGTTAAATCAATCGACGCGTGACTCTGATCAATACCGAACATTCCTTTTATAAAAGTCCCCGATAATTGCACAACCATTAGCAATAGATAGATGCCAATAATCGTCGGTGTAAATAGTTTTGCCAACCTTTCAATCCAGCCAAGATACGCAAAAATAATAAAGACAAATCCGCTTAAAATAAAACAAAATCCTAAGACCCTCAATGTCTCCACATTATCATCATTGCCGGGACCAAACATAGATGCTCCCACACCTAAATAGAGCACAAAAACCGCCCACCAAACTCCAGCAGGCCCCTCAATAATAGGCATCCTGTGTCCGAAAAAAACCTGCAAAAGCCCAGCAACGCCTAATACAAAAAGTGTCCTTGAAACAAATGCAACTAAATCATCAGCAGTTAAACCATACATTGAGCCAACGGCGACCGGGACGACAATACTTCCCATTAGAATAAAGAGCATCCATTGAAATGACGCTAATGAAATTTTCACATCTCCTCCTACCATTTCCCCGTAATTTACCAATCACTTTGTCAAACATGTGAGAAATTTATATATTTTAAAAAAACATAAGTTAAATAGCCTTCAACATATTGTCGACAATATATTGTACTACTCAATAAAGGGCTTTTTGTCACATTTATTTTTTTTTACATTTTAAAAAGCCCCTCTGAAAAGACAGAAGGGCCACCATCATTTTAAAAATGACTATTTAAATTATCATTAAAGCTGTTTTACAGTAAAGCCGGCTTCCTCTAATGGTGCTTTAGGCCCTAAAACTGCCGTATGCGTATCACGATTAGCAAAATACTCTTTTGCTACGCGTTTAAGGTCATTAATTGTCACTTTTAAGACAGATGCTCGATATGCTTCAAGATCTTCAGGTGAACGGCCATAACGATTCATAAAGTATCGATCCCCATACTCTGCAGCGGGCGCTTTAGGGCGATCAATCGCACTTATAACACCCAAAATCGCCTCCTCAAGTTGTTGTTCATCATGATCCGTATTAAGTAACCAATCAATTGATGCATCAAAATCTTTTAACGTTTCAAGAAGACGAGGATCACGATAACTAAAGAAGCTAAAAGCCCCCGATGCAGCATTATAAGTTGCGCCACCACCATATGCCCCACCTTGCTCACGAATCGCACGGTGGAGATAACCATTGCGTAAAAATCCTGTTAAGACTTGGAAAACAGGAGAATCCTTATGATCACGGGTTACTGTTTTATAACTTTTGGCACAATAGAATACGGGTGCATTAATAGCCCAACCTAAATGGATTTTCTCTGCCTCTTTTGCTACAAAAGGAACCTTAAAGTCTTTTTGAGACTCATTCACCTGATGCGCCATCACTTTTGCAAAAAGATCTGCTTCGGTGCGAATATTTTCCGAGTCATTGAGAACAATAACTTCATAACGAGCCGATTGAAGTTTTTGTAGAAGTTTACTTAATTTTTCTCCAAATGCACGACATTCAGTCTCATCTTTCATCTTGGTTTCAATACCACGGAAGTCTTTGATAGATTGCATTCCACTCAAACGCTGATCGAGCTGCGAAATTAGTGAAATATTTTGACTTGCAACACCCATGGCATAACTATGGCCATTACTAACAATCCCTTGCTCTCGCCCGAGTTTAATTTGTGCCAAAATCTCTTGCATACGTTTTGTTTCATCGAATCGGGCATTGAAGAGGATATCCTTGAGAAGCTCACCAAGTTTTTGGTGATTTTCAAGCAACGCTTTTCCTGAAAGAACCCAGAAACCTTTAATATCCCCTTCGTGTGGTTGATACATCGTACGTGCAGAAACACCACCGGTAATAGCTGAAATACGTGCTTGCTGCTCAAGATAACTGCGATTACCAGCACCCATTTCAGTAATAAATGCGTCTAAAAATGGTAATATTTCCATCTCTTCTTCCGTCAATGCTGGAAGATCTACCACAATCGATTGATAAGTCATACCGTTTGTTGTCGGAGATCCCATAACAATTGACTGCTGACTATAATCGAGCTCTGGGAATGTGAGTTTTTTCGGAATATCATCACGCGTCACCATCGGTAGAATTGAATCATCATCTTCTTGTGATTGGCGTTTTTGTAATGCTTTCGCATCATCGATAATTTTTTTGATATCTGCATCAGTAAGATTTTTTTGAATATCCGCTAATTTTGTTTTCTCTGCTGCCACTAACTCATCGGCCATTGTATGACTAGGGTTAAGCGTTAACATCACTTTATGAGGATTATTGAGTAAGAGACGATCCACGAGATTAGGAATAAACTTACGATCTTGAATCTCTTCACGCATCTTTTTAAGTGACTCATCAAATGAAAGTGTGTCAAATGCCTCACCGCCATGCAGTACCGGCGTTAATGTATCGACAATCAGACGTAATCCATATGGATAACGATCCCCAGAAATCTCACGCGATGCAAGTTCTAACTGGTGAAGAGCAGACTCAATACTCGCCTGAGGAACACCTTCATCACGTACTTTCATCAAAGTATCCGTAATCAACTGATTAATCTTATCCGTATCTTCCCCATTAGCCCCTTCTAAACCACATGAGAAAAAGGCTTCTCTGGTACCCTCTTCTAGGCCACAAAACATCGATGGCGCAGTACCAAGATCTGTCGTTTCTAGCGCCAAACGAAGCGGTGAACTCGAATTATCAACTAAGACACTACTTAAAATACGCGCCCGCATCAACTCATCGGCATCGGTAATTTTATGCAACAACCATGAATTAATGACATGACTCTGTTTCTCTAATGGCTCTTCTTTTGGAAGTGGGTACTCTGCGGTGAATGATTTTGGCTCAGTAAAACGTTTTTCATCTGGCACACTAAAATCAAAATCTTGAAAATTGAACTTCGAAAGAACTTTCTCTTCAAAAACTTTCTGGTGCTCCAATGGATTCATATTGCCATAGGTCATAAAGACACTATTGGATGGATGATAATGTTTCTTATGAAAATTAACGAGCTGTTCATGCGTTAAATCGGGAATATCTTTAGGATCACCGCCCGAGTTATTGTGATAGGTAATTGTAGGGAATAACGCTTTCGTCAACTCTTGATAAAGCACCGAGCTAATCGAACTCATTGCACCCTTCATCTCATTGAATACTACGCCTTTATACACAAGTTCACTCTTAGGATTATCGATTTCCGTAAACTCTAGGCGATGTCCCTCTTGTAGAAAATCCAAGTAATCGAGTTTTGGAAAGAATGCAGCATCTAAATAAACATCTAAAAGATTATAAAAATCTTTTTTATTCTGGCTCGCAAATGGATATGCCGTCCAGTCAGATGAGGTAAATGCATTCATAAACGTATTGAGTGAACGACGAATCATCATAAAAAATGGATCACGCACAGGATAATTTTCGGAACCACAAAGCGCTGTATGTTCAAGAATGTGTGCTACGCCAGTTGAATCTTCAGGAACTGTTAAGAAGCCGACTAAGAAGACATTATTCGTATCATCACACGCTAAATGAATATGCTTTGCTTTCGTAACATTATGTTCATACTCTTGAAGCGTGATATTTAAGGATGGAAGAAATGTTTCTTTTGTTTTAGTAAATGCTTGTGTCATTAATCCTCTCTTCTCGTATTTTTAAAGATACGTTTTATAAATTCATTTGAAACGATGCGGGAATGATTCCCACTCTATTCATATAATGGCTTATCATAACAACATTATTGACAACAAGATATTCACCATTACATGTTCATTTTCACTTGTGTAGACCAATACAATGGGGCGTAATTCCAAAATCTCAATTCTTCACAACGTAAAATTCCTTCAAGAACCTTGGTTGAAATCTTATTTAGTGCTTAAAATCTCTTCCCTATAATTTTATTTGGTTATTTAAAATCTCACCTTAACCGCTTTAATTTGCTAAGATAGAGCTCTTTTAAAAAAAGATAATTCACCTTTATTACATAGAAAGAATCGATGAAGAATATTAGAAACTTTTCAATCATTGCCCATATTGACCATGGTAAATCCTCCTTGGCCGATCAATTTATCAAGATTTGCGAAGGCTTAAGCGAACGCGAAATGGAAGATCGCGTCCTCGACTCAATGGATCTTGAGAAAGAACGGGGAATTACGATTAAAGCACACTGTGTTTCCCTCGATTACAAAGCGGATAATGGTGAAGTTTATCACCTCAATTTTATCGATACACCTGGACACGTTGACTTCTCTTATGAAGTATCACGCTCACTCTACGCCTGTGAAGGGGCATTATTGGTTGTCGATGCAGCACAGGGGGTTGAGGCACAATCTGTTGCAAACTGTTATACAGCGCTTGATCAAGGACTCGAAGTTATTCCAGTTCTCAATAAGATCGATCTTCCAGCTGCCGAGCCAGATCGTGTTGCGATGGAAATCGAAGATATTATCGCCATTGAAGCAATGGATGCTGTACGCTGTTCTGCAAAATCAGGGATTGGCGTCCGCGATGTTCTTGAAGATATGATCAAAAAAATTCCCGCTCCTGTGGGTGAAGTCAATGCACCGTTAAAAGCACTGATTATCGATTCTTGGTACGATCAATATGTAGGCGTTGTCTCACTTGTCCGGCTGTTTGATGGTGAAATCCATAAGGGCGATAAAATTAAGATTATGAGTACCAAAGATACTCATGAAGTGACTCATGTAGGCGTTTTCACCCCGAATAGACTCGATAAACAGAAACTTTCTGCCGGCGAGGTTGGATTTGTCATTGCAGGAATAAAAGAAATTGATGGAGCCCCCGTAGGTGATACAATTACGCTTGAGAAAAACCCAGCATCCTCTCCTGTTCCGGGTTTCCAAACAGTACAACCTCGAGTATTTGCTGGACTATTTCCGGTGGATTCTGAAGAGTATGAGGATCTCCGCGAAGCACTTAAAAAACTCAGATTAAACGACTCATCACTCCATTTTGAGCCAGAAACATCGCAAGCATTAGGATTTGGATTCCGTTGTGGTTTCTTAGGGATGCTCCATATGGAGATCATTCAAGAACGTTTAGAACGAGAATATAATCTCAATCTTATCACGACAGCACCAACTGTAATTTATGAAGTTGAGAAAAATAATGGGGAAGTGATCTATGTCGATAACCCCGATGGTTTACCGAAAGTCACGCTGATTAAAGAGATCCGTGAACCTATTATTGAAGCGAATATCTTAACCCCACAAGACTATATCGGTAATATCATGAAACTCTGTATTGAAAAACGGGGTGTTCAGCTCGATATGGTTTATGCCGGTAACCAGGTACAGCTTCGCTATGAAATCCCGATGAGTGAAGTGGTTCTCGACTTCTTTGATCGTTTAAAATCAGTATCTCGTGGCTATGCATCATTTGATTACAAATTTGTCCGTTTCCAAGCTTCTGATCTTGTAAAAGTCGATGTCCTAATCAATGGTGAACGCGTCGATGCACTTTCACTCATTACCCATAAAGATAATGCTCAATATCAAGGGCGTAAACTTGTTGAAAAAATGAAAGAGCTGATTCCTCGTCAACAATTCGAAATCGCGATTCAAGCTGCTATTGGCGCTAATATCATTGCTCGTACCAATGTTCGCGCACTTCGTAAAGATGTTACTGCAAAATGTTACGGAGGCGATGTCAGCCGTAAACGCAAATTATTAGAAAAACAGAAAGAAGGTAAGAAACGAATGAAACAAGTGGGAAGCGTTGAAATTCCACAAGAAGCATTCCTTGCCGTACTAAAAGTTAACGAAGAGTAAACATTATGTCAATATTTGCCAACTTTACCCATTACCTCTCGATTGCTATTATTTTAGCAATTCCTATCACTGGTCTTATCTGGTTAATTGATTCCCTTTTTTATAAGAAAAAACGCCGTGCAGATAAAAAACTTCCATGGGTTGTTGACTGGGCAAAGTTCCTCTTCCCAGTTGTGCTTTTTGTCGGAGTACTTCGCTCTTTCATTGTTGAGCCCTATGTGATTCCATCAGGATCTATGCAACCAACACTCTATGCTGGCGATATGATTGTAGCCGATAAATGGTCTTATGGCATTCGTATGCCTATTACCAATCAACGGCTTTTCTCTGAACCTGGCGAGGGAATCGAGCGTGGAGATGTTGCAATCTTTAAATTCCCAGGTGATGAGCGCGTAAATTATATTAAACGCGTTATCGGCGTTCCTGGCGATATAATTGATTACAAAAACAAACAGCTCACCATCAATGGCGAGCCGCTGGAATACAAATATATTGGTGCTGCTCGTGAACCTGAAGAGGATGAGATCTTTGTCTCTGAACGCTTTCCTGTTGGGCCTGTTGGTAACAATGAATATAAAGAACACTTGATTCAAACATCAAAAACAATTACAGCAGCAGACCGAGGAATTGGTCTACATCAACGTTTTCCATTTACTATTCCTGAAGGAAAATTTCTCATGATGGGTGATAATCGTGACAATAGCTACGATGGTCGTTTCTGGGGATTGGTAGATGATGAAAAAATTCTTGGTAAAGCCCGTTATATTTGGATGAATTACAATTGTGTCACCTCTTTTGAAGATTGTGACCATATTTTTACCACGATAGACTAATATGCAAATTATTGAGCAAAAATTAAATTATACCTTTATGGATAAACGCCTTTTAAAAAGAGCCTTTATCCATCGCTCTTATTCACAAGATAATAATGAGCGGCTCGAATATCTCGGGGATGGTTGCTTAAACTTCATTATCGCCGAAGCACTTTTTCATAAGTTGCCTGATGCAAATGAAGGTGAGTTGAGTCAACTGCGTGCCCACCTTGTTAAAGAAGACACTTTAGCAGAAATTGCACTCAAATTAGAGCTGAATAAATTTCTGATTTTAAGTATCGGTGAAAAAAATAATGACGGTGAGTTTCGTCCGAGTATTCTAGCAGACTGTTTAGAGGCTCTTTTCGGAGCACTCTTTTTAGATTCTGATTTTGAAACCACCCAACTTGTCGTTCTCTCACTCTATGAACCCTATTTTCAATCAATTATTGAGAAAGCGAAGAAAGATCTCGGAGAGATTTTTAAAAGCCCGAAAAGTCGTTTACAAGAGAAACTACAAGCGCTTAATCGAGAAATCCCAAACTATGAAGTGATCGATATTTCAGGACGCGATCATGAAAAAGTCTTTAAAGTACTCTGTACTTTTGAAGATCTACATACAATTGCCGAAGGCACTACAAAAAAACGCGCCGAACAGCGCGCTGCAGAATTAATGTTGGAGAAAATTTAAGATGACAAAAGCCGGTTTCGCTTCCATCGTTGGTCGCCCAAATGTTGGGAAATCAACGTTAATGAACCGTATCTTGGGGCAAAAAATTAGTATTACCTCAAATAGACCCCAAACCACTCGCCATGCAATTACTGGCATTTACACCGATAAAGAGACACAAATTATTTTCCTCGATACTCCAGGGATTCATACCAACATGCAATCAGCACTCAACAAGCAGCTGAATCGTACAGCTATGAGTTCAATTGCTTCAGGTGATGTTATTATCTTTATTGTAGAAGCACTTAAATTTACTAAAGATGATGAAAAAGTTTTATCAAAGCTTAAAGGCATTGAAGTTCCGGTGATTCTTGTAGTCAATAAGATTGATCATGTTGAGAAAAAAGAAGATCTCTTCCCTTTTATTGCTGAGATGAGTGAAAAATTTGAGTTTGCAGATATTATTCCGCTTTCGGCAAAACAAGAGAAATCTGGCAATCTTTTAGTAGGGGTGATTGAAAAATATCTCACTGAACAACCATTCCCTTATAGCGAAGATGAAATTACCACCGTTTCAAGTGCCTTTTTAGCGGGCGAAGTACTTCGTGAAAAACTGACTCGAAGACTTAATCAAGAACTCCCCTACACTATTGCAGTAGAGATTGAAGAGTTTAAAATCGAAGGGAATCTCTACCGAATCTTAGCGGCTATCTCCGTGGAGAAAGAGAGCCAGAAGGGAATTGTAATTGGTAAAGGTGGTTCTGTATTAAAAGAAGCAAGTACACAAGCAAGAACAGAATTAGAACGTCTCTTTAATGCTAAAGTATTCTTGCGTGCCTTTGTTAAAGTACGTGAAGGTTGGTCTGATGATGAGAGAGCATTGAATGCTCTTGGCTACAAAGATCTCCTATAAATAGTCCTCATAAAAGATCTTCCCTCGGGAAGGTCTTTTTCGTTCACCTTTGCCAATCTTCTTTCTGAAGGTCGTTATGTTCCAGAAACTGCAATATCTTCTGCATCGCTATACTGACAATCAGCACTACACCTTACATGGTGCGGTATGGATGATTGTCGCTGGCATCACCTTTGCCGGAGCCAATGTTTTAACCCCGTTAATTTCGGAACACTTTGTTATTACCTCAAGCTGGATCGCTTTTTATCAATATTTCTTTGCATTGCTCTGCATGTTACCATTCCTCCTTAAAATGGGAATTTCAAAAATTCTTTATACTCAGCATTTTATGACGCACTTCTGGCGGATTATTGCCGCTGTCATTGGGATTCAATTTTGGGTAAAAGCTCTCTCCATCCAATTCCCTATTGGAGAAGGTGTCGCGTTACTCATGACTTCACCGCTTTTTGCGAGTTTAGGAGCATTTCTATTTCTACGGGAAAAACTGACCATCGCCCGCGTCATCGCAACAATGCTCGGATTTGGCGGCGCAATTATAATTCTCGCACCCAATAGTGCTCATTTTAATTCTGCTGCAATTTTTCCTATTTTAGCAGCGTTATTTTGGGCCATTCATGCACTATTAATGAAACATCTCTCTGATAAGGATCATCCATTGACGATGGTCAGTTATCTCTATATTTTGATGGTACCGATTAATCTTTTTATCGCATTCACCGATAACTTTTCCCATCTACCTAATCTGCTCTTCGTTCCAGATATCGATCTATTAGGACTCTTAATTTTATTAGGAATTTTAACTGCGATTGCTCAATATGCTATTGCAAAAGCTTATTCTCATGCTGATGTGATTTTTATCCAACCTTTTGATTATCTCAAGCTACCCATCAATACTTTTTTAGGTTGGCTGATCTTTGGTTGGGCAGTCACTACCCAGTTTTGGGTTGGGGCAATGATTATGATTCTTGCCCTTCTCTCCATTAGCTATTTTGAGATCAAAAAACGATAAATTTCTTCAATATTATTTCAGTGTAAAGAGATATAACTGCTATATGAATTTTTTAACAAAACCTGAAGCACTCACTTTGATGAATCAATTAGGGAGTGAAAAGCGACCTTTTTTCTTTATTATTTCCTATAATCAAGCGCAAAATATTGTCATTCCACTTGATAAAATCAATCCGCTCAATGTTGCTTTTGATTTTCATGGCTCAATTTCCAATTTTAACCAATTTCTTACCGCCTATCAGTTCGCAAATCACACGCCAAAAACTGTTCATTGGGAACGATCACCAATCGACTTTTCAATCTATTCTAGTGCATTTTCGCCCTTACTCTCCCTACTAAAATCGAAGGAAATACATCTCGCGAATCTTACATTTCCAACACCCATTACTTGTAATCTCTCACTTCCAGAAATCTTTTCGAGAACCGACGCAAAATACCGTATCTTTTTAAAAGATCATTTCTGCTCCTTTTCACCCGAAACATTTGTCACGATCAAAAATAGGAAAATTGCCACTTTTCCAATGAAAGGAACAATTAATGCAGCACTCCCAAATGCTGAGAAACAATTACTTGAAGATCCTAAAGAACTTGATGAACACAAAATAATGGCAAATGAAGCGGTAAATGATATTTCGCTTGTTGCAAAGAATGCTCATATCGCGCGCTTTCGTTATGTTGATCGAGTCACAAAAGGCAATGGAACAATTTTACAGACGAGCTCTGTTATTGAAGGAGATCTTTCGGATGATTACAAAATGCACTTAGGAGATATCTTCTTTACCCTTACACCCGCGAGCTCTATTACGGGTGCTGATCGACAAAAGGCCACCGATATTCTTAGAAAAATTGAGACTTATCAGCGTGGTTTTTATTCTGGTATTGCCGGTATTTTTGATGGCGAAAATGTCGATAGTACCGTTCTAATTCGTTACATAGAAACGTCCCAATCATCACCAAAGCTCGATAACAGTAATCAATGTGACAAAATGGTTCATCAATCACCGCTTGAACTCTTAACAGAAAATGAGATGATTTTTAACTATACCTTTAAAAGTGGCGGTGGAATTACTGCCCAAAGTGATGCTGAGAGTGAATACCATGAACTTATCGAAAAAATCTACTTACCTATTTCTTGAAACAATCCATCTTGAAGGAGGATTTTTTTCAGCTCTCTCTTATCATCAAGAACGGATGGATCGAACGCGTAACTCTTTTTATAAAAATTGCGCCCCCCTTTCGTTGCCGCTTGCATTAATGAAATCGGGTTCAATCCCCCCCAAAGGAAACTATAAAGTTCGTGTTGTTTATGGAGAATATATTGAGTCTATTGAATTTATCCCATATGAAAAACGTGAAATAACATCCCTTCGTTTAATAGAAGCGTCAATTGAGTATGCCTATAAATATGAACGCCGTGCAGAACTAAACACGCTTTTTCAACAAAAAAAGAAGTGTGATGATATCCTCATTTCTAAAGATGGATTTATCACCGATACCTCAATCGCTAATGTTGCACTATTACAAAATGACATATGGTATACACCCGAGACGCCGCTCTTAAAAGGAACAAAACGAAGCGCTCTACTGCATCATGGGCTTATTCAAGAACGCTCCATTCATCAAGATGATTTGTCTAAATACAGTGCTATCCGCGTGTTTAACGCTATGATTGAATTTGGTGAGATCGAGTTGCCTATAAAAAATATCGTGATCTAAAAGTAGCTTGTGAGAACCCAATAGGATAATAAAATCCCTAAATCATAAATGAATATAAGCCAGTATTTTTTAAAATACTGGCTTATATTCATCATTTAACGTATAACGACGCATAAGTTACTGGTTAATTTCAGGAAACGCTGATGTATCTGCAATAAAGCTTGCCAAACGTAACTGCATTTTTTCAGTCATTGCAGCATCCCAATCAAAGAATTTTGCCATCTCAGCAATCACTTCTGATTTTTCCTCATGAACAGCAGAAATATTAAAGAAGAGATTTCCAGTACGACGAATAAAGAAATCATCAGGATAAAGCACCGCCTCGTGATTCAATGCATACCAAAGACGCAGTGCCGTAAGTCGAGATAAGCCGGGTTTATCTTCATAAGGATGCTCTTTAAAATGTGCAAACAAGATATTAGAGTTAGTACCATAATAACGCGCTAAAAAACGACTCTCATCTTCATTGAGCCCGGCATTAACGCCTTTGGCTACTTGCTCACGAACAAATGATGGAAATTTATCCGAACCACCGACATCGCCACCAGAAATAGGTAGATGCTTGGTTTTACAACGTGGAAAAGAGCGTTGGTAATCGCGTTTTAATAATTCACTTAAACGATCCACGATCTCTTCCGCCATATGTCGATATCCCGTTAATTTACCACCAGCAATCGTCAACAGACCTGTATCAGATTCCCAAATTTCATCTTTACGAGAAATCTCTGATGGATCTTTTCCTTCTTCCCAAATTAACGGACGAATTCCTGCCCATGAAGATTCAATATGTTCTTTAGTAAGTTTAATCGTTGGAAACATATAATTTACCGCCTTGAGAATATAGTCTCGATCTGCACTCGTGGCAATCGGATGTGCCTTATCTGCCTCATAAACTGTATCCGTAGTGCCAATATAGGTTTTTCCATCACGAGGAACAGCAAAAATCATACGCTTATCATTTTCGGTATCAAAATAGACCGCTTGTTTTAAAGGAAAATTGGCTTGATCCACCACGAGATGAATCCCTTTGGTTAAACGAAGATGTTTATTATTCGTTTTCCCTTTATCGAGTTTTCGCATCTCATCGACCCAAGGCCCTGTTGCATTAATCACTTTTTTAGCTTTGATTGCAAAAGAGTGATCACTCACCAAATCTTTAACCTGTATCCCATCGACTTTATTACTATCATCATACAAAAAGGATTCCACTTGCGCATAATTGAGTATTATTGCACCAAGATCAACCGCTTTTTTCATTACTTCAATTGTTAAACGCGCATCATCTGTTCGATATTCCACATAATAACCCGCCCCCACTAAACCATCTTGTTTTACGAGCGGTGCTTTTTTAATCGTCTCTTCCCGATTAAGCATTGACCGACGTTCATCTTTTTTCACGCCAGCTAAAAAGTCGTAAACCATTAAACCAATCGATGTTGAAAAAGGTCCAAATGTTCCACCTTTGTGCATCGGAAGAAGCATCCATTCGGGTGTTGTAACGTGCGGCCCATTTTCATAAACAACCGCTCGTTCACGACCAGAATTACGTACCACGTTAATCTGCAACTGTTTTAAATAGCGTAAGCCACCATGAATTAATTTTGTTGAACGGCTGCTTGTTCCGGCAGCAAAGTCTTGCATCTCAACCAAAGCGACTTTCATTCCTCGTTGAGAGGCATCTAACGCAATTCCAGCACCCGTGATACCGCCACCGACGACCACAACATCATACATTTCTGATTCAAGCTTTTGAACAGTCTCCTGACGATGTAAAGCTGAAAAAAACATAGTTTACTCCTTTTGATACAGTCAATTGTATCGATATTCAAAATGATGATAGGCAAGCAGTATTCTCTGCACTCCACCTATCATCGCTATTTTACCCCAAGTCCTGACTGAAGGGCTATTCTGGTTTAAAAGCTTGCGTCGCTTTTATGGCGCATTGCCAGCCATGGTAGCGTTTTTGACGATCATCTTGCCCCATTTTAGGCATATATTTTTGATCAAGCGCCCAGATTTTTTCAATCTCTTCTAGTGATTCCCAATATCCCACAGCTAATCCCGCTAAATATGCTGCTCCGAGAGCTGTCGTTTCACTAATTTTAGGGCGATCAACCTCAACGCCTAAAATATCGCTTTGAAATTGCATTAAGAAATTATTCAGTGATGCACCACCATCAACACGAAGCGAACTTAAACTTAAACCTGCATCTTGTTCCATCGCTTTTAAGACATCACAAGCTTGATATGCGATTGATTCCAAGGTTGCACGAATAAAGTGCTCTTTTTCTGTACCACGAGTAATACCAAAAATTGCGCCGCGCGCTTCAGGGTCCCAGTAAGGCGTTCCTAAACCGACAAATGCAGGTACAACATAGACACCATTAGTTGAATCAACACGACTTGCATAATCTTCTGATAATCTTGCGTGTTGGAACATTCGTAGCCCATCACGCAGCCACTGTACTGCCGAACCAGCAACGAAAATCGAGCCTTCTAACGCATATTGAACTTTTCCATCAATCCCCCAAGCAAGCGTTGTTAAAAGGCCATTATCCGAACGGACCTGCTTCTCGCCGGTATTCATTAACATAAAACAACCTGTTCCATAAGTGTTTTTAGCCATCCCTTCTTTAAAGCAGGCTTGCCCGAAAAGTGCTGCTTGCTGGTCGCCAGCAGCGCCTGAAATCGTAATGGACTCACCAAAAAAATGTTGTGGTGATGTGGTTCCATAAACTTCAGAAGATGAGCAAACTTTTGGCAACATTGAAGCGGGAATATTTAAAATATCCAATAATTCTTCGTCCCATTTCAAATCATAGATGTTATACATCAATGTACGACTTGCATTGGAATAGTCAGTCACATGCACTGCACCGCCTGTCAACTTCCAGATAATCCAAGTATCAATCGTTCCAAAAAGTAGCTCACCTTTCTCCGCCCTTCTACGCGCACCATCAACACGATCTAAAATCCATGCAACTTTCGTTCCAGAGAAATAAGGATCGATTAAGAGACCGGTCTTAGATTTAAATATTGCTTCGTGACCTGCTTTACGAAGTGAATCACAGATCTTTTCTGTCTGACGAGATTGCCAGACAAGCGCATTATAGATTGGCAAACCTGTCGTTTTATCCCAAACAACTGTTGTTTCGCGCTGATTAGTAATGCCAATTGTCGCAATCTGTTTCGGACTAATACTATTTTCCGCTAAAACTTCGGTCACAACAGAAAGGACGCTCGCCCAAATTTCAGTAGGGTCATGTTCTACCCATCCCGGTTGAGGAAATATTTGGCGAAACTCTCGCTGAGATGTACCTTTAATATTGCCTAACTTATCAAAAATAATTGCTCGAGTACTTGTTGTACCTTGATCTATTGCCATTACATACTTTTGCATAGCCGCTCCTTTGTATCTTTGTCTTGCTAAGCAGATGATATTCTGCTCATATAAAATGCTGTTTCAATGGGATAATTCAAAATAAAAATCACTGCTTAATATTGATCAGGACTCTCTTCCACAACATGATATTCCTTAGCTTTCTGCTTAGCATATCGAAGTAATGCATAAGTTGCACCGATTCCAATCACTAACCATACTAAACTTTCAAAAATCCCCATTCCATTATCTGCGCCAACACGATAAACAAGTCCGTAGAGCGACGAACCTAAAATAGTCCCTACAATCGGTCCTAAAACGGGTACAAATGCATATCGCCAATTAGAATCTGTTTTCCCAGGAATTGGTAACAGTGCATGCATAATGCGCGGACCAAGGTCTCGAGCGGGATTAATTGCATACCCTGTTGTTCCACCTAAACTTAAACCAATTGCCATAATTAAAAACCCAACCACAACAGGTTGTAAACCGCCGGTAAATTCATTGATTCCGATAAAGAGAATGGCAAAAATCAAGATTGCAGTCCCAATAATTTCCGACACAACATTATTCGGGTAATCCTCAATTGCAGGTGTAGTGCAAAAAATATCGCGTTTAGCAATGGCATTATCGGTTACTAAGAAGTGTGGTTTAAAATGGAGCCAAACAAGATGAGCCCCTAACATTGCTCCAAGCATTTGTGCAATGATATATCCTACAACATGGAGCCATGGAAACTTACCTGTAATTGCAAGGCCAATAGTCACCGCTGGATTAAAATGACCACCACTATATTTTCCAACAGCAAAAACGCCTAACATTACTGCAAATCCCCAGCCCATAGCAATGACGATCCATCCTCCCCCCGATGCTTTTGATCTATTTAACACAACGTTTGCTACAACGCCGCCACCAAAAAGGATCATAATGGCTGTCCCGATTAATTCTGCAATATAACTTGGCATAAATCCCCCTTTCAAACAATTTATTTATTAATGTTTATAGTGAATAAAAAGTCGCTAATTTGCCTTTTATTTTCTTACTATGACGATAACAAAATCACCAAAATAAAAAATGATTTATTTCATAATATCGCTAATTATTTTTATGATATCCTCTTTAATTTTTCATCATCAAAGCAAAACCAATCGACAAATACAGAGAAACCCAAATAGTTTTAACTATTTGGGTTTTACTTTTAATATATGGCAATCCGTATGTATTACTAGATACCTTGACCTAACAATGTTCCATTAACTTCAACACCATAAAGATTAATGCCATCATTTGCATGATATTTTTCGCGCGTTTTCTCTATTGAACCATCGATTAAACGAGGATCTTGTGGACGTTCATGACTATTCATAAATGCAGCAACGTCCCAAGCTTGTTGATCCGTTAACGCCCCACCTTTTCCAAGTGGCATATTCGCTTTAATAAAGTCTGCTGCTGTATTAATACGATGCATGCCCGCTCCCCAGTTATAAGAATCTTTACCCCATAACGGTGGAAAAACATAGTTATCACCCACTTTCTGTCCTAAACCATCTTTTCCATGACAAACAGCACAGTTTTCAGCATAAACAACTTCACCACGCTCAATACTGTAACCCGATTCTGGTTGAGGGACCGCTGGGTATCCTCGTCCTGGAAGCGATACACCGGTAGGTGCATTTTTAGCTAACCAGTAAGAGTAGGTGATTAAAGCCGTCATCACTTCGCTATCAGCAGCGGGTGGCGTTCCATTCATACTAAACTCAAAGCAGCCTTGAATTCGTTCTGCGTATGTATTAACTTTATTATTTTTACTACGATATGCAGGATACATTGTATATGCACCCCATAATGGCGCAGCATTTGGCATTTTTCCTTGATCCATATGACAATTCACACAGTTCATACCATTACCAACATATTCAGGAGCTTGACGCTTAGTATCAACAAAAATAGCTTGTCCACGCTTAATCATCTCACCAAAAGCATTATCTGGGATCTCACTATCGTTTGGGGGTTGATGATAATTTTCACCTGTTTGAATTTTAGGTGCTTGCGGTAATTGTGATTGATCATCCATCGATACAACTGCCGTTTGTGCAAATGCAACACCTGAACAGATAAGTGAAATCGTTGATGCGATTAATAATTTTTTCATAATTTATTTATCCCCATTTCCTAAACTAGCGAAATATGCAGCAACAGCTTTAATTTCATCGTCTGTCAATGATCTTGCAATATGCCCCATAAGATCGGCTTGATCATTCTTGCGAGTACCATTTTTCCAAGCATTCATCTGATTAATAATATAGAGCTCATTTTGACCCGCTAATTGTGGAAATGAAGTACCAACACCAATCCCTCCAGGACCATGGCACGCAACGCATTCAGGAACATTTCGGCTCCAATCACCCCGAAGCGCCAAACGGCTTCCTAAATCAACGGGTTGAACGGCTCTCGTAATTTCTGGGATCTCGTTATGTGGTAAGTCCTGCATATAAACAGTTACAGCAACGATCTCATCATCACTCAATGCTTTTGCAATACCATCCATTACAGGATGAGTTCGCGTTGCATCTTGAAAATCATGAATCTGCTTTGCAAGATATTCTGCATTTTTACCCGCCATTGCTGGATAACCGGCCGCTGCAAGACCTTCCCCATTCATCCCATGACAAGTCATACAGGCAATTGCCATCGGATTTTCACCACCTTTCATATAGATCTTTTCACCATCCGCTTGTGCATTTACTGCAAACGGCAAAATGGTAAGAAGTGCTACATAAGTCACTTTTCTGACTAACTTCATTACTTCCTCTTCTATTTTTCCCTAAGAATTTCATTTTTTATACTAATTTATGATCTGTGATCTGTGAACATTCTTAAATCACTAAAATCGTCGATCGATATCTATCACCATGAGATGATTTATTCGATAAGATTTATTAATTATTTCGACAGTTTAGCTGAAAATTTAAAAAATTAAAAAAATATTTTTAGTAATTATTTAATAGAGAATTTTATTCTCGGTGATATGGATGATTATTAATAATGCTCCAAGCTCGAAAAAGTTGCTCAGCAATAATCACACGCACCATCGGATGGGGTAATGTTAATTTTGATAACGAAATCGACTGTTGAAAAAGTGCTTTAACCTCAGATGAAAAACCCTCAGGTCCGCCCACTAATAATGCAACATCCTGACCTAACTGCATCCAACTTTCGAGTCGTTTACTCAATTCTGGGGTCGTCATCTCTTTACCGATAACATCTAATCCCACAATAAAGCAATTTTTAGGAATTGCTTTAAGTAGCTTTTCACCCTCTTCTCTGGAAATTTTCTTAATATCGGCATTTTTTTTACGAGCAAGCGCTGGAACCTCAATAAGTTTTAACTCAACATCATTGCGTAATCGTCCAGCGTACTCATCAAAGCCTGTTTTTACCCACTGTGGCATATTGTTTCCCACAGCAACGAGATAAATGACCATTTTCTATTTACTCGTCTATTCAGCGCGTACAAAAATCTTCTCAAGATTATAAAAATCACGCTTCTCTTCAGTAAATAGATGAAGGACAATATCGCCAAAATCAATTAAAATCCATTCTGATGCATTATTAATACCTTCTACCCCAATAGGTTTTATTCCTTCCTTAAGCATTGCTTCTTCAGCCTTACGCACTAACGCTTTCAAATGCGGGCCTGAGTTTGCAGAAGCAATAACAACCCAATCCGCATAGCTCACAATTCCTTCTACATCAAATGCTAAAGGATTAATCGCTTTAACTTCATCAAGTGCTTCTACTAATTTATCTTTTACATCTGCAATCATTTATTGATTCCTTATTATCGTATATGCCTCGCTATTGTAGTGAATTTCTCTCTGTTGAACAAATCGAGATTTAGCTCCATAATAAGCATATCGTTTTTTAAACACTTAATTTCTATAACCCAAGATAATAAAGGATCAATTATATGAGTCAATTTGATGAATTATACCGTGAAGCCCAAGAATATATCCCGGGTGGCGTAAACTCGCCTGTTCGAGCATTTAAGCAAGTCGGCGGTGCTCCGGTATTCTTCAAAAAAGGGGAAGGCGCTTACGTATACGACGAAGCGGGCAAAAAATATATTGATTATGTCGGCTCTTGGGGTCCGATGATCGTCGGTCATGCTCATCCTGAAGTTATCGAAACTGTTGTTGAAACAGCTAAGAATGGTCTCTCTTTCGGAGCACCAACAGTGTCTGAAACAATCCTTGCTAAAAAAGTATTAGAACTTGTGCCATCAATGGATCAAGTACGCATGGTGAGTTCTGGTACAGAAGCAACAATGAGCGCTATCCGCTTAGCACGTGGTTACACAGGCCGTGACAAAATCGTTAAATTTGAAGGTTGCTACCATGGGCATTCTGACTCTTTATTGGTCAAAGCAGGCTCTGGTCTTTTAACCTTTGGTGAACCATCTTCTCCGGGCGTTCCTGCTGATTTAACTCAGCATACTATTGTAATTGAATACAATAATCCCGAAGCAGTTAAAGAAGCATTTGTAAAATATGGCGATGAAATCGCTTGTGTTATCGTTGAACCAATTGCGGGTAACATGAACTGTATTCCGCCACAACCGGGATTTTTAGAAACAATTCGTGAGTGTTGCGATCAATATAATTCTGTTTTTATTATTGATGAAGTCATGACCGGCTTTCGTGTTGATAAATACTCGGCACAAGGACTTTACAATGTAAAACCTGATCTTTCCACTTTCGGGAAAGTAATTGGTGGAGGTATGCCTGTTGGGGCGTTTGGTGGAAAGAAAAAAATCATGGATCATCTTTCACCTAATGGTGCGGTTTATCAGGCGGGCACATTATCAGGAAATCCTGTTGCAATGGCTGCTGGTATCAAAACATTGGAACTCATCTCGAAAGAAGGTTTTTATGAGGATCTAAAAGCAAAAACTGATTACCTTATCAAAGGAATTAAAGAAGTCTTTGCTAAACATGGTCAACCACTTTTCACTAACCATGTCTGTGGGATGTTTGGACTATTCTTCACAAATGATGAGGTAAAAACCTATTCTGATGCGACAAAATCAGATATCGATTTCTTCCAAAAATTTTATCATGGACTGCTTGATGAAGGAATTTACCTCGCCCCGAGTGCTTTTGAAGCAGGATTTTTGTCAAGCGCTCATACCTATGCGGATTTAGATGAGACGATTGCAGCAATGGATCGAGTACTTACTAAATTGCAGTAAGTTCAATTAAAAGAGCTCATATGAGCTCTTTTTAATACGCGCCTGAATATCTGAAACAAGAGATCGAATTATAAATATTATTTCATCAACCTATCATAAAGAATTTCCTATGAAACAACCTTACTGGATTGCCCCCTCTATTCTCTCTGCTAATTTTGCCAAATTAGGTGAAGAAGTTGATGCCGTACTTGCTGGTGGCGCTGATATCATCCATTTTGATGTGATGGATAACCATTACGTCGAGAACCTGACCTTTGGCCCTATGATCTGCAAAGCGTTACGGGATTATGGTATTTCCGCTCCGATTGATGTACACCTTATGGTTTCACCGGTTGACCGAATGATCGAGGCCTTTGCTAAGGCCGGTGCGACATATATTTCATTTCATCCTGAAGCATCACTACACGTCGATCGATCATTACAACTGATCAAATCTTTTGGCTGCAAAGCAGCTCTTGCATTGAATCCCGCTACGCCACTAAATGTTCTTGATCATGTTTGGGATTATTTAGATATGATTTTAGTCATGAGTGTTAATCCTGGTTTTGGTGGGCAAAAATTTATCCCTACGAGCCTCGAAAAATTAAAAACGCTTCGTCAAATGATTGACTCACAAGATCGAGAAATCCGTCTTGAAATTGATGGGGGCGTCAATGCCAACAACATTCGCGAAATTGCTGATGCCGGGGCTGACACATTTGTTGCAGGGAGTGCAATATTTAATAGTGGGACAAGCTATCAAGATATTATTGGTAAAATGAAAGGTAAATTATAACAAGATTATTTCACGAAGCTTCCCTTCACGCCGCAACTATAATAATCATCAAATGCTCTCATTGACTAAACACTTTGAGGGCTTTTTTATAACTATTTAAAACTCAGTTAACGTTCTATTACATTTATCATTCCCTATCCTACTAAATTTATCTATCAGATAAATCTAGAGAATAACCAAAAATGCTTCAGAAACTTTTACAGTTTGCACAGAAACAAGCTGCGTCAGATCTACACTTAGCGCCTAACAGAGCTGCATATATCCGTAAAAAAGGTGATCTAATCCCTATCTCTAAGAATATTTTTACAGAAGATGCATTAGCAAATATTCTACTTTCGATCCTATCCCCTGATCAGAGAACAACTTTAGACAATGATTACTCTCTTGATTTCAGTTATTCATTTAGCATGCCGAATTTTGTTCTCAGAGTACGAGGCCACTACTTTCAAACAGTAGATGGCATTACGGCTGTTTTCCGACTTATTTCGCACACAACAAAAACGCTTGAGGAGCTTCATGTACCAAAAATTTTCGAGCGTTTTCTCACCCTCAAAAATGGGCTATTACTTATCACCGGAGCCACAGGCTCAGGTAAATCCACAACTCTCACCGCCATGATTCAAGCGATCAATGAGACTGTCTCAAAGCATATCATCACCATCGAAGATCCTATTGAGTACCTATATAAAAATGCTCAATCATTAATCGAACAGCGTGAACTGCATCAGCATACTCCAAACTTTTCTAAGGCGTTAAAAGATGCATTAAGAGCGGATCCTGACATTATTGTCGTTGGCGAACTACGTGATAAAGCATCTGTCCAATTAGCATTACAAGCTGCAGAAACAGGGCACTTAGTTATCTCAACGCTTCATACCCATTCCGCGGCGAAAAGCATTGATCGAATAATGAGTTATTTTCAAGATAGAGAAAGCACACATATTCGCTATCAATTATCTGAATCTCTACGGGCAGTCATATCACAAAAGCTTCTTCACCTACCAGAGAAAAGTCTTGCATGCTTTGAAATAATGATTAATAACCAAGCAATTAGTCATCTTATTCGAGAAAATCAAATCTCTCAAATTCAAGGAACTATCGAAACAAGCAGACAATTGGGAATGCAAACTTTTAAACAACATCTAGAATTTTTAAAAAAAAGTGGTATACTTTCCGACTTGTTAGTCGAAAAGGCTCAAAATTTGCTTAATCCCGAAATCTATTCGTAAAAGTGCTTCAATTATTGCAATAGGGGGAACTTTCCACTATAATTCGTGGATTCAGTCCGTACACAAGTTTTTTAAAGCTGGCGGCCGGGGTTAATATTACAATTAAGATCAGGGTTATTAATCATGAGTAAAGTATGTCAAGTAACTGGGAAAGGACCAATGACTGGTAATAACGTTTCCCACGCAAACAATAGAACACGTCGTCGTTTCCTCCCAAACCTTCAGGTTCATCGTCTTTGGGTTGAGAGTGAGAACCGTTTCGTATCACTTCGTATCTCTCCTGCTGGTCTTCGTACCATTGACAAAAAAGGAATCGATGCAGTTTTAGCAGATCTTCGCGCTAAGGGCGAAAAATTCTAAGGAGTAGATCATGAGAGAAAAAGTTAAATTAGTATCTTCAGCAGGTACAGGTCACTTCTATACGACCACTAAGAACAAACGTACTACAACTGAAAAGTTAGAATTCAAAAAATACGATCCAGTTGTTCGTAAACATGTTCTTTATACTGAAGCCCGCTTAAAATAATATTTAAATATTAACCGGTCTCAGCAAAAACTAGCTTTCGAGCTAGTTTTTTTATGTCTTTTTAAAACAAGTATTCTTATGCAAAAGACGACTAAATAGTGAGTTAATGCTATAATTGTAACAATTTTTTATGCGATTAAATGACTTGGAATCAATAGATGAAACAGAGCTATCAACCAGAACAAATTGAAAAAAAATGGTACCAATTTTGGGAAGAGAATGACCTTTTTAAAGCCAATGGGGATCCGTCAAAAGAACCTTATTGCATCGTTATTCCGCCACCCAATATTACCGGCAGTCTCCATATGGGGCATGCATTCCAAGATACCATTATGGATCTTTTAATTCGTTACAATCGAATGCTTGGTAAAAACACCTTATGGCAACCAGGTACTGACCACGCAGGTATCGCAACCCAAATGGTTGTTGAACGCCAATTAAATGCACAAGGAAAAACTCGCCACGATCTCGGTCGTGAAGCGTTTGTAGAACGAATTTGGGAATGGAAAGAAGAGTCTGGTGGAAATATCACTCAACAACTTCGTCGAATGGGTGCAAGTGCTGATTGGTCCCGAGAGCGTTTCACCATGGATAAAGGTTTATCAAAGGCTGTGCAAAAAGTCTTTGTAGAGCTCTATAAAGATGGTTTGATCTATCGTGGTAAACGCCTTGTTAATTGGGATCCTGTACTAAAGACTGCCGTTTCTGATATTGAAGTTGAGTCTAAAGAAGAATCGAGCTCAATGTGGCATCTTCGTTATCCTATTACAGGTACAAATGAGTATATTGTTGTTGCAACTACTCGCCCCGAAACAATGCTCGGAGATACTGCCGTTGCAGTTCATCCAGAAGATGAACGTTATGCAAAATATATTGGCAAAACGATCGATCTTCCTTTCTGTAATCGCCAAATCTCCATTATCGCCGATGATTATGTCGATCCCGAATTTGGAACGGGTTGCGTTAAGATTACTCCTGCTCATGACTTTAATGACTATGAGATGGGCGTTCGTCATAATCTACCGATGATTAATGTCTTCACCGATGAAGCAAAAATTAACGATGAAATGCCGGAAGCATATCGTGGACTTGATCGTTTCGATGCTCGTAAACAAATTGTGGCTGATTTCGAAAAAGCGGGACTTTTAGAAAAAATCGAACCTCATACATTGATGATTCCTCGCTGTGACCGCACCAATCAAATTGTTGAACCATACCTTACAGATCAATGGTTTGTCGATGCAAAAACACTAGCTAAACCAGCTATTGAAGCGGTTAAGAACAAAGATATCAAATTCATCCCACAAAACTGGGAAAATACCTACTTTGAATGGATGAATAACATTCAAGATTGGTGTATCTCGCGTCAGCTTTGGTGGGGGCATCGAATCCCTGCATGGTATGATAATGATGGAAATATCTATGTTGCCGAAAATGAAGAAGCTGTTCGCCGAGAATATAATTTAGCGACTGATATTGAATTACACCAAGATGAAGATGTATTAGATACATGGTTCTCCTCTGCCCTTTGGCCTTTTTCGACACTCGGTTGGCCTGATAAAACCAAAGAGCTTGAAACTTACTATCCTACCTCCGTATTGGTAACAGGCTTTGATATCATTTTCTTCTGGGTTGCACGAATGATTATGTTCGGCTTGCACTTTATGAAAGAGATCCCTTTTAAGAAGGTCTATTTCCACGGGTTAGTTCGTGATCAAGATGGTCAAAAAATGAGTAAATCGAAAGGGAATGTTTTAGATCCGATTGATCTAATCGACGGTATTGATCTTGACTCACTCATTGCAAAACGAACAACGGGTCTCATGCAACCGCAAATGGCGCCAAAAATCGAGGCTGATACCCGTAAGCATTTCCCTGAGGGAATTCGAGCATTTGGTACTGATGCACTTCGTTTTACCTTTACGGCACTGGCCACTAATGGGCGCGATATTATCTTTGATGTCGGACGTATTGAAGGCTATTCAAATTTCTGTAATAAGATTTGGAATGCGTCTAAATTTGTCTTCATGAATGCTGAAGGGAAACTTGTCAAAAAGGATCTTACGAAGCTGTCACATATTGACTGTTGGATCAATTCTCGTTTGAGTCACATGCTCGAAGAAGTCAATCGCCATATCACAAGTTATCGCTTTGACCTTGCAACCCAAGCACTTTATGAATTTACTTGGCATGAATTCTGCGATTGGTATCTCGAATTGACAAAACCTATCTTAAATGGCGATTATTCTGAAGAAGAGAAAGCAGCAACTCGCTACAATCTCCTTTTTGTATTAGATGCCACGCTTAAAGCACTCCATCCATTTATGCCATATATTACAGAAGAGATTTGGCAAAAACTCGTGGAAATTGAACCAAGCTTTAAAACAGCAATGAGTATCTCTATTACACAATTCCCTGAGGTTGAGATGCGCGATAACGCGCTTGAGCATGAGATTGAATGGTTACAAGAAGTACTATTAGCCGTTCGTCGTATTCGAGGAGAAATGAACATCTCTCCGGGGAAACCGTTAGATGTACTTTATGAAAATGCATCAGCAGATGATCTGGCTCGTATTGAGAAAAATATGCCATTTTTACAACGCATGGGTCGCTTAGAAAGTTTCACAAAAGTGGAAGGGACTGCACCTGAATCTGCGGTGATGGTGATTGGAAAAATGCGCCTTCTTATTCCACTTGCAGGATTAATTGATAAAGAGCAGGAACTAGCCCGATTACAACGTGAAATTGGTAAAATTGAGCCACTCATTAAGGCGCTTACAGCAAAACTATCAAATCCTGGATTTACCGATAAAGCCCCCGCAAAAGTTGTGGAAGGTGAAAGAGTGAAATTAGGTGATGCAGAAAACCAATTGATTGAACTACAACAACAGCTTATCAAGATTGAAGCGCTTTAAAAAAAGCTGTTAGATCAATTTAACAATCAATGAAGGGACTTTTGAGTCCCTTTTCTTTTTCACTATTTAAAATCAATCAACAATTAATTTTTATAGATAAAACTTATTTTTTACTAGTAATATTCCATACAATTTTTTATGCTATATAGTCTTTTGCCGTTATTTTATTGAGTTTTTCAGGAGCATACATGAGTTTTTTTACATGGTTGGTAGGACCCTTTAATGGCTATATTAGCACCTATATCCTTATCCCCTTTCTCATTCTTTTAGGGATCTATTTCACGATCAAAACTCGCTTTATTCAGATTCGTCTATTTAAAGAGATGCTTCGTCTAACTGTTGAAAAAAATCAAACAAGTGATGGCGTATCTGCTTTCCAAGCATTTACAATCAGTGCTGCGAGTCGTGTTGGAACAGGAAATATTGCCGGCGTTGCGTTAGCAATTGCAATGGGTGGACCCGGTGCCATCTTTTGGATGTGGATTATCGCACTCATCGGAATGGCAACCGCCTTTATCGAAAGTACCCTTGCTCAAGTCTACAAAGTAAAAGATGGCGATACATTTCGAGGTGGCCCTGCATACTATATGCAAAAAGCTTTGGGATGGAATAAATTGGGAGTTCTCTTTGCAATTATTCTCATGATCACCTTTGGCTTTATCTTTAACTCTGTACAGTCTAATACCATTGCACAATCCTTTAGCTCTGTATTTGGTTTTGAAACATATGTGATCGGTATTGTGCTTGTTATCGCTACTGCTATTATCATCTTTGGTGGCGTAAAACGAGTTGTACAGTTTACCCAAGTCTGTGTACCGGTCATGGCTGTGTTTTATGTAGGAATTGCTCTTTATGTTCTTATTACCAATATTACAGAAGTACCTACAATGTTTATGCTGATTATCAATAATGCCTTCGGTTTCAAAGAAGTTGTTGGAGGAGGCGTTGGTGCTGCAATTATTCAAGGAACTCGCAGGGGACTCTTCTCTAACGAAGCGGGCATGGGAAGCGTGCCAAATGCAGCGGCAACAGCGAATGTTACCCATCCTGCAAAACAAGGATTAGTTCAAAGCTTAGGGGTATTTTTTGATACCATTGTTGTCTGTTCAGCAACAGCTTTTATTGTCCTTTTAGCGGGACTATATACTAGTGATTCTCAAGCAAGCGGTGTAGTACTCACACAAAATTCTTTAGCAGAACATGTTGGAAACTGGGCTCGCTACTTTATTGCAATAGCAATTCTCTTCTTTGCATATAGCTCAATTATTGGGAACTATTACTATGGTGAAACTAATATCGAGTTTATTAAAGCGAATAAAAACTATCTCTTTATCTACCGCCTATTAGTTCTAGCAATGGTAATGTTTGGTGCAGTAATGAGCATGGAGTTTATCTGGAATCTCGCAGATCTTTTTATGAGCGTTATGACGATTATAAACCTCATTGTTATCACGGCACTTGGTGGAATTGCCTTTAAAGTTGCGGATGATTTTTATCAACAACTCAAAGAGAAGAAGGATCCTGTTTTTAAAGCTAAAAATATTAAAGGCTTAAAAAATACAGATTGCTGGGATTAATAAATCCTCAATCAAATACGAGCGGAATACACTAACTGATAAAGAGTAAAGACCAGCTTTAAACTGGTCTTTTTTATTGCTAATAACAATAATTCATAAAATAAATAACTGGAATAAAAGTATGTAATCTACCGAAATAGGGCAAAATAAGGTAAAATTAAAAACATTATAAATTTAGATAGTTACCCAACTTTTTATGCAGATCTGTGCAACAGATTCCGCTCCATTATCTCAATGAGTTAATGCTTTATGCACAAAGAAAATTCATCGTTTAAAAGCGATCACTACCCAACCCAACGATATGATTATGATGGGATCGCGGGAATGTGGCTATTAATTCCTTCGAAGTTTCATATCTTAGCACTCGCTCTCTTAGTTCCTATTATTCTTTGGGTTCTACCTAATATTCATTTTAAAGGGAGTTTTCACTTTTTTTTACTAGATTACCGCTATTATATCGCGGGATTGATTACGATCTTCTTCATTAGTTCTGCTATTTTAAGCATCATCAAGGCAAAACAAGTGAAGCTCAAAATTAGACCATTGAGCCAAATTAGCCCCCAAGTTACTGAGAAAAAAACTGATAAAAAAAATAGAAACACCCCATCAAAATCAGCTAAAATCGCTCCGAAGATTAATAATGTAAAACAAAATCCCACAACAAAAGGGATGACAAACCCGCAGATCACGATCAAAAAAAGCAATCGCACCGCCGCCCCTTCAAATAGTGATAGCCCCGCAAATAATGGACAAAATACCGATCAAAAAATAGCGATTAAAAAAGATCCCCCTACTTCAGTTAGAGAAAAAACGCCCTCCAAAAAAACTAGCAGTAAAACAAAAATTAATTTAAAAAATCAAAATACTAGCGCAAAAACATCAGTGACAGAAGAGGCAATTGCCCCCCTAAAAGCAAATGAAACCACTGAGGAAAAAATCTCTAAAAAACGTGCGACAAAGAAAAAAGAGAGCACAAAAACAACTACATCGAAAAAAACAACAAAAACAGCATTGACTAAAAAAGCGAAACAATTAGAGTTAGATCTATAATTATTTTGTTTTTTATTAGTATGAAAAAATAGCGATAAACTATTTTTTATGGCTAGCGTCAATAATTGACCCAAAGGAATTACCTTCAATGATGCAAAAAATGATCATTATCAGTGGACTCTCAGGATCTGGTAAATCAATCGCCTTACAGACATTAGAAGATGAAGGCTTTTTCTGTATCGATAATCTTCCTATCACATTCATTCCACAGTTTATTACTGAATTTCAGCAAAAAAATCGTACACAAAAATTAGCGATTGGTGTTGATGCACGAAGCTTTCCGGAAGACTTATCAGAAGCAGAGAGCATTTTGGAATCTATTGAAGAATTAGTAGCATTTAGACCCCAAATTCTCTTCTTAGAAACTAGCGATGATATCCTCATCAAACGTTATAGCCATACTCGCCGCAGGCATCCATTAACCTCCGCACAGCTATCACTTCAAGAGGCAATCAATAGCGAACGTGAAATCCTCTCCCCTATTCGCTCGCGAGCAAATGTGGTGATTGATACCTCCTTTTTAAATGTTCATGAACTACGGGCGATGTTGCGTCAAAGTCTTTTAAATACGACTAATACAACGCTATCTATTCAAATTGTTTCTTTTGGCTTTCGTAATGGTATTCCACTTGATGCGGACTTTGTGTTTGATGCAAGGATGCTCACAAATCCCCACTGGATCCCAGAATTACGAGAACATACAGGACTAGAGCAGGAGATTATCGATTACTTTGCTGAAACTGATGATATCCAAGAATTTTATCGTGATATTATCAATTTTATTACTAAATGGTTACCTACTTTCAAAGAAGGCACAAGGTCCTATCTTACAATCGCTATTGGCTGTACAGGTGGTAAGCATCGTTCAGTATATCTCGCACAAAAACTCTTTAATGAACTACAAGATGAAGCAAACGTTATTGTAAAACATCGTGAAATTACCGCATAGACAAATAGGAGTAAGGCAACTTACTCCTATTTTTTATCCTTCTTAAAAATCCATATCTAATTCTTTCCATAGGAATAATATAATGACTAATTTAATTGATGGAAAAGCTTTTGCACAGAAACTTCGTACCACTATTGCAGATCAAGTTCAAATACTTGAAGCAACCCATAATATTCATCCCGGTTTAGCCGTAATATTAGTGGGAGAGGATCCTGCTAGCCAAGTTTATGTACGAAATAAAGAGAAATTCGCCGTAGAGTGTGGCTTTAAATCAGAGACATTTCGTCTACCAACAGACACAACTCAAAAAGAGCTACTCAACTTAATAGAAACATTAAATAATGAATCCACTATTCATGGGATTTTAGTCCAATTGCCTCTGCCTACACATTTTAATGAGGAAGAGGTTCTCTATAAAATCAATCCGCTTAAAGATGTCGATGGATTTCATCCGATCAATATTGGCCAACTCTCCATTGGAAAACCCTACCTCATCCCTTGTACTCCCCTTGGATCACTTTTACTCTTACAAGATAAACTTGGCAAAGATCTCTCAGGCAAACATGCGGTAATTGTTGGTCGATCCAATATTGTTGGAAAACCGATGATGCAACTTTTACTCTCACAAAATTGTACCGTTACAATTGCTCATTCACGAACAAAAGATGTAGCGAGCCTCTGTCGTGAAGCCGATATTATAGTTGCGGCTGTTGGAGTACCAAAACTTATTAAAGGTGACTGGATAAAAAAAGGAGCGGCAGTCATCGATGTTGGAATTAATCGCATTGAAGAAAATGGAAAAACAAAATTAGTAGGCGATGTCGATTTTGAGGAAGCAGTACATAATGCGGCATATATCACTCCCGTTCCGGGTGGTGTTGGTCCAATGACCATCGCGTGTCTACTCCGTAATACTCTCACTGCTATGTGTTTACAAAACGATATTGAAGATCCTAATAAGCTTTAATTTCAATAAGCTATAAATAGCAAAAAAGCCTTATCTAAAGAGCAATCGATAAGGCTTTTTGATATACAAGAGTCTATCTTTTTTAATTAGAAGATGCTTCTTCAGGAAGACTCACAAACCCAATATTTGCTAACCCTACTTTACTTAAAATCGTGACTATTTTTGCAACTTCCTGATAAGGAACAGAAGCATCAATATGTAACTGAATCATCGGTGATTTTTCACCAGCAGACTCTTTGATCTGTGATAACAGTGCAAGCGCGCTATTTTCATCAACTTCTTCTTCATTAATAAATATTTTAGAATCTGAATTAATCGCAATTAAAACAGGTTTCTCTGAATCTTGCTGCACTGTCTCTTCCTTTAGATCAACCGCTTCTGGAAGCTTTAATTTCACAGATTGTGTCACCAAAGGAGCCGTTAATATGAAGATAACAAGCAGTACTAACATAATATCAATCAAGGGAATCATATTAATTTCTGCTTTTGATTGACTTCCCTGATCTCGTAAACGTCCAAATGACATAATTCCTCCTAGACGTTTAGTGCGATTCTGTGGATGATTTCACTGCATTATCATTATCCAATACTGTCAATAACTCAAACGCAAATGAATCTAAGGCTCCCATTTGTAACCGATTACGACGCACTAACCAGCTATGAGCCATTACCGCTGGGATCGCAACAGCAAGTCCTAATCCTGTCATGATGAGTGCTTCCCCAACAGGTCCTGCAACTTTATCGATCGTTCCGGCACCGGTTGAACCAATCTCAATCAATGCATGATAAATTCCCCAAACTGTCCCAAATAACCCAACAAAAGGGGCGGTTGCAGCAATTGTTGCTAAAACAGTAATACCATTTTCAATCATCAACTGAATCTTATCGAGCGTCACACGAAGCACGCTTGTAAGATATTCTGCGCGCGTACCATTTGCTTGGATTGTATTAAGCCCCTTTTGGTACTTATGAACTGCATCAAATCCAGCCTTCACAAGCATCTCTTGGGGAATTGAGGGACGACTATCAACTAATCTTTCTGCTTGTGCCAATGACTTTGCATGCCAAAAATCGTACATAAATTTCTTAGCGCGTGCACGTGTTGCGATTCCTTGAAATAACTTAAAAAAAATTACTAACCAAGAAAGGATTGACATCAATATTAAGATTGCAAAGAGTATTTTAGTCACAAAATCACCCTGACTAATAAAACTAACAAATCCTAAATTTTCGGTAACGGGTTCCATCTTATTCCTCTATTCGCATATTTTTCCATGGGACTTTAATTTAGATTGATTGTATCTATTCAACTGTACGACACAATAAATTTTACTCATTTTCAACATTACATTTCAAAAACATATTGAATATTAACATTGATTGGTGTTGCAATACCATTGATTAAATAAGGTTTTAATCGTAAACCTTGCGCTGCTTTTGCCGCAGCTTTATCAAGAACATCATGACCTGATGAGCGTGAAATCCTTACAGAACTCGCAGCCCCTTGCGCATTAACAGATACAACAACCTCAACGGTACCCTGCATTCGACGCTGACGGGCAGCTCTTGGATAACTAGGTACAGGCTTACTCAAAACACTCACTTCACTCTCGCTATATACCGCTTTAGCGGTTTGAACTGCACGATTGCTCTCAGCAGCTTTTCGTGGTTGATGCCGTGGTTTTTGAGGCGGTTTACGTTCCTGATGATGACGTTGAATAGCTTTTTCAGGGCGCTTTTCAGCAACTTTATGCTCAGAAGGAGCTTTCGTTGTCACAACTTCTTCTTTCACTGGCTCAGGAGTTTTTTCCACAACTGGTTCTGGTTCTACGGGCTCTGGTGTTTTCTCAACAACAGGCTCTGGAACTTCCGGCTCAACTTCTTTAGGTGGCTCCGGTTCAAGTTCAGGCTTGGGAATAATTTCTGGCTCCGTAGGCGCTTCTTCAACAACAGGTTCATTATGATCAGGAACTTCTTCACTCTCAATTGCGGAATCAGATGCATTACCGTCCATGGCTTCTTCAACTCCTTGGAGCGCGAACTGATGCATCGTCAATGCTGTTGCCCCACCTTCCTGCATCATCATTACAGAACTATTGTTACCAGTCGCAACAAGCCCTGCTAACATCCCTGCATGAACTAAACCCACGCAGAGAATGGCAGATATCAGAGCTATTTGATTACTTCTTCGACCTTTGTTCATTGTTTCCTACTAATATGTTGGGAAATTAAAACTCGTAGTTCATTTTGAGCCATAATTTACGACCCTCTTCTACACGAGCGTAGCGGTTTTGATAACCTTTTCCTCGTAAACCATAAGCTTCCGGCTCGTGATAATCGATAAAGTTCTTATTGAAAAGATTATTCACACCAACATTAATAGAGAGATCTCGCGTAGGCTTATAACTTGCACCGACATTGACGAGTGCATAAGAGCGATAATAGAGTTTCTTATCGAGGGCAAATGTGGTTGCCTTACCTTTTTCATTAACGCCATGACCCATCTCTAAGCCTCGATACTCTTTGGCACGGAAAGAGGCCTCTGCCCAAAGACTCCATTCTGGTGCAATCTTCCAATCTCCTTTTAAATTGACCATATGACGGGGTGTTTTACTAAAAGGAATACGACGTCCGGCATCATCACGATAACGGCTCTGAGTATAGGTATAGTTTGCACTTAAAGCTAAGTTTTCTAAAACTTGATAACGCGCTCCTAGCTCAACACCATACAACTTGGCGTCATCCAAATTTTGATATTGACTAATTTTACTCGCATCTGGCCAATCATTATTTAACTTCTTACAACGAGCACTGTTATCATTTTTACAGATCTCTACTGTATCGATCTTATCCTTAAATCGCGTATAGAAGGCTGTCGCATTAAAGTTAAAGTCATCTAAATTGGTATAAGAAAAGCCGAGCTCTGCAGAGGTTGAGGTTTCAGGTTTTAATTCTGGATTCCCTAAAATAGGGGCTGTTCCTTGCCCTGTAACCATAACAACATCATCATGCATTTGCTGGAGATCAGGCGCTCTAAAGGCACGGCTAACACCTCCCTTAACCTGCCAATTGTCATCAATATTCCAGACAAGATAAGCACGAGGACTAAAATGGC
The DNA here is from genome assembly GCF_058188435.1 of Ignatzschineria sp. 22MB058224. NCBI lineage: Bacteria > Pseudomonadati > Pseudomonadota > Gammaproteobacteria > Cardiobacteriales > Ignatzschineriaceae > Ignatzschineria > Ignatzschineria sp. 22MB058224. The sequence goes on from NZ_CP187366.1 coordinate 1,226,404, forward strand.
TACCAAAATCCTCATTCTTGTCGTAACGAAGACCAAAAGTGGCAATCAGGTCATCATTAATCATCCACTCATCTTCCGCAAAGAGCGCCCATTGATACTGCTTAACATCTAAAGGTGATTCAACTAGGTTGTCTTTCAATGCTTGATGACGATACTGCATCCCTGCACTGATAAAGTGATCTCCTAAAGCGAACATCCATTTGTTATCGAAGATAATATTGCTATATTTAATATCGCGCGGTAAACCATCATGAGGTTTTGCTGGTTTCGAAATAGGATTTAGGCGCCCGAGTGTTTTCGTCTGATCCCAAAGGAGCCCTGATTCCACAACTACAGCATCTAAATCGATTCTATGAGTAAGACCAACTCGGTCTCGTGTAAAGCGAAGATGGTCAGAGTATCCTCCCCCCGCTTTCCCAGGTTTTACATCTTTATGGAGCGTTCCTAACTGCCCTTCACTATTATCGTAACGCTGTACCCCACGATCGTAACTGAGGACAAACTCTTGATTCTCCGGTGTAAAACTTAAACGCGCGCCATAATTGAAATTACGACGTTCCCCAAAGCCCCCTAATTTATAGAGAGGCGTATATTCATCTTTCGCAGACTGATAAGTCCCTTTAGCATTTCGTTGTGTTTGGAAACTCCCCATTAAGGCTAAGCCTAAAAGATCAGTCTTAATCGGTCCACCAAGATAAAAAGAGGTTGTATTACCACCAGGATATTGACTATCCGTAGGTTCTTCTATGGCAAAGCTGACCTGTCCCCCCCATTTATCGGGAACTTTCTTGGTAATTACATTCACAACACCCCCTAAGGCATCGGAACCGTAGAGCGTCGACATCGGGCCTCTCACTACCTCAATGCGTTCAATTGCAGAACTCGGAGGAATAAAGGCTGAGTCTACATCCCCAAACCCATTGGGACGTGCGCCTGATGTATTTTGGCTCAAACGCTGCCCATCGATCATCATCAAGGTATATTTACTCTCTAATCCTCGAATACCGATATCAACCCCACCTGTTTTACCTCCACGGGTGATATTCACCCCTTCAATATCTCTCAACACATCACCGATATTGGTAAAAGGCTTCTCATTAATACTCTCTTGCCCAATAACAGAGATCGATGCCGGTGCATCTTTAACTTCTTGAGCAAAACCTGAGGCGGTAACAACAACAGAGCCAAGATTCACGGCTTGCGATTGTGAGTAATCGACATCTGTTACTTGGTCATTTTCTTGTGCTGAAAGTGTTGAGATAGACACTATTGATAATAGTAATGCGAGTTTTAGTTGATGAGATAATAGCGTTTGACGCATGATGAGCCCTTTTCCAATATAATATTATCAACCATTGTGTAGGTTGTTTTGACCAAATGTTATAATTTCACTAATAGGAATTATTCCTATTAATTAAAGTAAAGTCAATGCCAATGATAATTATTTTCAATAGAGAAACTAAGTATTTGCTCTATTTAACTCATTTCTTTTATCTTTAAAAGACTTTGCGGTATCATAGCGGTCGAATAAAAAGCCTAATCACTCATTCTATTTTCTATTTTCCGATATGCGCACAATCACGACTTTTTCTTCGCTCTATATTGCGACGCTCTTTATGCTCTTCGCAAATGGACTACTAACGACATATCTTGCCCTCGATTTAGAGAGCAAAGGGGTCAGCGGTCTTCTTATTAGTAGCCTTACATCAGCGTACTATACCGGTCTTGTGATTGGTGCAAAATTAGGTCATAAACTCATTGCACGCGTGGGGCATATCCGAAGTTATGCAGCGGGTGCCGGAATTACAGCAGCAATAGTGATTTTGATGGGATTGGTGGATAATCTCTCTTTTTGGTTAGCAGCTCGCTTTATCATGGGACTGATGATGATGTGCCAATATATGGTGATTGAAAGTTGGCTTAATGACCAAGCTGAACCCTCGCAACGAGGAGTTGTTTTTGGAATTTATATTGCCGTCAGCTCTCTTGGTATTTTATTAGGACAACTAGCAATTTCAGCAATTCCAATTGATATTCGAATTATCATGTTAGTTTCGATGTTTTTTTCGCTCTGCCTTGTTCCGCTTGCCGTGACACGCGCTATTCACCCCATCCCTTTAAAAGCTGCACCTCTCAATATTCTCTACTTTATTAAAACATTACCACAAGTTTTATTAATAACACTATTTGCAGGTATGATGGTCGGTTCTTTCTACGCTCTTGGCCCTATCTTTGCAACGCGTCTCGGCTTAGATACACAAGATGCGGGGATCTATATGGCAATTGCAATTGGTGGATCACTAATTATTCAGTGGCCACTCGGGCTTCTTTCTGACCGAATGAATCGCTTACTTTTGGTCACAATTGTTGCGGTACTACTCATTATTTTCTCTACAATTATTAATCTACCGTGGATATCAAATCTTTATATCGCCTTAGCAAGTTTTGTTGCGATTTCATTACAATTTACGCTCTATCCTCTCTCTGTTGCGATTGCAAATGATAATATTGAAGAAGATAAACGTGTTTCGCTGAGTGCAATTTTATTGATGCTCTTTGGAATTGGTGCTGCTGTGGGTCCGCTTATTGCAGGGTATTTCATGGGATTTTTCGGGGCTAAAGGACTCTTCATTTTTACCCTTATTGTTGCTGGATCAACTGTTTGGCTCAATCTTTTACGTGCTAGCCGTAAACTGCAAACTAGCGTCGAAGATGCTCTACCCCACGTTATTATGCCGGATGTAAACGTCTCTCCAATTGCTGCGGCTACTCTTGATCCTCGTATTGATGAAGATGCCTTTAAAGATGTAATGACTAACGAAGAAGCAAATGAGATTAAAGTTGCCCTTCGAGAAGAGATAGAAGCGGCAGATATTGAAAAAAATAAATCCAAAGTCGAGCGTTATGCCTTGATTCCTTTTGGAGAATATAGCTACGAGATATTCCTTCAAAAATATGGTACGCCCAAACATCCCCCAAAGGATGAGTGATTTTTTCATATAGCAGCATTAACCACGAATAATGCTACTGTATACTGCACAAAAAACCCATAAAAATGCCGAGAAACAACGCTCGGCATTTTACTATTTAACAATATAAAAGCGCTCGAATAATTAACTCGGCTCTTTATAAAAGTTATCACGGGCATGCTTTGCTCGGGCAAATATCTTGCGGAGCACTTCTCGATCTTCATCTTCAAGCGCATGTCGAAGCGTATCAATTTTCTTTTGATACGCGACTAAAACCTCTAAAATTGATTCACGATTTTGTAAACAAATATCCGCCCACAAATCGGGATCCGATGCTGAGATACGGGTAAAGTCGCGAAATCCGCCGGCGGCAAATCGGAATATCTCTGCTCGATCATCAAGATTTGCGAGCGTGTCAACAGTTGCATAGGCTAAAAGATGCGGAATATGAGATGTTGCAGCTAAAACTTGATCATGATGCTTAATCCCCATCTCTTCCGTTTCAGCGCCCGCAGCTTTCCACATTTCATGAATCGTTCGTACTGCATCATGGCTATTTTCTAAATGTGGAATCACTAATGTCCGACGATTATCAAAAAGATTTTCTAAAGAATTCTCAACACCATGTTTTTCTGTTCCTGCAATTGGGTGAGCCGGCACAAAGCGCTCTGGAAGATAACCAATTTCACCTTGAATACTCTCTAATACAGAGCCTTTTGTCGAGCCAACATCACTCATGACGGCATCATTTTTTAGATGTGGTAAAATTTCCCTCACCAATGAACCCATAGCCGTTATCGGGGTTGCGAGAATAATAATATCAGCATTTTCCGTAGCCTTTATAGGGTCAGTATAGACTTCATCTGCAACGCCCAGTGCATATGCTTTTTTTAATGCTTCCGCGTTATAGTCATACGCAATAATCTTCCCAACAGCATTATTACGCTTTAAAGCACGAGCCAATGAGCCACCAATAAGACCAATTCCTAAAATGGCAATTCGCTCTTTAAAAAAGGGTTGCGACAATTCTATCTTCATTCCACTCTATCCTAAAATATTTCTTTATAGGTCAACAATCAATGAGTTTAGCTAATTTCCTTCAAGAGTTCGACTTTTCTCATAAAAAATCCTTCCATGTTGGGAAGGATCAACTATTTTAAATAACTTTACATATATAAAATGACTATTTCCGTGCATGTTCAATTGCTGATAATAAAGTATCGAATGCCCCAACAAATTGATCAATACCCGCTGTTTCTAATACCTGACATTCTTCTTCAAGACTGATGCCAAGTACTTTTAATTCTTCAAGACGGATCTTCGATAATTCAACATCTTTGATAATCGCATCATACAAAGGTGCTTCATCTGCTAAAAAAGCATGATAAGTTTTAGGAGGCACCGTATTTACAGTATCTTTTCCCATCAATTCATGAATATATTTTATTTCAGGATATTCAGGATTTTTCACACTTGTCGATGCCCACAAAAGACGTTGTGGTTGCATACCTGCTTTTTTAAGTGTTTTTGCTCGTTCTAAATTCATTTCAAACAAAAAGTGTTGATATGCCATTTTTGCATTATCCACAGCAATTTTACCCAAAAGATGAGGGGCTTTCTCCGCAACAGCTTGATCAATTACTGCATCAATTCTAGAGATAAAGAAACTTGCAACGGATGCAATCTGTAAAATGGGTAATCCCGCTTTCACACGTTTTTCTAATCCTTCCATATAAGCATTAAGGACTTCTTGATAACGTTTTTGTGAAAAGATCAAAGTCACATTGACATTGATGCCTTCGGTGATCAAAGTTTCAATCGCTGTAATTCCTGCTTTTGTTGCCGGTACTTTAATCATGAGATTAGGACGATTAACCTCCTCCCAAAGCGCTTTTGCTTCTATAATTGTGCCATGCGCATCGTTCGCTAAATCAGGAGATACTTCTAAACTGACATAACCATCACGATAACGCGTTTTTTCATAAGTATCAGCAAAGAGATCACACGCGTTTTGAATATCTTCAATGGCTAATTTAAAAAAGAGCTCTCTTGCCGTTAAGTGCTCATTTTTCTCATCACGAATCGTGGAGAAATAGTCCTCACTGCTTGTAATCGCTTTTTCAAAAATTGCAGGATTAGATGTTACACCTAATAACCCATCTCTTTGAATCATCTGCGCTAATTCTCCATTCGCGCCCAGCATTTTTCGTTCAATATTATCTAACCAAATGCTCTGACCAACAGCCTGCGCTTTACGGATATTTCCCATGATTATCTCTCCAAATTACTATCATTTAGCATAATGATCTCACTTTAATCGCTTCAATTACGAAAAGCAAAGTCAGCAATATTTTCACATAATTTACAATTTACGCGCAAACTATGGTTGAATTTTACTCGGACGATAAAACCCTTGATGCCGTATTCGTTTCATCGTTCCTTTAGGTAACCAAACATCATAACTTGCAGGTATTTCACTGCGATTTGTGACGATATTACGCAGCCATGAAGGATTCAACTCCTCTAATAAGGAGGCCGGCAACTCAACCTCTCTAGCAAGATCTTGTAATTTCATTGGTTCTGTTAACTGTATTCCTTCAATACGACTTTTGGGAAATTGATAACGAAAACCGGGGAAATATCGTTCTGGATTTTTAGCGATACGTTTTGCAGCAATAAATTCTGCATAAAAATTACGGGAGGCAAATTGAAAAGCGCCTTCATTGTAGTGATAGACAATTGTCCCAATATCATGGCCATAACGCTCTTTTGCACGAATCCCATGTCCAATTCCTGAATTATAACCAGTAATGACAAGTGGCCAATAAGGCACCAATCCATGATTATATTTCATTAAACGTGCGGCACCTTGCGCTGAATGATATGGGTCAAATCGAGAATCAATCACATTTGCTCGCATTGGCATAAAACTTCGGGCTGTTGATGGCATAAATTGCCACATGCCTGCGGCTCCTACTTTCGAGCGGGCACCACGATTAAAGGAGGATTCCACATGTGGAAGGTATGCAATTTCTTCTGGTAGCCCCTCACTTCTTAAAACTTTCTTGAAATATGGAAGATACTGCTGACTACGCTCTATCCCCGCTTTAAATTCAGATTTCAAGCCACGCTGACCCCTTAAACGTTCTGGCGCACCAATAATTGCCGCTTGCCCACCTGCTTTTAGAAGCATGTTTTTAAGCCGATTTTGGCTGTGCGTCAAATGTTTAGAACTTGTTAATGATTCTTCTACTGCTACTAAATCTTGATAAATTAATTGTGATGTTGCATCCCACATTGCCCGATCCCCTTTAGAAATCACAGCGATATCATAGATCACATCCATGTAATAATTATCATGAAATACTACAACTCCTGTATCCCATGTTGCGTAGACATTTTCCCAAAAAGCAATCATGGGCGCCATCTTACGCGGTTCGTCGAACCCATCATGTGCAACGCGAGGGCTACTAGCACAACCCACAACAATCAGCGCAAGTATCGCCAAAATTATCAGTTGTTTAATACGAACTAACTTATTGAAAAAAAACATTGAAAACCTTTTATTAAAATATCTAAACAAATGCCGTATTGTAACGAAATTTTTAAAAAAACAATGAGTTATTGATTTTAAAAATCAATTATTCACTAATCATGGCTCAATATGCCACACCTCTCGTAAAAAAATGCAAGCCAATAAAAATGGACTAACCCCTATTTGTGCGGTTAATCCATTTTATAATGTTTTTCAACAAGTTCTCATACAGAATACGATTTAAATAATTTTTTTAGCACGATCAATTGCCGCTAAAACTTGTGTTGGTGCAGTGCCGCCATAATGATTTCGAGCAGCCACTGAGCCTTCTAATGTTAAGTAATCAAATACATCATCGGCAATCAGATCAGAAAACTGCTGTAACTCAGAGAGCTCCATTTCAGCTAAATCACGACGAGTCTCAACACCCAACCGAACAGCATTACCGACAACTTCATGCGCATTTCTAAATGGCATACCTTTACGCACAAGATAATCGGCTAAATCGGTTGCAGTTGCAAAACCTAATTTGGTACGGGCATACATATTCTCGCTCTTACTAGAAATTGCCGGAATCATATCGGCAAATGCACGAACAGAGCCTAAAATTGTATCGACAATATCAAAAAGAGGTTCTTTATCTTCTTGGTTATCTTTATTGTAAGCAAGTGGCTGGCTCTTCATCAACGTTAATAAGGAGAAGAGATGCCCATATACTCGGCCTGTTTTACCACGAACGAGCTCTGGCACATCCGGATTTTTCTTCTGTGGCATAATTGACGAGCCCGTACAAAAACGGTCAGGAAGATTAATAAAATCAAAGGCTGGCGTTGCCCAAAGAACAAGCTCTTCTGAAAAACGCGATAAATGCATTGATAAAATAGAAGCATCTGCCGCAAACTCAATAGCAAAATCTCGATCTGATACAGAATCGAGCGAGTTTTCTGAAGGCGCACTAAACCCTAAGAGTTTTGCACTTAAATGACGATCAATCGGATAGGTTGTACCAGCAAGCGCGGCAGCACCAAGGGGTGAGATATTGAGACGTTTACGACAATCTTGAAAACGCTCACGATCACGCTTGATCATCTCAAACCACGCCATGAGATGATGACCGAAAGTAATGGGTTGCGCGACTTGTAAATGTGTAAAGCCCGGCATAATTGTATCGTGTTCTTTTTCTGCGACGATTAAAATACCTTCTTGCAGGCGTTTTAACTCAGCATCAATACGATCGAGCTGATTACGAAGCCAAAGACGAATATCAGTCGCCACTTGATCATTACGAGAACGCCCCGTGTGCAAACGTTTTCCAGCAATACCAATTTTTTCTGTCAAACTTGATTCAATATTCATATGAACATCTTCAAGCTCAATAGACCAAGGAAAATCCCCTGCTTCGATTTCTGCTTTTACCGCTGCTAATCCTTCTTTAATAAGTTTAAAATCTTCTTCTGACAATATACCTTGAGTAAAGAGCATTTCAGCATGGGCAAGCGAGCCCGCAATATCTTCTGCGTACATGCGTTGGTCAAAATCTACCGATCCTGTAAATGCTTGAACAAATGCATCGGTACTTTCTGAAAAACGTCCACCCCACTGTTTATTTACTTTGCTACTCATTAGTATTTCCTTCCTCTATCTCTTGATATATTGGCAATATAACTTCTATTTGCGTCCCTATTCGATCACTACCGGAATAGATCGCAATTTTTCCATTATGTTCTTCTACAATTTTTTTCACAACTGATAAACCAAGCCCTGTTCCCTTCTCTTTAGTTGAAACATAGGGCTCAAACATTCGATTAATCAAGGTATCATCAATACCGCTTCCATTATCGGTTACCGTTAAGCGCATTAAATGCTCATCTAATTCTTCGATCTCCACCCACACTTTTCCATCGAGATTCTCTTTCACTTCCTCGCACGCTTCTACTGCATTTTTAATTAAATTATGTAGCAGTTGCCGCAAACGCACCTCATCACCATTGAGGTAGAGTAATTGATTAGGTCTTTCTAGAAGAACTTCCACACCTCTTGCATAATCACTATAAAGGAAAGTCACCTCTTCAGCCAAAGCATTAATATCGATTTTTTTAAGGGCTAATTTAGGAGCTCTTGCATATTGACTAAAAGCATTAACCATCTTCTTCATCGCATTGACCTGCGTGATAATCGTTTGCGTTGATTTTTCCAGTAATGCTTGATCTGTCGCTTCAAGTTTTGGTTGCAACTTAAAGGCTAATCGTTCTGCGGATAATTGAATCGGTGTTAATGGATTTTTAATTTCATGTGCAAGGCGCCTTGCAACCTCACCCCAAGCCGCTTCACGTTCAGAATTGATAAGCTGCGTAATATCATCAAATACAATCGCATAACCACTGGGTAGACTTCGATTTTCTAATGGTTCTGAGATGCGTATAGAGATCATCTGCGAAATACCTTTTTCAACACGCATGACCTCTAAACGATCCTGCTCATGGCCTTGAGATTTTTGCATTAAATATTCATATAACGGCGTAAAGAAGAAGTGAAGTGACTCATCAATCGACGAAGGTTCTTCCAAAACAATGCGTTGTAAAAAAGTACGATCTGTTCGTAAAATTGTGATTGCAGCTTCATTATAAGTACGAATTTTGCCGTGATTATCGAGTACAAGCACCCCAGAAGAGAGATTTGCCAGCACTGCCTCTAAGTAAGAGCGCTGTGCAACTAGAAGACGTTGGGATGCTTTCTCTGCTTCATTCGCTTGACGTAACTTAATAATCATTTCATTAAATGACTCTGTTAAGAAGCCAATTTCATCATTGGATTTAACGGCAATTTCTCGGTCAAAATTCCCTTCAGAAACAGATTTAGAAGCTAAGGATAAGCGCCGAATCGGATTGACTAATCGACGCGTTGCAAAATAAGAGCCGCCTAGTGCAAGTAAAATTGCCAACATCGACACTAACGTCAAAGTTGCCATTAACTGCCCTTTAAGAGATTGTTGCAGCGTTTTATACTGTTTATAGCTCTCCACCGAACGCTGCGTTGAAAGCCCCAACTCTGTGTAACGTGGAGGTATCTCATAAATTGCCTGTACAACTCTCGGTGCAGCAGAATCAACACGAATAATGACGCGTACCTGTAACTCATCATCACCGACAGGCTCTAGCCAAACGTAATCCATATCGTTAAAAACACTCATTAATACAATATCATTTGGCAGTTCTGGTAAATTGACGGTTGTATTACTTGCGCTTGTAGCCAAAATACGACCTCGATGATCAAAAACAGTTAAATCTCGAGCATTTGCATCAAAACGGAGATTTTCCAACTCATAAGCTAAATCGAGCGAGTTTAGATCGGCAATACGACTACCTATTGATTGGGTGATCTCTAGCGCATCAATACGCCGAGTTTCAAGCGCTGATTGTGCAAGCGTTAGCGCATCATCAAAGCCTTGATCCAGTGATTCATCGAACCAACTATCAATTCCTCGTTGAATCATAATCCCTGCAAATAGAAAAAGAATCACGATAGGCACAATAGAAAGCCCTGAGAAGAACATCATCATCCGCGCATTGAGTCTTGCTCCAAGTCGCTTCTTTCGCACGCCTTGAAATAGTTGCACCAAAAAATAAAGAACCAACAGCATCAAAGAGATAAAACAAAACACCCCAGCAATAATGACCCACGTGTAATAACGCGAATAAAGTACCGCCGATTCAATCGAACGAACCATGACGCCTAAGATGATGGTCAATAAAAATGAGAGCAATAAAAAGAGTATAAATGCGTGTTTACGAATAAAATTCATCATAATTTTAGCTCCCACTTAAACCAAGAAGAATTCAACCACCAATTAGAAGAGAGATACGCAGGAATACGTAATGGAGTGGGAAGCTCTTCGATATCAAGCCATAACTTTGCTCTACCTTCATAGTTATTCATATTAAAACCATTCGGATCTTCAAGGGGAATTTCAATCCCAGAAGGTGTAGAGATTGATAAAATTGCTAAACTTAAAGTAGGATAACTATGCTGCTCTTTAGTAAAAGAATTTCGAACAACAAATTGTTTGGAAAGACCATGGTAATAGAGCCAAAAACGTATCTCTTCGACATATTTATTGCTCGACCAAAACCCCTTCTCTTGTAGACGAATGTCATACACAAAGGTCAATGGAATCCCATTCAGCAAAATCTCTTTTTGAGCATCACTCATCACAATTTCACTCTTGAGCGACAGCATAATATCTACTGCTTTAAGAGATCCATCCGTTAAAATTTCAATATCTCTTATTCGGTGCATGCCCTGTGTTGGAAGATAAAAAGTACTATTGACCTCTTCAATTTCAAGTGAAGATTGTTGTGCAAAGAGTGGCGACATCACAATGCTTAGAGAAAAAAGCCAGCTACCTACGATATTTCGCAGCCTTTTGTCGATATTGCTCGTTCCTTTCTTCATCAATAGTACGTCCTCTAAAGGGGCATTACAATACAGCAACTTTTTCGAGTAAAGCATAGAAAAAACCATCCATACTTTTATCGGAATCAAAGTAAATTGGTAATATTTGTAACCCAACATCTCTCATTTCACCAAATGAACGTTCGATAGGAACAATCCTTGCTGAAGGTTCATTTTTAATAAAGTGGCGAATTTGTTGCTCATTTTCATCTTTTAAAATAGAGCAAGTGGCATAGAGGAGCTTCCCTCCCACAGCTAGTTGGGTCCATGCATGCTCTAAAATACCCTTCTGAACATCACGAAGTTGATGAATATCTGAGGATTGACGTAATCGTTTAATATCAGGATGACGATGCATAATCCCTGTTGCTGAACAAGGGACATCTAATAAAATACGATCAAATTTTTCGATTGCCTCATATCTCTCACAAGGGATGTCTTCAATTGTCACAAAGCTCGGCACTTCTCCATAAATACGCTCAATATTTTCAGCCACTCGTTCAAGTCGTTCTTTGGAACTATCAAGCGCCACTAATTTTGATAACTGCCCAACACTCTCTAAAATTGCCGTCGTCTTACCACCAGGTGCCGAGCAAGCATCTAACACCCGCATGCCCTCTTGAACATCTAAGAGTTGGGAAGCTAATTGTGCTGCGGCATCTTGAATCGTGACACTTCCTTCGAAAAACTCTGGTAAACGATCTACAACAACCGGCTCATCGAGTACAATAGCCGTCTCAATAAACTGATGAGGCGTCGCATCTATACCGACATTCACCAATTTTTTTAGGTACTCTTCACGGCTATTTTTCTGTAAGTTAACGCGTAAGATCATCTCGGGATGCAATTGATAAAATGTCCCAATATTTTCTAATATCTCTTTACCCCATTGATTCTCGATCCGCTTTGCAAACCAACTTGGTAAATTGCTCATCCCTGCCAATGTTTTTGCTGATGGTAATTGCCCTCGTTGGATATTACGTAAAATAGCGTTCGTTAAGCCCGCGGCCCACTCTTTATCCATTGCTTTAACCAGATTCACCCAATTATTTAAAATCGCATGTTCAGCAGTTGCCATCGCAGTTAACTCATACGCAGCTAAAATTTGTGCAACTTTTACTTCAATTTCAGAAGACTTGATTGGTTTTGAAAGCATTTGTGAAACACGATCTTCCAACGAATCATATTGACGAAGCGCTCCAAAAATCAGGTGCTGGACAAAGCGTCGATCATTATCAGGTAATTGCGCCGTCATTTTTGGCAATAGATCCGTTAAAGATCCTCCTTCTAAAACGCCACATATCGTCTCTACCGCGACAAAACGAGGGTTTTTAAGGAGTTTAGGATAAAGTGCTTCTTTAATAGCCATCTTATCGACACACCTTTTGGTCAACATCGTAACCTGTCATAAATTGTGCACTCTCCATTTTTCGTTTACCTGCCACCTGTAATTCATTAATTTTTAAGGACTTACCATCCCCGACCATTACATAAAGTGTATCATTTTCTATAAATAAAGTTCCTGGTCGCGCCATAATAGAGGCTGAAGCCAACTCGACTTTAAAGATCTTTAACAATTGCTCATCAAGTGAAGTATAAGCCCCAGGAAAAGGATTAAAAGCGTGAATTTTTCGCATAATTGTCTGTGCATCTTGCGACCAATCGATTCTCGCTTCCTCTTTACTAATTTTTTCAGCATATGTAATACCATCTGCTACTTGTGCAGTTGGCTCATGACTACCAGAAATTACCAAGGGAATGGTTTTAAGTAGCAGATCAGCCCCTTGCTCTTTAAGAAGATCATGCAATTCCCCTGTTGTCATCAGAGGTGTAATTTCAACTTTAGCTTCTGACCAAACTGCTCCAGTATCAAGTCCCTTATCCATCTGCATAATCGCCACACCACTCTCAGCATCTCCCGCCTCAATCGCTCGATGAATGGGTGCAGCCCCACGCCAACGAGGAAGAAGCGACGCATGGATATTTAAACATCCAAAATGCGGGATATCTAATACTGCTTGTGGCAGTATTAATCCATAGGCAACAACAACCATCAAATCTGCATTTAATGCTTTGAGCTCGGCTTGCGCTTCTTCATTACGCAAAGATGTGGGCTGATAAACAGGAATATTATGGCTTACAGCACACTCTTTAACTGGTGTAAATTGTACCTTTTTACCGCGTCCTCTCGGACGATCAGGCTGTGTATAGACAGCCACAACCTCATGATTACTTTTCACTAAAGCTTCTAAAGTAGGAACAGAAAAATCAGGTGTCCCCGCGAAAATAATTCGTAAGCCCATTAATGACTCCTTCATCATCATTTGATGGTTATTTAAATACCGTTTTTTTAATGATTAAATATAATTGTGCCTATTATCCTTCTTCAGATTGACGATCTTTCAGCACTTTTTCTAACTTTTTCAAAATACGTTGCTGCTTCATTCGCGAAAGATAATCAATGAATAACACACCATTTAAATGATCAATTTCATGCTGAATACAACGACCTAATAGCTCATCCGCCTCTAACTCAAAAAACTCACCATCCACATTCTGTGCTCGAACTTTAACACATATAGGACGGATAATCGGACCACCATAAAGTGTTGGTAATGATAAGCATCCTTCTTCTGCGGGTTCTTCCTCTTCTGATTTTGCGATAATTTCAGGATTAATAAAAACCAATGGCTCATTACGCTCTTCCGAACAATCTGCCACAAATATGCGTTTTAATACATTAACTTGATTTGCTGCTAACCCCACGCCTTTCTCGGCATACATAGTTTCAAGCATTGCTTCTGCAAGCTGCTTAATCTCTGCATTAAACTCCGTAACTGGTAATGCTTTTTCACGTAATGTAGGATGAGGAACGGTAATAACCTCTAAAACTGCCATAAAATACTCTCTTTTAATTCTTATGAAATGATGATGATAAATTGATATAAGCAAGATATTTTACACCAAATACTCAAGGCTCGGTAGCGATGAAAAGAGGCATTTTGCGATTAAACCTCCAATAACGTACAGTTTTATCCTAAAGTTTCAAAATAAAAAAACAAAAGAAAATATAAATCAAAAACCAATGAACTTCTCACCATTTTTTTATAAAAGAGTGATATAACTATCCATTACAGTAATTTATTAAGGTTTTAAGCCAAATTTCTTTTAACTGACCAATAATTAGAATAATTCATAGGAGGCAAACAGTTATGTATGCATTAGTCATCAATTGCGGAAGTTCCTCATTAAAATTTGCACTACTGACGACAAAAGAGCGTGAAACAGTCATAAGTGGTACAGCAGAGCAACTCGAAACACCCGAAGCAACGCTCACAATTAAGCACCAAGATAAAACAAAAACAATGCTTGAAGATAATACACATTTAGGTGCTTTTAAAACTGTTTTTTCCTACTTACAAGAACACGGTTTTGCCGATAAAATTATTGCCGTCGGGCATCGTGTAGTTCATGGAGGGGAATACTTTCAAGAATCTGTTGAAATTACCCCGGAAGTTATTGAAATCATCAAAAAATGTGCGCCACTTGCTCCGATTCATAACCCTGCAAATCTTACGGGGATTCTAGCTGCGAAAGAAGTATTGCCAACCCTTCCACAAATTGCTGTATTTGATACCGCTTTTCACCAAACAATGCCAGAAGAAGCATATCTTTACGGATTACCTCTCGAAATTTACCAAAAATATAATATCCGCCGTTATGGATTCCATGGAAGTAGTCATCGTTATATCACAGAAAGAACTTCAAAAATTTTAGATATCCCGCTCGATAAGTTGAATCTTATTAGCTGCCATCTCGGTAACGGAGCTTCTGTCGCAGCAATAAAAAATGGAAAATCTGTCGATACAAGTATGGGATTAACACCTCTTGAAGGATTGATGATGGGAACGCGTTCTGGCTCACTCGATCCTGGTTTAATACCGTATTTAGTCGAATGCTTAGATTATGATATCTACGAAATGGACAACCTTCTCAACTTTAAAAGCGGCCTACTCGGCATCTCTGGCGTTTCCAATGATTGTCGTATCTTAGAAACAAAAGCAAAAGAAGGTCATGCTCGCTGTCGTTTAGCCCTTGATATGTTTGGTTACCGTGTTGCTAAAACGATCTCCTCCTATCTACCCGCACTTCAAAAAATGGATGCCATTGTCTTCACCGGTGGTATTGGAGAAAACTCAGCTTATATTCGCGAACTCATTATGAGCCAATTAGCATTTCTTGGCTTTCGTTTTAGTAATCCCTCAAATAGTTACTGCACCGGCGGGAAAGAAGGCGTAATCGCAACAAGTTCTAACTTTGGAAAAGCCCTAGTAGTTTGTACCGATGAAGAAGGGATGATTGTTCAAGATACGCTTGAGATTGTTGCTCAAAAAGCAAAAGAGCAATAACCAATAATCTTCATTTGAAATATGATGAATATATAGCAACATTCCAAAAGGATGAATAGATGAAAACCATTTTTATTGCCCCCACAGGAAATATTGAAAGTCTGAGCTCAATCTCCCTTGCTCTTGTAAAATCACTACGAGAATCAGGGATTAACGCGGGTTTTGTCCGCCCAATCGGTGAGGATGGTAACCGCTCAGAAACACTCTACCGTGATCTCTTTAATGATGAGCTACCATCACCGATTTTAGAGGGGCAAGTCAGTCAGATGATTCGTCAAAATGAATATGATGAATTGTTAGAACTCATTATCGATCGAGTAGCTGAAGCAGGAAAATCTTATGACATAGTTGTCGTTGAGGGACTAACCTATCAAAGTAGCCGCCCTTTCACTCATGAATTAAATGCAGATATTGCAAGAACGCTCTGCTCTGGTGTTGTCTTTGCCGGTAATTCTATCGCAAATACCCCCGAAGAAGTTGCCGCTCACTTTGATTTAAATGCCTATATATATAGCGAATCACATGTTTGGTTTGCCGGTTATATCATTAATCATGTCCATGAGAATGCGGGTATTGAGAAAACTGTCCATTATTGTCAAACTGATTTTTGTAAATCTCTCGATATCATTGGGCTCATTCCTGAAAATAGTACATTAAAAAATGATATTGCGGTCATTAACTATATTGCAGAGCATCTTTCGGTTACTAAATTAGTTGAACAATTAAAGCTCCCTTCACAAAATCGTATGCCCCCTTCTGCTTTTCGTTATAAACTTCTTAAAAGCGCTCAAAAAGCAAATCGTCGCATCGTTCTTCCTGAAGGAAATGAACCAAGAACATTAAGAGCGGCAGCGATTTGTACAGAACGTAATATTGCTCATTGTGTTTTACTTGGAAAACTAGAAGAGATTCAAAAAGTTGCCAAAGAACATAATATTCATCTCCCAGAAAAGGGAATTGAAATCATTGATCCTGCTGCAATCGCTGAAAAATATGTAGCGGGTTATATCGAACGACGCAAGCATAAGGGCGCTACTGAAGAGATCGCACGTAAAGCACTAACTGATTCTGTGGTTGTAGGAACTATGATGCTCGCTGAAGGCGATGTCGATGGACTTGTCTCTGGTGCGGTACATACAACTGCCGATACCATTCGCCCGGCCTTTCAACTGATCGGAACAGCTAAAGATTCCAAACTTGTATCAAGCATCTTTTTCATGTTGATGAAAGATCAAGTCCATGTCTATGGTGATTGTGCTGTTAATCCAGAACCCACACCAGAGCAGCTAGCAGATATTGCGATCCAATCGGCAAATTCTGCTAAAACATTTGGGATTGAGCCTCGCGTAGCAATGCTCTCTTACTCGACAGGAACATCCGGTGCTGGCGCACAGGTTGAAAAAGTTGCTCAAGCGACTGAGATTGTTCGTGAAAAAGCACCTAATTTACTTGTCGATGGTCCATTACAATTTGATGCCGCAAGTGTTTTGAGTGTTGGCCGTCAAAAAGCACCCAATAGTAAAGTCGCGGGCCGTGCAACGGTCTTTATTTTTCCAGACTTAAACACAGGAAATATCACCTATAAAGCAGTTCAAAGAAGCGCCAATGTCGTCTGTATCGGGCCAATGCTTCAAGGGCTTGCAAAACCTGTCAATGATCTCTCACGCGGCGCTTTAGTAGACGACATCGTCTATACAATCGCAATCACTGCTCTGCAAGCAACGCCAGAAAAATAAGTGGTCATATCTGCTTTAAAAGCTTCTTTCTTTACAAAGCAGTAAGAAAAAAGAAACTTTTTTGATATACTGTGGAGCTACTCATAAGAGTAGCTCTATTTTATATGACGTTTAGTTCAATTGAGGATTGTTGTGCCCATTATTCGTAAATCACAAAAGGAACCCTTCTCTGCTCAACAGATGTACGAGCTCGTCAATGATGTGGATAGCTATCCAACATTCTTGCCATGGTGTAAAGGTTCACGCATTATTAAATCTACACCAACCATGATGGAAGCCTCAATTTTAACAGCGAAAGGCCCGCTTAATAAATGGTTTACAACTCGTAATGATCTGACTCTCAATGAACGTATTACACTCAATTTAATAGATGGACCTTTTAAACATCTACGCGGAGAATGGCGCTTTGAAGATCTACCAGAAGGTGGTTCACAAATTCATCTAATGATCGATTTCGATTTCTCTTTTGGCCCGGCAAGAATGCTCTTAACACCTATTTTTGAAAATATTGCCTCAAGTATGGTTTCTGCATTTAGCGCTCAAGCACGAGTCCGATATGGTAAACAACTTGCATAATTCAACCGCTCACTTTATTACAATTGAGTTTGTCCTAGCCTTACCTAATTCGCAAAAAATTGAAATACAAAAATTTCAAAAAGGAATGACGCTCGAAAATGCGCTGCCTTTCTTTGCACTTTATCATGAAACATTAACAATCATTGAAGAACCAATTTATGGTGTTTTCAATCAAAGAGTCGATTTAGATTACGCTTTAAAAGATGGCGACCGAATTGAAGTCTACCGTCCGCTAATCATCGATCCCAAAAAAGCACGACAAATCAGAGCATCACGAGATCCTCAATTCAAACGAAAAAAATAAAGGCATTTTAAAAAATGCCTTTTATTGTTTAAATTATCTGATCCACTTTCGTTTATAGAAAACCATTCAACAAATTACTCGTTAAACTCAAATTGCCGCCACGCCTCATAAACTGCAATAGCAACTGAATTTGAAAGATTCAAGCTTCTTCCTGCATTATCGACCATTGGTAATCGTAAACGTTGCTCCGATGTTAACCCAAAAATAAAATCTTCCGGTAACCCGCGCGTTTCAGGCCCAAAAATCAGTGCATCATTATCTTCAAATCTGGCTTCAAAAAAATTACGGCTTCCTTTTGTGGTCATTGCATAAATCCTATTCGGTTGAATCTCCATTAAACAGTGCTCTAAATTAGGCCAAACACTCATATCCGCCCATTCAGCGTAATCAAGCCCTGCTCTGCGTAATGCTTTTTCTTCAAGATTAAATCCTAGTGGTTCAATGAGATGTAATTTTGCGCCACTATTAGCACATAGGCGAATAATATTTCCCGTATTTGGAGGAATTTCCGGCTCAAAAAGAATAATCGAAAGTTTTTTATTCATAATATTTTTTAATAAACTCTTAATAAAAAACTCCCGAAAAATAGCTTCCGGGAGTTTTAAATAAATCTTACATTAATCAGTTTGCATTTTTTGCTGCTTTCACAAAAGCAATAAAGAGTGGATGTCCATCACGTGGTGTTGATTTAAACTCAGGATGTGACTGTGTTCCGACAAACCAAGGATGATCTTTTAATTCCACAAAATCGATCAAACCACGATCTTTCGTGCGACCTGAAACGATAAAATTACCATCTTGTAACTGATCGATATACTCGAGGTTTACACCATAACGATGGCGATGACGTTCACTAACATCTTTTTGCCCATAAGCTGCAAATGCTTTCGTACCTTCAAGTAAGGTTGCTGGCTGCGCACCCACAGTCATATATCCTTTAAACTCATCTGTTTCACTATCTCTTTGGGGATCAAGCATCTGAATCACAGGATATGCAACAGTTGGATCAACTTCACTCGTATTCGCGCCTTCTAACCCTAATACATTACGCGCATATTCAACAACCGCTAACTGCATTCCTAAGCAAAGACCTAAATAAGGAATATGGTTTTCACGTACATATTTAATTGCACGAATCTTACCTTCAATACCACGTTCACCAAAACCACCAGGAATCAACACTGCATCCACATCAGCAAAGACGCTTGCAAGCTCTTCTTCGTTCATTGTTTCCAATGATGCAGCCTCAACATAATGAAGTTTCACACTTGTTTTAGTCTGAATACCCGCATGGAATAACGCTTCATTAATTGATTTGTAAGTATCATTAAGCTCAGTATACTTGCCAACGATTAAGATATTTACATCTGTATTTGCAGAAGCAATATTATCTAATACTTGATCCCATTCAGAAAGATCAGCCTCTTTCGCTGTAATATTGAACTGATCTAGCACGATTTGATCAAGGTTTTGATCGTGAAGCATCCGTGGAATTTTATAAATTGAATCAGCATCAACACAGGAAATAACGGCTTGTTCGGCAACTGATGTAAACAGCGCGATCTTACGACACTCATCTTTCGGTAAGGCTGCCTCAGTACGACAAATCAAAATATCGGGTTGAATACCGATGGAACGGAGCTCTTTCACAGAATGTTGCGTCGGCTTCGTTTTCACTTCACCCGATGCTTTTAAATAGGGTACTAATGTTAAATGAAGGAAAAGCGAATGGCGAGGACCAACCTCGGTGCGAATTTGACGAATCGCCTCTAAAAATGGAAGTGATTCAATATCCCCAACTGTGCCGCCGATTTCAATAATCGCGATATCAGAATTTTCCGCAACTTTATAGATACGGTGTTTAATTTCATCCGTAATATGAGGAATCACTTGAACTGTATTGCCATGATATTCGCCCGCTCGTTCACGCTCAATAACGGTTTTATAAACACGTCCTGCGCTCACACTATTACGGCGAGTTGCTGTCATACGAACAAAACGTTCATAATGGCCTAAATCGAGATCTGTCTCTGCACCATCATCGGTGACAAACACTTCCCCATGTTGAAATGGGCTCATTGTACCTGGGTCCACATTGATGTAAGGATCGAGCTTCATCATTGTTACCTTAAGGCCTCTCGCCTCTAAAATTGCACCTAAAGAAGCTGCTGCGATGCCCTTACCTAGCGATGAAACAACGCCACCTGTGACAAATATAAAATGTGTCATGAACCCACCCTGAATGTATGTGAATAAAAAGTCTATCAGGGATCATATTGTAATCTATTTTTCTCTGAATTTCGATAATATTCGCCACTCATTTTTCATCCAATAAGACGCAAGAGGAAAAGAGCTTTTTTCATGAAGATTGCGTATAATCGAAAGCTATATTCTTTGTGTTTACTAAAGGTTAAATTTTTATGATGTCGAAGATGAATAAACAATGTGCAAATGCTATTCGTGCGCTCAGCATGGATGCTGTTCAAAAAGCAAACTCAGGCCATCCTGGCGCACCAATGGGAATGGCAGAAATGGCAACTGCACTTTGGGGTTTAAACCTATCACATAATCCTAATAATCCTCACTGGATTAATCGTGACCGTTTTGTGCTCTCAAATGGCCATGCATCCATGCTCCTTTATTCACTTTTACATCTAACAGGTTATGCTCTATCCATCGAAGATTTAAAAGATTTCCGCCAACTTAATGCTAAAACAGCAGGTCACCCTGAATATGGTTTTGCAGATGGCATTGAAACAACGACAGGCCCTTTAGGTCAAGGTATTGCTAATGCGGTTGGTTTTGCGTTGGCTGAAAAAATGATGGCTGGCACTTACAATACAGAAGAATATCCAATCATTGATCATTATACTTATGCGTTTCTCGGTGATGGCTGCATGATGGAAGGAATCTCTCATGAAGCATGTTCCCTCGCAGGTACTTTAAAGCTTAACAAATTAATCGCTCTTTATGATGATAACGGCATCTCGATTGATGGCGATATCAAAGGATGGTTTACCGATAACACGAAACAGCGTTTTGAAAGCTACGGTTGGAATGTTATTGGTCCGATTGACGGCAATGATATTGAATCCGTTGATAAAGCGATCAAAGAAGCGAAAAAATCTGACCAACCCAATTTAATTATCTGCCGTACGCTTATTGGAAAAGGTTCACCGAATAAAGAAGGCTCTGAATCAACACATGGTTCACCATTAGGTGCAGATGAGATCGCTGCGACTAAAGCACATATTGGTTGGAACTATGGACCATTTGAGGTGCCCAAAGAGATCTATGAAGCTTGGGATGCTCGTAAAGAAGGTGATGCTCGCGAAGAAGCATGGAATAAACTTTTTGATCAATATGTGACTGCAAACCCTGATAAAGCTGATGAACTCCTTCGTCGTATCAGTGGTGAACTGCCTGAAAATTTTGCCGAAAATTTTGCAAATGCGCTTAAGACTGTGGACGAAAAAGCCGATAATATCGCAACGCGTGTTGCAAGCAAAAACGCACTTGATCTTCTTGCAACGAACCTTGCTGAAATCGTGGGTGGCTCTGCAGATTTAACACCGTCAAACAACACTTTCTTCATAGGAAGCAAGGATCTTGATATCACCACCGGCGAAGGAAACTACATCCGCTTTGGCGTGCGTGAATTTGGGATGTCGGCAATTATGAATGGACTTGCGCTTTATGGTGGTTTTATTCCTTATGGTGCAACATTCCTTGTATTCTCTGATTATGCACGTAATGCTATCCGCATGAGTGCACTTATGGAACAACGTGTTATCTACGTAATGACCCATGACTCGATCGGCCTTGGTGAAGATGGTCCAACCCATCAACCTGTTGAGCATGTAGAATCATTACGTCTTATTCCAAACTTAAACGTATGGCGCCCATGTGATGCCGTTGAGACCCTGGTTGCTTGGGGGAATGCACTCCAATCAGAAAGCACCCCTTCACTTTTAGCACTCTCTCGTCAAAATTTACCACACCAAATTCGTGATGCTAAAACACTTAGCAATATCGAGAAAGGTGGCTATGTGCTCTTAGAAAATAATGATGCAGATATTACATTACTAGCGACAGGTTCTGAAGTCGAGCTTGCTATGAACGCAGCAAAAGAACTTAATGCCCGCGTTGTATCGATGCCATGTGTTGAGCGTTTCAGAGAACAAAATAAATCTTATAAATCTGACGTACTCGGCGATAAAAAAGTGCTTGCGATTGAAGCAGGGGTTACACGTGGTTGGTATGAATTTGCCGATGCAGTTGTTGGAATTAATACATTCGGTGCATCTGCGCCTGCAAAAGAGCTTTTCCAAACATTTGGGTTTACCGTAGATAATATTATTGAACAGGCACAGAATCTTCTTGCTGAATAATACTTAAAAAAGTCTTAAATACTCAACAACCCCTTCAAAATCCTGTCATCAAAATGGCAGGATTTTTTATACGCTCTGATTAATGACATTCTCTTAAATTTAGCATTAAAAATACTCTCTTCGCGCTCAAATAGCGGTATTCTTTACAATTTTTAATAATATTTCCTGTATGATTTAGAAAAAATAGTCACTTATAAACGGTTTCTAGAGTTTAAGATCGCCATATATCCCTCGAATTAACGCGGATCAATTAGGCGGATCGAAAAATATAATGTTAGAATGTCGGGCTATAATTCTATTTTTAACTCAATTTTATGGGAGCATTTAATGAAGCGTTTAATGTTAGCTTTATCAGCTGTAGTCGTTTCTCCAGCGTTTGCACAAGCACAAGAACCTCAAAGCATTGTACCGACCCTGATCCTTTTCGGTGGTATGTTTGTTGTGATGTATTTTTTAATGATTCGTCCACAACAAAAAAGAGCGAAACAACATCGTGAACTCATCAACTCTCTTAAAGTGGGTGATGAAATTTTATTAAGCTCTGGATTCGTAGCACGTATTCGCGGCATTGATGACAACTATGTAAGCGCAGAAATCGCTCCAAATGTTGTGATTAAAGCTCAACGTCAATCAATTAGCTCTTTATTACCAAAAGGTACATATAAAGAGAAAGTTGACGCTGCTATTGAAAAAAACAACTAACATTCAATGCAGTTTTCCTGAAGATCGCAAGCCTTTGAGCTTGCGATCCATTTTTAATTCACTTAGATAAAAGTAACCCTGTATTATGCTTAATCGATATCCGCTTTGGAAAAATATCCTTATTTTTGGAGTGATTATTATCTGTACCATTTTGGCGCTTCCCAATTTTTTTGGCGAAGATCCTTCAATACAGATTTCTCCAACGAGAGATACCAAGATTGATCAATCTGTTGTTCAACATGTCGAGTCAGTTCTTAAAGAGAAGAACTTTGATGTTAAAGGCATTGAAGAAACAGATGGCCAAATTCTTGTTCGCTTTAGAGATACTGAAGAACAGTTAAAAGCAAAAGATCTACTTGACAGTACCTTGCAAGATCAATATCTCACGGCGCTTAATCTCGCACCTGATATGCCAAACTGGTTATCAAAGCTTGGGCTACAACCAATGTATTTAGGTCTCGACCTTCGCGGTGGCGTTCACTTCCTTCTTGAAATTGACATGGAAGGTTTGATCACCCAGCTCACCAACAGCTACGCGGAGAGTATCCGATCAACACTAAATGACAAAGGTATTAAACCGCTTATCGAGGTGACGGACCCTCAAACAATCCATATCGCTTTTGGTAATAGTAACGATGCAAATCGCGCTCGTAATCTTTTGACAACAAACCAAGCATTTATCGAGCTCAATTTCGATATTACAGGCAATGATATGATTGCACAAATCAGTAATAAAGAGATTAATGAGCGTAAAGCAAGCGCTGTTACACAGAATATTACAACACTTCGTAAACGCGTTAATGAATTAGGTGTTGCAGAACCCATTATTCAACAACAAGGTCTTGACCGCATTGTTGTTCAACTTCCAGGTATTCAAGATACAACTCGCGCAAAAGAGATCCTCGGAACAACCGCAACACTTGAGTTCCGTATTGTCGATGATCGTTCACCAATGGAAGCTCGCAAAGCTCTTGAAACAGGGCGAGCACCACTTGGTACCAAACTCTATCTTACCCGTGACGGTGTACCATACCTTTTAAAAAGACAGATTATTTTAACCGGTGATTCAATTGTTAAAGCAACAGCCGGCGTTAATCCTGAAACTAAACTACCTGAAGTCTATATTACACTTGATTCAAAAGGCGCAGATCGTTTTGCGGAGGGTACAAAAGCCAATATCAAAAAACCAATGGCAACAGTGTTTATCGAGAATAAACTGCAAACCTCTATTGATGAAAATGGCAATGAAGTTCGTAAAAGCATCACAACTGAAGAGATTGCTAACGTCGCAACAATTCAAAGTCAACTCTTCTCAAACTTCTCCATTTCAGGCATTAACTCATTACAAGAAGCGAATAACCTCGCAATTACACTAAGTTCTGGAGCATTAGCAGCGCCAATTCATATCATAGAAGAACGTACCATTGGGCCGAGTGCCGGTAAAGAAAACATACAGCGGGGGATAGATGCGGCTGTTTATGGACTCTTAATGGTGATGGTCTTCATGATGATTCGTTATCATGGTTTTGGTCTTGTGGCGAATGTCGCCTTGGTTGCGAACTTAATTTTAGTATTAGCTGTTCTTTCGCTTCTACAAGCGACATTAACACTTCCAGGGATTGCCGGTATCGTGCTCTCGCTCGGAATGAGTGTGGATGCCAACGTTCTAATTAATGAACGGATACGAGAAGATCTACGAAAAGGCAGCACACCGCAACAAGCGATTAATAACGGTTTTGGAAAAGCATTCGGTACAATTATGGATGCAAACCTTACCAGCCTTTTCTCGGCAATTGCCCTCTTCTTTATTGGATCAGGCCCGATCAAAGGATTCGCCGTTACACTCTCAGTTGGTATTATTACCTCTGTATTTACAGCAGTCTATTTCAACCGTGCAATTATTAACCTCATATATGGTGGTCGCCGCACAATTAAGAAATTATCTGTTGGCGGTAAAGAACGTCTGAAAATTTTCTCAGGTGAGACGTCATATGACTTCATGAAATATGCAAAATTTTGGGTCGTGACTTGCTTTGTTATTTGTATTCTTGCTGTGGGCATTTCCGTTACTAAGGGCTTTAAACTCGGGTTAGACTTTACCGGCGGTACTGAAATTGAAGCAGTATACACAGAAGCGGTCGATATCGATACTGTCCGTGAACGCTTAGAAGCTCAAGGCTTTGAATCGGTTGTTGCACAACATTTTGGTTCTGCGAAAAATGTGTTAATTAACATTCCCACCAAGGAAGATGTGGAAGACTCCACTACGGTAACCGAAGAATTAACACAAGCGTTAAGCCTTCCTGATAATCCAATGTCCATTCAAAAAATTAACTATATCGGTGCAAAGGTCGGTAGCGAGTTAGTAACAGATGGTGTTATGGCTTCAGCGTTAGCGATCTTCTTGATCCTTGTATATATCTGGTTCCGATTCGAGTGGAAACTGGCATTAGGCACAATCTTATCCACAGTGCATGATGGGCTTTTTGTAGTTGCAGCATTCTCTATACTTGATTTAGAGTTTGACCTCACATCACTTGCAGCAATTCTCGCAGTTATCGGTTACTCGGTAAATGATACCGTTGTTATTCTCGATAGAATACGCGAAAATTTCAAACTCGATCGTACTAGCTCTCCAAAAGAGATTATCGACGCATCAATTAACCAAACACTTTCAAGAACAGTGATGACCTCTATCACAACGTTCTTAGCCGTACTTGCTCTGTACATCTTCGGCGGCCAAGTGATTAACTCCTTTGCGTTAATTATGTTAATTGGTATTGTCGTAGCGACTTACTCATCAATCTTTATCGCAGCAGCCGCGGCATATGTCTTTGGTTTAAAACGTGAAGATCTTATCCCTGCACCTGTCAACAAAGAAGATGGAGCTATTATTGAAGAAGGTGATTTAACAAGCACTAAAGATCCTCTTTCATAAAGATCAGAGTCGAAAACTTTAAAATAAAAAACCTTTACATCTAATCGGTGTAAAGGTTTTTATTCATAGGGCAATTTGCTAGAATAGATGGGCTATTCACTTGATTTTGGATAGCAAATAGACGATAAATATTTCTTACTTTTTGTTCAGATAAACTCATTAGCAAAAGGATTATATCTTGCGACAGGCTGTTCCCAAAAAACCAAAAACTTCGACTGTCATTTTTTCATTCTTTTCTAAAGCTGTCGGAGCTGTACTTTTCGGTGCGACATTGATCATATCCCTTATCATGATGGTAAGCTTTTACAGTTATGATCCGCAAGATCCTGCATGGAGCAGCGCGACCGATTCAGATGTTGTCCATAACATTGCCGGCGAACAAGGTGCCTATTTTGCCGACATTATGTTTTCTGCAATTGGATATGCTGCATGGTTAATTCCTTTTTTATTGATTGGCTTTGCGTACCAACTCTTTTTAAAGCGAAAAATACTTACGGTATCACTCGATAAAGTGAGTTTTTGCCTGCTTGGTGTCTTGATTACCGTTTTTTCATTATCCGCTCTCATTGATCTTCAAAATGGTAATGGTGGCATGATGGGCAGTTTTATTGGAACAGAATTAACCACACTGATATCAACAATCTTCTCGATTGAACAAAAAACTCTTATTTACTTCACAAAAGTCTTTTTCGCTGTCTTAACATTTGTCGGATTTTATCTTATCACCGGCCGTGGACCGATTGGCTGGGCCGATTATTGTGGGATGGTAATACTGACTGTTTTAGGAATTTTAGGCTTCAAAAAGGAAGAGAAGCATGAATTTAACAATACAGCGATTCCTTCCCACAATGGCACCATAGAGCAAGACAATATTGATCGAATGCTTGATCGCGATGAACGAAAACAACCGGGCTTTTTCAATAAGATATTTGCACCAAAAGAAGATGCTAAAGATTTTGATCATCATGAATTTATTGAGATCGATGAATCACTCTTGACAGAAGATGAGTATGAAACAAATGCTCCTATTCAAGATCAAACATATAACAGCTACAACTACAATCCCGTCGATGAGGAGATTCGCACCAATAGTGAAAAATCGATGAACGATAATAGTTGCAATTCCATTCCTCCGATTTTCAGAAATCTTCAACGCCCATCAGAAAATGCTCAACTACAAGAATCCAAGAGCTCAGAAAATTTAAATATTAATTCTCTTGCACCTGAAATGGAGCAATGGGATCAATTTATTCGCAATCCTCAGAAAGAAGAAGCACCAGTTGCGAATGATATTGAAAAAGAAGACAAAAATGAGAAGAAAGGCATTCCTTCAATTTTCAGAAATCTCTTTAAAGCGCGTAAGCGTAAAATAGTTGAGGAAGAAAAACCTGAAAATGCAAAAATAGAGCCTTCTTTAGCCAGTAATGTTGCGCACGAACCTATAACTACTGCGCCAACAGTGGATCGGCCTTCAATCTCAACCAATCTCACATCAACACAAAATTATAGCGCAACAACACAAGCACCCTCTTTTGCATACGATAACAATGGTGAATTTGTACCATCTGCATTGCAGTTTTCGATTAGCGATGGTTCTGAAGAGGCATCACTAACTGAAGCTGAAAACGTCAATGAGACTTACCATACACCAGAAACTGTTCATTCACCCTCGAATCCACTTGCCGCTAGCATCACGACTGAACAGGAAGAAGTCATCATTAATCCTGTAATACCGGCAGCTCCGGTTTCCGAAAAATCTCAGTCAGAGCAATCTAAAAAATTCCCTATGGCTGGAAAATTACCCGGACTTGACCTTCTAGGAAATCCACCACCTGTAACTGAAAGCTATGATGAAGGCGAGCTTCAGGCTTTGGCATCACTCATTGAAGAGCAATTTAAAAACTTCAATATCGAAGTGCGAGTCGTTAATATCGAACCTGGCCCTGTTATTACGCGCTTTGAGCTTGATTTAGCTCCGGGAGTTAAAATCGCGCAGATTAATAACCTCAATAAAGATATTGCTCGTGCACTATCGGTAACAAGTGTACGCATCGTTGAAATTATCCCCGGAAAACCTTATATCGGCTTAGAAATCCCGAATAAAAAACGTCAAATTGTCTATTTTAAGGAAGGTCTATACGCAGATGCCTACCGTAACAGCAAACATCCTCTAACGATTCTGCTAGGAAAAGATGTTTCAGGCAATCAAGTTGTTGCAAATCTTGAAAAAATGCCTCATCTTCTGATCGCAGGGACAACAGGATCTGGTAAGTCTGTTGGACTCAATACCATCATTTTGAGTCTACTTTATAAGGCATTTCCTGAAGATCTTCGTCTCATTCTGATTGACCCTAAAATGCTTGAACTTTCTGTCTACGATAATATCCCCCATCTTCTCGCACCAGTTGTGACCGACATGAAGGAATCTGCCAATGCACTTCGCTGGGCTGTTGTCGAGATGGAACGCCGCTATATGTTAATGAGCAAACTTCGCGTACGTAACATTACTGGATTTAATCAGACTGTGCGTAAAGCGATTCAAGAAGGCCAACCAATTCTTGACCCGCTTTGGGATCCTGCTCGAGAAGTATCTGATCATGCAACAGCGCCAGAACTCAAACCACTACCCTACATTGTGATCGTAATTGATGAGCTTGCTGATATGATGATGAGTGTTGGGAAAGCTGTTGAAGAACTAATTGCTCGTTTAACACAAAAAGCACGTGCGGCCGGAATCCATCTTGTGGTTGCCACACAACGCCCATCTGTGGATGTTATTACCGGTTTAATTAAAGCAAATATTCCAAGTCGTATTGCTTTTCAAGTATCGAGCAAAATTGACTCACGAACAGTTCTTGATCAGCAAGGCGCGGAGAATCTACTTGGACATGGGGATATGCTCTATTTCCCTACTGGCGAATCTTTTCCAATTCGTGTGCATGGTGCATTTGTGGATGATAACGAAGTCAATCGTGTAGCGGATTTCTTGCGCTTAACAGGCGACACCGATTATGTAGATGATATTCTTAAAGATCCAACAGAGGAGATCCCTGGGCTTTCAGAGAATGCATCTGGATTTGTTCCATCGCCTGAAGATGTCGAGGACGTTCTCTATGATGAAGCAGTAAAAATCGTCCTTGAAGATCAACGTCCAACAATCTCATATGTTCAACGTAAATTGCGTATTGGCTATCAACGTGCAGCAAGATTAATCGAAACAATGGAAGAACAAGGAATTGTTTCAGCACCAGCCTCTAACGGTAATCGTGAAATTCTCGTGAAATATGATCAATAATCGATCTTCACGAAACAATATTATAAGAATAAAGGAATAGCCTCATTATGTTACAAACTGAATTAGAGCATCTCTATACTGGCTCTCAAAAAAATTGTATTACCATCGAATTTGCAACATCGCTCGATTCTTTAAACTTGACGCCAGCCCAGAAAAATCAGTTAAAAACACACAAAACAAATAATGATTTAAAAGCACGCGAAGTGATCGCTCTTCATAATGATAAAGGGAATCTTGAGCGTGTTATTATTGGTGTTGACACCAAGGAGCTTTTTTTTACACTCGGAGAGGCATATTCCAAACTTCCATTTGGTCATTACAAACTCGATGACTCCCTCTCGGAAGATGAACAATACCAGCATCTATTAGCCTTTGGTTTAGGTGCTTATCAATTTGATCAATACAAAACACGCATTCAGCGTGACATAGTTTTCTATCTACCGAAAGCGCTAAATAATCGTGTTAAAAATGCTTTAAAAGCGCATTATCTCACACGAGACCTGATCAATGAGCCGGCAAATGCCTTAACACCCGATAACTTCGTGACACAAATTCGTGCAGAATTTGCCGACCTAAAAGTAGATATCAAAGAAATTGTCGGAAATGAATTACTCAAACAAAACTTCCCATTAATCTATACTGTCGGCGCCGGTAGCCGCTATCAACCACGTCTTATAGAAATCACTACTGATCGAAAAAATGCACCATTTCTGACATTAGTTGGTAAAGGCGTTACTTTTGATTCTGGCGGCTTAGATATTAAACCATCAAGCGGCATGCGCCTAATGCAAAAAGATATGGGCGGTGCAGCACATATGTTAGCGCTTGGTAAATGGATTCTTCAAGAGAAGTGGAACGTATCCCTTAGAATATTACTGCCGATTGTTGAAAATAGTATTTCTGAACGAGCCATGCGACCTGGCGATATCGTAAAAAGCCGCAACGGCATGTCGGTTGAAATTGATAATACAGATGCCGAAGGTCGCCTAATTCTTTGTGACGCATTAACTTACGCATTAGAAAAACCTTGTGATCTTTTAGTCGATTTTGCAACATTAACAGGTGCCGCACGCGTCGCTTTAGGACCTGAAATTCCAGCACTTTTTACCAATAATGATTATTTCTCTGAGCTAATGTTAAAAGCAGGGGTCGAAGAAAATGATACCGTATGGCGCCTTCCTCTACATGCTCCTTACAATGATTGGATTGATTCGGAAAATGCCGATATCAGCAACTCTGGCAGCGTTCCTTATGCAGGTGCAATTACTGCTGCACTCTTTTTAGAACGTTTTGTAGCCAAGAGTAAAATACCTTATGCGCATATCGATGTAATGGCATGGAATATCCGCAATCGTCCTGGACGACCTAAAGGCGGGGAAGCAATGGGATTACGAGCCGCTTTCACAGCTCTTAAACGTTACTTTAAAATTTAATCACTATTTTTTAGCTAATCGCCCATAAAAGTTAAAGAAGTTTAGATGCTATATGACACAATAATCTTTAATTTTTAAGGTAAAATAAATTATAATTATTCTCAGGTGCTGAATATTACTCTAATATAATGATTTAGCAGTTATGTTCAAAAGGATATGAGCTAAAATTAAAAAAATATTAAGGAGCTCTTTTTAACTCCTCCCATCAATCTTTATCATTGAAGCTACAACGTATGAAACAGCATTTTCGTTCCTTTTTTACCGTTATCCTCATGTTTTATAGTATCGCGATATTTGCGTTCGCAGAAACAGGATTTTCGGCCTTTGTAGTTGATCATCGTACCGGCAAAACGATCTATGAACACGATGTCGATGCTAGGCGTTATCCTGCATCATTAACTAAAGTCATGACACTCTATATCGTTTTTGAAGATCTTTCAAAAGGAAAGTTAAAGCTTAATACTAAAATTCCATTCTCCGCAAAAGCAGCCGCTCAACCGCCATCTAAAATAGGGGTTCCGGCAGGACAATCTATCACTCTTGACACGGCTATTCGGGCTCTCATTGTAAAATCGGCCAATGATGTTGCACTTGCTGTTGCAGAAAAGATCGGTGGATCAGAAGAAGGGTTTGCTCGAAGAATGAATGCCACTGCTAAAAAACTTGGGATGCACAGTAGTAACTTTGTCAATCCTCATGGATTATTCAATGAACAACAATATACTACTGCGCGCGATATGATTAAACTCGGCATAGCGATTCATAATCATTTCCCTAAGTACTACCCGCTCTTCACAACAGAATCATTTGATTATAATGGTGTGACGTTTAAATCACATAACCGTGTAAATAAAGATTTCCCCGGCGCTGATGGAATCAAAACAGGCTATATTCGAAAATCTGGATTTAACCTTTTGACCAGTGCTAAACGCAATAATAATCGCGTATTTGCTGTTGTTTTAGGCGGTCGAACGACTCAGCTTCGAGATAATTTAATGATCTCAATGCTCGAAGAGAGTTTTACCAACGGCTATCGTGGGCGTTCTGTACGAGAGATATCCCCTGTCATTACACGTGATATGACAGTGTTATTTACCCCAACTAAAACCAAGCCTAGTGATAAAACTATTTTAGCAAATAATAAACGTTCTTCTCCTGCTAATCGTGCCGTTGCAGTTGCACCACCAGTTAAAGTCCCAAAAAGCCCTGAACTTATAATGCCTTCACTTGTATTAGAATCGACATCCGATACAATCGCTGGTGATTATCAACCTGGATATGAACCAATTCAAGGACAAGTAATTAGTGCTTCAGCACTTTCACACGCAGTACAAGTGGGGGCATTTAAAGATTATAATGCTGCGCGAAATAGCGCACGTAAAGCGTATGAGCAAGTCCGAAAAGGTACTGTTCAAGTTTTTAATACCGGAGAATATTATCGTTCACTTCTATCGGGATTAAATGAGACGGAAGCGGAAGCAACATGCGCTGCACTGCGTCAGAAAAAAACTGAGTGCTTTGTCATTGTTCTTTAAAGAAAATTACTGACAGACCTAGAAAGCCACGTTCTTGTGGCTTTTTTATTGCCATTTAATACCGTTTATCAACGATATCAATAAGAATCCGTTAATTGCCATTCAATAGGTTCTTTACCCACTTCTTGCAGATAATTATTGGTTTTTGAAAAAGGTTTCATCCCCCAGAATCCTCGATATACAGAGAGCGGTGAAGGATGTGCACTTTCTATAACATAATGTAGATTTCGATCGATATTCGCCCCTTTCTTCTGAGCATATTTTCCCCATAAAATAAATACCAAGTGCTGATTATACGCAGCGAGTACCTCGATGACACGATCGGTAAAAATTTCCCAGCCAATATTCGCGTGTGAATTTGCATTACCGGACTCAACAGTTAAAACACTATTGAGCAGTAATACCCCCTGTTTACTCCATTCAGATAAATTACCATGATTAGGAATTTTAAATCCCGATATATCTGTTGATAGCTCCTGATAGATATTACGAAGAGAGGGAGGAATATCTATTCCTTTTTCTACCGAGAACGCAAGGCCATGTGCTTGACCTTTACCATGATAAGGATCTTGCCCAAGAATGATGACTTTTACCTTGGAAAGTGGCTGCTCAAAAGCAGTAAAGATTCTATCAGAAGACGGAAATACTTCGATACCTGATTCCTGTGCATGTCCTATCTTTGTAACCATTTGTTTAAAGTAGGGTTTTTGCATCTCTTTTTTGATAAAATCTCTCCATTCAGGATCAATTTTTGTAATATCGATCTGCATTCTATTTTCCTTTTGATAATCCATTACTAAAGCTATTGAGGGCGAGATATGCCAATTTTACTACAAAACCTTGTTATTGTAATGATCGGAGCTGCGCTTGGCGGTGGGTCACGTTATCTCTTTACCCTTATCGAAACCAGACTCACCACTCCGATTCAAATTTCAACGTTACTCGTCAACATTATCGGTGGCTTTCTTGTCGGCTTAATCGCAAGTTATCTTCTCCAAAAACCCGATCAAACTATACGTCTCTTTCTGATCGTCGGTTTCTGTGGGGGATTAACCACCTTCTCCAGCTTTTCTTTAGAGACTTTAGGTTTGCTACAAAACCGAGAATATCTCTACGCACTGATGCTAATCGTTTGTCATTTAACGGGGGCTATTTTTGCAACTTTTTGTGGATTTATCTTAATGCAAAAACTATTAACGAACTAATGAAATAATACGAAATTAAAATCATAACCTACAAAAAAGCCTCGATCGAATCGAGGCTCATGCATTTATGATTGTTTAAAAAAGAATTACACATTAAAACGGAAATGAATAATATCACCATCTTGCACAATATATTCTTTCCCTTCTAAACGCATTTTCCCTTTCTCCTTAGCGCCGTTTTCGCCGCCAAATTCGACAAAATCATTATAAGCAATGACTTCTGCGCGAATAAATCCACGTTCAAAATCAGTATGAATAACACCAGCAGCTTGTGGAGCGGTTGAACCTTTTTTAATCGTCCATGCACGTACTTCTTTTACTCCTGCGGTGAAATAGGTTTCAAGATTTAATAACTGATAACCACCGCGAATTACACGATTAAGGCCTGGCTCTTCAAAGCCCATATCGGCTAAAAACATCTCTTTGTCTTCATCTTCAAGCTGCGAAATCTCCGCTTCAATTGCAGCACAGATAGGAACAACAAATGAATTTTCAGCAGCGGCATACTCTTCGACTGCTTTTAAAAGCGGATTATTCTCAAATCCATCTTCATTCACATTTGCGATATACATCACAGGTTTTAACGTTAAGAAATGGAAATCTCTTAAAAGTAATTTTTCATCATGATCAAGACCTAACGAACGAAGGCTCTTCCCTTCGTTTAATACTGGGAGCGCGCGAGTTTTAAGAAGCTCAACTTGTGCAATCGCCGTTTTATCGCCCCCTTTTGCAATCCGCTCTAATCGTTGCACACCTTTCTCTGCACTTGCTAAATCAGCAAGTGCTAACTCGGTGTTAATGACTTCAATATCATTAATTGGATTAATTTGACCCGATACATGCACAATATCATCATTTTCAAAACAACGTACCACATGTGCAATCGCATCAGTTTCACGAATATTAGCAAGAAATTGATTTCCAAGCCCTTCTCCTTGCGAAGCACCCGCTACTAACCCTGCAATATCAACAAAATCAATATAGGTTTGTTGAACACGCTCAGGATTGACAATTTTAACTAATGGGGCAAGACGCTCATCAGGAACATTTACACGTCCGACATTGGGTTCAATAGTACAAAATGGATAGTTTGCGGCATCAATGCCCGCATTCGTTAATGCATTAAAAAGTGTCGATTTACCAACATTGGGAAGACCTACAATTCCACACTGAATCGCCATAACAAATTCCTTTCAAAATTATTTTCGATGAAGCTCATTCATCGCTTTTTCATATTCACCGACAACAAATTCGGGTAATACCCTTCTTGCTGCATCTATTGCAGAATAAATTGCATCTTCATCTGCTTGTGGCGTCTTAGTCAATACATAACTTGAGACAAGTGATGCATGGCCAGGATGCCCTACGCCAATACGTAACCGCATAAAATTATTAGAGCCTAATTGAGCAATAATACTTTTTAATCCATTATGCCCACCATGACCACCACCTTTTTTAAATCGCGCAACACCCGGTGGTAAATCAAGCTCATCATGCACTACTAAAATCTCTTCTGGCATAATTTTATAAAAAAGTGCTAGAGCAACCACTGACTCGCCACTTTTATTCATAAATGTTTCTGGCTCTAACAAATAAACTTTTTGAGAACCAAACATCTCTTCACCCACCAAGCCTTTAAAACGATTATTTAAAGCTAGTGGAGAATTTCTAATACTTTCAATAAACCAAAAACCCGCATTGTGGCGGGTTTTTGCATATTGAAGCCCTGGATTTCCAAGGCCTACAATCATTTTAATCATATTGAATACTCAAGTAGAAAGAGCGAATTACTCTTTATCTGCCTCTTCTTCAGCTGCCGCTTCAGTTGATTCTTCTGCATCACCCTCTTCAGCGCTTTCTTCAGTTTGTACGCGTGGTTCTACAATTGCAACAACAGGTTGGTCATTCATCTCATCTTCATTCATGATGTTTACAAATTCAACACCAGGAATCGCAGGAATATCAGAAATCATGATATGCTCACCCACATCTAAATTCGCGATATCAACAACGATCGCATGAGGAAGATCTTTCGGTAAACATGAAACTGCTAATGTTGCTTCATGAAGCAATACAATACCACCGTTCACAACACCTTTCGCTTTTGCATCATTCACTAATTCGACAGGAATCTCAACAACAATTGCTTCATTTGCACGAACACGTAAGAAGTCTAAATGTGTAATGATTGGTTTGTATGGATGACGTTGTACATCACGTAGAATTACCGCTTCTTCTTTACCATCAACTTTTAAAGTCAAGATTGATGTATAAATTTCAGGATTACGGAAGTGTCTTAAAACCGCATTGTGGTTTAAAACAAGGCTTGCAGCATCTTTATCTGCGCCATACACGATTGCAGGAATATCACCTTGACGACGTAGGCGGCGGCTCGCACCTTTACCTAAATCTGTACGAAGGGTTCCTTCAAAAATAAAATCTGACATTGGTTACTCCAATTAGTAATGTTTAAAATTCGTTATAACCGCGACCAGTTATAACCGTCAAGCTCGTGATTATACGGGGATTAACCTTTATTTGCAATGGTTATTGATTTTAACTTCAGATTTAAACGTAATTCTTTCCCACGCTTACCTCGCTCATCAATTAAAATTTCCCACTCGGGCGGTGTTAATTGGAATTTTCGTTTGCCATATTCCACTTCTAACGTATCTTCTTTTGAAATGACTAGCATTCCTACAAGCGAATCTTTTTTGGCTTTAAACTGAGCGCCAGGAATCCCCATTAACTGATTTCCCTTCCCTTTTGCCATGATTGGAAGCTCTATTAGAGGAACGACTAAGAATCGACCTTGATCAGAAACGACAATAACAAATTGCGAGTCAATATCCTCAATTTTTTGAGGAGGCAATAATTCCGCGCCTTCCGCGAGATTTACTGTCGATTTACCGGCTTTCTGACGAGTTAAGAAATCACTATATTTTGAGATAAACCCATAGCCATTTGATCCTGCGAGTAAATAATGACTATCCTCTTTATCGAGAATAATATGCTCAATTTTAGCGTTATCGGCTAATGTTATTCTCGTCGTAATTGGTTCCCCAGCAGTTCTAGCTGTTGGCAATGTATGAGTTGGAGTGCTAAAAGTACGACCTGTATTATCAAATAACACTAATTGCTGGTTATTACGCCCAATGCAAGATGCAAGATAACCATCACCTGTTTTATAATTGAGACTTTCAGGGTCAATGTCGAGTGATTTTGCAGCACGAACCCAACCCATTTTTGAAATGACAACCATTACTGGTTCATTCGAGACTAATGCAGACTCATCAATTGCTTCAGCAGCCTCACGTTCAATGACCTTAGAACGACGATCATCACCATATTTTTCGGCATCTTCTTCAATTTCCCGCTTGATAAGATCATTGATCATTTGTGGATTAGAAAGATGAGCAAGGATATCATTCAGTTTTGCACGAAGCTCCGATTCTTCCCCTTTGATCTTCATCTCTTCTAGTTTTGCTAACTGACGAAGTTTTGTCTCTAAAATATAATCAGCTTGAGCTTCGCTTAGGGCAAAACGCGCGATCAATTCCATTTTAGGTTCATCTTCAAATCGGATAATTCGAATCACTTCATCGAGATTTAAAAAGGCGATTAAAAGTCCTTCCAAAAGATGAAGACGTTTTTCAATGCGATTTTTATGGAATGTTAAACGTTTAATCACCGTA
This sequence comes from Ignatzschineria sp. 22MB058224, assembly GCF_058188435.1. Lineage (NCBI taxonomy): Bacteria > Pseudomonadati > Pseudomonadota > Gammaproteobacteria > Cardiobacteriales > Ignatzschineriaceae > Ignatzschineria > Ignatzschineria sp. 22MB058224. Next base: position 1,263,579 of record NZ_CP187366.1, read on the forward strand.
TCACGGCGGAATACAATCCATTCGGTTAAAATCGTGGTAAGTCCTTTTACTTTAGGCTTAAGATCGAGCCCAATCATATTAAGGTTTACACGAAACGATTTCTCTAATTCTGTTGTTGCGAAAAGATGATTCATCACCATTTCAACATCAACGCGATTTGATTTTGGAATTAGAACAATCCGTACCGGCTCATCATGATCCGATTCATCACGAATATCTTCAATCATCGGTAATTTTTTCGCTTGCATTTGAGCGGCAATATCTTGCTGAATTTTTTCGCCAGATACTTGATATGGTAATTCGTAGATGATGATTTCATCATTTTCAACACGATAACGAGCTCTAACACGCACAGAGCCACGACCATTTTCATAAATCGTTAACAGCTCTTTCTTCGGCGTAATAATCTCGCCTCCCGTTGGGTAATCAGGCGCAGGTATAATGTGAGAGAGTTCAGATAAAGTCATTGCCGGATTATCAATTAATGCACAAACTCCTTTCGCCACTTCTCGAAGATTATGAGGCGGGATATCGGTAGCCATTCCCACAGCGATTCCTGTCCCGCCATTCAGAAGAATATTGGGTAAACGCGCGGGCAATAACTTTGGCTCTTCTAATGATCCGTCGAAATTTGGAATCCAATCGACGGTGCCTTCACCTAATTCTTTGAGTAATGTTTCAGAATACTTTGAAAGCTTTGACTCCGTATAACGCATTGCCGCAAACGATTTCGGATTATCGAGCGAACCGAAGTTCCCTTGCCCATCAACTAGTGGATAACGATAGGAGAATGGTTGCGCCATCAATACCATCGCTTCATAACAAGCACTATCACCATGAGGATGATATTTACCGAGCACATCCCCAACCGTACGCGCCGACTTTTTAGGTTTTGAACTCGCATTAAGTCCAAGCTCACTCATCGCATAGACAATACGGCGCTGAACCGGTTTCAAACCATCACCGATATATGGTAATGCCCGATCCATAATGACGTACATCGAGTAATTAAGATACGCCTCTTCGGCAAATTCTGCCATTGGACGAACTTCAAAGTTTTTATTAGACAAATTACTCATATTTCTCTCATTTAAATTATCAGCTTACATTGATTAATACCCTTGATCTAAAAAGGAAATAATCAATCTTTTGAATTTCAAATTATATTAAAAATAGATTTTAGAACAAATCTACCAATAAAGCTTTAAACAAAAAACCCATCTACTCATTTCATAGATGGGTTTTCGCAAATTCTCAATGCCTAATAGGCCGTTGCGATCCCGCTGTTTACACGTTAAGCAGCTAATGCGGAATATCGCCTCAAAATACAAATTCAGCTTTATCTTCAAAACCAACTAGACGTTCAAGCGCTCTCTCTAACAGTGGCTCTTCGCGAATTTCACCCGCAATTTTTGTGAAAAGTGTAATGCTCATTGCATCTTGCTTTCCTACAACCGCAAGAATCCGTCCTTTCTCATTTAACAAACCATAAAATTCTTCAGGCATTGCAGGCATTGAACCAGTAAAAATCACCGCATCAAATGTGCCAAGTTCAACATAAAGATCGCGAATATCGCCCGTTTTATACTCAATATTCACAAATCCAAGTTCTCGGGTTACATTCTCCGCCGCAGTGTTGAATTGTTCCACAATATCAAGGCTCACAACCTCTTTACCTAAACGAGATGCACATGCTGCTAAAAATCCGCTGCCAGTACCGATAACTAATACCCGCTCATGGTCTTGAATACCGATCTCTTGTAAAAAACGTCCTTCAAATATAGGCGATAGCATTGAATGCTCTTCACTTAAAGGAATACGCGCTTCAGAAAATGCAATGGCTTCATACTCTTTAGGTACAAACTGATTACGCGATACCGTATCGAGAACGTCTAAAACTCGCTGATTTAAGATATTCCAAGGTCTTAACATCTGTTGAATCATATTGGTACGAGCTTGCTGAATTTTAAGTTCGTTATCTAACATTTCCCCACCTTTTAAAAGAGACTTTTCATTGGTTTAATCTTGCGATATTTGATAATTAATTTATAGCATAATACCACTATTCAAAAGCGGGTTGAAATTATTAACCACAACACTTGCAAGGGGGATAGGGAAAAACTAAACTAACTAAGCACCACATCTTTATTCTTAACCGCTAAGGAATGAATCCATGTTTAAAAAAATTTCTCTCAAAGAGTTTGATCCCGCTCTATTTGATGCAGTTGCGTTCGAAAATAGACGACAACAGGATCATATCGAGTTAATCGCTTCTGAAAACTACTGTTCACCACTTGTAATGGAATTACAAGGATCTCAACTTACCAATAAATATGCCGAAGGTTATCCACATAAACGTTATTACGGTGGTTGTGAGTTTGTAGATATAGCAGAAGATTTAGCGATTGAACGCGCTAAAAAACTCTTTGGTGCTGATTATGCAAATGTCCAAGCCCACTCAGGTTCTCAAGCAAATGGTGCAGTCTATTTAGCACTCTTAAATCCTGGCGACACCGTTTTAGGGATGAGCCTTGATCATGGTGGACATTTAACGCATGGAGCCAAAGTCAACTTTTCTGGTAAAACATATAACGCGGTTCACTACGGCGTTGATAATAATGGTTTAATCGATTATGACGAAGTTGAACGCCTTGCACTTGAACATAAGCCCAAAATGATTGTTGCAGGTTTTTCTGCATACTCAAAAACATTAGATTTTCCACGTTTCCGTGAAATTGCGGATAAAGTCGGCGCATATCTCTTCACAGATATTGCACATGTTGCAGGTTTAGTAGCGGCGGGGCTCTACCCAAATCCTATCGATTATGCAGATGTTGTCACAACAACAACCCATAAAACACTTCGGGGTCCTCGCGGTGGTTTAATTTTAACTAAAAACCGTCCCGAACTAGAGAAAAAACTCAATTCTGCCATTTTCCCAGGCATCCAAGGGGGCCCATTAATGCACGTTATCGCGGCAAAAGCGGTTGCATTTTTAGAAGCGCTTCAACCTGAGTTTATAGATTATCAAAAACAAGTGCTCGCAAATGCAAAAACAATGGCTCGCGTGTTTCAATCGCGTGGTTATAAAATTGTATCTAACGGTACCGATAATCACTTAATGCTTGTTGATCTTATTGATCGTGGATTAACTGGAAAACAAGCTGATGAGGCTTTAGGACGTGCAAATATTACAGTAAACAAAAACTCCGTACCCAATGACCCTCAATCACCATTTGTAACATCAGGTATTCGTATTGGAACACCGGCAATTACAACTCGCGGTTTTAAAGAAGCACAGTGCGATCTTCTCGCAAACTGGATTTGTGATGTGTTAGACAATATCGATGATGATTCAGTGATTGAACGCGTTGCAAAAAATGTTGTTTCGCTATGTGAGAAATTCCCTGTCTATCCTGATTCAGTGGTGTAATTCGGTTTGATTAAAATCAGACATTATCAAAAGCTCCCGATGACTATTTCTTCGGGAGCTTTTCTTTATTCACAAATGTAGATAAAAAATATACTAACGAATAACTCTCGCTCTGCAATCAATCCCTTTAATCGGACGGTTCCAAATCTGATCAACGGCAACTTTTGCAACTTCTCGTTTGACTGCAATATATGCTTTCATCGGCAGAAGCGTAATTTTACCAACATCACTGCCGGCAATTCGACCATTTGCCGTTAAGGCGCCTAAAATATCACCGGCACTAATCTTTGCTTTCCGCCCTTCATTGATTTCAATAGTCACCATTGGTGCAAGTAGTTTTATCGGTTGCGCATTTCGAAATTGTGTTTCTTCAACTCGTTCAAGAGTTTCACCTAGTGCTTTTTCAATGGATTCTAAGCGATGTTGCTTCGTTGCAAGTGACAAAGTTATTGCCAAGCCTTTTTTACCAGCTCGCCCAGTGCGCCCAATTCGATGAACATAAACTTCAGGATCAAAAGGCACATCATAATTGATAACCATTGTTAAATCATCAATATCAAGTCCTCGAGCCGCCACGTCTGTTGCCACTAATACTCGGCAACTACGATTACTAAATTGTACTAGAACCTGATCACGATCTTTCTGCTCAAGATCACCATGGAGTGCTAAAGTATCAATACTTTGATCTTGTAAAAACTCCATAATCTCAATCGTTGTTCCGATTGTGTTACAGAAAATCACCGTTGATTCTGGTTGATAAGTAAAGAGGATATCTGCCGTTACTAAGGGTTTATCACGACCATCTTCCACGATCACAGCTTGTTGTATGATCTGCGGACGCTCCTCCTCTTTCGATTCCACAATAACCGATTGTGGCTGATACTGAAATTGACGACTCATGCGTGCAATATCATCGGGGAATGTTGCTGAAAAAAGAAGTGTCTGCCGGTGTTTAGGAAGATAATGAATAATCTCAGAAACGTCATCCGCAAATCCCATATCTAACATTCGATCGGCTTCATCAAGTACTAAAACTTTTACTTTTGAGAGATCTAATGTCCGGCGTTCTAAATGATCGAGCAGCCGTCCTGGTGTACCAACAGCAACATGTGGCGCATGTTGCGATAGCGCATGAATTTGACGCTTAATCGGAACACCACCGCAGATCGAAGAGATTTTTAAATTCGGTATATAACGACCCAATCGGCGCAATTCCTTACTGACTTGATCCGCTAGTTCGCGGGTTGGGCAAATCACTAAGCTTTGCGTTGCAAAATGTTTAACGTCGATCGTTTCCAATAACCCAATACCGAAAGCGGCTGTTTTCCCACTACCTGTATCTGCTTGCCCTAAAATATCCTTTCCCTTCAAAATAAGAGGAAGCGTGGAAGCTTGAACAGGGGTCATTTCAGTGTAGCCGAAATCGGCCAAATTCTCGATTTGTGATTGAGGAAGTGATAATTGAGTAAAGGTTTGTTTATTCACGATGATCTGTTTCTCTTTTTATAGGTGATAACTAAGTATTTAAAAGCTCTGCCCATTCCTGAATAGAACCCCTAATAAAAAACCTATATCCCACTTGGAATATAGGTTATTCACAATTTTACGCTACTTTTAGAAATTATTCGATAATAAGCAGTGAAATCCTAATTTGACCATGCTTTTGGAAAGATAAATCCTTCATAGAGCGGATTATTTTCAATATAATTTTGAAACTCTTTCGATTCATAAGCTGACTTCAATGCTTTTGCCCAAGGCTTATTAATATCTTCTGCACGAATCGTAACCATAACCACATGCTGTGAAGGCGTATTTTCAATCACTAAAGCATCGGTCATTTTTAAGCCGGCATTAGCGACGTAATTACCATTAATCACGGCAAAATCTACATCTTCTAAAGCTCGTAATCCTTGCGCCGGATCGATTAAAAGAACTTTAACACCATTAAGCGATTCAATATCTCGCTCAGCAAATTGAGCAACATCTTCATTGTGTACCTTAACCCAGCCAATACTTTCAAGAAGTCTTGCTGCTCTTTCAGCATTAACAGGGTCATTCGGGATCGCAATTGTCATGCCAGGCTTTACATCCCTCAATGATTGATGCTTTACAGAACGGAGTGATTGTGGTGCACTTGCCATATCAGCAAGTTTAACCATATTCATGTTGAGCTCTTTATTCATCTCTTCCATGTAGGCTACACTTTGATGTCCTGTCGCATTGATCGCTCCCTCTTTAAGCGCCGGATCGATCTGCATATTTTGCGAAAGCACCTTTACTTCAACTTCAAAACCTTCTCGTTCTAAAATAGGGCGAATACCCTCTTCAAATTGATTGACATAAGTTGAGGGACCAAAACCAATAACAACGCGATGGTCGCTATCTTTCCCTTGACCGCAAGCAACAAGGACACCGGCGATAAGCAGTACTGAAAATCCTCGCACCAAGCGAGCCATAATATTTTTACGCTTATTGATAATCATTTTTTACCCCTATTAATCCCATGCTGTTGGAAAAATTAATCCTTCATAAATAGGATCTGATTTAATGTACTGCTCAAACTCTTTTGACTCATAGGCAGCTTTCACGTCTTGTGCCCATGCTTCATTTTTATTTTTCTCTAAAATAGCTACCCGAACGAGGTGCTGTGCTGGAGAGTTTTCAATCGCTAACCCATCTTGGATACGAAGCCCAGCATTAGTGACAAAGTTGCCATTGACCACGACAAAATCAAGATCTTGTAATGCCCGTAACATCTGTGCTGATTCCATCTCGATAATTTTGGGATTAACACTTCCAGGCTTTATTTCATTGACATGAAAGGTTGATACATCAATTTCAGGGTCGAGTGTTATCCATCCCACCGATTCGAGTAAGCGCGCTGCTCGTTCAGAGCTCACAGGATCTGTTGGAATCGCGACAGTCATTCCATCACGGATATCCTCGATGCTATCGTGACGATTAGAACGAATCGTTTGCGGTGCACTTGGTGTTGCCGCCCAAACCATCATCGGATCGCCGCCTAAACGACGATTCATCTCGTGTAGGTTTGCTTCACTAATATGCACAGAAACATCCACCGCACCTTCTTTTAACGCTGGAGGAATCATCGAATTTTGCGAGAACGTTTTAATCGAGACTTTATAACCTTGTTTCTCTAATATCGGGATAATACCGCCCTCAACTTGATTCACATAGATCGAGGGTCCTAATCCAAAAACAATCTCTTTTTTATGATCTGTTTGATCACTGCATGCAACTGCAATCAATAAGAACAAAATCCCCATCAATAGATGAACTATATTCCTAGATAATTGCCACAACACCTTCCTTGTTTGTTGACTCATTCCATTCTCCTTTGGTGATTTATGAGTATTATTGAATATCTAATCCCTCGCTACATACTGCGTCGCCATCATGTGTTTGTTATAAATTATGAACAATCGCGACTTACCATTGAATATTTCTCAACCTAATCATTTGAGCGTTAAAGTTTCAAAACGGCTTTTGCCAAATTAGTGTAGACCATGTCTTCCATCGGTGGATTATGGAGACCGGCACGAACATCTCGATAAGCACGTGAAAGAGGATGCTTTACTGAAAGGCTACGCGCACCAACAATACGCATCGCTAAGTCCACAACATCTAAGGCTTGATTAACAATCGCGACTTTAACCGCGCCAAGCTCATCTCCCATTGATAATCGTTCTTCCAATGTAGCTTCATCCCATTTACGCGCGACACCAAAGAGAAAGTATTCCATCTCCATAAGTTTCACGCGAATTTGCCCGATTTTTTGCTGAACCGTTGGGAACTGCCCAATCGTACCGGTCATCGCATTTGATGAGTAACTATTTGCAAAATGAAGCGCTTCTTCGTAGGCACCGCTGGCGATCCCAAAGTAGACTGCTGGAATATGTAACAACCATCCTTGCGGCTCTTTTTTCCCAGGTGTTAAGTATTGCGCTAGATCTTGTGAACGAACTTTTACATCTTTTAAAATAAGATCATGACTACCTGTTGCACTCATAGCAATTGAGTCCCAAGTCTCTTCAATCGATACACCGGGAAGATCTCGCTTTACTAAAAAGCTTCCCACATCGGAAGAGCCATCAATACCGGCACTGACCGCAATATAATCGAGTACTGGTGAAAGCGTAGTGAATGTTTTACGTCCATTTAAAACCCAACCATCAGCAACCTTTACCGCTGTTGTTTCAGGTCTTCCCCCACGCGTTGGACTGCCGGTCGCGGGTTCTGAAGCGGCGTTATTAATCAAAGCGCCTTTTGCTAAAACATCTTGAGCGAATGCCTCATAAAGTGATTTATCCCAAACATCAGTTTCGCCCAAATTTTTGCTAATGCCCATATGCCAACCAATCGCCAATCCTGTTGATCCGTCATGTTTAGCGATTTCTGATTGCAGACGAAGCATCTCTTCCAGAGAAATTCCCGCCCCTCCCAAAGCTTTAGGAAGTGTTAAAGCTGGGAAATTAACGTTCCGTAAATCTTCATAATTCTCGTATGGGAATGAGCCATCAAGATCATGCTTATAGGCACGCTCTTTAAAGTTCTTCGCAATTGTTTTAACAGCTTGCAAGCGTTCTTCAGGATTCAATTCTACAATATTCATACTTTCTCCAACATGAGTTTGACTACTACGCACTAAAAAGTGCGTATTTCGACAGTCATTTTTGTGTAAAAGTGGCTGTTTTTTTAAACAGGTATTACCAATTAGTGATAACGACGCGCAAGGAAGTTTCCGAGCGATTGAATCGCCTGCACGATAATCACGAGTAGAACAACCGTGTAGAACATAGCAACACTATCAAAACGCTGATAACCATAGTTCAATGCTAAATCACCGATACCACCACCACCAACGGCACCTGCCATAGCTGTTGCACCGACTAAACCAATTGTTGCGGTTGTAAAATTTAAGATGAGTGAACCACGCGCTTCGGGCAATAAGAATTTCCAGATTAACTGAAATGTTGAGGCTCCCATAGAATCAGCCGCTTCGACAATTCCATGATCAACTTCTAATAATGAGCTTTCGACTAAACGTCCAATAAATGGTGAGATATAGATAATAAGTGGAACAATCGCGGCCGCAGTTCCAATTGATGTGCCCACAACCATTCGTGTAAATGGAATAATCGCCACCATCAAAATAATAAAGGGTAAAGAACGAACAATGTTCACAATTGTATTGAGAATTTTATAGAAAATTGGTGATTGATGAATCCCGCCTGGGCGAGTTAACACTAAGGTAATACCGATTATTGATCCTAAAATAGTACCGACAATTAGTGAGACACTCACCATCACAAATGTTTCCCAACCTGCCTGTAAAAACTGTTCGAGCGTGACTTGCGTTTTAAATGTTTCTGTATACCATTGCCACATGATTTATGCTCCCTTTGGTAAGAGATCAAGATTTAACTCTTTCTCGGTAATATTAATGCCATGTTTAGATCCTTCATGCGTGACACGTACGCCATGAGAACGAAGGAATTCGATCGCCTTCGTCACTTTTTCAGGCTCGCCTTTCATCTGAACAAAAGTACTGCCGAGAATATTGCCCTCAATCTCAATCATATTGGCAAATAAGATATTAATAACGACTTCATCCTGAAGAATCAACGCATTAATTACAGGCTCTTGTGCTGAACGGCCGAGAAATTCGAAGCGGTAAATATCTTCTAAAGAAGAATCATCAAGGTTTGCTAAAACACGTTCTGGGATAGAATCCCCGATAACGGTTCTTACAAAACTCTTTGTCGTCGCTTGTTGGGGATTTCCAAATACGTCGATCGTTTTACCTGTTTCAATAACTTGCCCTTGCTCCATCACTGCAACTTTATTACAGAGATATTCCACAACTTCCATCTGATGCGTAACCATCATGATCGTAATCCCTTGTTCACGGTTGATCTTTTTCAGAAGATCTAAAATGGAGATCGTAGTTTGCGGATCAAGTGCAGAAGTTGCCTCATCACAAAGCAAAATTTTAGGATTATTTGCTAATGCCCGCGCAATACCAATCCGCTGCTTCTGCCCACCGGAGAGCTCCTTAGGATAAGAATTCTTTTTATCAGGGAGCTCAACAAACTGCAATAATTCATCAACACGCTTGTCGATTTGTGCACGACTATGATTGCCATTAAGCGTTAAAGGCATCGCGATATTTTCCGCCACAGTTTTCGTTTCAAGCAGATTAAAATGTTGGAAAATCATACCAATATTTTTTTTCGCTAATCGTAACTCTTTCGGGCTATAACTTGCTAAATCTCGACCATCAACGATTACACGCCCTTCAGTTGGGCTCTCAATGTCATTCACTAAACGAATTAAGGTACTTTTACCGGCGCCACTGTAACCAATTACGCCAAAAATATCCCCTTCTTTAATGTGTAAACTCACATCCTTTAGGGCTTGCGTTTCTACGCCATTACGTAGATATTTCTTATAAATATGTTCAAACTGAATCACGGGGTTTCTCCATTATTTCCGTATCGTATTGGTCAAACTTCTTTGTAAATTTTGACCATTTAATATCTCATACTTTGGTACGTTATGCCCCACACATATTTTGGTATTTTGCTTTTCTACTCACGTCTCATTTCCTTCCACGATCTTTTTAATTATCTTTTCTGCAAGTGATCTATTGCTTCACTCTCACAGCTATAATAAAACATACTTAACATATAAAAACAATACACTTTTAATTTTTTCGATGATTTTTTTAGGCATGTAAATCGATTAATCGTTATTAAAGGTATTTTCAAATTAAGAACAACAGCCAATAGCGGTGAAAAACACTCATATTTAATAATGAGTAGAAAAAACTAAGCCGATAAAAAAGCTCAAGGATTATATAAGCCTTAAGCTTCCTTAATACCAGTTTTTTGCCATCGACGATCGCATACTTATAAACTTATTTACGATACGCTTTTAATACTGCCGGAATTTGATTGATACGATCAAGTAGACGGCTCAATTGATCCACATGGTTAATTTCTAGTGTAAAGCTGATCGACTTTGTATCATCACTTTCATCTTTCATTGTCATATTGGTAATTTTAAGATGTTCAGCCGACATAAGCTGGCTAATCTCTTGAAGCAGATCCACATTGGCATAGGCCGTAACATGAATATCAGCTTCAACGAGGCGCTCATCACTCATTCCCCAATCAACATCAATACCACGCTCAGGATTTTGTTCGAGCATATTTTGATAATTCACACAGTTAAGACGATGAATCGTCACACCTCGGTTGATCGTAATATAACCACCAATAAGATCAGGCGGAGCAGGTTTACAACAAGTTGCAATGGAGGTAAGTAGTTTCCCCATTCCTTTAACTTGAATACCACTCGAAGCCTTTTTCGATTGTGGACGAACCATTAATTCAGGATCGAAATTATTTTTCTGTTTTTCACCGGGAAGGCGGCTAATTAGCTGTGCAATAGTAATATCGCCCGAACCAAGATTAGCATAAAGATCATTCAAACCCGTACAATGCAATTTACTTGCCAGTTTTTTAAGTTCGTCTTCACTTAACCGAGCGTTGAGGCGTGAGAGCTCTTTTTCGAGCATCTGCTTACCCGCTTGTAAGTTACTCTCAATCTCTTGAGAGCGGAACCATGCCCGAATTTTCGAACGTGTTCGGCTTGAGCCGGTATATCCTAAATGCGGTGACATCCAATCTCGACTTGGATTAGGAACTTTTCCGGTCAAAATTTCCACAACATCACGATTTTGCAATTGATATGTCAGCGGGACAATTGCCCCGTTCACTTTCGCACCACGACAGCGATTTCCTAATCCTGTATGGATTTTATACGCAAAATCGAGCGGCGTAGACCCCGCAATCAATTCAATGGGCTCTCCTGCCGGCGTCATTACATAGACATTTTCATTAAAGATCGATTCTTCAGTTAAAGGTTCCTCTCCCTCTTCAAGCGCACGATTAAGATGATCACGAAGCCAGTTAAGGTCGGCTTGGTCGATCGATGTCCCCCGCCCTTCTTTATATTTCCAATGCGCAGCGACACCCATTTCAGCATCTTGATGCATTTTGTGCGTTCGAATTTGGACTTCTAGCGTACGATCGCCGGGTGCAAGAACAACGGTATGCAGTGATTGATAGCCATTTGGCTTTGGATTAGCAATATAATCATCAAACTCACGAGGAATTGGCACCCATAATTCATGAATCATACCAAGGACGGCATAACAATCAGCGGTACTATCCACTAAAATACGAACAGCCCGAATATCGTATAGCTGTTCGAAACTTAAATTCTTTTGGCGCATTTTACGCGCAATACTGTAAATATGTTTTACGCGTCCTGTCACCTCTGCCGGAATATTATGTTCCGCTAAAAGTTTCTTGAGACGTTCAATAATATCGCGAATATATTGTTCACGAACCTTACGCTTGCCATCTAATTTAGAGGCAATTTCACGATAAAGATCAGGTTCAAGAAAACGCAATGCGTAATCTTCTAGCTCCCATTTGATTCCTGAAAGCCCTAAGCGATTAGCGATCGGTGCGAATATCGTATTCGTATTTTGTGCAATTGCGCGCTGTTTATCTTCTTGCGAATCTCGCGCATTACGCATCACAATCACTTGATAGGCAAGCATCACCACAATGACCCGAACATCTTCGGCAAATGCTAAAAACATCTTCCGTAATGTTTCAGGCGATTTTTCATGAGAGATTGCGCCGGATGTTAATTGATTCACAACAGCGAGGTATTGGATAAATTTCCGTGTCTCTTCTGGTTGTTGTTCAACAGGCGTATTTAAGATAAATAAAATCGTTGCCGCTTGAGGCATCGCTTCAATATCGAGTTGTTCGAGATAGTAGGCAGTTTCTAACGCCATTTTAAACAACGGATGATCCTGTTGAGAAATGCAAGCCTCAAAAAGCTCTGGTTTCCAGCTCTTTTCTTTTCCTTGTAACCACTCTAGAAGAGTGGCCAATGTTATTGACTTTGACACATCCACTTCCTCATACTCAATTTTATTGTTATAACCTCTTTTAGAGAGGAAAACGATGCAGACTCCTTTCGCCTGATTCGCAATCATTGCTCCTTAGAGCATAACAATTTCTAAAGCAAAAGACTCATTTTCGCAAAAATTTAATGCTCTATTTTACACGCAAAATAAAAAACGACATAGACCAAATGGAGAGGAATATGTCGCTTTATTCATTTTAGACTGCTATAAATACCTTATATCGTGCTAATTATGTATTAATTTGTCCAAGGACCGCGTATAGGTTTTGCAAAATAGGCAAGGACGGCAATCATACAGATCTCAATTGAAACAGACCAATATATATGGCCTAAAAATTCACTCCACAACTCTGCTTGGTTAAGATTCCATAACCACCCTGTTGCACCATCAGCATAGACAGGGTTTCTAAACCCTAATAACGGGATCAAAAATCCATGCATTACCACCGTAATCAAGATTCCGTAAAAAGCCCCATACCAAAGGCGAATTTTAGGCCAAAAGACTGATCCAGCGACATAAACAAAAGCAAAAGCAAAACTAAAAACCCAATGATAAAGTGTGACAGCCCCCTGAACAGTTACTCCCTGATAAACATAATCAAGTGAATGGGAATTGATCCCTAACCACCTCAACCAAGCATCAATATGTGCTCCTGGAGGAGAGATTTCATCCGGTACTCGCGGTGGCATATTCACTTCTGATCCCCATTTCACTAACGAGCTCATAAAACCACCAATGAGCGTAGTCCAAATAATGACTTTAAGATTCACCTTATTTAAAAAAGCTTGTTTATAGTTCATAACTTTTGCCCTTTATCACCCGATTGTTTTAATAACATCATATAAATCATATAAATCATATCTTTATGATCACATAGATAACACAATTTCCACACAAATATTTACTATCTCCTGATGATTGTTTTTTATAGAGTATAAAAATATCATTTAACAACTTAATCAAAAGATTAAAATAAAACTCAAAAAGATAATGAAAATAGGGTGAATGAATAAAAAGCGCTAAAAAGGACAATAAAGAACCATTATCTTTGAACTGCCCAAAAAAGTTGGACACAACTTTGAGGGGCAGTTTACTGTAAGAACACAGCTTTTTATTGTTCGTTAATCCCTATTACTGTGATTTGGGATTAAACATCTCTTTTACAAAATCGACCTCGCCGGTTTCAACTTTGTAAAATGCGCCGGCAATACCAATTTCGCCCGCTTTGAACATCTCTTTCAAGACAGCGCTTTTTTCAAGAATGTGCTCAATGGTATGCTCTACATTATGGAACGCAACCAAATCTACCGCTTCTTTCGATTCAATATCAATATTGTGATGATGTTTTTTAACATGTTCGATAGAAGGTTTGACCTTCGCCAATAGATCCGTTAAATGCCCCAGCTCCGTTCCTTTGCATGCGCCAGTAATTGCGCCGCAATGGGTATGACCAAGTACAACGATAAGCTTTGAACCTGCTAATTTACACGCAAACTCCATGGAACCAATAATATCGTCATTGAGAATATTTCCGGCAATTCGGACGCTAAAGATATCGCCTAAGCCTTGGTCGAAAATTAACTCTGCGGAAGTGCGGCTATCGATACAGCTTAAGATAATTGCGAAAGGAAACTGCCCTGCTTTCGTCTCATTGACTTGCTCAAGCAGATTACTATGTGCTTTTAAATTGGCAACAAATCGTTTGTTACCCTCTTTTAAAAATGAGAGCGCTAATTCCGGCGTTAATGACTTCTGATCTTCGATATTGTGTAATCTCATTGTTTCATATCTCTTCGTTTAGAAATTTTGTCCCTTGCTTTACAGCTAGAAAGGTGACTAACAATTAAACAGTCTACTCCGATTTAGCGTCAAAAAAGAACAAAAGTACGTTTTTTTTACAAAAAATGACCATTTTTTAAACAACTGTTAGAGTCATCTTTTTGATAAATATAGAGAATGAACAATAATCAAATTCCCACAACTTTAATCATGATGCCACCAATAGAACCGGCGATAAAAGCGGTATTTCCATTCGCCTTAAACGGTACTTCAACTTCCATCATAATGGTGAATTTACTCGTATCGCGGGAATCATAAAACACACTATCCGGCTCCTGATAGAGATTGAAATCGCCCTGTAACATACCGCAGTGAGGACAATTATTCGCATAATAAGCACTTTTTAGTGTCTTGCTATAACTCTTTTTATAGTGGGGATTGATCATTTGCATCTTCGTTAATACATGATGATCTAATACCGTAATATTCGAAACAAATGATTCATTCTCTGTCTCTTGCCAGTTAAAAAAACTTAAACCAAGATCGTTGTCCTCATACTCATCAAGTTGATAATAACGATCGAGCAAAAAGGTCGTCACCGGCATCTCTTTTTCGCACTTCCAACATGATTTTTTTGCCATCACAATCGAATAATTATCGGCAAGAATCGAATAGTCCGATTCTTGAATCAACCACCGGTGCAGTACCGTATCTAAGCTATCTTGTAACTCTACATACCACAATTTCAACTTAGGATTCCATTTCGCACCATGAGCTTTTGCTTCATCCTTCTCTTCAAAGGGAACATTTAAATAGAGTTTCATTTCACTCCTTAAATATATGCAGAATTTATTTATCACTACCGATCGTTTAAGCCATTTTCATCAATAGTTCTGTTATATTATTGAAAACTATATTGATTCAACTTCATCATTTATATATTTATAACAGAATAACCAAAATGTATAATTTTAAATATCCACTTTTAGCCTTTATTATCCTCGGTGTCTTTGCAATCATTGCAATGACATTTACCCAGCAGAAATCTACTCCGCAAAAGAGTTCAACGCTCAATGATCCCAATATTACCTATCAATTACGTTTCTATACGCGAGGATCTGATTATGGTGCCTACATAAATGATGAGCTTGTCTATAATTCCTATGAACAGGGATTTGGTGGAATTATCCGCGACAATATTGATCGCGTAAATCAATATCTCCACAATGGTGAAAATGAGATCGCCCTCAAAATTATTAGCCAAAGTCCCTACTTTAAACCTGATGATAATTATGAATGTTCCATGGGAATATACGCCGACCATGGCAATGGCGAAAATGAGCAAGCTGTTTTTTTAAACCTTAAATATGCTGATATTGATACTTTCACTCCCGGTACAACTTTTGAAAAAAAGAACCCATACTTCAAAGTTTTACCAGATTTAGAAATTAAGAAAGAGCAGCTTATGCAAAAAAGTGCTGAGATTAAGGGAATTCTGAACATTGAGAATTTAGTTCAGTAAAACCCTCAATATCATTCATATATTAAAATCACGCCAAACTTTTAAATGCTTCTATCGCTCTTAGGCGACTACTTTTTAAATCAACAATGGCATGCTTTTGCACTTTATGAATCCGTTTATTATCTAAATGGGCTAACTCCGGACACCATTGACGAATAAAGTCCCCATTGGGATCAAATCGCTCCGATTGGGTGACGGGATTAAAGATCCTAAAGTAAGGCACGGCATCTGTACCAGTAGAAGCGGACCATTGCCAGCCGCCATTATTCGCAGCAAAGTCTCCATCGATGAGATTCTGCATAAACCAAGCTTCCCCCTTACGCCAATCGGTTAAGAGGTTTTTGGTCAGAAACATTGCGGTAATCATGCGTCCTCGATTATGCATCCAACCAGTTGCTTTCAGCTGTCGCATAAAAGCATCCACAATGGGGATGCCGGTCTCTCCATTTTTCCACGCTTCAAAATCGGCATCATTCTCACGCCATTGAATATTTTCTGTCTTTTCTTGGAAGGCTCTATTTCTGGAGACTTGGGGAAAATTCCACATAATATGGTAATAAAATTCTCGCCAGTAGAGTTCATTCATCCAAGTTAAAACCCCTTCATCACCTGCGTGAAAATCACCTTCATTAATCATTAATGCTTCTTGAAGGAGTGTTTTCACAGAGATCACACCGAGTGCAAGATAGGGTGATAGACGACTCGTTCCCTCAATGGCAGGAAAGTCCCGATGAGCATGATAACGGAAAATATCTTCCTTTAAAAAGTTCTGAAAAATCTCAAAAGCAGCGTCTTCACCGGCTTTATAGGCTAAATTATCAAATGCATCATAAGGATTAACAGAGAGATCAGCACTTTCAATATCTAGCTTATTTTGCGTCGGGATGTCAAAATGACTCTCAAAACGCTGATGCTGTAAAATGTCGATTAAGCGTCTTTTGAAGGCGGTAAAGACTTTGTAAGGTCTATTTTCACCATTTAGAATAGAACCTAACTTTACTAAGGTCTTATCGTGGCAAGGATAGATATCTAAGAGATGTTTCTTTAATTGCCGATAAACCGCTCGATCTCTTGCAACCTCATTGACGCCAACTTCATGATTAAAATAGAGCGAGGAGATCTGATAAGCTTCCATCAATTGCAGTATACGCGTCGGAATCTCCGCCCAAGAATCAACTTCTACGATCTTTAAAGGGATATTCCTACTCTCGAGTGCTTTTTGTAATGCTTGTAAGTTTCGCCACATAAAAGCGAGTTTCAGCTTCGCATCACGATGGGCCTCCCATTCTTTATGAGAGACAATAAAAAGAGCAACTGTTTCCTGATTTTCAGTCGCCTTATAGAGCGCCTCATTATCATGAACTCTTAAATCAGATCGAAACCACATTAAAGATCGCATAATATCTCTTACCCCTATTAAAATAAGAAAATGGGATGAGGAGGATAGACTATAACCTTCCGGCAGTTTATGCGAGATTTTTATTGGAAATTAGCTACCAATTATTAATATAATTTAAAATTAGTAACCTATCTTATTTATCAAAAGTCTGATTCGTTCAATAAACATATTTTCATTTTTTATCAGGTCCTCCATAGCCTGTTTCTCGTGCACATAAATACCATCTATAATGAATTGTACATTATTATCATGGTTACCATATAAAGTCTCAGAGTAAGATTTAGTGGTATCTATTGGTTTTGATAAAGGATAAATTAATCCACTTACTATTAAGTTAGATCGGTAATATCCAGAATAAGAATGTATTTGATGTAAATCTGATCCATCAACATCCCCTCTCTTCATTTCCATTTTTTTAAATTTTGCATCAAAAACAATAATTTTTCTGCTTTTTCTGTGTTGCATAATTAAATCAGGGAATATTGACCTAGAATAAAATTGATTTAGATAAACTGGAATTTCGACTTGCCCACTCACCGACCATTCAGGAAAGTTTCTGCTCAATAATTTTTCAAGATAAATCTCGTATAACTCAGCAATATCAAAAAGATAACCAGTAGCCGATAAGGAATGCTTTTCATTATTAGATTTTAGATCTTTATTCAATAAAATTATCTCCGCATATTCCAAAACTTTTTTGAAACCAGAATAAATGGGAGAGTTGATAGCTTGATGAGCCTTAGCTATTTGAATTGTTTTATAATTCACATAATGGCCTGAATATTGTTGCCTTAACAATTTACTCAAACCAAGTAAGCGACTTTGAATTTCTTTTCCAAAAATATTTTCTAATTTCTTTAGCGCTAAATATAAAACATCAATAATTTCTTGAATATATACCCGTTCTCTGAAAACTGTTGTCAACTTCCCTCGAAACGGTATATCTCTTTTCAAATAATCATTAAAATTTATATTACCCTTTACCTTATGACTACGCTCTTGTCTTTTTTGGTATTGTTGTGGCAAACCTAAAACAGCGGCTTTTTCTAATGACTTAATAAACAAATGGGCAATAATAAACAAAAATTGATTTTCTGTTTCACTCTTTTCTGCGAATATTGTTTCATTATCAATATATATATCGCTTACAAAATTTAGCATACGTTGTAGAAATGCTTCACCATATTTTGTTGTAATATTTATTAAACAATCTCTATATAAAAGCATCCCGGCATATAAGCCTGTTTGAATAAAGTATTCTTTTTCTACTTTTTGTTTAGAATACAATCGCAGAATAAAACGTTCATTATTTTTATTGAAAAATCGTTTATTTTTAAAATGAAATATTTTGACATGTTCTAATTGTCCCGCACCACACTTCAACTCATAAACTGATGAAAATATTTGTTGTAACTTTTTAATACCTGACTGTTTGACTCCAAATTCTTTAGCCAAATTAGAATCTAAAATTGGAGCCTCTTCGTAAAAATTATGGTTTACGGGAATATTAATTTTCATTTTATTTCATTGCTTCTTTGAACTTATTTAACGCTTCGTCTAATTTAATTTCCAACTCACCTTCCATAAATACGGCTCTTAAATATTCTTTCAAAGTCGGTTCTAAATACAAATTAAATAACTCTTCAATATTATTATTTGTAATATATTTACGTTTAGCGATATCACTAACTTTCATAAAAAAAGCATGACCAAACTTATACGAGCTTCCCAAGCCTAAATCATTAGCAATATAGTTATTCAATTTTTCGCAAGCATTAATGTACCGTCCAATGTTATTAAACGGCTCTTTCCCTTTAAAACGAGTTTCCTCTTCTATTACATCGTAATTACAATCTTTTTTTATCCATTTAAAACGCCTACGAAGTGCTAAATCAAAGGTATCAATGCTTTTATCTACATCATTCATCATCCCAATAAAGAATACATTACTAGGAACACCAAACTTTACCTCATTGTTATCAATTTCATAGGCTAAATCTTTAAATTTCTCATCCTCTTTGATCAAATCTTCAATTAATGCAGAGTATTGAGTTCTAATCAGATTTTTACTGCTTTTATTCTCAACATCATGGCGGTAATCTTTTTCCAATAGCGATAGCGTTTCACCAAAAACTGTTGACAGATTTGCTCGATTTATTTCATCTACCACAAAATAAAATTCTTTTTGGGGATGTTTCTTTGCTTTTATACAAAAATTTTTAAAAATACCATTGACTAGTTCAAAACGAATATTCCCATCCTTCGAGACACCCTTAGGCTTAATCCCTTCTATGAAATCCTCATAAGTAAATGAGGGATGGAATTGTAAAATTTCATAACGTGAATTGTTACCTTGACAAACAAAATCCAAACTGTTTTTTACAGAAAATGTTTTACCAGTTCCTGGGGGGCCATAAAGAATAACATTAGGATTATTTTTATCTGCGATCGTTTTAGAGTTTACAAAACGCCATAAAAAGCGAGAGAGCAAAATAAGTTCATTCTGATCTTGTTCGTTAATTCCTAAAATTTTTTTTATTACAATGCAAACCTGATAGTTTTTTATAAATATTCCTTCTGCATCATCATCAATAAATTCGTTATACAACTCTTCTAATGATTCGGTAGAATAAATATTGAGAAAATCCGATTGGTTATCTAATATGGCTAATTTCATTAAGATTTGCTTTGCGCTATAATTTGCCCCTTCGATCAAACCTATTTTTTCTAAAGGGTCATTTTCTGACACAATACTTTTCAGTAAACTTTTTATATTTTCATCAAAATAAACTTCCGCCTCTTGTCGATTTGCATTAGGCTTATTTTGACTCTTTATAAAATATGTTTGACCATCAGAATTTAGTTTAACTTCAAAGTTTTCAGCATTCCCTGGTTTCGAAGAACCAAAAACACTTTTTGTAGTTCGTTCTAAAAAATTACATAAATATCCGCCTGGTCTCTGTATTTCTCCCGCATCGGATGTTTCTGAAGCCCCCTTCAGGATATTTGTATAGTCATCTAATTCCAATGCGTCATTTAAAATTTTCTTTTTATAAAACTGCCAACTAGAAATTAAATTCGATGCTTCAATATTGTTGAACTGTTCATCAGCCTTGGTTATACCACTTTTAAATTTATCCCAAAGTATTTTAATTTGGGCTTGTCGCCCTTTTGACAGTTTTATTTTTTCCATTAGCTTTCTATTACCTATGATTTTATGCCCATTTATTATTTTTGAGGCTGCTTTAGTATTAAAATCTCTATCCCTAGGAAATGAGATTATAAATTGTATCCTTTATCATCTAAGTCAAAAATTTCAATTTCTATTCTATAAGAAAATCTATCTAAATTATCAGTTACCAAATACTCATTACCTACTGCAATAACGGATTTTCTTGAAGAATTCTAATAACAAAATCTCGTGATATTAATTATTTAGATATAATGCATGTCTCAATAATTCATTTAACAATCCTTAAATTCAATACACCTAACTTACCCAACATTATGTAGGAATACAATTAGTAAATTTATACTTAAAAGTATGAAGTTAGGTTAACTAGATTTAGGTTTGACAGATTGTTAGGGATTCTTAACAAATACAAACGATGCCGTATAAAACACCCTCTCGCTTTAAAGTGATCTTAATCAGCTAAATAATGAGATTCTTCAACCAAAGACTTTGGATTATCTCTCATCACCTACAAAGTAAACCTGGATACTTACATTTTCAGGTAATTTTAAAATTAATTACAGATATTGAAGGCTAATGAATGAGGATAACTAGAAAAGGTGACAATTCACACTAATCTCTTGTTAAAATTACTAAAAATTATATACGGCATAATGAATCGAAAGCTTTTTCTATACTCAGTGCACTCATGTGGATGAAAAGGTATGCTCGTGAAGCCCACTATCTTAAATCATATCATGAAGAAGCAAAAAAGTTTCATGTGACTCTTAATAAGTGTCGCATGAAGTATCTCAACAATTAGTTACCATTTTTTAAAAAAGAATGGGAGCGAGTTCAAAAAGGCTAAATAATGGCAAATATAAACCTCTTAGTTAAAAAAATGGATGAACAAAATATTAAATCAGTCCTTTTTAATTTCAATTTCTCAAACCTTAAAATACGCGGAGTTTTCTATTCTGAATGCAAATCTATGACACTTGGAATAGAAGAACAAAATTTGGGCTGGCAACCAAAAATTGCAACAAATGGTCACATTAATCAGGAAATACCAAACGATATCTTTAAGAAAAATATCAACTTGTTCAGACAAGAGGATAAATCCTTTACAACAAAATATTTATTTATCGCATTGGGTAATGCAATAGAAGATTTAAAAGTTCTGAATCCACCTAATCAAAAAGATGCTCTTAATCTGCTAGGAATGTGCATTACCAATGATAAAAAATATGACAACGAAGGTAGTAAACCATATTTTTGGCATTGGAAAAGGGTAAAACCCAGTCCCCAAAATCTTGAAAAAATAGCACGATACTTTGGTAGTGATATCAGCGATTCATGTATAAAACTTGGAAAAACAGCTGTGTGGTCAAATATACCACAAAAAGACTCACTATGTTTTTCAAATAAAAATACAACTGAAAAACTACTTAATCAATAATTACTAATAGTAATCTATATCTACTGAAATAGCATTGAAGTGAATGACATTAAAGCTTATAGACAGAGGGACAGAAAATAAAAAAGCTACTTCATTTGAAATAACTAACAATTTTAAATCGATCCCGCCCAATTTCTCGCACAAACATTTTATAGATACAAAAAAGCCCGCTAACTAGCGGGCTTTCACAATCATGATTGGTGGAGGCGGCGGGATTTGAACCCGCGTCCGAAAACTATCCATTCTTGGTACTACATGTTTAGCCGTATCTTTAATTTAACTCCGCATCGTCCGACCGGCAGGAGATGCAAAGCTGTTCTAAGTTAAGTTTCGCAAAATACCCCTTAGAAATGATATTTCACTATTTCGTTTAAGTTGACTGATGATAATACCGAACGAACACAGTACCATGATCAGTTAGCAGACTAAGCTGCTAAAGCGTAGTTGTTATCGTTTGCAACTATACAATTTGCCGCGTTTTTACAAGACTCTCGACCATCTTGACATGCACCTCAAACTTCAACATCCCCGTCGAATCCAAGAACGCCCCCGTTTAAGTTGATAGGTCATTATAGCGAATCGTTCGATTTTATGCAATATTCGCGCAATCTTAAGCCTATTTTTATGCCATTTCAGGATGCTTTGCGAAAAAATCATCAAGCGCTACTTCCGCCGGCATAAAAGACTTCAATGCAGCATCTTCTAATAACGCTTTGGCTTTTGGCAGATCTTTTATAACGCCGGGACGAGATTTCATCAATAATTTTGCCCATTCCACTTGCGCAAAATGATTCCCGCGCTCACTCGCTAATTGATAAAACTGTAAGGCCTTTGGCACATCAAGTCCAACGATTACATCATTAGCAAACATATAGCCTATTTTAAAGAGCAACTCATTATTTAGATCAGTAGCTGGTAATGAAAGAATCTTTGCCTCAACTTCTGCAATTTTAACCGCTGCTTTAGGCTCTTCATTTCTAGAGAGCAGAAGGTAACGAAGCGCTAATGCATAATCGATTTCTTCCGGCGCTTTTTCAAGCTCGATCAACCCAAGATAATAGAGTGCTTTGGTGTATCTTTTATCAGTCGCTTTTTTAAGATAGATACTCGCCTTTTGTAAATCACGACCAACATATTTTCCATCAAAATAGAATGTTCCTAAGCGGTAAAGATCAATCTTATTACCAAAGGCTGCGGAGATACGGGTGAAGAGATATTCAATCATTATGGATCCTTATTCTACTTGATAACTACGTAAATTAAGCTCATAGCGTTTACCCTTCTCATAGTAAGCAATCATCGCCGGGAGATAAAGGTCTTGTGGAGCGAGTGCTAATTCAACACGATCATCCCCGCTGCCGCTAACATAGAGATCAACTTTTGTTTTACGACCATTCACATATTCTTCACGCTGACCTTCATACTTAAAAGGTGCGCGCTCGTAAACTTTTTTACCGTTAGTAGTTTGCATTTTTTCGCTTAATGGCGCTTTATTAAGTGTTGCTTGCCAAGCGGTGGTAAAAAAGTCTTGTGCAAGCCCGGTCATTGCGGTGGTTAATTGCTCACCATTACGACCATAGATAATCGATTTATTTTTACGATCAAATGTTGCTTTTGCATATGGTTTGCCACCGCGAGTATCTTCAAAAAAGGTGGGTATCAAGCGGTTATTTTCAAAATCCCCTTTGCTAACAAATTTCATTGTCTTAAAAGGAATATTTACAGTTGTGACTAATTCATAATGGCTATTTGTATGGGTAAAAACCATCTTTGCCGGCACTTGAAACGGGCCAACAAAGTTTAATGTTACTCGATTTGGAAAGCCTTCAGCATTTGCAATAGATATCGAAAAAAGTGCGAGTACTACCAATAATAGACGTTGAATCATTACGGTTTCCTTTTAAAATTTGTGGAATGAAAAAGCACATCCCTGCTATGATAAAAAACGATCACAAAAAATGATCGATATAGATTCTAATAAGACATATTATACTGCGAAGAGGAGATGCACATGCAACCTAATTTACGTCAAAGACATTTTCTAAAACTGCTCGATTTTTCAAAAGATGAGATTCTCTACTTTGTCTCACTTGCGGAAGAATTAAAACGTGCGAAACGTGCAGGGATAGAACAACGACGATTAACTGGGAAAAATATTGCATTAATCTTCGAAAAGTCCTCTACCCGCACACGCTGTGCATCAGAAGTTGCGGCGGCAGATCAAGGAGCGACAACAAGCTATCTTGGAAGCGACGGCACGCAGATTGGCACAAAAGAGTCAATGAAAGACACTGCTCGCGTTCTTGGCGATATGTATGATGCAATTTTATATCGTGGATTTAGTCAGGATGTGTTAGAGAATGAATTAGCGGCTTATGCTGGTGTACCCGTATATAACGGCTTAACTGATGAATTTCACCCAACACAGATGCTCGCGGATCTTTTAACAATGAAAGAAAATAGCGACAAACCCATTACGGATTTTAGCTATGCTTATTTGGGTGATGCCCGCAACAATATGGGGAATTCTCATCTTGTGATGGCTGCAAAATTGGGTGTTGATTTCCGTGTTGCCGCGCCCAAACATCTTTGGCCGGAAGCTGATCTTATTGCACAATGTCAAGCGCTTGCGAAAGTGAGTGGTGCGACATTAACCTTTACCGATAGTGCCGAAGAAGCGGTAAAAGGCGTTGACTTTATTCACACAGATGTATGGGTTTCAATGGGCGAGTCGGAAGATGCATGGCGTGAGCGTATTGCCCTGTTAAAACCTTATCAAGTCAATCGTCAATTGATGCAGGCAACAGGAAATAAAAATACTAAGTTTATGCACTGTCTGCCAGCATTTCATAATCGTGAAACAAAAGTCGGCGAATGGATTTATCAAACGTTCGGGCTTGACGGTGTAGAAGTTACCGAAGAGGTTTTTGAGAGCGCTCAAGGCATTCAATTCCAACAAGCGGGGAATCGTATGCATACGATTAAAGCGGTAATGGTCGCAACTCTCGGCTAATTGCTATCATATTCTTATTATCAATAAAGCGTTTTAAAGGAAACTTTAGAACGCTTTTTTTATGGTTCATTAAAAGATTTCATCCGATCAATATGTACTAAATAACTTTTTCGGCCACTTCTAAAATAACAACAATAATCAGATAACGCCCCCCCTTCCCGATCAATATTGCGAGGCTCGATTTCCAAATATTGAGCCGAAACCACCCAGCAGCTATTGGCAAAACATCCCCAATAATAGGCATACCAGAAAGTAGTAGCGTCCAAGCACCATAACGATGAATATAATATTCCGTCTTGGGTTTTATTTTTTTTCGATTCGGAATAATCCGCCCTACAAAGAGCATAATCATACTGCCAACAGTATTAAAAATTGTTGCAATGAGCCATGCCGAAAAAGCGTAATCAGGAAATTTATGAATAAATGCAACTAAAGCAACTTCGGAGCTTCCGGGAAGAATTGTAGAAGAAGTCACACTCGAGAGCGATAAAAGTAGAAGCGACTCAGTTACCGAGACAGCCATCGTGTATCTCCTAACAACTCAACTGTTCTGGGAAAAGTTTGATTACCTCTTGAAGAATCTGCATGGCCACTTGATTCTTTTCGGCAAATGGCACTTCGATTTTTTCACCTTTATGCGTAAAGAGCCATAATTGATTCTGATCCGAGCCAAATACTTTGCCACCAGAGACATCATTAAGGCAGATCATGTCTACATTTTTACGTTGGAGTTTTGATTTCGCATTCTCTTCAATATCATCTGTTTCGGCAGCAAAGCCAATACAGAGCGCGGGGCGTTTTTTGCCCTTGGAAATCGTTGCTAAAATATCAGGGTTTTTCTTTAGCTTGAGTGTAAGCTCATCACTATCATCAGTTTTCTTGATTTTTCTATCGGCACGATTGACCACAGAATAATCTGCAACTGCTGCTGCCGCGATAAATATGTCGGCACTCTTGGTCGCAGTCTCACTTGCGCTCATCATTTCATCAGCGCTTTTCACATTAATAACAGCAATACCTTTGGGAGCAGGGATTGAAACCGGACCGGAGATAAGTGTGACATCTGCTCCTAATTGATAAGCCTTTTCTGCTAAGGCATAACCCATTTTACCGCTTGAGTAGTTACTAATATAACGAACAGGATCAATCTCCTCGATAGTTGGTCCCGCAGTAATAACAATCTTTTTACCCCGTAATGGCTGATCTAAAACTTCACCAAAATCGGCATCATGTTCGTGCTGCGCTCTAAAAAAGTGAAGAACTGCATCACGAATTGCCAATGGTTCTGGCATTCTTCCCTGCCCAACTTCACCACATGCTTGCGAACCCACTGCGGGTTCTAATAAATGAAAACCACGTTCCATCAGTGTTGCAATGTTTGCCTTAGTTGCAGGATTTGCCCACATTAAGCGATTCATCCCCGGTACTAGCATCACAGGTCTTTCGGTTGCTAAGATCATTGCGGATAATAGATCATCCGCAAAACCACCGGCAAGCTTTGCTAATGAATTTGCGCTAACCGGCGCAACGAGGATAAGATCTGCCCAACGTGCAAGTTCTATATGTCCCATTCCTGCTTCATGCTGAGGGTCAAGGAGATCAAATATCACGGGATTTCCCGATACTGCTTGCATTGTCAGTGGCGTAATAAAACTCTGCCCGCCCTTTGTCATCACAACGCGTACATTAAAATCAGCTTCTCGTAAACGTCGTACTAAATCTGGAGATTTATAAGCAGCAATACTACCGGTAACGCCTAATACAATATTCATCAATATCCTCAACGCATTTTAATACCGAACTACATCGGTACAATATCAAATTGCTCCACATTATAGAGCTCTTCCGCTTGCAGACGAATGTTTGCATCGATCTGGATTTGAAGGTCTGCCACGCTATGCGCCTCTTCATCAAGAAGACGTTCGATAACCTCAGGCGCTGCCAATACTAAAAACTCTTTCAATGTTGGGAAGCGCTTTCCATCCCGAATCAATTCACGCAAAATTTCAAAGCAAACCGTTGCACTTGTTTTGACATAGCCATTTCCTTGGCATTTTGGACAAGGTTCACAAAGAAGCTGCACCAAACTTTCGCGGGTACGTTTACGAGTCATTTGAACCAGCCCAAGAGATGTGACCTCACTAATTGAGGTGCGTGCATAATCTTGAGCTAAGTGTTCTGCAAGCTCATCTAAAACGCCCTGACGATGCTCTTCGCTCTGCATATCGATAAAATCGATAATAATAATTCCCCCAAGATTCCGGAGGCGAACCTGACGCGCCAATGCTTGTGCCGCTTCAAGGTTCGTTTTATAGATTGTTTCTTCTAAATTACGAAAACCGACAAATCCGCCAGTATTCACATCAATGGTGGTCATCGCTTCTGTCTGCTCAATAAGAAGATAACCACCCGACTTAAGATCCACACGCTTATCAAGTGCTAGATTAATTTCGCGCTCTGTATTAAAGAGATCGAAAATTGCACGAGGGCCAACATAATACTCAATGCGTTCCGTCATTTCAGGTAAGAAACGCTCTGAAAAATCGATCATGCTTTTATAACCATCCATCGAATCGATTCGAACACGTTGAATATCTTTCGAAATATAATCTCGTAAAATTCGTTGTTCTAAAGGGAAGTTACCATAAATAAGCTCCCCTACTTTTGAGGCAGCAATCTTCTCTTTCACCTCACTCCAAAGACGGCTTAAAAATTGCATATCTGCTCGAAGAACCCAAGGATCTGTCCCTTCAGCAGCTGTACGTGCAATATAGGCACCGGGAATCTCTTGCTGATAATTTTGTAACACTGTTTTGAGTCTTTCCCGCTCCTCCTCTTCTTCAATTCGTATCGATACACCAATTACATCCGAATTAGCAAGATAGACAAGGTAACACGAAGGAATCGAAATTTGTGTCGTAATACGCGCCCCTTTCGTACCTAGGGGATCACGTATTACCTGCACAATTAATTCCTGGCCTTGTGTAAGCAATTTAGTGATATCAATCGCTTCTGGATTTCGTTTTGTAGGAGTCCGTTCATTTTCTGCATCAACAGAATCATTGCAACTCTCACACTGCTCTGCTGAATACTCATTACTGCTAGTTTGAATATCACTCACATGTAAAAAGGCAGCGCGCTCTAAACCAATATCTACAAATGCTGCCTCAAGACCTGGTAAAACACGAATAACGACACCTTTATAAATATTGCCGACTAATCCACGCTTTTCATCTCGTTCAATTAACACCTCTTGAACAATCGCACTACTAATTACTGCAGCACGCGTTTCATTCGGCGTAATATTAATTAAGATTTCGTTATTATTTACCATTTTTAATTTGCTCTCTTCTCTAACATCTCTACTGCGGGCAATACTTTACCTTCTAATAATTCAAGGAATGCACCACCTGCTGTTGAGATATATGAAATATCATCTTTTAAACCAAACTCTTCTACTGCAGAAACAGTATCACCGCCACCCGCTATGGAGAACGCATCACTTTTTGCAATAGCTTCACCGAGTTTTTTTGTTCCCGCTGCAAAATTCGGGAATTCAAATACGCCCACAGGACCATTCCAAACAATTGTTTTCGCTTTTTCTAAAATCTTGCTATAAAGTTCACTGGTTTTAGGACCGATATCCATAATCATGTCATTCGGACCGATTTCATCAATCAATTTTATTGTTGCAGCAGCATCTGCTGAGAACTCAGCTCCCACTACCACATCAATTGGAAGAGGGATCTCTTTGCCTTCTTGTTCTGCACGTTTTAATAGCTTTTTTGCCTCCGGCACAAGATCTTTCTCAACGAGACTTTTACCAACTTTATACCCTTTAGCAAGAAGTAATGTATTGGTAATACCACCACCTGTAATAAGTTGATCAACCTTGTCGAGGAGTGCATTAAGCACTGTTAATTTAGTTGAAACTTTCGCCCCACCTACGATCGCAACCATCGGGCTTTCGGGATTTAATAATACTTTGGTTAAGGCATTTAACTCATTTTCAAGTAATAGTCCGGCAGCAGCCTCTTTCGCTTCCATGCCCACGCCATAAGTTGATGCAGCTTTACGGTGAGCGGTTGCAAAAGCATCCATCACATACACATCGCAAAGATTCGCCATTTTTTTAGAGAGTGTTTCATCATTGGCTTTTTCACCTTTTAAGAAACGGACATTTTCTAAAAGTTTGACTTCACCAGGCTTAATATCGACGCCATTAATCCAACTCTTCACTAACGGTACCGATTGACCTAATTTGTTCGATAACCAAACCGCAACCGGTGCTAAAGAGAATTCCTCATTCTCTTCACCTTCTGCCGGTCGACCTAAGTGAGACATGATCATCACGCCGGCGCCTTTTTTAAGAATTTTTTGGATATTAGGAAGCGCTGCCTCTAATCTTGCATCTGAAGTGATTTTTCCATCATGAATAGGGACATTTAAATCTTCTCGAACTAAAACTCGTTTCCCCTCTAAATTGAGATCTTCTAAAGTATTAAATTTCATATAATCATCCTCCTGTGGAGATTCCACTCTGATATTAATGTTGTATCGTATTGACCAATTACTCTAAACCATCTAAATAACGCTCTGCATCTAAGGCTGCCATACATCCTGTACCCGCAGAAGTAATTGCTTGACGGTAATGAGAATCCATAACATCACCTGCGGCAAACACGCCATGGACAGAGGTTATTGTTGCACCACCATCAATACCTGATTTTACAACAATATAACCATTACGCATGTTTAGTTGATCTTTGAAAATTTCCGTATTCGGTGTGTGACCAATGGCAATAAAAACACCCGGAACGGCTAGTTCTTTCACGCTATCATTAATTGTTGATGAGAGGATAACCCCTGTAACGCCGTTATCATCGCCCTTAACTTCATTTAAAACATGATTAATATGAAGTTCAATTTTCCCTTCGGCAACATGTTGATGCAATTTATCAAGCAATATTTTCTCAGCTCTAAAAGCATCACGACGATGTACTAAATGCACCTTTGAAGCTATTTGACTTAAATAGAGAGCTTCCTCCACTGCTGTATTACCACCGCCGACAACGACAACTTCTTGCCCACGATAAAAGAAACCATCACAGGTTGCACATGCTGAAACGCCACGTCCTTTATAAAACTCTTCTGACGGTAATCCTAAATATTTTGCCGATGCTCCGGTGGCAACAATTAATGCATCACATGTGTAGGTTGCATTATCCCCTTTCAAAGTAAAAGGACGATTTTGTAAATCTACTTCGTTGATGTGATCAAAAAGAATTTGGGTACCAAAGCGTTCACACTGTTCTCGCATCTGATCCATCAAAACAGGGCCTGTTAAGCCTTCAGCACCACTTGGCCAATTATCGATTTCTGTCGTAGTTGTCAATTGACCGCCCATTTGCATGCCGGTAATAACAACAGGTTTAAGATTTGCACGCGCAGCATATAAGCCCGCGGTATATCCTGCAGGACCGGAACCTAAAATAATTAACGGGTGATGAATTGTACTCATAATTTTCAAAATCCTTTTATCCGTTTAGAGATGTTAAGCATCAGCTATTATTCTCGTCAATAAACTACTACATTCGCTCTATTCTGAGGCTACCAAATAGTAGCCCGAAATAATTTATTCTTTCATTATACATTAAAACAAAGTTCTCTTTCGCACGATGACCGATAAACATTTCGACAAATAAAAAAGAGTTTGATCACCACCAAACTCTTTAAAATATTCACTATTATGGATTACTAACGTTGCGCTTTTATTTTTAACCAGTGACGCATCAACTTTTTCTGTTCTCGTTGGGTGTAAGGTTGTTTTACGTTTAATAATGAGAGCGTCTCTTTCGAAGGATAGAGCGCTTGATCATTCAGTAGATCCTGATCGACAAACTCAAAAGCAGCCTCATTAGAGGTTGCATACTCTACATAATCTGCCGCTCTTGCATTAACCTTCGCATCCAACAGAAAATCGATAAATGCATAAGCCTCATCCACATTTTTTGCATTTTTTAAGATCGCTAATTGATCAAACCAAAGTAACCCACCTTCTTTTGGAATAAAATATTCGATATCAACACCGGCATTTGCTTCTTTTGCTCGTGCTTTTGCTAAATAAAGATCTCCCGACCAACCAAGGGATAAACAAGCATCTCCATTTGCCATCGCATTAATATACTCAGAGGAATGAAATTTAGTAATGTAAGGACGAATTGCTTCTAAAACCTCATTAGCTTTTGCAAGATCTTCATCTGACGTGCTCTCTGCCGGTAATCCTAAATAACGCATTACCATTGGGTAAAACTCGCTTGGAGAATCGATAATATAGATTCCACAACTTGCAAGTTTAGAGGCATATTCAGGATTAAAGAGCAATTCCATAGAATCAAGCGGAGCATCAGGGACTAGCTCCTTAATCTTAGCCACATTATAGGCAATACCCGTCGTTCCCCACATATAAGGTACAGAGTAATCCGTCGCACCAGGAAGTTCCTCTAAACGCTCTTCAACAAATGGCCAAATATTATCGATATTTTTGAGTTTGTCTCGATCGATCTTTTGTACTGCATCTGCTTGCACCATATAAATTAAGGTGTAATCTGAAGGCACAACAATATCATAGCCTGAATTACCGGTAAGGGTTTTAGCAAGCAACACTTCATTACTATCAAACGTATCATAAATAACTTTGATTCCCGTTTTATCAGTAAACTCCGTGATCAATTCAGGATCAATATAATCCGTCCAATTATAAACACGCACTTCTTGAGCTTTTACCGCCTGACTTCCAAGCAAAAACCCCAGTGATAATAACATCGATAATTTTAACTTTTTCATCACTTTATTACTCTCCTATAAAGTGGGTAAACATAAAAGAAGCGACTGATTCAATCAATCGCTTCCCTTGTTATAACATAATTTAAGCAAAGTACGAGAAGAAACCTCTCTTTTATCAAATTGTGTTATTAAATTAGTTATCGAACGGAATGTTCTTTAATTAGTCTAATTTGAACGAGTCATGGCAAGACTTACAAGTGCCACCAAGTTTACCCATTTGTGCAGCCATTGTCTGTTTTTCGCCTGCTGCCTCTACCATTGCACCACTTTGTTCAATAAATGCAGCTAGATCTGCATCAAATTCTGCGCGGTTTTCTGCAATTTTAGGGCTTGCTTTTGTACCTTCATAAGTGCCATCAATAAATGTTGCGCCTACAGCTTTTGCCATTTCATTGATACGTGTTGCTGCTGCAACCGCTTCTTCTGGATTATAATCGATTTCACCTTTCAGCATTCCACCGAGAATACCCATATTCCAACCCGCAACAGTAAATGCTGCTTTACGATATTTAATGACCGCATCTGTATCAACCTGCGCCATAGAGATACCAGTTGTTGCAACTGCTAACATAGCAGCAAGAGCTAACTTCTTCATTGACTTCTCCTTATTAAATAAAATTTGTTTGTACATAGTTCTACTTATTGGAACATATACATCCTCTATTATAAAGGTTTTTATAAAAAAAGTGTGACAAATCAATTTCTTTGGTGAAAAAATTCTTAAAAAGGAAAATCCCCTAAAAATTTTAAGATTCTTTGCGCTTACGAAGTGCAAGATAAAACATCACTATGACAATAACACTACTGGCAATAATTGGTAAAAATGTCCAATTATCCCATTTAAGCAACAACGCAAGCAGAAACACTCCGCCAATACCGGCATACACTTTTCGGGAGGTTTCTTCTCCATGAATTTTTATCAGCTTATCCCACTCTTTATCCGCAAGATTAACTTTCAACTCACCTTTTGCAGCTTGCCTTAACATCAAATTACTATTTTGAATAACATCTGGGAGCTGCTCAATCCATATTGGAAAATCCCGTTTATATCGCTTAGCAATCGCTTTTGGGCCACGTTTTTTCTTCACGAAATCGACAAGATACGGTTTAGCGGTTGCCCAAAGATCAAGTTCAGGATAGAGCTCACGCCCCACACCTTCGATCGCAAAAAGTGTTTTTTGGAGCAACATCAATTGTGGCTGCATCTCCATTTTAAAACGTCGCGCTGTCTGAAATAACGACAATAAAAATGCACCAAATGAGATATCTTTTAACGGCTTATTAAAAATTGGCTCACATAAAGAACGGATAACCGCTTCAAAATCCCCCACTGAAGTATCCGGTGGCACCCAACCAGACTCTACATGGAGCTGTGCGACCTTCAGATAATCTCGATTAAAAAAGGCTAAAAAATTACTCGCCAAATAATGTTGATCTTGTTCATTTAATGTTCCGATAATGCCAAAATCAAGCGCGATATATGTTGGATCAGCTGGATTAGTAACATCTACAAAAATATTTCCGGGATGCATATCTGCATGGAAAAAACTATGTTCAAACACTTGAGTAAAAAAGATATCAACACTCCGTTTTGCTAAAAGCGGGATATCTACACCGAGTGCTTTAAGCGTTTCGATTTCGCCAACTGGCACACCAGAGATTCGCTCCATCACCATCACATTTTTGCGCACATAATCAATATAGATTTCTGGCACATATAAATCATGTGAATCACGAAAATTTTCACGTAATTGTGCGCCATTTGCGGCTTCAATTGTTAAGTCTAATTCATTAAGAATTGTACGTGCGTGTTCATCGACAATTTCTACGGGACGCAAGCGCTTACCATCAGGATAATAACGCTCGATCATTTGGGCAAGAATACGCATTAAGCCAATATCACGCTTGATAACTTTCTGAATATTTGGCCGAACAACCTTTACAACAACTTCTTGTCCATTAGGCAAAATAGCGCCATGCACTTGAGCTATCGAAGCCGCTGCTATTGGCGCTTTTTCAAATGATTGGAATAATTGATCAATCGATTTATCAAGTGATGTTTCAATAATATTAACAGCGATATCACTCGAAAAAGGCGGAACTCGATCTTGTAGTTTGATTAATTCATCAACGATCTCTTTATCGAGAAGGTCATAACGAGTAGAGAGCGCTTGTCCAAGTTTAATAAAGGTTGGACCGAGATTCTCAAGCGCCAAGCGAATACGCACTGCTAAAGGTGTTGATTTGTAACCATTAAATATAGATAAAAGGGGTTTTACAAAACGAAGATGGCGTAACCCTGGCACCATAAATGCAAGATCATATAGACCATAGCGTAATAATACCCACCAAATTTTTACCATCCTCAAACTTCGAGAAATCATCCGCCTATCCTTTTTTCACGCATTATTAACGATTACGATCGCAACTTATTATTTTTAGTAGACAAATCCACGGTG
This sequence comes from Ignatzschineria sp. 22MB058224, assembly GCF_058188435.1. Classification (NCBI taxonomy): domain Bacteria; kingdom Pseudomonadati; phylum Pseudomonadota; class Gammaproteobacteria; order Cardiobacteriales; family Ignatzschineriaceae; genus Ignatzschineria; species Ignatzschineria sp. 22MB058224. The sequence continues at coordinate 1,297,695 of NZ_CP187366.1, forward strand.
AATCGCAACAATCCCACCCGTTAGATTTTTATAATCCACCTCATCAAAACCTGCTTCAAGCATCATATCTCGAAGTTCTTCTTGTGGCGGATGCATTCGAATTGATTCCGAAAGATAGCGATAACTATCCCCATCTTTTGCGATAAATTCACCCATTCGTGGAATAATTTGGAAAGAGTAAAAATCGTAAAGAGTCCCCAACCCAGGAACGACAGGTTTTGAAAATTCTAATACTAAAAGACGGCCTCCTGGTTTTAAAACTCGGCGCATCTCCTTTAGTGCTTTCATTTTATCCGTAACATTCCGCAGACCAAAACCAATCGTGACAAGATCAAACGTCGCATCTTCAAAAGGAATCTGTTCAGCGTTAATTTGCTTAAATTCAACATTACCAACAATCCCTTCATTAATTAGACGTTTTCGCCCTTCCTCAAGCATAGATTCATTAATATCTGACAGAACCACTAATCCTTCTGACCCGACTCGTTTACTCAAACGTTTTGTCAAATCACCAGTGCCGCCGGCTAGGTCAAGAACTTTTTGACCACGTTTCGCACCAGAGAGTGTCATTGCAGTATTTTTCCATAAACGATGAATCCCGAAGCTCATCACATCATTCATCACATCATAGCGACTTGCGACAGAATGAAATACTTCTGCGACTTTTGCTTCTTTTTCATCACGATCGACAGTTTGATAACCAAAATGCGTTTTTTCTTCAGACATATCTCTGCATCCTTTTCTAATAATTCTGAAATAATAACAAAAATCGATATTTATTACCTGATAATAAGTGCTTTTTCCATATCTGTACCAATGATTAATCACGCCCAAAAATGGATAATACACCTTCAATCGAAGGTTTTACACCAAACCAGAATTCAAATGCATAAACACCCTGCTCAATCAACATTCCCAAACCATCATAGGCTGCAGAACCACCATTATTTTCAATATAGCGCATAAAAACAGTGGGCTCATGGCTATACACAAGGTCATATCCAACTGTTTTAGAACAAATCACGCCGAGCGGCAAATCAGGAAATGATTGCTGTAAGGAAGCGCTAGTACCGTTAATAATCAAATCAAACTCATCTTTTACATCACTCCAAGCAGTTGCACGAATATTGCCATATTGCTTAAACTCTTTTGCAAGCTGTATCGCTTTAGTTTGTGTACGATTACTCAATACAACTAAATTTGGATTTTTCTCTAAAAGTGGCTGCAAAATACCTCTTACCGCACCACCTGCACCTAACACCAAAACTTTCTTTCCAGTAATTTCTATATTTTTTGTGACAGTAATATCCCGAATTAATCCAATTCCATCAGTATTATGCCCACTGATCGTACCATTACTCTCTATACGAATAGTATTAACTGCTTTCGCAACTTGCGCTTCTACGGTTAAGCGATCACATAACGATAGGATCATCTCTTTAAAAGGCACCGTGATATTCGCACCCAATATCCCTTTTTCTTGCCAGTTTTTAACTATTTCTTTAAATTGATCAAGCGGGACTAATACTCTTAAATATTCTAAATTCACCCCGCTATTTTTTGCGAACTGCATCTGCATTTCTGGGGATTTTGAATGAGCCACCGGATTACCAAAAATCACACATAAATGTTGACTCATCATTTACTCTCCGCGTAAAAAAAGTTTATCAAGATCCGTAAGTGCTAGTGAACGCCATGTTGGGCGTCCATGATTACATTGCCCAGAACGCTCTGTTCGTTCCATATCTCGAAGTAAAGCATTCATCTCTGGAAGCGTCAGGCGCCGATGATGGCGAATAGCGCTATGACAAGCCATTGTTGATAAAATATCATTCATATGTTCAGTAATTTTTTGGCTCGACCCATAACGATCTAGGTCTGTTAAAACTCCTTGAACAAGTTTTTCGATATCTGCCCGAATAAGGCTTGCCGGAACTTCACGAATTACAATACTGTTATGACTGAGTACTTCTAGTAACAAACCTAAAGAGAGCAGCTCACGCTGAAACTCCTCCACGATTGCAATCTCCTTACTTCCAACATCCATTGTTTTGGGGATCAACAATGCTTGACGCACAATCCCCTCTTGGGATGCAACAGCATTTTTAAAACGCTCATAAATAATACGCTCATGTGCAGCATGCATATCAACCAAAACCAATCCATCACGATTCTCAGCTAAGATATAAGCTTCATGAAGCTGACCTAGAGCATATCCCAGGGGTGCTTCATCAGTATTTTCTCCATCGCTGTTTAATCGTTCTTCAGTATTTAACACAGAATGAGTCTGAGGCTCGTTGAAGTTTTTTATCGAGTCTAGAGAAATCCCGCCAGCACCAAGCGCTTCATATAAATTTATAGGATTATAACTTTTAGAAGGAATACTTCCATTCCCAAAACTAAACCTGTGTTGTCGAGAGGGCGGAAGGAGTCCTTCTTCTGATGTAGCAGTAACAGAGGGTTCTAATGAAGCGACAACCGGCAAAGCTTCACTGCCCTCTAGGACTTCAGGTTTCGAAATCACATAGTTAAGCGTACTAAAGATAAAATCATGCACGATTCGTGATTCCCGAAAACGTACTTCATGTTTTTGTGGATGTGCATTCACATCGACTGATGCAGGATCCAACGTTAAATAGATCACAAAGGCCGGATGCTTATCACTATACATCACATCTCTATATGCTTGACGAATAGCATGAGCAACAAGACGATCTTTCACCATACGGCCATTCACATAGACATATTGCCAATCATTACTATTTCGAAAAAAAGTTGGTTTTGCCAACCATCCCTCAAGTGTTAAAACTCTAGTGATTCCCTGTTCATCAAGCACAATCTCTTTCGTATGCGAAAAGTGAAAACTATTCTCTAAAAAATCTTGATTAAATACCGTCCCAATTCGTACTTGTTGCTCGTCAATATTTGATGCAATTGGAGCGGTAAAAACCGTTTTACCATTATGAATTAATGTAAAACTAATATCGAAACGAATAAGTGCTAACCGCTTTACAAGCGTTTCAATATGGCTAAACTCTGTACGTTCAGTACGGAGAAATTTACGGCGAGCAGGCACATTAAAGAAGAGATCATAAACCTCGATACGTGTTCCCTCTGGCAATGAGGCAGGCATTGGTTCGTTGATCTCATCATGCCCTCTTCCATTTACTTTAAAGGCATATTCAGTGCCATTGGCCTTTGAAATAAGCGTCAAACGTGACACCGCCGCAATACTAGGCAATGCCTCTCCTCGAAATCCGAGTGTAGCAATCTCTACTAAATCATCTGCATGCCGAATTTTACTCGTTGAGTGGCTCGATAATGCCAAATTTAGATCATCTTTAACAATCCCATGACCGTTATCTTGGACAATAATATGATCCATTCCACCACTTTTAATATCAATAGTAATTTCGGTAGAACCTGCATCTATACTATTTTCAACCAACTCTTTCACGATAGATGCTGGTCTTTCAACAACCTCACCTGCCGCTATTTGATTGATAACATGAGGATCTAACTTGGCAATTCGCCGATTCATACTAAGTCCTTCTTGCTATTTATAACAAAGATAAATAAAAACGCCTGAGAAAAAATCTACAGGCGTTTTTATGATACCAAAAAATATTCGCGTAAAAAGTACTAGTTCATTTGAGTCGTCATTCGATCCATCAAATCTTCTAAGTAATTAAGCGTGAGAACAGGCAATACATCAATACGTGTTTTGCCATCCCCAATATTATTCACGCGAATATAATAGACCTCTCCTTCACGATCATACTTTGTGAAAAAGAAGAAACGCCGTTTCTTTACCGTACGTCCCACACGATAGGTGTTAATGCCAGAGTAACTTTCAAGAACATTAAACACCGCACCATCATCTAAAATATTCCCGAGCTGTTTCCAGACATCTTGTTGATCTCTGTTATTAATGACAAGCGTAGTCCCTTCCCGTTCAACCGCGGGAAGCACGCCCTTTCCCAAGGCGCTTTGGCCATCACCTCCTAACCGCGCGGCTAGGCGGGCAATAAACTCTGCTTCTAGCTCAGGATCTCCCGGGGCATCAACCCAACGATGAAACTGATCATCATTTCCTGTTGCTTCATCTTTCATTGCATAGTGAGTAACATAGACTAACGTACGATCTCCATCTTTTTCTAAACGAATTTTAAACTTATCACGAGAAGATGAACCAAAAAGATTACTTGCGATACGCTTAATCAAACCACGAATTAAACCATCAGGAACATCTGCCTGATTTTCAGCCCATTTAGTTTCGATAAGGCCTGCATCAGGTGACTGTGATTCGATTTCTAACCCTAACTCACGAAGCAATAGTTGAGTTTGTTGCCAAACAAAATCAGGCGTATGACCGGTATTAATCCAACGACGTCCATTTTCAGACTCCACAAAAGTGACACCGTTATCAGAATTTGCAGCTAACACCTTAGCGACTACCTGTTTCTGATGTTGGCGATACTCTTGGAGCGAAGTTGTCGCACTAGTATCCGTTTGAGTACGTTTCACCAAATTGGGCGGATATTCAAGCGGATTTACCTGAGATGATTTCAAATAACGCAAACTATCTCTAGACTGCACTTTCTGAGTAGAGCAGCCGCTTATTATTAAGCCAGATAGCAACACTGCAAACGCTATTTTTTTTGTATACATGGACTAACCTTTACTGAATATAAATTCTTGTCATTGTACGAGGAATTCAAGTAACTACCAAATAAATTTTCTTAAGAATTATACCCGAAAAATCTATTTAGTGTTTGTTTATCTATTTAATTCTGTAGCTTATATCAAAATTTTCTTAAATAAGCCCAACTTTTCTCATAGCTTCTTGAACTGTCAAATGATATTGAGGATTTAAAGGAACAAGAGGTAAGCGAATTCCTGCATTAATTTTACCCATTTGCTGAAGAGCCCATTTAACGGGAATCGGGTTTGTCTCTAAAAAAAGAATATGATGCAGTTCTTTAATTTGTTCATTAATTTCATATGCACGTGCCTCGTCACCTTTTAAAGCTGCTTGAATCATTTCATGCATTTGAAGAGGGACGATATTGGCCGTTACAGAAATAACGCCTTTTGCCCCTGCCAAAACACATTGAGCAGCAATTCCATCCTCACCCGTCAATACATCAATTTTATCACCAACACGGCGGATTAATTGCTCTACACGCTCAAAATTACTTGCCTCTTTTATTGCAACGATATTTTTAATATTCGCAAGTTTTTCAACGGTATCAACTTGAATATCTGATGCAGTTCTTCCTGGTACATTATAAAGAATTTGTGGAATATCTACTGTTTCCGCAATTAACTTAAAGTGTTGAAAAAGACCTTCTTGTGGAGGTTTATTATAGTAAGGAGCAACGAGTAAACATGCATCTACACCATCCTCAGCCGCCCAATGCGTAAGACGAATCGCTTCTTCAGTTGAATTACCACCGGTTCCGGCAATAACGGGCACTCGACCGCGAACATACTGCACAACGCGCTTCACAACTTCACGGTGCTCATCAAAATTAATCGTAGCTGACTCACCAGTTGTACCTACTGCGACTAGTGCGTCTGTCTTATTTTCGATATGAAATTCAACAAGTTTTTCAAACGAGTCAAAATCGATACGACCATCAGGAAACATCGGAGTTGCAATCGCAACAATACTACCACCAAACATAGACTCTCTCCTTACAACTTTTCTCTGAGTGATTAAGAAGAAAAACTCCCAACCACTGCTATTTTAGTATAATTGATACTGGCGCATGATCCGAAGGACGCTCCATGGCTCTATACTTCACATGAACTGCAGATGATATAAAACGGCGGCTCAATCTTCTTGATAATAATAGATGATCAATGCGAATGCCACTATTTTTCTCAAATCCACCTTGGCGATAATCCCACCATGTAAAAAGACCTTTAGGAGATGCTTCAATTCGGAGCCCATCCACTAACCCTAGCGCTAAAATTTTTTGATAAGACTCTCGCTCTTGATCAGTACATAATATTTTTCCCTTCCAAGAAAGCGGATTATGAACATCATCGTCAGTTGGGGCAATATTAAAATCTCCCAATACCACAAGCTCGGAATAGCGCTTTAAACTTTTTTCAACATAGTCAGTGAAGGCTGCTAACCACTTAAGTTTATATTGATATTTTTCAGACTCAGGAGATTGGCCATTAGGCACATAAGCATTAATCACTCTGACACCATCAATAGTACCCGCAATAACCCTTTTTTCGGAATCTTCATACCCTGGGATATCATATTCAATATCAAAGATCTCTTTTTTTGATAACAGCGCAACACCGTTATACGTTGGCTGAGCATTAAAAGCAAAGTGAAGCCCTTGAGTTTCTATCTCATGAACAGGAAATTGATCATTATTACACTTTAACTCTTGTAGGCCAATCACATCGGGTTGTTCAGCTTCTATAAAATTGGTCAACTGTTCTAAGCGAACTTTAATTGAATTAAGATTCCAAGTCGTTATTTTCATTGTTTATACTATTCTTCTCTATCGATAATTTGAATTCACTTCCCCATTCTACCTATATTTTGCGATTTCCCCAAAATGCTTTTATCACTGGATTTTTTTACTTTAACAAACAACTTTCTTGCATTTTTTTTCACAAAACTAGTGTAGAATAAATCGTTTATAGACGCGACATAATGACAGGAAGGAGTAAATAATGCCGGCTGATAGTATACGTTCCATTTTAAAACTCATTAAGGAGAAGGAAATTTTATTTGTAGACCTACGCTTAACAGATATGGTCGGACAGGAGCACCACTTTACTATCCCAGCACGACAGGTGAATGAAGAACTTTTTACTCAAGGAAAATTCTTTGATGGCTCAAGTTTTCAAGGTTGGAAGCAGACTGAATCATCTGACATGATTTTAATGCCTGACCCCACAAGCGCATTTATTGACCCCCTTATTAAACACCCAACACTCGTTTTAATTTGTGATGTTCTCGAACCTGATACAAAAGATTACTACTCTCGGGATCCTCGGGCACTTGCAAAACGTGCCGAAAGCTACTTACAAGCAACAGGAATTGCTGATACTGCATTTTTTGGCCCTGAAAACGAATTTTTCATCTTTGATAATGTTCAATATAATGTTGCACCCGATAATGTAAGTTATGAACTCAATTCAAATACATCTTATTGGGATTCTTCCAAAAAAGAATCCTATTCAGGCCACTATGCAGAACACCAAGGTGGCTACTCTCCGCTCCAGCCGGTCGATAAGCTACATGATATACGTAATGAAATTGTCGTAAATGCAGAAAAAACTGGATTGGAAATTGAAATTCATCACCGTGAAGTTGCTTCCGCTGGCCAATGTGAAATTGGGGCAAAGTTTAACACACTTCTTCAAAAAGCAGATGAGGTTCAGCGATTAAAATATATCGTCAAAAGCACGGTAGACCTTTGTGGAAAAAGCGCAACCTTCTTGCCAAAACCCTATTTTGGTGAAAATGGTTCTGGAATGCATGTCCATATCTCTCTCTTTAAAAATAATGAGAATATCTTCTGTGGATCTGAATACAGCAATTTATCAGAAACAGCACTCTATTTTATCGGTGGTATTATTAAACACGCAAAAGCACTAAACGCTTTTACTAACGCTTCGACAAACAGTTATAAACGTTTAGTACCACATTACGAGGCACCGGTATTACTCGCATATTCTGCCAAAAATCGAACCGCATCCATCCGTATTCCTTACGTTGCCAATGAAAAAGCACGCCGCATTGAAATTCGTTTCCCTGACGCAACCGGCAATAGCTATTTTTCCTTCGCAGCACTTCTTATGGCCGGTCTTGATGGTATAAAAAATAAAATTCATCCTGGAGGCGCTTCTGATGAGAATCTTTACGATCTCTCGAGTGATCTATTAAAAGCAATTCCCAAGGTTTCTAAAAATCTTGATGAGGCATTACACGCATTAAACGAAGACCGAGAGTTCTTATTAGAAGGTGGCGTTTTCACCAATGAAATGATTGATGCATATATCCGCCTTAAGCAAGCAGAAATCAATAAAGTTGCAGAGACACCGCATCCTATGGAATACAAACTTTATTATTCAATTTAACATTTAATACAATTCATATGAAAAGAGCCCCTATTAAGTATAATAGGGGCCTTTTTTATAAGCTAAATATATTAGTCTTTATTATTAGAATCTAATTCTTCTGAATTGATTTTTTGATAGATCTCTTCTCGATAGATCTTTACATTTTGTGGCGCATCAACACCAATTCGAACCTGTTTGCCTTTATAGTCCAATACAGTTACAACTATGTCGTCATTTATAATAAACCGTTCACCAGGCTTTCGTGTAAAAATTAACAACCATCCCTCCTTATTATATCGAAGGCATTAAAATGTAAACTATATTACGTTAGTATTATAATTTTTATGAAAAATAATAATAAACATTATTTTTTTACTAGTCAACATAACATTTTACATATAAATTCGAATTATCGACCCTTCAATAACCTTTCTCTTCTCAACTTTGTACGTTCAGTAGCAATGGATTTTCTCCATTGAGCAATTTTTTGATGGTCGCCCGAAAAAAGAACCTCGGGCACTTTTAACCCATTAATTTCTCTAGGACGGGCATAATGAGGGTGATCAAGTAGATCTCCCTCAGAAAATGAGTCACAAATATGCGATGACTCATTTGATATAGCTCCTGGCAATAGACGTACAATCGAATCAATCACAACCGCAGCGGCTAGCTCTCCACCTGATAAAACATAATTACCGATTGATAACTCCAAATCAATTTCACTATCAATCAAACGCTGATCGACACCTTCATAGCGACCGCATAGTATGACAATATGCTCTAATTCAGCAAATTTTCGCACCAGTGGTTGTTCCAAAAGATCACCTTGTGGCGACATGTAAATTCTAAATCCTCGGCTCCCTCGAAAATCTTCTATTTCATCAAGCGTTTTCTTCAATGGCTCATAAAGCATCACCATGCCCGGACCGCCTCCATAAGGACGTGAATCTACTGTATGATGCCGATCCGTCGTATATTCTCGAGGATTCCAAAAACGAAGTTCAAAAATACCGGCTTTGTAGGCTCTACTAACAATGCCATCCGTTAAAACAGGCGTAATAAGATCAGGAATTAATCCTATGATATCAATAATCATTCTTCATCCAAATCCCAATCTACTTGTATATAACCTTCTTCGAGATTAATTTCCATTATGATATATTCCAATGAGTAAGGAATTAAAATCTCACCATATTCACCTTTAACAGCGATAACATCATTAGCACCCGTTTCAAAAATATCTTCAATAATACCTAGCAAAATATCATCGTGATTAAATACCTTCAAACCATAAAGATCTACCCAATATACCTCATTTTCACAAAGTTTTGGAAGATCATCTTTATCAAGATATAACTCCTTACCCAATAAGTTTTCAACAGAATCTCTTGAATCATAACCTTTAAATTTTAGCAGGATATGCTTACTATGCTTTTGCCCTACCTCAACTTCGAGCTCTTGCCATTCATGCTCATTACGTCTGATATAAAACCGCTTATACTCCAAAATTCCTTCACGAGGACGTGTTTCTGAAAAAACTTTAATAAAGCCCTTCACGCCATGAAATCCATTAATTTTACCAATATTAATTTTTTTTGTGCCCAACATTTATGATTCCACCTTAATAAAAAAGCCATCTTACTTATTATGTAAGATGGCCTAATTTTAATTTATTAGCAACAATTATGCTTCTTGAGCAACCGCTGCTTTTTTAGCTTCTTTGATTAAAGATGCAACACGCTCTGAAGGCTGTGCTCCAACTCCAATCCAATAATCGAGACGGTCTTGAGCTAATTGTAAACGTTTCTCTCCACCCTTAGCGATTGGATTGAAAAAGCCAAGACGCTCAATATATTTACCTGTCACAGAGTTTCTTTGATCCGCAACAACAATTTGGTAGAAAGGACGCTTCTTAGAGCCTCCACGAGCTAGACGAATTGTAACCATAAAAATTTATATCCTATCTTTAACTAATATCCAAAACTTTTTTATATGATATAGAGACACGTTATTCAATATAAAATCGTAAACAACAAACTATACTCTAATTTAAATAAAATTAAAAGTACTCACCAAAATTAATTCCACGCGGGAACTTCGTATGTAACAGGAGAAACATCAGCTTCTTCATACGTTACCAACTCATAGGCTGAAGGATCTTTCATTAGCTCTCTGATGAGCATATTATTCATCATATGCCCTGCTTTATACCCAACAAACTCCCCGATAATCGGATGCCCTAATACATACAGATCACCCACTGCATCTAATACTTTATGACGCACAAACTCATCTTCATAACGAAGACCATCGCTATTTAAAATACGGTAATCATCAACGACAATGGCATTATCCATACTACCGCCCAAAGCAAGATTTAACTCGCGCATAACTTCAAGGTCTTTCATAAAGCCAAAGGTTCGCGCTCTTGCAATCTCTCTTACATAATACTGAGAAGAAAACTCACAACGATGATGAGGATTGGTTTTATCTAATACAGCATGGTCAAATTTAATAGTGAAATCCAATCGAAAACCATTGTAAGGCAGCAATTTTGCTATTTTATCTTCATGCTTATAAGTCACCGGCTTTTTCACCTTTATAAACTTCTTAGCAGCATTTTGCTCTTGAATACCCGCCGATTGTATTAAGTAGATAAATGGCGCAGAACTACCATCCATAATTGGAATTTCTGGCGCACTCACTTCGACAATAACATTATCAATTCCAAGCCCACAAAGTGCAGACATCAAGTGCTCAATTGTAGAGATAGTTACTTCTGGCGCTTCAGGAGAGGCAATCATTGTAGCAAGCTGTGTGCTTACCACGGACTCTGCTTGAATTTTAATATCCGGCGAAGGGACATCCGTACGTCGAAAGATGATTCCCTGATCAATTCCGGCAGGTCTCAAGGTTAGATAAACCTTTTTCCCTGAATGTAAGCCAACTCCTGTTGTTTGAACGAGGCTTTTTATTGTTCTTTGCTTAAGCATAAAATTACTCACTTCAAATTTTAAGAGTTTTTTCTTAAAAATGCAGGTATGTCTAAATAGCCTGTCGATGAACTACTTGTCGCTGATGACTTCACATTATCACGCGACACGGCCTCTGAAGCTGGGCGAGAAACGCGACCTAGAAGTTGATCTGCGACACTGCGCTGCTCAGTTGGGGACTGATACTCTCCTAAGCCGGTGGCAACTAATGTCACTTTAATATCATCACCCATTTCATCATCAATAACCGTACCAAATACAATTGTTGTATCTTCATTAGTATAGTCACTAATGATTGCACCGATGTCATTTAAATCACCCAGATTCAATTTCGATCCACCCGCAACGTTCACAAGCAAACCTTTTGCACCAGTCAAGTTCACTTCCTCTAAAAGAGGCGATGAAATTGCTTGTTGAATTGCTTCACGAGCAGCATTATCCCCGGATGCTAAACCAACACCCATCATTGCCAAACCTTGTTGCTTCATAACCGTTTTTACATCATTGAAATCAAGGTTAATCATCCCTGGTTTAGTAATACTATCCGTAATCCCTTGAACAGCATTAAAAAGTACATTGTTAGCTGCACTAAATGCGTCATAAAGACTTACACCTTTACCTAAAACGCTCATTAATCGGTCATTTGGAATCGTTATTAATGAGTCTACTTGTTGTGCTAATTGTTTTAAGCCTTGAGCGGCAGCCTGATCACGTTTACGACCTTCCATTGAGAAAGGACGCGATACCACTGCAACCGTTAAAATGCCTAATTCCCGCGCAATCTCAGCAACAATTGGCGCCGCACCAGTACCAGTTCCACCGCCCATTCCAGCTGCAATAAAGACCATATCAGCACCATTCAATTCAGTACGGATAGCATCTTTTGTCTCTTCAGCTGCTTGACGACCAATTTCAGGATTTGCCCCAGCTCCAAGACCACGCGTCAATTGCTCTCCTAGTTGAATTCGGACATCTGCTTTCGCTTCACCTAAATCTTGCGAATCTGTATTCGCAACAATAAAGGTTACACCTGTAAGACCAGAATTCACCATATGCGTGATAGCATTACCACCCGCGCCACCGACACCTATCACCTTAATGATAGGACCATGTTCGTTATGATCTTGCTGCAGTTCAAATATGGACATTGTCAATCCTCAATTTATATTTATATTCTTCAAGTACTAGAAGTTCTTACGAAACATTCCAGCTATTTTGTTATATATGTTACTAAAAATATTACCGCTTGGCACTGTTTTTTGCACGTCTTTCTGCCAAATATTTTCATATTTATGAGCCGCCAGTAAACCGACGACCGCCGCATGAGAAGCTGTTAATGGCTCTGTATAATTAGTATAGACATTAATAGGCACGCCAATGCGACAAGGTTTTTCCATAATTTCTTGTGCTAAATCAACACAACCAGGCATTAGGCTTGCTCCTCCGGTCAGAACAACTCCAGCATCATGAATTTGATACGCATCTGCATTCATAATTTTTTGCCGGACTATTTCAAAAATTTCTCGATAGCGAGCTTCTATAATCGAACAAAGATCACGCCGAGACATTGTACGATTCTCACTTTGATTGGTAATCACCGGCAATGTAATGACGTCATTAAATGATGAATAGGTTAAACAGCTTCCATATTCAAGCTTAATATTTTCAGCGACTTGAGTTGAAAATCGTTTAATTTTAGCGATATCAGAAGTCACATCATCGCCGCCAATGGGAATCGATTCATGAAAAATAACAGCACCATTTTTATAAGTGACAACATCCGTAACACCTGCACCAATATCAATAAGCGTTACACCATGTTGCATCTCATCTTCCGTCAACACACTGATCGCCGAAGATATTCCTTCATAGATAATGTTATCAATCGCTACCCCGTTGGCGGTGACACAATTGCTAATATTAGCAATCTCATTCGTTGCAGCAGTTACGAGATGGGCATTTAATGTAAATTTAACGCCCGATAAACCCACGACATTTTCTACGGGCGGACCATTATCTACAATATATTTTTGTGGAAGTACATGAATGACACTCTCGCCTTCATCAAGCTTTATTTTGCCAGCTTCACTCAAAAGTTTGCTATGATCTTCTTCTGAAAATCGCTCATTACTATTCGAAACAACCCCAATATTACTCCGACTTCGAATATGCGCTCCAGTAATTGATACAGACACAGACAACACGCTCACCGATTGCGTCTCTTCAAACTCTTTAATAATATCGCCAACAATATTTGTTATAGGTGCAATATTGGTGATAATCCCCCGCTTAATACCTCTTGATGGTCGAGAAACAATGCGCATTATCTCAATTCTGCCATCATCTCGAATTTTAGCCATCATACCGACAACTTTATGCGTGCCGATATCAATGCATACACCAACTGATTGTACTGAAGTCTCTGTCATATTTTGAGCCCCGTTAATTATTACTCATATTCTTTATGTTATAAATTCTCTCGCCATTTGACAGAGAATCCATTTTTATACCGTAAATCAATTTGCTGTATCGCTTTTAAGACCTCTTTGTCAGGAAACTGTTTCAAGAATCGCGATAAACGATCTTGTAACTCTTCTGAGCCGATTACAAGCCATAAGTCATTGTCTAACAGTATAGCCCAGGAACCATTTTGATCCAATACTAGCTTTTGTAGCTTAAATCCAGCCTTTTCAAGCTGAAGTGACACATCTGTATAAGTCTCAAGAACCGTTAACGCTTTATCATCTGGTCCTTCAAGTGATACCCATTCTTCATCAGGGATGAATGATGGTTCAAAGATAGTTCCCTCCGCATCAATCATCCTTGTAAGATTCCAAATAGCGACCGGTCGCTCTTCAGCTATATGAACCTCAAGCTCATGCAACCATTGCCGTTTAAGAGAGACAGATTTAATCCAACGCTCTTCTAAAATTTGATCTTGATAATGTTGCATATCAAGGCCAATTAAATTTTGTCCAATAGCAGCTTTTACTAACTCATTGATTCTTGATGAAGGGAGATACTCGATATCACCATAGACTGACACTGTTTCAATTTTAAAAAACGTATTATTTTTTTTGAGATATTGCCAACCAAAATAAGGACCGATCAAAATCCCACCTAATAATGACAATAAAAACACAAAACGAATTACGCGCAAAATACCTCGCCCAAGTTTCCCCCAATCAAATGGCTTTTTTTGAACGACGCCATACTGATTTCGACCTTTATTTCGTAAAGATCGATATGTATTTTCAGATGATATTTGCATTTTATTCAAGCGACATTAAATCCGTATTATTTATAAAAATCAATAATTAAATTGAAAATTACTTCACTAAAGAATCTTCCAATATTTTCCAACATAATTCTTGAAAATCAATCCCTGACACTTTTGCTGCCATTGGCACTAAAGAATGGTTAGTCATTCCTGGAACGGTATTAATCTCTAATAACCAAGGATTATTATCATTATCCACGACAAAATCAACACGTCCCCAACCACTTGCACCTAAAGCCGCAAATGCTTTTTCACATAGATCACGAAAACGATACTCATCCGCTTCGTCAATTCCTGACGGGCAGTAATAACGTGTATCATCACGCAAATACTTTGCTTCATAATCATAAAACGCAAGATCTGTTTCCATGCGAATTAACGGTAACGCTTTGCCACCAAGAATCGCACATGTAAATTCCCCTTTACCTACAATCCAATTTTCAGCAAATACGGGGGTATTAAATCCGCCAGCAGCCTCCCAAGCACTTACGAAGTCTTCAGCTTTATCAACACGGCTGACACCAATACTTGATCCCTCTTCAGATGGCTTAACAGCCACGGGATAGACCAATTGATTTTTTAGGCACTCCGCCTCTTCTCTACTTTGAATAATGTAGGATTCAAGCACCGGCAAATTTAACGCTTTCCAAATCTGCTTGGTCTTAAGCTTATCCATCCCGACACTCGATGCTAAAACGCCACTGCCGGTGTAAGGAATATTAAGATACTCTAACGCGCCTTGTAGTACACCATCTTCACCACCACGGCCATGTAAAACAATAAATACTCGATCAAAACTTTCATCTATCAGGTGGCTTAAAAGCGCGACTTCTCGAGAATCAACACCGTGAGCATCTACACCTTTTGCCTGCAAAGCCTCTAAAACAGCTTCTCCCGACCAAAGTGACACTTCACGCTCCGATGAATTTCCGCCATAGACAACCGCAACTTTTCCAAATTTTTCCGGATTGATACCAACACTATTTGTCATATTAAAGCGCTCCACCTTTATAGAAGTTTGCAGCGATACCACCAATATTACCAGCACCCATCATCACAATTAAATCACCATTTTCTGCCATTTCAGCATATTTGGTACGAATTTGATCGATTCCTCCCACAAAAATAATATTATTACCACCGGCACTGGCAATATCCGCCGCTAATTGTTCACCACTAATACCTGGAATCTCTGGCTCTCGTACAGAATAGATATCTGTTAGTAATACATGATCAATTTGTGATAAGACATCGATAAACTCTTGGTATAACTCTGCTGTTCGCGAATAGCGATGTGGCTGAAAAGCTACAACAATACGACGATTAGGATATGCTGTTGTAAGGGCATCATATACGGCCCTAATCTCAGTTGGATGGTGACCGTAATCTTCCATCACTTCAACAACTCCCCCGGATTTAAGGCTTACAGATGGATGAAATTGAAAACGCCGACCAATTCCTTTAAAACGACGAAGTGCTCGGCGAATCGCTGGATGAGGCACACCTAGATCATTTGCAATTGCAATGGCAGCTAAGCTATTGAGAACACTATGCTTTCCCGGTAAGGCGACTGTAAACTCACTAATACCATTAGGCATTTTTACCTCAAAACAGGTCTTCATCCCTTTGGATTCATAACGAAGCAACTGATAATCAGCACCCTCTTTCTCCCCATAGGTCAAAATTGGGCGATGAATACGAGGGATTAAATTCGCCACTTCTTCATTATCAACACAGAGTACAGCTAAACCGTAAAATGGTAATAAATGCAGAAAATCAACAAACGTTTTCCTTAGATTCTCAATATCTCCACCATAAGTACTCATATGATCTTGATCGATATTAGTAATAATGGCCGACATCGGATGCAGATTTAAAAAGGATGCATCCGATTCATCAGCTTCTGCTACAAGATACTGCCCTAGCCCTAAACGCGCATTTACATTCGAGCTATTTAAACGACCGCCGATCACATAAGTAGGATCAAGTCCCGCTTCATCTAAAATCGATGCTAACAGACTTGTTGTTGTTGTTTTTCCATGAGTTCCGGCAACGGCAATCCCGTAACGAAAACGCATCAGTTCCCCGAGCATTTGCGCTCGCTGAATAATTGGAATACGTGCTTCTTTTGCACTAATTACCTCAGGATTATCCGGTTTAACCGCTGTTGAAGTAACAACCACATCAGCACCTAAAACGTGTTCTTTTTGATGACCAATCCAAACTAATGCACCTAGATCAATCAAGTGTTCAACTACTGATGATGAAGCGATATCCGAACCGGTTACCTCATAACCTAAATTCAGTAAAACTTCAGCGATTCCGCACATCCCAGATCCACCGATTCCAACAAAATGAATTCTCTCTATGCGGCGCATATCGGAAGGACAAATATAACTTTTTTGATTCATGATTCTATGACCTTTTCAATTTCCGACACAATCTGATTCGTTGCCTCGGGCTTTGCTAAAATTTCTGTTTTACTCGCCATTTCCATAGCTTTCTCTCGCGTAAAATCTCGCAATAAATCAGCTAAAACAGGCTGTGATATCTCTGACTCAGAGAATAGAAAAGCAGCACCAATATCGGCAACTGCTTGTGCATTTTTTGTTTGATGATCATCAACAGCTTTCGCAAAAGGAATAAAACAACTCGCCACATTAACAGCAAGTATTTCCGATACCGTTAGCGCTCCTGCTCGGCAAATCACTAAATCTGCCCAACTATAAGCTGTTACCATATCATCAATAAAAGGCGATAAATGATAACGATCTGTATTGAATGATACATCATCACAATGTTGGTCAAAAAACGATTGTCCTGTTTGATGCCATACTTCAAACGAACGAGCCAACTCAGTTTGTGAAAATGCCAACATTAATTCATTTAAAATTCGCGCACCTTGCGAACCACCGACAATTAACAGTCGAAGTGGCTGATCCCCTCTTGAAAGATAACGTTCTTTAAAATCCGGAATCGCCAACAACTCTTGTCGAATAGGATTACCAACAACCTCAGAATGAGGAAGCAAAGTATTAAATGCTGCCAAATTTTTCCGACTCATTCGTGCCAGCACTCGATTAACGAGGCCAGGCACAGCATTTTGCTCATGAATCACTATGGGAATCTTGAGTAATTTAGCAGCAATTCCTCCAGGACCGGCAGCAAATCCACCAAACCCTACAACACAAACAGGATTAATCTCTCTTAAAAAACGTTTAGCTTCTTGTACAGCGCGACCCAACTTAAAAGGGAGCATTAACCAACCTTTAATGCCATTCCCTCTCAACCCCTTAATCGCCAGGGAATGAAGAGGATAGCCATGTTGTGGAACGAGTTTTGTTTCTAATCCATTTGCACCAAGCCAATAGATTGAATATCCTTTCTCTTCTAGCGCTTTGGCAACGGCAAGTCCTGGAAAGATATGTCCACCGGTTCCACCGGCCATAATGACAATGTTTCGCCAATTTTTACTCATTTTCTTGCTACCTTAATATTCGATTGAGCTAACTCTTTTTCAGCATCTGCCTGTCTCTCTTTCTGGTATTGCTGTATTCGCATTGATTTTACATAGTGATCGACATTAAAGAGAACACCAACGCCAATCAACATTGTCACAATACTGGAGCCACCATAACTTATTAGCGGTAACGTCAACCCTTTTGTAGGCAATAAACCGGAAGTAACGCCCATGTGAATCAAGGCTTGCGTACCGACCCACAGCCCCATACCATAAGCAATATATGCAGCAAAACTTTTATTTATTTCTTCCGCTTTAGCTCCTAGATCAAAAGCGCGCCAGAAGAACATCATATAGAGAAAGACTAAAAAGACTACCCCGAAAAAGCCAAATTCTTCTGCATAAATTGAAAAAATAAAATCCGTATGCGCTTCTGGTAGATAACCGAGCTTTGACATGCTCTCACCAATCCCGACGCCAGCTAATTTTCCTCGACCAATTGCGATCCATGAATTTGCTAACTGATAACCTTGATTGTAGACATCTTCCCAGGGGTTTAAGAATCCTGATAGACGCGCGCGCCGATATGGCGAGGTAAAAAGAATAATCACCATAAGCACAATGGTAGGAACCAACACGAGCGCAAATCGCCAAAGGCTAACGCCAGCAATAAAGAGCAGACCTAATCCCACAACAAAGATAATTGCTGTCGATCCGAAATCTGGTTCTAGAAGCAGCAAAACACCTAAAAAACCCATAACAACAAGAGGGATAAAGAGCGCTGAAATTCGTTCAGCAATACTTTTTTTATGGCGATGGAGGTAGGAAGCAACATAAAAAAGCGCCGCAAATTTTGCTAACTCTGCAGGCTGAAAGTTAAAAAAGGCAATCGGAATCCACCGCAAAGAACCATTTACTTCTCGCCCTATCCCCGGTATTAGCACTAATATCAAAGCAATAATGGTGAAAATCATCAATACAGGCGTTAATCGGTACCACGTTTCCAGGCTAATCTTAAAAGCGACCCATCCAAGAAAGCCACCGACAAGAATGTACGAAGCTTGGCGAATACCGTAATGATACGGTGAAAGCCCATAATATTCTGCGATATACCCCGATGAGGTTGTCACCATTAAAAAACCGAGCAATAAAAAAAACGAGGTCGTTACAACGAGCCAAGGATCTAGTCTTATTTTTGTTGGTAGAGGAGAATTTTTCAAAAGCACACCTGAATTTTGTCAATACGGCAAAAATTGTAACACAATCTCCGTACATATCATTATGAATTATGAACCTTTATTACCGAGATTAGAGCTCATTTACTAAGGACTCAAAAACCTCTCCTCGATGTTCAAATCCTTTAAACTGATCAAAACTTGCACAAGCTGGCGAAAATAGGACAATATCCCCTGATTGCGTCTTTTCGTGCAGTGTATTAAGCGCATTCTCTAAAGTTTTACATTCAAAAATCGGCATCTCTTTAGGGATATGTGCCAAGATTGTTGAATAATCGACACCAATTAAGGCAACACCGGCAACATTGTTTTTGAGCAATGTTGGCAAGACAGAGAAATCCTGCCCTTTTGTGACACCTCCTAAGATCAGCCATTTACGCTCCGGAAAACCTAAAATCGCAGCTTCAGTAGATGAAATATTTGTGGCTTTTGAATCATTAAAATAATCAACACCTTCTATTGTTCTTACGCGGACACAACGGTGCGCTAAAGGTCTATAACGTATAATTCCTGCTTCAATATCCGCCAAATCCAATCCGAAAGTTTCTGCAATAGCAGTAGCAGCAACAATGTTCAAAATATTATGCTGTCCTCCGAGAATACTGCCCGTATAACTAACCGATTCTCCGGTACGGCTTTGTATCGTTTTCGCTTCGAGATTTGCCCAATAATCACTTTGAGGTTGTTGCATTAAAGAGAATCGACTACATTCTGAATAACCTTTAAACAGAGGATCTCGTAGAGCATTTTCAATTTCCGGTACATTTGTGGGAACAATCACCGTTTCCGATTGAGCAAAAAGGCGGAATTTTGACTCAATATAGTGTTGATAATCTCGATAACGATCTAGATGGTCCGGTGATAAATTGAGTAAAACACCAACATCAGCTTTTAGTGAATAGGTTGTTTCTAGTTGGAAACTTGAAAGTTCCAACACAAAAAGTGCCTCTCGTTCATCGGTTTTCGGTCGCTCGGAATAATTAATCCATAAGTCTAACGCTGGCGTACCTAAATTTCCACCGACATAGAGGTCGTAAGGAGATTCTTTAAATATCTCACCAACTAATGTTGTTACAGTACTCTTTCCGTTAGTACCAGTAATGGCAATAATATTTTCACGAACTAAACGCGCAAAAAGTTCAATATCGCCACCAACATGATCTTTCGGTAAGCGTGCAATACATGATTGTAATTCTGGCGTCGCGATTGCAACACCGGGACTCACCCAGAGATAATCGCAATTATCTAATAGATAGGTATTAAATCGCCCTGTCTCAATTTCATCACACAATGACAATATTTCATCATGATTCGGTGGTGTTTTCCGCGAGTCCATTGCCCAAATTTCACCAACGCCAATTTTGGACAATGCTTTCACGATTGAAAGACCGGTAATTCCAAATCCAATAACGAGGTGTTTTGAGTCTTGAGCAAACATAAAATAACCTTTAAATAGAGCAAAAAATAGCAGTACAAAAACATTTATTACATGAATAAAGTTCTCATTATCATACGCTGAAAGCCTGAGAAGAAAAAGAAACCCCGTCAAAAAACGGGGTTATACTCAATATTCTATCGATAAATCACTTACCAACAATAAAATTTATTCTTCAATCTCTTCACGCCGTAAGTCATGCCCCTGCTTACGCTCAGATGTTAATGCTTTATCTTTCTGTTTCACTAATTGACGCTCAATTTTTCCGGCGAGCTCATCGATCGACTGATACATATCTTCTGTTGTTGCATTAACATGGATATCTTTACCTTTCGCGATCATTAAAGTCGCTTCAGCTGTTTGTTGCTTATCTTTAATAGTTAAAACAACGTGAGCGGAGGTAATATGCTCACTATAACGATCTAAAAATGCAAACTTCTCATCAACGCGTGCATGAAGTCCATCAGTTAACTCTAAACCTTGACCTGTTAAATTAACATTCATATTAGTCTCCTTCATCGATTATTAATTATGAATTTATTCAAAAAAGACTGCGAGAGAACTCTCAAGCCATTCATGATTTCATCAGACTATTCAAGAATCTTTCTACTTCCACCCTATCACCTTTTGAGGGAAAGAGGTACTTTTTACGTACAAAAAACATACTTAAATCAAACTTCCTTTCAATTTATAAAAAAGCTCTGATTACACCCATTATGACTGGCATTTTGGACAAAAATAGGTTGCCCGATTAGTAAGAACTATACGCTCTATCTCCGTTTCACATACAACACATTTCTGTCCTTTTTGTCCATAAACCATAAGATCTTGTGCAAAATATCCTGGTGAACCATCGGGTGTTGAGAAATCTTTTAAGGTTGTTCCTCCTTGCAAAATGGCACGTTGCAACACTTCTTTAATAGCCTCAACAAGCCGACTGAGCTCTTTTTTATTCACATTGTTCGCGGGTCTCTCTGGATGAATACCCGCCATAAAAAGGGATTCATTAGCATAAATATTACCAACACCCACTACAAACGCCTGATCCATTAATAAGGTTTTAATCGGTCGCGTTCGCCCCTGTAATTTTGGAAATAGGTACTCCACATTAAAATCATCACTTAGAGGCTCCGGCGCAAGCTTCTCTAAAAATGGGATTTTCTGATCCTTTCCATAAAGTAAAATAAACCCAAAACGGCGTGGATCATTATAAACAAGGACTTTATCACCTGCTATTTGCAGAAGAAAATGGTCATGTTTTTTAAGATCAAACTCATCCTCAACCACTCGAATAGCACCCGACATTCCTAAGTGGATCAATAATTTATACTTAGGCGTATGTAAAATCAGATATTTTGCGCGCCGCTCAACAGATTCGATAGTTTCACCAAATAGTTTTTCCACTTCTTTCGTCACAGGATAACGAAGCTTGTCATTACGAATCTCAATTCCACGCACTTTTTTGCCGATAACATGGGGAGATATTCCAGCACGGACAGTTTCAACTTCTGGTAATTCTGGCATGTTTTATCTTCCTTGTTTCATGTTAAGATGTCTTTTTTTGTTTCGTAAGGATTTATTCTAATATGCGGTCGATTGTTTCTATTTCAAGAATAAGCACTCTCTTCGCTTATTTTGCTCTCTTTTTCTTTACGATTTTCTGTATTGTGACGAACAAAATCTATCCCGATCAACCACGAATTTTTTTAATTATTGGTCTTTTAATGCCCCTTGTATTTCCCGCTCGCGGATTACTAAGAGCTCGACGATACACTCATGCATGGACAAGCTTTTTATCACTTTTCTATCTGATTGCTGCGACCGATATCTGGGTTTCTGGTCATCATTCCATTAGTAGCATCTACTTTTTGTTAACGATTCTGCTTTTTGTCAGTTGCATTCTTTATGCTCGTTATTCTCCATTACCTTTTAGAGAGTAACTTACGAACGTAAAAAAATTTTCCGATCCACAAAAAATGCAGAACTTTAAAAAGCGCTGCATTTTTTTAAAACGGAATTTTTTCTATTAACGCAGTCGAGAATGTCGTTTTAACCAAAAACAATGCTCCCCATACGCGATCAACAACAGTAGACCAAAAAATATTACCCAAGAAAAATCGCCGAGTTTACTATATCCAGTTTGCCCTGATAATGGCGTAATATCAGCGACTAACACTCCTTGCTGAAACTGTGGCAAAATCGCTTTTACAGCACCATTTTTAGCAATAAACGCTGTAATCCCATTGTTCGTAGCACGAGCCATCTCTCGTTGCAATTCAATTGCACGAGCCCGCGCAATCTGAAAATGCTGCCACGGGCCAATTGAATCCCCAAACCACGCATCATTGCTCACATTTACTAGAAAATTTGCATTTTTACCTTGATAACGTAATTCATCACCAAATACCGCTTCATAACAAATTGAAGGACCTACGTAGATATCTGACTCAAATGATCCTGTATTCACTTTTAAAGGTGCTTGTCTATCTGCTCCTTGTACTAGATCAGAATAAGGGATTTCGATAATACCATTAAAGATGTTGAGTAAACTCCGAAATGGCAAATATTCTCCGAAAGGTACTAAATGCACTTTATCGTAACGTTGATCCCCCTTTTGTCCCTCTTGACTATAAGTCACAATAGAATTACGAATCGACCGCCCATCACTTGAAAATATACCCGTCATTATTATTGTTTCTTCTTTTTGAGCAATATTTTTTGCATAATTTGCAATATCTAACTCTCGCTCGTAAAGATCGGGAATCGCGGTCTCTGGCCAAATCACCAACTCAACATTTTGCGTAACTTCATCTGTCAAATGAGTATAGGTATCGACAATATATTGGTATTGAGTTGCACTAAATTTAAGTTCTTGCGGAATATTTCCCTGCACCAACGCTACTGGAAATGATGAGTGCGTTGTGTGGATTCTATCTGCAATCCAGTGAGCAGAAATCCCAACTGCTCCCCCTACAAGTATTAATAAAGAAAAACTAGGAACTAGGCGCCGTAAAAAGAATTTTCCGGTAGTATTTCCCTTTTGGATAAAAAGAATTTTCCACATCATAAAAAGAAGCCCTGCAAACCAATAAACCCAAAAACTTGTCATCAACGCTCCCATTTGAGGAAAAAGCCAAGATGCAATAGGCAAGTCTGTTAGAGAATACCCCAGTGCAAGCCAAGGAAAACCGGAAAGAAGTTCTCCTCGGAGATACTCTAAAAGTACAGCGGTTATAGGGAAAAAAACTCCATATTTGAGAGGATTTCGCCATTGGATTTTAGTTGCTAGATAGAGTAAAACAGCATAATAAAGCGATAAATAAAATGCTAACAGAAGCGCCAATAAAGCACCCAACAGAAGCGGCGCTCCTCCAAATTCAATAAGACTGATGCGAACCCACCAAACACCCCAAGAAAACATTCCAAAACCAAATAAAAGCCCTAAAAGGGCCGCTCTTCTAGCTGTTTGCTGATAGGCAAGCACTAATAGAAAAGCTAATGAAAAAGGCGCTAGAAACGCCAAATTAAACGGTGCAAAACTCAATGGCATTGTAGCGCCAAGCAAAAGCGCGAGAAGAAGTTGTAATAAGCGTGATTGAATCATTAGTAATGAATTCCTAAATCCTGATAGATAGCATGAATCATATTAATATATTTCCCTGCCGGCAATCTATCTCCGTAAAAAAGATTCATATTTTCAGAAGGTTGTATTAATGGCGTGTTTTTTCGATTCGTTAAATAAACGATTGTGAGCTCATTTTTTGGATCATGAGTTGCAAGACATCCTGTCCAACCGGTATGTCCAAAGCTCGCTTGCCCAGCAAAGTCTCCAAACATATAGCGCATATCTTCCCCATTTAAACGCCAACCGAGCCCAAATGTTTTATCTGTAAAAGGAGGCGTTCGAAAATATTGCCCAACCTCTCGACTAAAAAATTCATTATCGACATACATTAATCGAAATAATCCCAATAAAGTTTTGGCATTACTAAAAAGTCCCGAATGTCCTGAAATACCATCCATACAATGAAACGCTTTTTCATCTTGAACTAGGCCCTGAACCATTTCTTGGCGCATATTAGGAAAATTAATAATACCATCTCGACTATTTCCTTTGCGCTCTGTTGCTGCAATATCGTTCTTAGAAAATCCATGAGTTAAAGGTGTGTAGGTAATATGCGTTAATCCAAGCGGCTTCCAAAAAACATTTGAAAGCTGAGATGCGAGACTTTCATCTTTGTATCTCTCTAAAATAAAGGTTAAGAGCATAAAATCCACATCTGAATAGAGCCCTTTCTGTCCTGATGGATAAATCTTAGGTGCTTGTAATAATTTCTCTAAAAAAGAAGCTCTATTTTGACAATAAAGTAATTCACTATAATGAGGATCATAAAAAAGCGGATTAGACTCAAATCCTGCATGATGAGCGAGTAACTCCTTAATGGTTATTTTCCATACATCATTTAAAATATTCGCTCTCAACTTCGAAGAGAAAGACGTTTGAAAAAATTCCCCGACAGTACGCTCTAGAAGATGAGGGTCAGTCATAACGTAATGTTGAAAAAGATAGGTTACTGCAAAAATTTTAGTTAATGAGGCAATATCGAATAATGTTTCTGCTGTAACATCCGCCCCCCTCCTCACCTTTAACGCAAACTCCATTTCTAACGTCTCTGTACATTTCCCCTCTCTTATATGATTGTTTTTTTCAATATCTACGTCCGTTAAAACGACCGAACCAAAGTTTCGCTCATAAATTACGGCATTATTTTGCTCCACTATCAGCTGACCACCGGGAAATCCTTGCCTCAAAGAACAATTTATAAGACTTTCAACATGCTCAAAGGGTGCCATCAAAATACCTTTTTTAAAAAAATTTCGTTAAGTTTAACCGTTAATATCAAGCACTAGCATCTATTGCGCAATAATAAACCAATTAATATCCTTGACGAAAAGATAAGAATGCTGTTTAATACCCTACATCAGCAACGGCTTGATAGCTCAGTTGGTAGAGCAGCGGATTGAAAATCCGCGTGTCGGCAGTTCGATTCTGCCTCGAGCCACCACTTATTAAACACCTAATGACTTTAAGTTATTAGGTGTTTTTATTTATGCTAAGTTTTTGACATAACGCTTAATCAAACACTATTAATTCGCTATAACTCATTTTCCATTCGATCGACACCCTTCATGTTCAAATTTATTGACCGAATTCAGTGAAACTTAGGTAAATATTGATTATTTCTTATTAAACACATCATTCCTCAAATTCTCGAACTTGACACGCATCAAGCAACCTCAACTATTCTGCCAATCTTATAGATAATTAAATTTTTTTATGGAATAGTATATTTATATTGAATATGTGTTTTTAAAGTTACTCATCTTGATAACAAAGAAGGAAATATTCTATGATGAAACTAATCGGCGCTGACCCATACTTTGTCGTCATTGTTGGGCTTGGAGTTGTGTTTATGATCTGCATGCTCGGCTTTTTAACATGGTTCTTTGCAAAAAAAAGTAAAGAAGAGCGTAGCAGAAATAGCAAATAATATTAAATAAACTTCTATATCACAAATGTTTAAAAAAAATTAAAGAACTATACAAACGCCCTTCAAAGTTGTTTGAAGGGCGTTTAAATATTTGCTCAATCAATTAAAACCTAATCCTTACTACTTTTTTTAGCAGGATCTTGCTTTAAAGAAGCCTCATACGCATCCCATGCAGCCCATTCATCTTCCGCATCTCCTTCTGTCATTGCAGAAGAGAGATAGTAAAAAATCTTCTCACCCAATTTCTCTTCAAGATGATGAATACGCTCTTTAAATGTTACGGGTAATATCGGGTAATCAAAGCCATCACGATCATTACGACAAATTATTAATTTGCCATCACTGAGATCTTTATGTTGCTGATCAGTGACAAAGACGGAGCGAATTTTCTTACCATCATGACTAAAGTTGAATCGTGCTTCGCCTTTTTCTTTATTAACACGTTCACGATCGATAAGATCGCGCATTTCACTTCTTGCGCGATTTTTCTCTTGTTGATCTAAAATGGCCTGATTTTTCTCTCGATCCATCGCTTTCTTCGCTTCATCATACGCACGGATCTCTTCCTGTGTCCGAGCTTTTTCAGACTCAATCTCCGCTTTCAAACCTTTATCACGATGCGCTTGAAATTTCCGCTTTGACTGCTCTTTCTGAACCGTTTTTGCTTTCTCTTTGGATACTAATCCAGCCTTTACTAATTGATCTCGTAGTGACATTTTTATCTCTCTTTATTGCATGTTTTCATCAATCTATGATCGAAATTATGAATTTCAACAAAAAATGGACTTACAGCCATACTATAAGTCCATTATATTTATAAATTTTCAATAACCCATCAAAATTTACAAAATTAATAGAGAATTCGACACTTCAAGGTTCCTTTAATCTCTTTCATATCATTTTGTAACTGCATAGCATTCTCTTCTTTCCCTGAAACATCCAATACCACATATCCTACTTCTCCAAGCGTTTGTAGATACTGAGCATTGATATTGAGATCGAGGTTTGACACTAATTCATTCACAGCACGTAAGATACCCGGCGTATTTTCATGAACATGCAAAATACGATGACTTCCGGGCT
Source organism: Ignatzschineria sp. 22MB058224 (assembly GCF_058188435.1). Lineage (NCBI taxonomy): Bacteria > Pseudomonadati > Pseudomonadota > Gammaproteobacteria > Cardiobacteriales > Ignatzschineriaceae > Ignatzschineria > Ignatzschineria sp. 22MB058224. The sequence goes on from NZ_CP187366.1 coordinate 1,324,833, forward strand.
GTTTTGGCAACATTACTTCTGGGAAGTTTACCGCTGAAATCGTTGAACCATTATCAGAATAGAGAACCAATTTTGAAGCAACTTCAATACCAATATTTTGTTGCGCCTCTAATGTAGAACCACCGATATGGGGCGTTAAAATGACATTTTGCAGCTCACGAAGTGGTGATTGAAACTCCTCTTTATTCGATTTAGGCTCAACGGGAAACACATCGATTGCAGCACCTGAAAGATGCTCATTTTTGATATTATCTGCAAGTGCATCGATATCTACCACTGTTCCACGCGATGCATTGATCAATACTGCCCCAGGCTTCATCTTCTCAATACGCGCACGGCTCATAAGATTTTTCGTTGAATCAGCTTGCGGAACATGGAGTGTCACTATATCCGCTTGGGCTAATAATTCATCTAAAGTCTCTACTTGATGGGCATTTCCAAGTGATAATTTAGACTCAACATCATAAAAAATAACATGCATACCTAAACTTTCAGCAATAATCCCAACTTGCGTTCCGATATGACCATATCCCACAATCCCAAGCGTCTTACCACGCACTTCATACGAATCTTTCGCTGATTTTACCCAACCACCTTGATGGCAAGCATAGTTTTTATAAGCAATCCCGCGTTTCAGCATAATCATCTCAGCAATCACAAGTTCCGCCACAGAACGAGTATTGGAATATGGTGCATTAAATACTGGAATTGCACGATGTTTTGCGGCTTCTAAGTCAACCTGATTTGTCCCGATACAGAAGCAACCTATTGCCATTAATCGAGATGCTTGGCTGAGTACCTCTTCCGTCAATTGTGTACGGGAACGAATCCCAACAAGATAAGCATCTTTTAATGCTTCTACCAATGCCTCACCTTCAAGCGCTGTTGAGTGAATCTCTAAATTGGTATAGCCTGCACGTTTAAAATAATCAATGGCATCTTGATGAATGCCTTCTAGTAGAACAACCTTCATCTCGTCTTTTGGAAATGATGTTTTTTTCATGATATATCGTATTCCTTAGTTTAAAGCAGCTTCAATAAATTGACGTAAAAGTGCGGCATCATTCGCCATCACCTCTTTTTTCTGCGGCAGAGATTCAATCGCTTCTACCACCGCAACATCAAACGGTGCGTCAGTCACCGCTTGCTTAATTGTTTCATAGAACTTAATAGGTTTAGCTGTTTCTAAGCAAACCTGTGTATGATTATCTAAATAATGACTCCCCACAAAAACACCATCTGCAGTATGCGGATCAATTAACTCATCAGATTCATTATAAACTTTCTGAATCGTTGCAATTCGATCTTGATGATGACTCTCGCCTGACTCAATATCCCACGATTGACGTTCATTCCATAATGAATCATTTGTTAAATCAAAATACCCTTTCTCATCGATTTCCTTCCAAAGCGATTTCGTCTTTTCAGCACCTGCAATAAGGTAAATGAAGCGCTCAAAGTTACTTGCTTTTGCAATATCCATTGATGGACTTGATGTTAAGTGAACATCTTTAGAAGTACGTGGTTTATAGACACCGGTTTTAAAGAATTCGTTTAAAACGTTATTTTCATTCGTCGCTAAAATAAGCCGATGAATCGGCAACCCCATTTTGCGTGCCATAATACCGGCAAAGATATTCCCAAAATTCCCTGACGGAATCACAACATCGATTTTTTCATTATTTGATGCTGTCGTCATAAAATAACCCCTAAAGTAATAAACCATCTGCGCCAAAATACGCGCAAAATTGATGGAGTTTACAGCTCCTAAATGATATTTCTCTTTAAACTCAATATCATTATTAAGTGATTTAACAAGATCTTGGCAATCATCGAAAACACCTTCTACGGCAATATTGTAGATATTAGGATCTTGTACGGAATACATTTGTGCCGTTTGGAATGCACTCATTCGATTATAGGGACTCAGCATAAAGACATTAATACGCGGTCTGCCCTTCATAGCATGAATCGCACTTGATCCTGTATCTCCCGAGGTTGCACCGACAATATTAAGTGTACGATCTTTCTTTTCGAGCACATAAGGAAACAGCTGCCCCAAAAACTGCATCGCCATATCTTTAAATGCAAATGTTGGGCCTTCTGAAAGCCCAAGTACTTTCACATTCTTACCAATTGAACGCTCAGTAATAATGCTGTCGACAGCAAAATTTTCACTGTTATACGCGTTTTCGCACAATTTTTGAAGATCATCCTTTGGAATATCGGTTGCAAAGAGTGACATTACTTCAACCGCTAACTCACTGTATGTCGTAAGCTTACGCCATTTTTCAAGAGTTTCTGTGCTAATACTCGGAATTGTCTCCGGCATCGAAAGGCCACCATCACGGCAAAGCCCTTCTAAAACCACATCACAAAAAGATTTTGGCGTATCGCCCCCACGTGTACTGATATATTTCATTCTTTAATTTTGCCTACTAAATGTGCTGAGTGAAAGAGTATTTCATCATACCGAAACTTTACTGTTTTTTCTCTACGAGTCGATGACAATTTTTTAAAATTTTTGTCTTAAAACGTATTATTAATAAACTATCATAAAATAACAGTGAAAAATTCCTTTTACGACATTTAAGCCAAGAATATTCTCGGTAACTCATCTCAATATGTTAATAACTCTCATTTAAGTCATAAACACGATCTTCATAGCAGGCCTTATATCGATAATAGCGTAATCTTCCACCTTTTTTAAAAGGAAAAAGAGTATTCCTCTACAACAAGCGGTATCATATTCTCCTCACATATTAAAAAATATGCATTAATAGAGACGAGTGTATTTGCCACACAATCACAACACGTTTATTGAGATGCATTCAGAATCATTAAAGCTAATAAAAAGGATACAATTATGAGTCAAAATATTATCAGTGCTCGCCTCGCTGCATTACAAAAACAGATGAGCAAAGAAAAAGTTGATGCATGGTTAATTTTAAGTGCCGATCCTCATCTTTCTGAATATCTTCCTGATCATTGGAAACTTCGGGAATATTTTTCTGGATTTACAGGATCTGCTGGCTCTTTAGTGATTCTCAAAGATAAAGCGTATCTTTGGGCAGATAGTCGCTATTGGGTACAAGCGGCCAAAGAGCTTCAAGGCTCAAATGTGACATTAATGAAACTTGGTGACGGCTCAACACCTTCTTATACGCAATTTTTACAAGATAATCTTGCTGAAAATAGTCGTGTTGCAGTTTTAGGCGACACGATCTCTATCGAAAACTTCGTAGATCTTTTTGAAACATTAGCGGAAAGCAATATTGAACTTACAACAGAGTTTGATCCATTTTCCAATATTATGAAAGACCGGGCTGCGCTTCCATGCGAATCACTCTATATCCATGATCCAAAATTTATATCGGAATCTGCAAGCGAAAAAATTGCTAAAATTCGTGCCGCAATGCAATCCATAGGGGCTGATGTACACCTTGTTTCAACCCTTGATGATATTGCTTGGATCACAAATCTTCGCGGACAAGATGTAACCTACAACCCTGTCTTTTTAGCCTTCTTAATGATTACACAATCATCTGTTACCCTCTTTATCGATGAGCGTAAAATCACTTCCGAAGTTAAAAAATATCTTGGCGAACATAAGATCACCGTTTTCCCATATGATGCTTACTACGATGAAGTGCTAAACATCCCCGAAGACAAAAGTATTATGATCGATGAGAAGCGTAATACTTATGCAACGCTTGAAGCAATTGATGAGAATATTGATGTACTTTATCTACCAAACCCAAGCACGCTTCTTAAGGCTCAAAAAAGTGATGCTGATATTACAAACATCCAAGAAGCAATGCGCGAAGATGGTGTTGCAATGGCGAATTTCTATACCGACTTCGAAGCACGACTTGCCAGAGGTGAAAAACTGACCGAACTCGATGTTGCAGATATGCTCTTAAAAGAGCGCTCAGCACGTCCAAACTATGTGGATTTAAGTTTTGATACGATTGCGGGCTTTAATGCAAATGGAGCGCTTCCTCACTATCGCGCAACCAATGAAGATCATGCAACTGTCTCTGGCGATGGACTTTTACTCATTGATTCAGGTGCTCAATACCAAAATGGAACCACAGATATTACCCGCGTAATTCCTATTGGTACACCAACAGCTGCACAGAAACGTGATTTCACGATTGTCCTCAAATCATTGATCGTCATGAGTGAAACTATCTTCCCTGAAAATATTGCAATGCCCTTTTTAGACGCGATTGCTCGCCGACCATTATGGGAAAATCAACTTGATTATGGGCATGGAACCGGTCACGGTGTTGGCTATTTTATGAATGTCCATGAAGGTCCGCAAGTTCTCTCATTCAGGGCACCGGTGTCGAGCCAAATGAATGTTAAAAAAGGGATGATTACTTCGATTGAACCGGGACTCTATCGTGAGGGTGAGTGGGGAATTCGTATTGAAAATCTTGTAGCGGCAATGCCATTAAAAAATCCTAAAGAGACACAATTTGGACGTTATATGTACTTTGAAACATTAACACTTTTCCCGATTGATCAACGCTTAATGGATCTATCGCTACTCGACACAAAAGAGATTGAATGGCTCAACCGTTATCATAAACGCGTTTATCAAGAGCTTTCCCCAAAAATTACTCGTCCAGAAGTACTTGAGTGGTTGAAAGTTCGCACTGCAGAAATTGGCTAATGTGTAAAACTATTCGATTTCTACTCACTATTTTGCCTACTCAAGAGAATAGAATTCGGATAAACAATATCTAAAACCTATAAAAAAATCTGAATCGCTTAGAGCATTCAGATTTTTTTTGGAAAAACTCAAATAACACACTTATACTGATTGCATTTTATTGATCGCCTCATAAATCGCAATGATATCATCATTATCATAAAGCCCATTTAAAACCATTACAGGCTTTCCACCCATTTTGGTAAAGAGAAGATTCTTTGCATCTGACTTTGCATATGTCACCATTGCAAGAACCCCAGTTTGATCCTTAATGGAAAAGGTTCCATCGGCAAACTTAAACTCCCGAGCACGCCCTAAAATTGGTTTTACCGTTAAGCTTTCCGAACTCAATATGGCAGTTGAAATCGATGTTACATAGAAAAAAACACCCATCAGTATAAAGAGTAAACTTGGAACTCGTGCAACAAAAAGGGATTCGATCACCACAGCTAAGACGATCATAAAAAGCATCACTAATCCAAAATTCGTTTTTGCACGACTCTTGACGGTAAATATTTGATTTGTTCCCATAAAGACTCCTGTTAATAAAAAAATCTAGAAACAAATACGTTTCTAGATCTACTTTTGAAATATTGATTATTTTCAATAAGTTAAATTTTATCGAATCGCTAATGGTGTAAACGACTTCACTAAATCATCGACCGCTTTAACTCGTTCTAAAAATGGTTTTAATAAATTTAATGGTAATGCACTCGGACCATCACATTTTGCTTCATCCGGATTTGCATGCGATTCTAAAAACAATCCTGCTAAACCTGTTGCCATTCCTGAAAGCGCAAGCTCTAATACCTGCTCACGGCGGCCGCCAGATGCTTTCTCTAATGAATTACGTTGTTGCAAAGAATGCGTTACATCAAAAATAACCGGCGCATCGTGACAAACCTTTTTCATAACGCCAAAGCCAAGCATATCCACTACAAGATTATCGTATCCAAAGCAGCTGCCACGTTCACATAGGATGACTTGTTCATTACCTGCCTCTTTAAACTTCTCCACGATATTCAACATTTGCGAAGGACTTAAGAATTGTGGTTTTTTCACATTAATTACACGGCCTGTCTCTGCTAACGCTACAACTAGATCTGTCTGTCTTGCGAGAAAAGCAGGTAACTGGAGAACATCCGCAACTTCTGCCACAATTTTTGCTTGATAAGGTTCATGAACATCGGTAATTATAGGGACACCAAATTCATTTTTTACCGCTTCAAAAATACGCATTCCTTCTTCTAAACCAACACCACGATAAGAGAAAATTGATGAACGATTCGCCTTATCAAATGACCCCTTAAAAACTAAAGGAATATTCAAAGAACTAGTTACCTTTACATAGGCCTCACACGCTTTTAATGTACTTTCTAAATCTTCCAAGACATTAATTCCGCCAAATAGAACAAATGGTTGATGGTTATCAACGGAAATATTCTGAATCTTTACCACTGTCAGCTCCTTACTGTTTAATTCGCTGTTAATTTAAATAAGGGAAAAGCTACTCGCATTCCTAAAATTTTTCTTATTCTACCTCAAATAGGATCATCTGTATTGTCTTAGCTCCTCTATTTACCGGAAAAGACACTTGTTAAACCATCACTATTTTCACAAAAATAGACATTTTTCCTGCTACACTACCCGAATATCTCTCGCTATTAAAGTAATCTGTTATGAATACCAATACCTCCAATAATTATCGAACCGGTGTCCTACTCACGTTAAGCTGCTATGTGATTTGGGGATTTTTTCCGATTTATTGGTATCCGCTAGCAGGCATTGATGCATTACAGCTGATGGCTCAACGAATTGGCTGGGCGCTTTTATTCATCGCTATTATTCTTTGCTTTCGGAAAGAGGATCGACAGCTTTTACGAGCGGCATTTACCAATCGAAAGGTTATCATTACCTTTATTGGTTCCTCATTCTTCCTCTTTCTCAATTGGTCTGTATATCTGTATGCTATTAGTAGCAAACAGGTGCTAGAAGCAAGTCTTGGTTACTATATCAATCCACTTGTATCGATCTTTCTAGGAAGAGTGCTTTTTAAAGAATCACTGACAAAAACTCAATATATCGCCATCGCCATCGCGTCTTTAGGTATCGTTTGGCTAGCTATTTTAGGTGGCAACTTCCCTTTTATTGCGCTTCTTTTAGCATTCTCCTTTGGATTTTATGGCGCGATTAAAAAGATCGCTTCATTACCCCCCCTCCCAGGATTATTTCTAGAAACCCTCTTTATGAGCCCTTTTACCATTATCTATTTGACGATTGCTCATCAAAAAGGCACTTTAATTTTTACAGAGCTCGAAACCCTGCCTTTTTTAGTGCTTATTTTATCGGGCGCTGCTACAACTATTCCTTTACTATTGTTTGCAAAAGGGGCGAAATATATTCCGCTCTCGATTGTAGGAATTTTACAATATGTCTCCCCAACATTGCAGTTTCTCTCCGGCCTTCTAATCTTTAACGAATCCTTTTCCGGCATGCGCCTATTCGGTTTTGCAATTGTTTGGGTTTCGGTCATGATTTACATTACAAGTGAAGTCTATCGAATGCGATCTAATAAAAAACATCAAAGACTTCAAACAGCGAAATAGTCATTATTTCGTTTCGGTGTTACTATCGATTTTAGTGCTTAATTTTGTAAGTCCTTCTTAGATTTAGCACGATCCATCTTCACAAGCGGACCTTTTAAACGTGATAACGAAAAACCTGACAGATGCAGTACCCCAAAGTAGAGAATTACCGTCACTAAAATAGCAATCAACATAAGTGGGAGTTTTAAAATAACGGCACCCATAAACCAAAAATAATCAAAACTCTGAATCCAAAGTAATAATACAATCAAAACAATATTTGCCGGCACTAATGCTAATATTCGACGTACAAACATTCCTCTAAAATGGTGAATATTCATCACTACTAATCCAACTGCTAGTAATAATGCATTAACCCATGCGGCGATGGACGATGAAAGTGCTAGTCCTGCGTGTTGATAATATTTCACTAAAATAAACTGCAAAAGAATATTCACACCAATCGCAATAAGACTAAAGTACATCGGTGTTTTAGTGTTTTGACGCGCGAAATAGACCGGCGCTAAGATGCGAATAATAAAAAATGCAGGGATGCTAATCGCATAGGTCATTAAGCTTTTTCCTGCCATCACAACATCCGTTGCATAAAATTCGCCACGCATAAAGAGAATCGCCAAGAGAGGTTCAGCAAGAAATATCAGCCCAAGCATTGCCGGAATGCCAAGAATTAAGGAGAGCTGAATGCCCCAATCAATCGTTTTTCCGAGATTTTGATAATCCCCTTTTGTATTCAGTTCTGATAATCGAGGTAAAATAACAGTTCCTAAAGCAACTGCAAATGTACCAATGGCAAACTCCACTAAACGATCTGAATAATAGAGCCAAGTAATACTGCCAGTTTCTAAACGAGAGGCAAGCTGAGTATTAATTAAGATATTAATCTGACTACTCGATGAACCAATCAATGCCGGCACCATCAAAATCATCACCCGTTTTACGCCGGGAGCGGAAAATTTAATACGCGGTCTTGAAATTAACCCTTCACGCTTAACCGCATAAAAAAGCACTAATAGCTGTGCAATACCTGCCAAAAACACTGCATACCCCAAAGCGAGTATCGGCTCTGCAAATAAACCACTCATTAAGGCGCCAGCCATTAAAAAAAGGTTTAGCAAAATAGGGATTGCCGCAGGAATTGCAAACTTATTCAACGCATTTAAAACGCTGCTATACATCGCCGTCATACAGATAAAAAATAGGTACGGCAACATCAAGCGGAGTAGATCTTGTGTCAAAGCGAATTTTTCAGGTTCATAGATAAATCCTGATGCAAAAAGCACAACCATTTCCGATGAGAAGATGACACCGAGAACAGTAATCAATAACAAGATCATTCCAAGAGAACCACTGATCTGTGCTAAAAAGAGTTTAAGCTCTGCCTTACTCTTTTCTAAACGATATTCACTAAAAACAGGAACAAATGCCTGATTAAATGCGCCTTCCCCAAAAAAACGGCGAAATAGATTAGGAATACGAAATGCAACGCTAAACGCGTCCATTGCGGCAGTAGCTCCGAAGAAGCTTGCAAAGACGATATCACGAATCAATCCCATTACTCGAGAGAGAAAAGTAAACCCACTAACGGTAAAGAGAGATCGAAAAAGTGATTGCTTCATAATTTCCTTCAAGCTAAATTCGCGCTCCTTGATTATACTCCTTTCTCTAGGAACATAAAAAAACCTCGAGAAAATATTTGATCTGCGAGGTTTGATACCGACAATTATCGTTATAAATCAATTTAGAGCGGTCTATAACGATCTATAATTTTTTCCACTTACTTCTTCATCATCTTTGCTAGATCAGCAAAAGGATTATGTGTTGCAATAGCTGTTTTCCCATCGGTATTTTTAGTAGCATTGTTATAGGCTTCTTCGAAGCGCTGATGCTCATTATCATGGCAATAAAGGCAAAGAAATTCCCAGTTACTCCCATCTGCTGGATTATTATCATGATTATGATCGCGATGATGAACTGTTAATTCTCGCAAATTACGATGGTCAAACTCCCGCTGACAGCGTCCACAAATCCATGGATACATCTTTAACGCCTGTTCGCGATATCCTTGCTCTCGTTTTCGTCGATTTTGATGGGTTTGTGCAATAATTTCATCTAATCGTGAAGAAGAATTTGTCATTACCGTAATCTCCAATATGTCCATCAATTCATCATAGCGATCTTATAGAAATTCTTCAATCAACAACCCACCCACTAATCAAGTGAGCGTAATTCAAATTGAATTTGATCACTATTCCCCTGTTCATCCTGCACACTCAAACGATGAAGACCAATATCGATAGCCATCAGATTAAGATAATTATCCGGCAATAAACGTCCATCTAAGTACCATCTAAAAGGTGCTCTCCCGCGAGCTTGAAGCTCGAGCTGAAAATCAGATCGAAAGAGAATACTCTCATCACTCAGAGTTATAATTTTTAATCCATTGAAAAAGTATTCATCCTTAAGCACCGGCTTTTCTCGAAAGGATCGTTTTAATTGATTAAAATAAATTGCCTCATCGCTCAATAATTTAGGCCAACCTTTATGAGGAATTTCACCTTCGGCATCAAATAATGTACCCGGCACTTTCCCTGCCACAGGCTCTATTCTAAAGGTTTGTAAACATTCATTCGCCGGCACTTGCACTCTTTTCCGACCTGATGGCCAACAAATATCCTCTTCAGCCATAGACAAAGGCTTTTCAAATCGGCGTCGATCTTTTGGTAGGAATCCAAAAATATCAAACAACATCGGCGCCGCAATATCGCCAGCTAAAATCCCAACATTTGGCGAGCCATCTGCTCGCCCAATCCAAACGCCAACAGTCCAATCAGGGCTAACCCCCATTGCCCATCCATCTCGATAGCCATAACTTGTTCCCGTTTTCCAAGCAATTTTTCGACTATTTAAACGATTAGGAGGATGGACGGATCGAAGATTTTTCGTAATCACCCAATTCGCATCCGACGATAAGATCGATGTCGGCGTATCTGCTTCTTGGGGTGCTTCTTCTATATCCTCGAGTACATATCGAAGCGGATAGAGGCGACCATTGTTGGCAAAACTTGAAAAAAGTCGTACTTGTTCCTCTAATGTAATACCAAGCCCACCGAGGATCATACTAATCGTTGGTTCTTCGATCTCTATTTTTACGCCGGCATCACGCATCTTTTTAGTAAAATAGAGCGGCGTTAAATGCTGAAAGACCTGCACAACCGGCACATTTAGTGATTGTTGTAATGCTCGATACATGGGTACGCGCCCGCGAAACTGTCGATCAAAATTTTGAGGCTCATATCCATTAAATGACCGTGGCACATCAGTTAATAAGCTCGCTTCATGAATAATGCCATAATCGAGCGCCATACCATAAGCAAATGGTTTTAGTGTTGATCCTGGTGAACGTATCGCTTGCACCATATCTACAAATCCTGCGCGCGATTGGTCAAACATATCTACTGAACCAATATACGCTCGTACTTCATGGGTTTGGTTATCGAGCACCAAAATCGCACCAGATAATACATCATCGGGAAACGAGTAACTCTCCTTGCGTAAAAAGTTTTCTAAATCCCGCTGCAATCGATAATCAATCGTCGAATGTATTCTGTGCTGTGCAGGAAACTCTTTACGTAATCGCTCCGCAAGCAACGGCGCATAAACAGGCGTTCTACTGGGCTCATAACGCACACTATTTTCTTGTGCAATCTGGTATGTCTCTTCGCTAATCATCCCTTTATCCACTAATCTTTTTAGGACTTTATTTCGTGCTTTTGTCGCGTTTTCAAGATGCCTATCAGGGCGGTAGATACTTGGACGCTGGGGAATGACAACTAAAAGCGCACTTTCTGCTAAATTAAGCTCGCTTGTTTTTTTAGAAAAATAACGCTGACTTGCTGCGCCAACACCTTCGATATTGCCTCCCATCGGAGCAAGATTGATATAGAGTGTTAGAATCTCTTCTTTTGTGTAACGAAGTTCCAATTGCAATGCTCGAAATATTTGCGTGACTTTTCCCCAAATCGTGCGAGGATGAGGATAAAGCAGTCTTGAGACCTGCATTGTTAAAGTCGAACTTCCCGAAACAATAACTCCATGACGAATCCACTGCCACAAGGCACGAAACGATGCCAAAGGATTTACTCCAAAGTGTTGATAGAAATATTGATCTTCATATACCAAAAGTGTTTGCAAATAATCTGGTGATAATTCCTCTAAGGTTATCCATTGCCGAAAAACACCATTCTCATCTGAAAACTGCCGAAGCACTTCCCCATCTTTTGCCAATACTACTGTTGAGACTTCGATATCAGGTTCTTCTAAAGGCGATAAATCGTTCGCAATCATAAAAATCACTGCTAGCAAAATACCGCTACCAAATACGTATTTAAGTATCAATAAAAGAATTTTTTTGGGCATTAATGGCATTTTTACAAGATTCTATCGACAGTTATGATAATAATGGTTTTCATCGTATTATAAATGACAAGAAATAATAGATTTAGGCATAATTAATTTTATTTTGTAAATCATTAAATTAAACAGGGAAATCATTCATGTCTGTGCAAAGAAATAGGGCTCTATATCCAATCACTCGTCTTTTGGTAACATTTTTTCTCCTTTCTTTAAATATAATAACCGTCTCTATTGCACAAGTTACGTCGATTAATCTTGCTAAATTTGATGACCAAGAGACAATTACTATCTTTTTTGACTCTCCCCAAACATTCCCTAAAAAGGATCTGCAAACACTCTTCACAGTACAGAAATATAATGATGATACTGATGAGTATGATCTGCCGGCAAATGGGCAATGGCACTTTAGTAATGATGGTTATCGACTCTCTTATTATCCTATTTCAGAAGGTATTTATAAGGTTTCCACCGATCAGTTTGAGCACCTTACCGATCACTCGGTAAAATCTGACACACTCTATGTTGGTACACCGGGCAAAGTTGTCAATATTGTTGGTCGCGGCCCTGTGCTCCCAATGCAAGATGCTACCATTCCTGTTGAGCTCTTAGGAACTCGAGAAGTTGATGTGCAATATTATGCGATCAATAACTTACCCCAGCTTCTCGAAAATTTTTATATCGGCAGTGATATTACTAGCTGGGATTTAAACAATATTACACATAACACTACGCCAACCGGTATCTTTCGATATATCGCACCGATTGATACTGATATCAACACAAAATCGACTCATAAAATCCCACTCGATAGACATATTCCTTCCGGTGCTTATATTGTCACAGCACAACCAGCAGGAGAAATTTATCCCGATATTTCTGTACGCATTGTATTTATTTCCAACATTGGCTTACAAGCACGACTCTATCCTGAAAGTACCGTAATTATCGGCAACCAATTTAGTGATAATGCGCCAATTAATGGGGCTACATTAGAGATTTGGAGCGACAAAAAAGGGAAATTACAGCGTTCATCAACGCTCTGCACATTTAGCGAAGGCCTGTGTAAAGTTCCTCAACGCTTGAAAAAAAGTGACGTTATTGTTGTAAAACAAAATGAGGATATCTCTATACTTCCTCTTAAAGAGATTGCCCTTAATCTCAATGATTACGCGGTTACCGGTGAAATCAGCACACCCGATATTGTCTATCTTTATGCCAACAGGACACTTTTTCGCCCTGGGGAGACGGTAACACTCAACGCTATTTTACGCGATGAAACAGGAATGATGATTCAAGATCAGCCTTTAACATTGAATCTCATTACACCGTTAAACAAAGTATATGCAACTTATTCCGTTGATTCAGTCGCCATTGGTTTTTATCAAGAAGCGATAAAAATCCCACAAGATGGACAAACAGGATTATGGCGAGTTGAAGCTCGTACCGATAAAAGTAGCGAAAAGCCGCTTGGCACTCTCAAGCTACATATTGAAGAATTTATGCCTGAAAGAATGGAGTTAACACTTACTCAAGATGGACAGATGAGGCTCTATAATGAATCGAAAGATATCCATATATATAGCCGTTATCTCTTTGGTGCTCCAGCGGCTTCTAATAATGTTGTGATTAATACTCGTCACCTTTTAGATCGACGTCCATTTAAAACGCATAATAATTGGTATGTAGGCCCAACTCGTCTTCCAAATACACTTTTTTTATCAACTGAGAATTCATATGAAACTGTACTTGATGAGAATGGTGAGTTAACGTGGATTAGCAATATTGAATCTGAAGCGCTAAGCGATTCGAGTATTCCTGCAGCAATTATTAATCTTGAAAATGATGTGAATGTCCTTGATGGCTCGATTGTTGCTATTACTCGAAAAACAACTACACAATTTTGGCCCAACAAAGTTGTACCCGTTATTGCCCCCCAATTTGAGGGAAGTACCATTGGTTATGGTGAAAAAGCAGAGTTTGAGATCTTTAGCGCTAATCAAAAAGGCGATATTGTGCCGGGGAAATTCCTAATAACACTTAAATATAATGACCCTTACTGCTCATGGATTTATAGCCCTTCGCGCGGTTGGAATTGTTATAGCAATGATGGCTTCATTATTCGCGAACAAAAAACAGTGACAACAGACGGTATTGAATATTTCACAGTGTCGCCGAATAGCTGGGGTGACTATCGCCTAGAAGTGATCGATCTTCAAAGTAATTTAATGACAGAGTTTGAGTTTTCTGGTGAATGGAGCTCATCAAATAGTGGGCAATTACCGGCAGTTAAGCCTTTACATCTCAATCTCACAACACAAAAACCATCCTTCACACCAGGCGATGATATCCAATTAACAATTAATGCACCGCTTGATGGTAACTTAACGCTATTAGTAGAAGGCCGTGAAGTTCTCTATCAACAAAACCTCGATATCGTTAAAGGCGAGACAAAAATCACAATCCCTTTTGATAAAAACTGGACGGGGCAAAATATCTATCTATCGGGACTTTTACTTTCGAAAGATAAGCAGCAAGAAGTTGTTCGCTCTCTCGGAATTATTCCACTATTACTTGATAACCATGCACGTAAATTACAAGCGGAATTGCAGTTTGACCCTGTTGCAAAACCCGATCAACCAGTCGCAATTCATATTGCTTTAAATGAAGATCAATATCGCAATCTGACTGAAGAGCAGCGAGATAATCTCTATGCAACTGTCAGTATTACGGATGTCGGCATTCTTAATATGCTTCCGGAAAAACCGATCTCTATTTTTGATGCATTCTTCAAACAACACCGTTATAGCGCTGAGATTATCGATTACTACAACCGCCTATTTAAACAAGGGATTGGTTCGTTGCTAAATCCACAATTTGGTGGCGATGCTGATCTTGCCGAAGAATCGGCAGAAATCCCCAATATTACAGAGATGAAAACGGTCTCTCTTTCGTCAAAACTGATAAAGCTAAAAGATGGTAAAGCAACTGTTATCTTCGATCTTCCTGATTTTAACGGTGAAGGTGAAGTACTTGTTCAACTCTTTAACAAAGAGCAAGTTGGAAGCCAAGCGCAACCAATGACTATCCGTGCACCTATCGTTGCAGATCTCGTCACACCACGCTTTGTTCGCGTCGGGGATGAGAGCTATATCTCACTTTCTGTTACTAACATGAGTGATCAAGATGATGAGGTTACAATACGCCTTCGCAGTGATCAATTTGTAGTCGAATATGAGAATAGTACTTTCCTCAATAAAGGTGAAAAATTCACAAAACTGATCCCGATTAAACTCGAAAAATTTGTCCCATTTGCCGAGATCACCATGGATATTGATGCTCAGAGTTTCTCTGCAACTCGTAGCTATCAAATTGGTACCGTCACCAAAACAGAAAAAACGACAGTTTATGATCGAAATAATCTTAGTAAAGGTGAAATTTGGCAGCGCAATCTAAAAGAGCTCAATAAATATAGTGATAACTATCAGGAATACCTTACGCTTTCCCGTAATCCTCAAATCAATATTCTATCCTATACCAACGGATTATTTGAATACCCTTACGGCTGTACGGAGCAGACAACGAGTAAAGCGTTTCCTTGGCTCTTCCCTAAAAATCCTATTTTAGATCAGCAAAAAGAATACGCTTATAACAGCAGCATGTCGCATCTCCCTGAAAGTAAACGCTCTGATTTCACGCAATGGGAAAAGAAAATGATGCAAGAGACGATTCAACGCTTAGTTGATCGGCAAAATAGAGATGGTGGCTTCCCTCTTTGGCAGTCAGGTTCTAGTTTTGCGCCCTCTACAAACTACGTTACTGATTTTCTAAGTCAAGCACAAAAACAGTATCCAGAACTAATCGCCAATACAGTCCTTGATAACGCTTATACTTATTTAAAAAAGAGCATTTCCGATGCACAGTCCGTTTATAATCGTTGTAATTTTAATGATAACTGTGACTATGGACAAGTTCTCGATCGAGCCAATATCGCCAATGTGAGTTATGCCGCATGGATTCTAGCAAGAGAGGGAAAAATATTTGATGCTGACATCCATTTCCTACACAATTTCAGCGCGCGCTTAACACCACTAGCATCTGCCTACCTAAGCGGCGCTTCCTATCTATTAGGCAATGAATCTTATGGAGAAATATACGCGAACAATATATTTGCATCGCTCAACATAACACACGGTTATTATGGATATTACCAAACGAATGTTTCCAGTCTTGCTCTTGCGCTTGGCGTATTCAACTCCTTGACTGATCGTGGATATGAAATCTCTGACAAACTTAAAGTCTCATTGTTTCAATTGTTGAATGAGTGGGTTTCAGAACGGTCATACTTCAGCACCCAGGATCGTTATGCATTGATAAAATTAGGTCTGCAACTTCCCGATGATCAGAAACCAATTGATGTCATCATTAATGGTGAAAAACGAGAAATTCCGGCTAATACACCATTGCCGGCAAATATGATCGCGACACTTAAGAGTGCTGAACCACTCTTTTATGAATATCAAATAGAGGGTTATCCAAAAGAGCAGACTGATTCAATCAATTTTAAAATGGATTTTTATAAATCACTGCTTGCAAATCAAGCATCCACAACTTTTAAGGTGGGGGAACGATTTGTCGTTATCTTTGAAGTTCGATCGGTTGTTGACTTACCGAATGCATTGATTACCGATTATATCCCGGCAGGATTTAACTTGGTAAATCCCTATTTAAATGGAGAAAATATTGATGAATTCTATGAAAATATCTCCATTGATTATCAATACCGCCGTGATATTGAGCATGAAGAGTTCCGTTTTGATCGCTATACCGTTTCACTACCAATGAAAGCAGATCAAATTTATCGCTTTGGCTATATTTTAGAAGCGGCAGTTCCTGGGGAATATGATATGCCGGCAACGATCATCGAGGATATGTATCAACCATGGTATAAAAATATTATTGCAAAAAAACGCACGTTAACCATTGTAAATTCCTCGGATAACTCACGATAATAGTGAAGGCAGGAAATCCCTGCCTTTTTTGTTACTCTTTGATGTTATCACACTGTAAATGCGAATCTATCCCATTAAAATTACGTTATAATTAAGCGATATAACGTCTATAAATATCGATAATAATGAGAAAAACATGAAACAATTTAAAACCTACCGCGTGGGTGGCGCAGTTCGCGATAAACTTCTCGGGCATCCTTATCATGAGAATGATTGGGTTGTTGTCGGTGCAACGCCTGATATGTTAGACAAGGCAGGCTATCATCTTGTCGGAAACGATTTCCCTGTCTTTCTTCATCCTGAAACAAAAGAAGAATATGCGCTCGCGCGTACTGAACGAAAAGTGGCAAAAGGGTATCAAGGATTTGAAGTCTTTGCAGATCCCTCTGTCACACTTAAAGAAGACCTAAGACGCCGCGATTTGACCATCAATGCCATCGCAGAAGATGAAAATGGCATATTGATTGACCCTTTTAACGGTGCCAAGGATATTGAAAATCGTATACTGCGACATGTGAGCGATGCATTTATTGAAGATCCGGTGCGTGTTCTGCGCCTAGCTCGATTTTATGCCCGCTACTATCCGTATGGATTTACTATTGCCCCAGAAACAAAAAAACTGATCTCCGAGATGATTAAAAATGGAGAATTAGAAGCCCTAACTGCAGAACGTGTTTTTCAAGAGTTAAAAAAAGCATTACAAGAAGATCATCCTCATCAATTTTTCTATGCGTTGAAAGAAGTGGGTGCTTTAGAAATCCTCTTCCCTGAACTAAATGCGCTCTTTGGCGTTCCACAAACAGCAAAATATCATCCTGAAATTGATTCCGGAATTCATACCTTAATGGCTTTGGAAGTCAGTGCAAAAATCACCGATGATCTACCAACTCGGTTTGCTATTCTTTGCCATGATTATGGAAAAGCAGTAACGCCAAAAGAGGAATGGCCAAGTCATAAAATGCATGAAATAAGAGGTGTTCCGCTTGTTGAGTCTTTTTGTGATCGTCTAAAAGTCCCCAAGGAGTATCGAGATATTGCTCTAAAAGTCACTGAATATCATCTGTTAATGCATCAAGCATTCCAACTACGTCCTAAAACATTACTAAAACTTCTTAAAAAACTCGATGCCATTCGTAAACCACAAAATTTAGTACGATTTGTCGATGCATGTATGGCAGATGCGCGTGGACGCTTAAACTTTACCGAAAGAGAATATCCACAGCGAGAATATTTACTTAAAATTCAGGAAGATATTAAGAGTTTAAATCTTTCTGAAATTGTTCAAAATAGTGAGCAAAAATCAATTCCGGAAGCAATTGAGCGTGCCCAATTAAAACAAATTTTAAATACGATTAAAGATTACACAAATATTTGACGACTTCGGGTTAATAGCCTATCATACACTTCTTTCTTGGAAAGCAAGAATCAAAAATTCGGGGCATAGCGCAGTCTGGTAGCGCATCTGGTTTGGGACCAGAGGGTCGGGGGTTCGAATCCCTCTGCCCCGACCATTTTAAAATTCATATGCGGCCCTAAAGTGCTTTAAGCGCTCGTAGCTCATCTGGATAGAGCATCGGCCTTCTAAGCCGAGGGTAGCAGGTTCGAGTCCTGCCGAGCGCGCCATTAAGCAATAAGGTGCATAATCCAAGAAAAAGACAAGTAAATCATTATGGTGGGCGTAGCTCAGTTGGTAGAGCCCCGGATTGTGATTCCGGTTGTCGCGGGTTCAAGTCCCGTCGTTCACCCCAATTTACTTTATCAAGCTTCAAGCTTCAAACTTAATTAAATAATACCCTTGTAGATTTTAGATCTCAGAGTTATTATAATTAACAGATTCAAAATTCGGGGCATAGCGCAGTCTGGTAGCGCATCTGGTTTGGGACCAGAGGGTCGGGGGTTCGAATCCCTCTGCCCCGACCATCTTAAAGAAAAATATCTTTTCAAAACTTCCAATATATAGAAATATTTCTCAACTTCTCGTATAGTTGTACTCAATTTTATTGCTTTTTTCCGCAAATACAATCTATCCCTAACGAGAATTTATCATGAAACATCTTATCCTTCTTATAGTTTTTGCTTCCTTAAGCGCTTGTGCTACGCATACACCCCTACCTGCCCCTAATCAAGCATTTCTTGATGCACAAAAACAGATTAACACCCTCTCACCATCGGAATATAAAATTCTTTCAGATCAATCGATCTATATTGGAGAATTCAAAAATAATACGCCTGAAGGTTTTGGCAAAATTATTACAACTGATGGATCTGTCTACCAAGGAGCCGTAAAAAACGGCAAACCTTACGGCTTCGGGAAAAGTATTATGAGCACCGGCGAAATCTACGAAGGCGAACATAAAAATGGCATTTTTGAAGGTCGTGGACGTTTAATTCTTAGCGATGGCTCTGTATTTGTCGGTACATTTAAAAATCATAAAGTTGATCGTGGTGAGATGTTCTTTACCAATGGACAACGTGCTATTTCTCAATAAAATAGAAAGCCCTCAGTAAATTAAACTAAGGGCGTTTATAAAAACACCAACTTTGCTATACACAACAATTTTTCTTTCTCTACTCTAAGATGATTTTGTATCCTCCTTAACAAAAGAACTAACTTCAGGACCATGAACAACTCGTCCTGCGAGATAATCACCATCTTCTTTTTTGAGCTTAGCAAAGATATATGTTGCTAGAAGCGTAAGAATTCCCATTGTGATAAAGGTTAATTGAAATGCTTTCTCAGTATTTTTTTCAGTAAACCAATGCTGCCCAATATAGAAATTCAAAAATAGTGCTGCAAACGCAACACCTAGAGTTAAAGCTAACTGCTGATTAACAACCATTAAACTATTGCCGCTACTCACTTGGTCTTTTCCTAAGTCTCCAATCGTCAAAGTATTCATAGCGGTAAATTGTGTAGAGTTACAGACCCCTAAAACATAGAGCTGAACAACCAACAGCCACATTGGCATGTAGCGCCCAAAAATTCCTATCGAAATAATAAATCCACTAATAAGTACTGTATTCCATATTAAAATTCGCCGATAACCAAGATAATGCAAAATTTTAGTGACAAAAGGTTTGACTGTTAAACCACCCACCGCAATCGGTACTAACAACCAACCCGCTCGACTTGGCGAATACCCTAAAGCTACCTGGAAAAATAACGGCAATAAAAATGGCATGGCACTAATTCCAAGACGCGCAACGAGATTTCCATTTAATCCTATGCGGTAAGTTCGCACATCTAAAAGTGTCAATGAGAAGAGAGGCATCTCTTTTTTGCGCGCATAAAACCAATACCAAATTAGAAAGAAAAATCCACTTAATACCATGGGAATGGAGAGCCATTTCATCGCTCCACGAATTGAATATTCAAGCCCAAAGGTAATAAAGAAAATCCCTAAAGCGAAAATAACATAGCCCTTTAAATCAAAATGGAAAGGTGCCCCCCTAAAGTCCGGCATAAAAAAGAAAGAGAGAATTAGCACTAATCCCCCAATAGGAATATTAATTAAAAATATCCAATGCCAACTCGCATACTGGACTAAATATCCCCCCAATAAAGGGCCTAATATCGGACCAATTAAAGCTGGTGTAATCGCATAATTAATAACGCGCAAATAGTCTTTTCGATCATATGCTTTCATCAATGCAAGACGCGCCACAGGCGTTAACATTGCGCCCCCAACACCTTGCAAGACACGAGAAAGCGTTAATTGCCAAAGAGTCATTGAAAGCGCTGCAAATAACGACCCTAATGTAAAGAAAACTACCGCTAGTAAAAACGTATGCTTAGTCCCAATCTTATCTGCCACCACACCACTAATTGGTGCACAAATTGCGAGAACGAGCGTATAACTAATTAAAATCGATTGGATCTTTAATTCAGGTTCATTCAAACTTTTTGCAATACTCGGCAATGCTGTATTTAATATTGTTGTATCTAGCATCTGCATAAAAATTGCTATCGCTAAAATCACGGGCAATATTTTTTTAGATCGCGCTGAATTCTCCTGCTGATTCATCAATACCACTCCTAATTTTCTTACGTCATAGATTTGTATACCATATTAATCAATAATTCATCCATTCGCTTAATATTGTTGAATAAATATGTTTTTTAAATTATTTTTAATCTATACGATTTTCCAAATAGATAAATAAGAATGAATCATTGATTTACCCTTCAAAAGAGGGCACAATAAGCGACTTGAGTTAGCCAGATAATCGCTGGTTATCGTAAGATAACGAGAGGAAAGTCCGGGCTCCTCGGATCAAGGTGCTAGATAACATCTAGAGGGCGCGAGCCCATGGAAAGTGCTGAAGAAATTAAACCGCCTAAAGATCATTAGATCTCGGCAAGGGTGAGAAGGTGCGGTAAGAGCGCACCGTACGAGAGGTGACTCTTCGTAGCTGAGGTAAACCCCACCTGGAGCAAGACCAAATAGGAGTACATTAGACGTGATCCGCGTTGTACTCGGGTAGGTTGCTGGAGATTAGGAGCGATCCTATTCCTAGATGAATGATTATCCACGACAGAACCCGGCTTACCGGCTAACTCAACCCTACACAACAACAGTGGATACTATGACGATAGATGATGCTATTAATCAGGGCAAGAACCAATTGCAGCACCTCCCTTCCCCACACTTTGAAGCGGAATTGCTTCTCGCGTATTTACTCAAACGCAATCGTAGCTATCTCGTTGCATTTCCAGAAAAAATACTCACCGATGAGCAAAGTAATCTATATCTAGCACTCCTCGCTCGCCGAGCAAATGGCGAACCATATGCATATATTACGGGTGAAAAAGAGTTTTTTGGACTTCGTTTCGAGGTCAATCAACATACTTTAATTCCACGAGATGACACTGAAATTCTTATCGAAGAGACCTTGAAGCGTATTCCAATAACAAGCGACAAACATTTTTCTGTCATCGATCTTGGTACTGGCAGTGGTGCAATTGCCATGGCCATTAAACATGAACGCCCGGAAATTACCGTTACCGCAGTGGATAATGATCCTGATACCCTCGATGTTGCCCAAAAGAATGCCCATAGAAATGCGTTAGATATTCACTTCATTGAGAGTCATTGGTTTAAAAACATCCCTAAAAGAGCATTTAATATCATTGTTTCAAATCCTCCTTATATTGATCCCGCAGATCAGCATCTTACCGGTGACGGCGTAAAATTTGAACCTAAACAGGCCTTAATTGCAGATAACCATGGATTAGCTGATCTCTTTCATATTATTAAAGAAGCACCACTATTTTTTAAAGAAACGGGCGGCTATCTTCTTTTAGAACATGGATACAATCAAGCGACTGCACTTCAAACAAAAATGCTTCAATTAGGATTCAGTGAAATTGAGACTATCAAAGATCTTGGGAAAAATGATCGCGTGACACTTGGATTTTATCGTTCATTTTCGAACAGTTTTCATTCAAATAGATAACCATATCAAATACCTTCTATCTTTCCACTTTTAGTACCTAATTTACTCTATAATACTGATTACATTCTTTAATCCCAACTATTTATAGTGACTCATATGCAACGAAAAGTGATCGATGAAATTTTTCCTATTTTACAAAACCATGCTGAAGATTCGGACTTCCTCAGCTCATTTGCCAGAGGAATGATAATTTTTCAAATCTTATCTATGAGCAAACGAACCTTAACGATTTCTGATATCTCTAAAATCACCTCTTTTCCTAGAGCAACAGTTCGACGAGGATTATATACGCTTGAAAAATTAGGGTATGTCACACATGAAGAACGTTACTACTCCTTAACATCAAAAGTTTTGACGCTTGCTCATAACTACCTCTCCTCACAAACTCTTCCTAATTCTGCACAACCAATTCTTGAGTCCATGACTCGGGAGATTAATGAGTCATCATCAATGGCTATTTTAGTACAAAATGAAGTGATTTACATAGCTCGCGCCTCTTCACGTAATAATCGAATTATTGCCGACACACTCTCTATTGGCAGCCATCTCCCGGCTTATTGTTCTTCAATGGGAAGAGTACTTCTCGCGGCCGAACCTGAAGAGAAACAGATCGAGATTTTACAAGACTCTAGCCTCACAGCTTATACTGACATGACCATTATAGAGCCCCAAAAACTCTTAAAAGAGTTTGCAAAAGTACGAGAACAAGGATTTGCACTCATTAATCAAGAACTAGAAATTGGACTCTACTCCATAGCGGTGCCTGTGCTCAACAGAAGTGGTGAAACAGTGGCTGCGATTAATATCAATACACATGCTCAACGTAGTAACCCCCAAGTAGTTATTGAAAAGTACCTGCCTATTCTGCAAAAAACCGCCACGCTAATTACAAGCTTTATTTAATATATTAATACTCGATAACGAAATACCTCCACCCACAAAAAAAGACCTAATAAATTCATTAGGTCTTTTTATATAAATTTTTATACTTATTGAAGATAAATCTATCACCTGTTAAAGATCAGCGATTCTCCGCTGATAAAAGCGCTTCAATACGCTTTTCTAAAGGTGGGTGTGTACTAAAAAGATCCTTTAAAGAACCTGTAAATCCAAATGCAGCAAATTCACCCGGCAAGTTTTGATTCATCTCAGGACGACGACGGAGTGCATCTAGAGCCTGCGCCATTTGACGGTTCGAGGTAAGTTTTGCACCACCTGCATCCGCTCTAAACTCTCTGTAACGACTAAACCAACTTGCAATAATCTGTGCAAGAAAGCCAAATAGGACCTGTAATACTAATACACAAATAAAATAGATACCTGAACTAGTTGAGTTTTCCTCACTATTGCCCCGTGAAGCAATAACTTCCGCAATAATACGGGAGAAAAATACCACAAATGTATTGAGAACACCTTGTAACAGCGC
This sequence comes from Ignatzschineria sp. 22MB058224, assembly GCF_058188435.1. NCBI lineage: Bacteria > Pseudomonadati > Pseudomonadota > Gammaproteobacteria > Cardiobacteriales > Ignatzschineriaceae > Ignatzschineria > Ignatzschineria sp. 22MB058224. The sequence goes on from NZ_CP187366.1 coordinate 1,348,464, forward strand.
CATTGTCACCATGTCTCCATTAGCAACATGCGCCATTTCATGACCAACTACCGCTTCAATCTCATCCTTATTCATTACCGACATAAGACCCGTACTAATAGCGACTAAGGAATTATTGCGGCTTGCTCCTGTCGCGAAGGCGTTAGGCTCTGGAGAGTCAAAAATTCCAATTTCTGGCGTATTAACACCCAGCGCTTCTGCTTGACGTTTAACAATATTCACATACCACGCTTCAAATTCACTTTGTGGACTCTCAATGATTCGTACCCCCATCGAACGTTTTACCATGCTTTTTGACATGAAAAGTGAAATCAATGAACCGGCAAATCCTACAACAGCACATGCCAATAACATTGGGAAATATCCGCGGCCACCAGAAATTGCAGTATCTAATCCAGTAATTTTTAAAATAATAGTAATAACAGCAATAACCGCCATATTCATCGCTGTCCACAAAATAATTCGTTTAAACATAAAACTCCTTTTCAATGAAAATAGTGTCTATTGACACAATATAAAGGCTATTTCCAAAAAAACAATAAAAAACCTTGATGGAAAATTTCCACCAAGGCCTTCTAATCTTTTGAGAATAAAGAAAACTATGCAGTTGTTGCAACTTTACGCGCTGGTAATTTTTCTTTAATTCTTGCCGCTCTTCCTGAAAGCTCACGAAGATAGTAAAGTTTCGAACGACGTACATCACCACGACGTTTCACATCAATACTCGCGATTAATGGGCTGTATGTTTGGAAAGTACGCTCCATACCAACCCCATGAGAGATACGGCGAACGATAAATGAAGATCCTAATCCACGATTTTTAATCGAAATCACAACGCCTTCAAATGCCTGAACACGCTCACGATCACCTTCTTTTACTCGTACATTTACGACAACTGTATCGCCAGCATTAAAAGCAGGAAGTTCTTTGCCTTGCATTGCTTCTTGCTCTAATTGTTTAATAATATTCATTTTGTTAAACCTTCTAATGTAATAACCATCTTACCCAGATTTATTCTAAGCAAAGCATTATACACCAATAATTTTAGATTGGTACCAATTTTATTCAAATAAAACGGTAGAGCCTTGCCCTTTTCGCAATATTTCTGGAGCCCCATTACTCAAATCAACAACTGTCGTTGGCTCCATGCTACAAGCTCCCCCATCAATAATCGCATCAACGTGATCACCAATCACATCATTAATAATTGAAGCATTATTCAATTCATATGCTTCATATCCCGGAATTTTCAATGTAGTGGAGAGAATCGGAGCCCCGAGCTCTGCTAAAACAGCTTGGATTATAACATTATTTGGGACCCGAAGTCCTACAGTATTACGCTTCGGCATCAAAAGTTTTTTGGGAACCTCTTTTGTTCCTTTTAAAATCAGCGTGTAAGGTCCCGGCAAAATTGCTTTCAATAGACGATATTGCGGATTATCTACTACTGCATAATGTGAAAGTGATGAAAGATCTTGACAGATTAACGAAAAATAGTGATCTTTAGGACTCTCTTGACGAATCTTTAAAATACGATCCATTCCTTTCTGATTTCCGATCATACAACCAATCGCATAACTAGAATCGGTCGGATAAATAATAACCCCCTCATCGCGTAATATATTTGTTACCTGCTCTATATAACGTTGTTGCGGACTATCTGGATGAACTTGTAACAACATAAAACCTCCCAACTCTTTATCGATTATTATAAATAGTATTACAATACACTATTATAAATATCAAAAAAGATCCATTTATAACGCTCGAGCAATACACATTGTTATGCTTTATTTTGATATTCAGTGTAATGTATTTGGAACCATAATAGCGCAATTAATGAGAACCCATTATCGATCTCGCCACGATCCATCATCGTGAAAGCTTCTTCTCGAGATACTACGAAAGCCTCAATATCTTCCCCCTCTTCCTGAAGACCATAGTAACCTCCGGTACCTGCGAGATCTGCAAGCCCTAAATAGAGATACATCTTACCAGAACCACTCCCCGTAGATGGATAATAACTATATACGGGTATCAACTGTTTTATATCTACCCCCGCCTCTTCTTTCGCTTCGGCCAAAGCTATCGATTCAGGTGGCTCATCACGATCAATCGTACCTGCAATAATTTCTACCGTCCATGGATTCACTCGCTCAACTGCATCTAAAAGAGGGACTCGCAGCTGTCGAACAAATAAAACAGCATCCAAAACAGGGTCATATACCAAAAGGCTAACTGTATCCGATTTAACAATCGATTCTCGACGAATATTTTTTAACACATTTCCATCAAAACAGTCATGATCAACAAAGATCTCATCAATTTTAAAGAAACCATCATAAACTCGTTTCCGAGATTTAATTGTTACATTTTTTCTATCAAGCTGCATATCCAGATCTCTAAAAATAAAAAAGCCATTCCGAAGAATGGCTTTTCAAAAAACTGTGGACTAACCACCCCAAGTTCTTACGGTACCGCTATCGATATGAACAAATGCTGAACGGCTATAATAACCAACGCCACCTGCTTTCAATGAAAGCGCGGCATTACGAAGATTACGCGTAGAAATACCTGGCATACGGATATCAATTGCTTTAGCCTTAGTGTGGAAACTGCTTTTTGCAACACCTCTCATAGTGTGACGAAGCATTTCATTAGTTTTTAGAGAACGATAACCACTTAATCCATGAACTGGTTTTGCATATCCTAACTGAAGAGTAATTGCATAAAGCTGATCTAATACATGCGGGTCATATAATTTTGCGGTCTTCGTTCTTCTATCACGAAGCGCCCAAGAGATCTCATCCAATGATTCACGAATATAACCTTCACCGGGAACCCAATATACTGTTCGAGTTGTTTCACCCAATGCCGGAGTATAAATAACAAGTTCACGTTCATTAGATAATGCTTGTTTCGCTAATGCTGGATTAAAACCAAAAATCCCAAAAACTGCTGATCCTGCTAATACACCTGAAGCCGCCTTTAATAAATTTCTTCTGTTATCGCAGACAATTTCATTGTGGGTTTCGATAAATGATTCGCTATCGGTAATGATTCGTTTGTTATCCATGCATAAGTCCCCGTAATACTCTACTAGAGATTACTCTCTACCACTAATTCAATTAATGAATTAGTCTAATATTCATTTTTTAAAATTGCAACCCACTATTTGTAAATCATTATTATTTAACATAAATTTTTATATTAAAAACATATAAATAGGACGAGTTAATTTAGAAGGATTCTATTATAGATTCTATTTATAAATCAAGTTTTTTCTGATCATGCTAGAATAGTGCCTTCGTTCCATTTCAATTGAATATTCAATAATATAGTTCATCGTTTATGCAAAACTCACAAACATTTGATTCCGAAGTATCCCAAATCAAAACTCCGCCACATTCAGTACAAGCTGAACAAGCCGTGTTAGGTGGGTTATTAATTGATCGTGATGCATGGGATCGAATTGATGGACTCCTATCCGCAGGAGACTTTTATAGTAAAAATCATCGCATTATTTTTGAAACTATTCAAAATCTCTATAATGAAATGCAATCTGTTGATATTCTAACTGTCAGCGATGATCTTAAACAGCGTGATATGCTAGAAGAGATAGGAGGCATTCCTTATCTAGCTACACTCGCACAAGATATGCCTTCCGTAAGTAATATCACCGCCTATGCTAATATTGTTTATGACCGATCGGTAGTTCGTAAGCTTATTGCCGTTGGAACAAATATCGCAGATTCAGGATTTAATCCACAAGGACGAACAAGTAATGAATTAATTCAATTTGCTGAACAAGCAGTTTTTGCAATAGCAGAACAAGGTACAAAACAAGATGCTGGTTTGACTGATATTCGCGATGTTCTTAAAAGTACTATTGCCCGCATTGATGAACTTGCAAAATCCAAAGGGGGGGTGACTGGCGCGCCAACAGGTTGGACTCAATTTGATGAGATGACATCAGGTCTACAAAATGGCGATATGATTATTGTCGCTGGCCGACCATCCATGGGGAAAACTACCCTTGCAATGAATATGGTTGAACGTGTCGCAATGTTTACGAATAAGCCTGTTGCAATCTTCAGCTTAGAAATGCCCGCTGAACAATTAGTAATGCGTATGTTTGCTTCTATAGGTGGCATTGAACAAGGAAAAATTCGTACTGGGGACTTAAATGAATCTGAAGCAAAAAAACTCAGTGATGCCACTCGAACACTTGCAAGCACTAAAATATTCATCGATGACACTAGTGGACTAAGCCCATCAGAAGTTCGTTCGCGTGCCCGGCGCTTGCAAAGAGATCATGGACAACTTGGGCTAATCATGGTCGATTACCTTCAACTTATGAGCGTTCCTGGAATGTCTGACCAACGCGTTGCTGAAGTTTCAGAAATATCTCGATCGCTAAAACTAATGGCAAGGGAATTAAATGTGCCCGTTATTGTTTTATCTCAGCTGAACCGAAGTCTTGAACAACGTCCTAATAAGCGCCCTGTTATGAGCGATCTTCGTGACTCTGGAGCGATTGAACAGGATGCCGATCTTATCTGCTTTATTTATCGTGATGAAGTCTATAATGAGGAATCCCCAGAAAAAGGTGTCGCTGAAGTAATCATTGGGAAACAACGTAATGGCCCAATTGGTACCGTAAAATTGAGTTTCCAAGGGAAATACTCTCGCTTTATGAATCTTTCTACACGTGATTTTGCTGATCAATTTATAGATGAGTAAGATATTATAGATGCTTATTTATTAGCAATCATTACGCTATATCTGTTCATTTTTCAAAAAATTTTCAAGACTTATAACTTCAGCTAATCCGTTGAGGGCTTCCATACTCTGAGTATGTTGTTCAATAGTAGCAGCTGCGCAAAGATCATCAATAACAGTAACATAAAATCCTAAGTCATGAGCATCTCGAGCAGTACTCTGAACTGCCAACAGAGAACTCACCCCACCGATATATAGCTTTTCTATGCCATTCGCAACAAGCCAACTTAGCAATTTATTACCTGTAAAAGCACTCACACCTTTTTTAATAAAATCTAGATCATTATTGTTCAGTTCTAAATCAGAAACCCAAGTACACCCCTTTTTCCCAAGTGTAAAGGCCCCAATATCCTTTGCACGTTTAAACATCGGAGAGCCTTTAGGTATATCCTGATAATCATCAGCAAAGCCGACCCTGACCCCAATAACCGATATATCAGTTTTACGAGCGTGATTAAGTGCAAGATTACTATTTTTCAAAATATTTCTCTCCATAAATTGATCATAACTCCTATTAGAAAGCCCGTCTTTACCAACGATATCTTCAATAAGATCAATAATTATTAATGCTGATTTCATTCTTTACACCTCCTTTATTGAGATTAAGTCTTATATCTACTGCTAGATATTACTTATTGTATATCGAATTATTAAAAAACTTTAATCTCAAAGCAATCTCCGGCGGGGATTGTTGGTATTGGTATTTGTATTGGCCTAAAAATCGCGGACTTACCTATTTTCGATTGGTTATGATTATTCCGCGCAGCAATGAAAAAGCCCCTAGTTCAATGAACTAGGGGCCTTCAAATTAAGCCCTGGAAATGACCTACTCTCACATGGGAACTCCCACACTACCATCGGCGCTGCTACGTTTCACTTCTGAGTTCGGGATGGGATCAGGTGGTTCCATAGCGCTATTGTTTCCAGGAAAACTGGTGTGTGCTTGAAGTGATACTCACTCCACTCACAAATAAATTTGATTAGTTGGTTGTAACAGCAATGGCGATTTATCTCGCGTTGATTGTTTTGTTGTGCACTTAAGTTTGTGTATTCACATTAACTTTGGAAACGCTTTCATGTCTCGTAGTCAATTGTCTAAGACCTATTATATGGTCAAGCCTCACGGTCAATTAGTATTGGTAAGCTCAATGCATTACTGCACTTACACACCCAACCTATCAACGTCGTAGTCTTCGACGGACCTTTAGAGGGGTTAAACCCCTAGGGAAATCTAATCTTGAGGAAGGCTTCCCGCTTAGATGCTTTCAGCGGTTATCCCGTCCGTATGTAGCTACCCGGCAATGCCATTGGCATGACAACCGGAACACCAGAGATACGTCCACTTCGGTCCTCTCGTACTAGAAGCAGCTCCTCTCAAATTTCCAACGCCCACGGCAGATAGGGACCGAACTGTCTCACGACGTTCTGAACCCAACTCGCGTACCACTTTAAATGGCGAACAGCCATACCCTTGGGACCGACTACAGCCCCAGGATGTGATGAGTCGACATCGAGGTGCCAAACTCCGCCGTCGATATGAACTCTTGGGCGGAATCAGCCTGTTATCCCCGGAGTACCTTTTATCCGTTGAGCGATGGCCTTTCCATACAGAACCACCGGATCACTAAAACCTACTTTCGTACCTGCTCGACGTGTCTGTCTCGCAGTCAAGCACCCTTTTGCTTTTGCACTCAATAGCCCGATTTCCGACCGGGCTGAGGGTACCTTCGTACTCCTCCGTTACTCTTTCGGAGGAGACCGCCCCAGTCAAACTACCCACCATACAATGTCCTTAGCCCAGATAATGGGCCTAAGTTAGAATTCCAAATCTTTCAGGGTGGTATTTCAAGGATGGCTCCACTAAAACTAGCGTCTTAGCTTCAAAGCCTCCCACCTATCCTGCACAAAAAGATTCAAAATCCACTGTAAAGCTATAGTAAAGGTTCACGGGGTCTTTCCGTCTTGCCGCGGGTACACCGCATCTTCACGGCGATTTCAATTTCACTGAGTCTCGGGTGGAGACAGCCTGGCCGTCATTGCGCCATTCGTGCAGGTCGGAACTTACCCGACAAGGAATTTCGCTACCTTAGGACCGTTATAGTTACGGCCGCCGTTTACTGGGGCTTCGATCAAGAGCTTCGCTTACGCTAACCCCATCAATTAACCTTCCAGCACCGGGCAGGCGTCAGACCCTATACGTCCACTTTCGTGTTTGCAGAGTCCTGTGTTTTTGATAAACAGTTGCAGCCAGCTTTTCACTGCGACCCTCCTCAGCTTACTGCGTAAAGCATTCACCAAGGAAGGTGTACCTTCTCCCGAAGTTACGGTACGATTTTGCCGAGTTCCTTCACCCGAGTTCTCTCAAGCGCCTTAGAATTCTCATCCCAACCACCAGTGTCGGTTTGGGGTACGGTTCTCATATCACTATTGCTTAGAAGCTTTTCTTGGAAGCATAGCATCAACCACTCCGGAGCTCGTAAGCTCCTCGCATTCACATCTCAGTATTAAGATCCCGGATTTGCCTAAGATCTCTACCTACTTGCTTACACTGGCATACCAATCACCAGCTGGTCTAGCTTTCTCCGTCCCTCCATCGCATGATACGAGAGTTCAGGAATATTAACCTGATTCCCATCGACTACGCATCTCTGCCTCGTCTTAGGGGCCGACTCACCCTGCTCCGATTAACGTTGAACAGGAAACCTTGGTCTTTCGGCGTGCGAGTCTTTCACTCGCATTAACGTTACTTATGTCAACATTCGCACTTCTGATACCTCCAGCAGCTCTTACGAGTCCACCTTCACAGGCTTACAGAACGCTCCCCTACCACATATATTCTATAATATACATCCGCAGCTTCGGTATATCGCTTTAGCCCCGCTAAATCTTCCGCGCAGGCCGACTCGACTAGTGAGCTATTACGCTTTCTTTAAATGATGGCTGCTTCTAAGCCAACATCCTAGCTGTCTATGCCTTCCCACATCGTTTACCACTGAGCGATAATTTAGGGACCTTAGCTGGCGGTCTGGGTTGTTTCCCTCTCCACAATGGATGTTAGCACCCACTGTGTGTCTCCCATGATAATACTTTCCGGTATTCGGAGTTTGCATCGGGTTGGTAAGTCGGGATGACCCCCTAGCCGAAACAGTGCTCTACCCCCGGAAGTAAATTACATGAGGCGCTACCTAAATAGCTTTCGGGGAGAACCAGCTATCTCCAAGCTTGATTAGCCTTTCACTCCGACCCACAGCTCATCCCCATCTATTGCAACAGATGTGGGTTCGGCCCTCCAGTCAGTGTTACCTAACTTTCAGCCTGGCCATGGGTAGATCGCCTGGTTTCGGGTCTACACCCTGCGACTATACGCCCTATTAAGACTCGGTTTCCCTACGCCTACCCTATTCGGTTAAGCTTGCCACAGAATGTAAGTCGTTGACCCATTATACAAAAGGTACGCAGTCACCCTAAAAAGGGCTCCCACTGCTTGTACGTACACGGTTTCAGATTCTATTTCACTCCCCTCACAGGGGTTCTTTTCACCTTTCCCTCACGGTACTTGTTCACTATCGGTCGATTACGAGTATTTAGCCTTGGAGGATGGTCCCCCCATGTTCAGACAGGATTTCACGTGTCCCGCCCTACTTGTTGATATACCTAGTACCACTGTCTACATTTAAAATACGGGGCTATCACCCTCTACGGCTCATCTTTCCAGATGATTCTTCTATATAAACAGCTATCATATATCGGCTACTCCCGGGTCGCTCGCCACTACTGCGGGAATCTCAATTGATTTCTTTTCCTCTGGTTACTTAGATGTTTCAGTTCACCAGGTTCGCTTCCTTAAACCTATATATTCAGTTAAAGGATGACAGGGTTTTAAGCCTGTGCGGGTTTCCCCATTCGGACATTTCCGGATCAAAGCTTGATTGCCAGCTCCCCGAAACTTTTCGCAGACTTCCACGTCCTTCATCGCCTGTAATCGCCAAGGCATCCGCCATGTACGCTTATTCACTTGACCATATAATAGGGATTAGACTCTTTCAACTTCGAGCTTTAATACTAATGTGTTAACACTAATGCATTAATTCTCTATATCTTCAGAATCATCCAAACTACATGATTTAATAGCTTTCTAATTCTCCTACGAATGTAACATGATAACGTTTCACTTTAAGTTAACTCATTTTATCAATCTGTCTTTATCAACAATATCTTTCGACATTATTGACTGACAGTCAGTAAAATTGAATAC
>NZ_CP187366.1:1360000-1670000 GCF_058188435.1 Ignatzschineria sp. 22MB058224
ATCTTAAAACGATTAAAAACAACTCTCAAATTTTGGCTTAATGAAAGGTAATATAAGTACCCTTCTTAATCTGTTTGACTCAGTATTTCGACTTGCTGTCTGAACAGGTGAGCTATCTTACCTATTTTTTTAAAGATTGCAACCCCCTAAAAATACAAAAAGGTGCTTTTTGTCCAATGCACCCTTTATACTAATTTGAATTAATTATGAAATTTATTTCTCAATTACTTTAAAACTTTCTGAAAAGTTAAGCGTTCCAACATATTGGTTTAGTTGAAAGTGATGCTTCATACCCATTTTGATAGCTTCTTTTGCTAAAACAACAGATTCACGTTTTGAGAAACCTTTGCAAAGATTCGCAGCTACATGTGCAGCAAATGTGCATCCTAAGCCATGAGTATGATTTGTTTCAATGTGAGCACCTTCAATCAGTAGCAGTTCTTCACCGTCATAATAAAGATCCGCCGATGTTTTAGGAGACATTACGCTTCCAACATTCGTAATTGCAACAGCACCACACCCTAACTTCATAATTTTCTGAGCTGCCTCTTGCGCATCTTCATAACTCTCAATTTTATCCATTCCAGCTAATTGGGCTGCTTCAAATAAATTCGGTGTTGTTACTGTTGCATATTTGACTAAGTTGGTACGAATCGCTTCAGCGTGTTCTGGAAATAATGGCTTATCACCCTTACAAACCATAACAGGGTCAACTACAACAGGCTTCTCTCTTTCCAACTTTTCTAAACGCTCCGCAACATGCGCAATAATTTCCGGCGTTGGGAGCATCCCAAGTTTTACCGCATCAACACCTACGCCATCAAGGGCAGTATTCATCTGTGCGTCAATAGTTGTGATATCAATCGGATATACACCATGAGCCCAATTATTATTAGGGTCCATTGTCACAATCACCGTTAAAGCGCTAAAACCATATAAATTATGTTTTGCAAAAGTGCGAAGATCCGCTTGTATTCCTGCACCACCACTTGAATCTGACCCTGCAATAGTTAGAATTTTTTTCATATTTTATACCTTTTATTAATCTTCTTTTTATTGAGTAATTAAGCTCATTCGTTAATCTTGCACCTAAGTTTACTAGATGACAACTTATTTTTTATGACCCCCAAATAAAAAGGTTAAGTCAATTCTCTGACTTAACCTCTGATTTTATCAATCGTATTTTGATCTTATTTCTTTTTATTCGCTTCTTTACGCACTGCAATAAAATAAGGATTACCATTGCGATGCAACAAGATTCGAAGAACATTACTATCTTTGGTATCTTTCAACGCTTTATTAAAGGAAGAAAGATCTGTCACATCAACACCATCAATCTGGGTAATGACATCACCGACAAGCACACCTGCTTTTTTAGCGATTCCATCCTCAACAGCCGTCACCAAAACACCTTTAATTGCCGCAGAAGATTTTGTCTCTTCTACCGCAATCCCTAATGTATTTTTTGCCGCAGCACCTTTACCAGCGGCCTTGACACCATCGTCATCAAGTGCTTCAATCGTCACCTTTACGCTTTCAATATTGCCATTACGAAGCACTTCAAGATCAACAACTTCCCCGCCTTTTACACGACTAACTAACACAGGAAGTTGGCTCGATGACATAACTTCTTGGCCATTAAATTTAAGAATAATATCTCCAACCTTCAGATCAGATTTGCCTGCAGGACTCTCTTCTACAATACTTGCAATCAAGGCTCCTTTTGGCTTATCTAGATCAAATGTTTCCGCCAATGTTGATGTCACTTCTTGAATTTGTACACCTAGCCAGCCACGAGATACTTTACCTTCTGTACGGAGTTGCTCAACGATATGCATTGCCAAATCAATAGGAATTGCAAAACTAACTCCCGCATAGCTTCCCGTACTAGTATAGATCTGCGAGTTAATACCAATCACTTCTCCATCTGTGTTGAAAAGTGGCCCACCTGAGTTGCCAGGGTTTACCGCGGCATCAGTTTGGATAAATGGTGTTAGCGTATCATTCGGTAAATTTCGACCCAATGAACTGATAATTCCTTGCGTTGCCGTGTAATCTAATCCAAATGGAGAGCCAACAGCCATTACCCATTGCCCTACTTTTAACTTAGAGACATCTGCAATTTTTACCACAGGTAATTTTTCTGCATCAATTTTCAGAACCGCTACATCTGTTTTCTTATCAAGTCCTACAAGCTCTGCTGAAAGTTCACGACGATCTGCAAGATGAACTGTAATTTTGTCCGCTTCATTCACAACATGCGCATTAGTAATTACATATCCTTCATCATCAATAATAAAACCCGAACCAGCTCCACGAACGATTCTTTCCTGCTCCTCTGGCGCTCCACCATTACCAAAGAAAAAACTAAAAGGATCATTGCCACCAAAAGGAGATTCACCAAAAGGAAAGCCCTGAAAAGGTGAAAAAGCTTGAATCGTTTCAGTCGCCTCGGTAGTAATACTTACGACCGCGGATTTATTTTTCTCAAAGAGCTCACTCCAATCAGGTAACTGTGCGAAAACTTGCTGCATCAGCAAAATCGCGGCAGAAATCATAAGCCCAATTTGAGCAAAATAACGTTTTTTGAGTTGCATCAGAGTTTCTCCTTATATATTTGACTCATGTATTCAATATAAGGATTCAAATTTTGATATTCAAGAAAGAAAATAGAATAAATACAGATAAATTTTCAATTTTAAAGTAATTTTTCTAACATACTATTAACAAATAATAGTCCTGCATCAGTCGGCTTTATCTGTTCTGTCGACAATTCTAACAACCCTTGTTCTCGCCACTCACATAATAATTTTTCTATCTGCCTATTTTCTAAAAAAGTACGCTCTCCCCAATATATGGCAGGAACACCTTCCTTTAAACGTAAAACGTTCAAGAAAAACTCAAAGGGTAAATCTTTTTTCTCGATTTTATTAATCGTTAAACGCTCTTTTGCTAACGATTCAACATATGTTCTGGGATGCTTTTCGATTTGCGTTCGAAAAATTTTTCGATCATTCATCATCGTAATTTTCCCATGAGCCCCAGCACCGATACCAATATAATCGCCAAATTCCCAATAATTTCGATTATGCCGGCTTTTGTATCCCAATTTTGCAAAAGCAGATACTTCATAATGCTCATAGCCGCTTTCTTCGAGCAGTCGATAACTTTCCAACTGCATGGATTCGATTACCTCATCTTTGGGCAATTCTGGCTCATAGCGATGAAAATAAGTATTCGGCTCTATTGTTAATTGATAATGGGATATATGCTCAGGACTCAAATTTATAATTCCCTTTAAATCAGTGAGCGCCGCATCTAGGGTCTGTCCCGGCAAACCAAACATCAAATCACAATTGATATTATCAAATCCCGCCTCGCGTGCAATTTTAAAGGCTGTACGTGCTTCATCACTTGAATGAATACGACCTATTTTTTGTAGTTGTTCATTATTCAAACTCTGAACGCCGATCGAAAGTCGGTTAATACCTATTTTACGATATTCCTTAAAGTAGGATGCATCTACTGTTCCAGGATTTGCTTCCATGGTAATCTCAATCGTGGGAGAAAAATTAAGCAGTTTGCGTAATTCTGAAAATAATTCATCAAGTAAATTAGGTGGTATAAGACTTGGCGTGCCACCGCCAATAAAAATTGACTCTATCTTCCGGCCCCAAATATAAGGTAATATTTCGACCAGGTCCTCTATCAATGTTTTCATGTAAGGCTCATAGAGTTCTTCATTATTTTTATGTGAATTAAAGTCACAATAAGGACATTTTTGGATACACCATGGAAAATGAATATAGAGAGAGAGTGGAATCATGTATTTAAGCTCGTTTCCTAATTTAATTGGATAAAAGTATAAAGAATTTCTGAATACATGTCAGAGAAATCGGATTAAAAGTCGTTTGTTTACAAATTATAGTAACTTTTCTTTCGCGATTAATAGAAAAGGAGTACGATAAAATCATTTTCGATAGTAATAATATTATCTATTTTTAAACAATGATTTAGTGATTATGAATTTTCTGAGATATCCCAAATTTATGCCTACACTGTCCGAAGTACCGACTCTTTTACCCGGCATAATATTGTCCATTGCAACGGCGTTGATTGCCTTTTTAAGCATTCGTCTAATTCCTGCAATTACCGTCATAGGTGCGTCACCGATTGCTATTTTTTTAGGAATTATTTTAGGAAATCTCTATTTCAAACAACCAATATTTCAAAAAGGCACAAAATTTTCGGAAAGCAGATTACTCGAATACGCGATTGTTCTACTTGGCTTTTCAGTAACATTTGAAACTCTTTCGTATCTTGGCCTCACGTCTACTCTATTTATCGCTCTACAAATCACTGGCACAATTACTATCGCCATCTTAATAGGTAAATTGTTAAAATTCTCTCAAAGCTATTATCTATTAATGGCGGCAGGTAATGCTGTCTGCGGCTCCTCAGCAATCGCTGCTGTTGCACCCGTTATCAATGCAAAAGAGGATGAACGTGGATTAATTATTACCATCGTCAATTTAATGGGCACCATTATGATGTTCCTTTTACCATTAATTGCAATTTTCCTCTACAACTCTAAATTACATCAAGGTGCCTTCATCGGAGGGATACTTCAGTCTGTCGGACAAGTTATCGCGAGTGCAAGTATGTTAGGAACCGATGTTATCCGAAATGCAACCGTCTTTAAAATCATGCGAATCGCTTCTTTGGTAATTATTGTTTTACTATTTAACCACCTAGCACAAAAAAAACAGTATGCCGAACAATCTAAAAATCAAAAAACAAACGATAACCAAGATTTGATAAAATCAAAAAAAACAAAATTATTTACGCTCATACCTTGGTATCTTTTTGGATTTATAATTGCATGTACGCTCAATTCCCTGTCTGTATTCTCAGAAAATCTCACTCTTTATTTATTATCCATCAGCCATGCGTTTGAAACGATTGCACTTGCAGCGATTGGACTGCGTTTAAATTTCGCACTACTCAAACAACAAGGTGGAAAACTCGCCCTATATGCTTTATACGTAGGGACAGGCCAGCTGATGTTAGCGCTCCTATTGATCGCACTTTTTCTAAATTAAAACTTTTTCTGCAGAACAAGTAACACCCTCAAGATCTAAAAGCGCTCGTTTAACATGCAAGCCACCACTATATCCTCCAAGCATACCATTTGCTTGAATCACTCGATGACAGGGAATAATAATCGGTAATGGATTCTTGCCATTTGCACTACCAACAGCGCGAACCGCTCGAGGATTACCGATCTTCTCGGCAAGTATTTTGTAACTAATCACTTCGCCATAAGGAATTGTTTGCAATGATTGCCAAACCACCCTTTGAAATGTTGTACCACCCTCAAAATCTATTGGAAGCATGAAAGTTCTTAACTTCCCCGCAAAATATGCTGTCAACTCAGCAATTGTATTAACAATAAGATTTTTCAAAGAGAGATCCTCGACCTGTTCGCAATCTAAGATTTCATTAGCAATGGCTTTCCAACGCTTTTTAAAAGGCTCCTCATTACTTTTTTGCGTCGATAAATCTTGGAATATTTGTGAAATATCAAATTCAATTAATCCTCGTTTAGAAAATCGGATTCCAATATCTCCAACATCAAAAGGATGATAATAAAAATAGTTTCTAATAAATCCCATTTATGACCATCCTTTTCCAATATCGTTCGATTAGACGAATCTAATGTCGCCCAAAATGTTCTTGAGAAAAAGCCATTCGTTCCTGAATACTCTCTACCGGCTTACCTGATTTTTTCAACTCCACTAGATGAGACTCTACTTGTCTTGCCCTAGCAGCTAAACCAGCATTATTAGCAATTTGAATATTCAAGCCAGGACGAGCATTGATTTCAAGCACCAAAGGCCCCTTCACCTCATCGAGCACCATATCCACACCGATATACCCTAACTGGCTAAGCTCATAACAACTGGTTGCAAGTTCTAAAAAGCCATTCCAATCAGGCAAAGTCACATTACTCACGTGATTATTAGTATCAGGATGCCGCTGAATAATTTCATTAAACCATGTACCTTCAAGTGTCTGCCCGGTCGCAAGATCAACACCAACACCAATTGCACCTTGATGAAGATTTGCTTTACCATTTGATTGACGGGTTGGAAGACGAAGCATCGCCATTACGGGATAACCCATTAAGACGATCACACGAATATCCGGCACCCCTTCATAGCTGATACTACTGAAAATTGGGTCAGAATTGACTTTATACTCAATCAAGGCTCGATCTCTAGATCCACCTAAAGAGTATAGACCGGTAAGTGTACTCGAAATTTGATATTCAATTTCATCAAGTGTGATCAGACGGCCCGAAACAGTTTTATAGCGAGTATCGTCGAACTTATCACCGATGACCATTATTCCATCACCACCTGCACCTTGTGCTGGCTTAATAACAAACTCCGTTTTATCTTTTAGGATCTTACGCAAATTTTTGATATCACGCTCTGTTTCAATCACTCCATACATCTCTGGAACATTGATTCCTGCAGCAATAGCACGCTCTTTCGTAATAATTTTATCATCTACATAAGGATAGAATTTGCGATTATTGTACTTTAGAACAAAATCACCATTTCGTTCGTTAATACCCATAACGCCTCGCTTACGAAGTGCGCGCCAACGCTTAATCATCGTAAACATTTACTTCTCCTCTTTGAGCATTGCTCTAAAACGTTTAAGTTCTGTTAAACGATAACCACGATAACGCCCCATCATTAACATAAAGCCAGCAAGTACTAAGAGGATACCTGGGAATGTAAAGACGAAATAAACAAATTCTGGAATATCCATTAAAAGATATGCAAGCGATGATGCAATTAATGTTCCAATACTAATCTTAAGTACATTCCCTGCACCACGCTCTTCCCAAGTTATCGATAAGCGTTCAATGGTCATTGTTAAAATAACCATTGGGAATAAGCCTATCGCTAAGCCGCGCGCAAAACCCATCTTATAACTAATAATACTAAGTATTGCGATCATCAAAATAACAAATGTAAGAACAACTGATAATCGTGAGAGCATCTGTAACTTCAAATGTTCTAAGTAAGAACGAACTAATAATCCTATCGCGATAATAACCGAGAAAAAGGCAACCCCGAACCCTAGCCCTGTTTCTCTAAATGCAAGGGCAATCAAAACCGGCGTAAAAGTTCCTAAGGTTTGAATACCAACCA
Organism: Ignatzschineria sp. 22MB058224; assembly: GCF_058188435.1. NCBI lineage: Bacteria > Pseudomonadati > Pseudomonadota > Gammaproteobacteria > Cardiobacteriales > Ignatzschineriaceae > Ignatzschineria > Ignatzschineria sp. 22MB058224. The sequence continues at coordinate 1,367,230 of NZ_CP187366.1, forward strand.
CATTTCGAACCAGAAGAATAACTAAAACACCAAATGGGATCATCAACATCAATTCATACCCAAACTGCACCGAAATTGGCAATGAGTAAAGCGAATAAGAGAGGAATTCTGCACTGTCTGTATTAGTCGCCTGCGCTAAACTAATCGCTGTTAACTGTTTGTCTGTAACACTAAATGAAACTCGCGGTTTTTGCGCATTAACAGTTAATAGCGGCTCATCCCCTACTGACCAAACAATCGTATTTTTCGGCAACCCTACAACACCATTATTAATGTTAAAATAATACCATTTCCCCGTAGTAACATTTTTATTAGTCTCTTTATCTTTACTCGATGTTTCAATATAACTTCTTAACCATACTTCTGGCTGTTGATCCGTGCTAGGCTTTAACTCCAAAGTATTCACGCGTTGTACGGGAATATGGGCTTGTGACAGAATCATTTCTGCAACTGCATATCGATTTTTTGCAGAAGTATCACCTTTTAGTAGAAGTGCAACATTAGAATTACTAAAGTCATTAACTCGAGTGATTGTTTCACTGATAAAACTCATGGTATTTGACGATGTTGAGCGGATATCGCTCACTAATGCATCTACTGCTAATTGTTCTGCACCATCCAATGGAATCGCTTCACGATAAATCGAGCCCTTTTCCTGAGTTTTATTCACCCCACCAAAATTAGGCGATAAAGCTAAACGGTAATAGATCGTTTCAGCACCTTGAGTCCGACGAATTGAATAATGTGCAATTTTATTACCAAGATCATCTACCTCAAAACTTTGACCATACTGCTTATCTGCAACTAATGTTTCGCTAAATTGCGTATAGTCTTGGTAATCAGTAGGGACATAAAACTTTACAGAAACAGCACTTGATTTAGGCACATCGTAGGTAATTTTGGCATCAATCGTCCAAAGATTTTCCACATCTTGATCGGTAAAAGGAATCTGCAATACATAACGCTCATAAATGATTGACCCTAAGCCAATCGCAACGAGCAAGAAAATTAAAACTTTAAGGTGTAGATTAACGGAACGCACAGGATACTTTCCTTATAAATAAGTGGGATTAGGCTGCTCTACTGACATTCAGGAACAGTGGTATATTTACGATTAGCATCAACTAATGCTTTATATTGTCTTAATGCTTTTGCCCCAATTAATAATGGATAGCTAAAATGTCCTCGATTAGTTAAGTTGACTTCAATCGTCTCCTTAAGGCCACCTAAACAGACAGTCATTTCAACCACTGGGCGTTTAGAAGAGGCTATATCATCAGTATCCTCTCCTTCTTCCACTCGTTGCTTAATTCGAGAAATTTTCACTAGTGGCATCTCTTGCTGAGCAAGTGGCTGATCATCAATAACTGGGGTAAAACGAACCCAGTCATCTCCCTTTTTTTTGAAATATTCAATATCGACAGCATTTAAAGATGCCGTATAAGCCCCTGTATCTAACTTGGCTTTAATCTCTGTATCACCTAACTCATCAATTGTAATCAATTCATATCGACCAAAAATCGGTTGTGAGCCTTTCATATCTTGATCCTTTTTTGCAAAACCAACACCTAAAGATAGGAGTAATATTGCTGATAGTGCTACAGTTTTTCTCATATTTTTAAACCTACTTTTAAAATAGTTTTGATTCACCATTTGTCCCGGATTTTTATTATCAAGTTGATTATTTTAACACAGGTTATCGCCTGAAAAAATATTCCATAAAGACAAACAAACATCTACACATATCATCGATTTTACTCTAATTCAGATACTCTTCTGTTGTAGCATCCTAAAATACTCTTTATTATTTCCAGTATCTTAAATTGTAAAGTACAGCTTTTATACGTCTACTACTGCGTAGCAGATAAAAATGTATAATGATCAATTCGTTAAAAGATAAAAAGGAGCCTTTCTAAATGGCTATTGAAGCAGATATAAAAGCGCACTTAGAAGCGTTACCACAGATTATTGCTCAAGATATTAATGCGAAAAAAGAACAAGTCGCGGCAGCAATGCGTTTACTCGACGAAGGTGCGACCGTTCCTTTTATTGCTCGCTACCGAAAAGAAGTTACCGGCGGACTTGATGATACACAATTACGTCTTTTAGAAGAACGCTTAACTTATCTTCGAGAACTTAATGATCGCCGAGCAACAATTCTTCAATCCATTTTAGAACAAGAGAAACTTACTCCTGAATTACGGGCTCAGATTAATAGCACAACCACCAAAACAGAATTGGAAGATTTATACCTTCCTTTCCGTCCTAAGCGCCGTACTCGTGCTCAAATTGCAATCGAAGCTGGTATCGAACCTCTCGCTGACCTGCTCTTCACCAATCAACTTGAAGAAGAGATCGAAACGTTAGCTACCAGATATCTCAACCCCGAACATCAATTTAACGAAGTGAAAGACGTGCTTGATGGCGCTCGCTTTATTATCATTGAACGCATCGCCGAAAATGCAGAACTCCTCGGGAAATTACGTCAATATCTTTGGAGCTTTGGCGTTATTTATTCTACCGTCCAAACAGATAAAGAAGAGATAGGAAATAATTATAGTGATTACTTCGACTTTCAAGAAAAAATCAAGGATATTCCTTCCCATAGGGCTCTAGCATTGCTACGTGGTCGCAATGAAGATATTCTCTCACTAGAACTTAAGTTACCTGAAGAGCTTGTGGAAGCACCCCAAACATTTATTATGGATCGTTTTTCTCTCACCAATCCCCACCCTTGGCTGAAAGATACCATTCGATTAAGTTGGAAAGCAAAGTTGCATCTATCGCTCTCCTTAGAACTCATCAACCAACTTCGAGAAAATGCAGAGACAGAAGCGATTAAAGTTTTTGCACGAAATCTTAAAGATCTTCTTTTAGCATCCCCCGCCGGAGAAAAAGGTATTTTAGGAATTGATCCAGGCTTGCGAACAGGCTGTAAAGTTGCGGTCGTCGATCGTACTGGAAAACTACTCGATACAGCAACAATTTATCCACACGCTCCGGCAAATCGTTGGGATGAAGCATTACATCTGCTTGGACAGTTTGTTGAAAAATATCAACCTGAATTAATTTCTATCGGAAATGGTACTGCATCACGAGAAACTGACAAACTTGCCAGTGAACTCTGTAAAAAATACTCATACCTCAACAAAGTTGTCACAAGTGAAGCCGGTGCTTCTGTCTACTCTGCATCTGCCTTAGCCGCAAAAGAATTTCCAAATTTGGACGTCTCACTCCGAGGGGCAGTTTCAATAGCAAGGCGCTTACAAGATCCTCTCGCTGAACTTGTGAAGATTGAACCCAAAGCCATCGGAGTTGGTCAGTATCAACATGATGTCAACCAAACTCAACTCTCAAAAATGTTAGAAGCAGTTGTGGAAGATTGTGTTAACGCAGTAGGTGTCGATGCCAATACTGCCTCAAGCGCTTTATTAGCACAAGTCTCTGGTTTAAATAGTACAACTGCACAAAATATTGTCGACTTTCGTGATAAAAATGGACCTTTCCCAAATCGTGATGCGCTTCGCAAAGTACCGCGACTAGGTCCAAAAACATTTGAACTTGCGGCTGGATTCTTACGGATCCGTGGCGACAATCCACTTGATATATCCGCGGTTCACCCAGAAGCATATCCCGCAGTAGAAAGAATTTTAATCAAAACAGGAAAGCCACTCACAGAGATATTAGGGAACAGTAACTTTATCCGTCAATTAGATCCGAAAGATTTTATTTGTGAACAATTCGGCATACCTACCATTAAAGATATTTTTGAAGAACTAGAAAAGCCGGGTCGTGATCCCCGCCCTAAATTTGTTACCGCGACTTTCCGTGATGATATTACCGACCTGAAAGACCTTAAACCAGGTATGAAACTCGAAGGCGTTGTGACAAACGTAGCCAACTTTGGAGCCTTTGTTGATATCGGCGTTCATCAAGATGGTCTTGTTCATATCAGTGCACTTGCTGATAAATTCGTGAAAGATCCGCATGAAATCGTAAAAGTGGGGGATGTCATTAAAGTTAAAGTAATAGATGTTGATATTCCTCGCAAACGTATTGGCTTAACTATGCGGATGAATGATCCCATTGAAACAACTAATACTACCGAAAATAAAGCGACACCAACGAATAGTAAAAAAATCAAACAATCGGATCAACGTTCAACATCGACAATTAACAATCCATTTGTTGAAGCCCTAGGTAAATTAAAACGTTAAAATACTGGCTGTTTAAATTTAAACGAAAATTTTATCCATTTAGACAGCCACGCTTATTTGATATAATCCACTCAAAAATCAAATCTATCAATAACATTGCATAGATACTTTTAACTCATATTTTATTGAGAATGTGATGACTTTTAAAATACGCACACTTATCTTAGGTTTTATGCTTCTACTTGCGGGATGTAGCGATCCCCACTCCCCAGAGGAGAGTATTCAACTCTTTTATGAAAAGCTCGGTACACAGAACTATCCTGAACTCATTGCACTCTTCAACTTAGAAGCAAACCTTGCCGAACGTGAATCAGAAGCAGAACTATATGAAATTTTAACAATTATTTTTCAAGATTTAGCCGAAAATATCAATGTTCAAGGTGGCATACAAAAAATTGAATACCACTCAATTGAATTTAATGCTAACAAAGATCAAGCAATTGTACGTTACACAATCTACTTCAATAATGGATCCAATGCTTTTGATACCCTCCACTTACAAAAAGATCATACAGAGTTTTGGTTACTAAATATTGAGTAGATATTGACTTTACAGCGGCATTAAAAGCTTAAAGGCTCTAAAAATATCAGAGCCTTTTATTAATCCCAATATATTAATAAGCGCTAATTACTTCTCTTTTTGACGCTCTATTTTACGTTTACGCTTTGCACTTCCCCGTATTTCTGCCGTTTTTCCAGGACGATTAGCGTAAGGATTTTCGTTGGTGCGGTAATAGATTCTAACAGGTGAACCTTCGATGCCTAATTCTTCACGATAAATATTACTTAAATAGCGTGTATAACTATCTTTCACATATTGTGTACGATTACCATGAATAATTACCTTTAATGGATTTTTTCCACCTTGATGAGCATAGCGTAGCTTTGGTGCATACCCTTTTTCCATTGGCGGTTGATGATTATGGATTGCATATTCCAAAATATTAGAGAGTTCATTTGTCGAAAACTCACGCATCGACTGATCAAAAACATCTATTGCCTGACGAATAACTTGTCTGACACCTTGACCATTCAATGCTGAAATAAACATTGGCTCGGTAAAATCAATAAAAGCAAAACGGCGAGAAAAATCTTGTTGCACCCAACGCTTCTCATCGTCATCGAGGGAATCCCACTTATTAACCGCTAAAATTAAACCTTTACCCGCCTCTAAAACAGCACCTAAAAGCGTTGCATCTTGATCTGACAGTCCCTCTTTAGCATCAAAAACAAATACCACAACATTCGCTTTTTCAAGGGCATCCAAGCTCTTAAGCACACTAAATTTTTCAATCATATCCGTCACACGACTTCTACGACGAACACCAGCAGTGTCTATAAGAATAAATTCCCGATCATATGCAGAAAATGGGATCTCAATACTATCACGCGTCGTCCCAGCGATATCAGAAGCTAAAACACGTTCCTCGCCCACAATTTGGTTAATCAGTGTAGATTTCCCTGCATTAGGGCGACCAAAAACCGCAAGACGAATAATGTTATCGTGTTTTTCTTCTTCTACCGAGTCTTTCTCTGGAAAATCAATTTCGGAGTAGGCTCGTTGAAGCAACTCATAAAGTCCCTGATTATGCGAAGCTGAAATTGCGACAGGTGTACCTAAACCTAGCGTATAAAAATCTCCTACAATGACTTCCGGCGAAATACCCTCGGCCTTGTTCACAACCACAATTACAGGCTTCCCCATACGACGTAGTCGATCGGCGATCTCTTCATCGTAGGCAGTAACCCCTGAGCGTCCATCTACAATGAAAAAGATGAGATCAGCTTCTTCCGCAGCAATCCACGCTTGCTCAGCAATCAGATGATCCATCTTATTATCATCATCTGAAAGTCCACCAGTATCGAGCACTTGATAAGGTCGATCGCCAACTTTTCCTTCACCGTATTGGCGATCTCTTGTTAACCCGGGTTGATCTGCTACTAACGCATCTCGGGTTCTAGTTAGTGAGTTAAAAATTGTTGATTTCCCGACATTAGGACGCCCAACAAGCGCTATAAGTGGTGCTACTGACATTCTTTCCCTTAAATTGAAACTCGATAGAGCGTACCGGAATAGTCTAAGAGATAGACTCGTCCATTTATCTCTTTAATATCTAATAAAAACCCTGTAGAAGCAATTTTAGTGGAGCCCTGTAAAATACCTGTTGTTGCATCAATTACATGAACATACCCTTCAAAATCACCCACAACAATACGGTTACCTACCAAAACTGGACGTGTTAAATTACGTCCCTTTAAATCTTGATTACTCCATTGTGTCATACCATTTTGCGCATCAAGTGCCTCAATAGTACTATCACGCTCAACGGTAATAACGGCATCACCAGCATATACTAGACCAGCATAAACACCTTTACCAGCTTGCCATACTTTCCGTCCTTGGTGCGTAAGGGCTGTCACTCCAGCATGGTATTGGCCAACATAAATTCGATCAGGAGTCACAACAATCGCAGCATCAACATCTCTTAACCCGCCCATATAGCTAGCATTAAGGCGCTTACTTAATACAGTACGCCACATTTCTTCACCAGTCTCTGAGTTAATTAAGGATAATGATCCTTCATCGCTTGCAAGAAGGACATTTCCATTTAAGAATGTTGGAGGCGCCGCACCTCTTACTGCGAACTCTGCGTTATTGAAGATATACGCCCAATCCTCTTGCCCTGACTGCAAGTTAAAGCTTTCAACGGCTCCAAAGAGCGTACGAATTACCGCGATATCACCATTTGCTACCGGCGATACTGCAGGGACGCCCAACAATCTTTTCACCCAAATTGATGAACCATTCGATGCGGATAATGCCTCAATATTTGCATCTTGACGGCCAACGAGTAAAACTCCTTGGCTGTAACTAATACCCGTATTCAAAGGGGCAGTTTTATTCTCCCAAATTTTCTGCCCACTATTCATATCTACCGCATTAATATTCCCTTTTTCTCCGGCAACGTATAAGGTATTCACGCCATCATCCGCAATTAAAAAGCGTAACGCACTCTCTTTTGAGGTTGAACTATTAGTTTTTACCACCCAATCTTTCGAAACAAGATTACTCGGAACAGATTTATCTAAATCTGTTGGTGGCGCTAAATTACTCTTCCCTCTTAAGCCACCGGCACAGCCAGCAACCAACAGAGTTGCGATGATCATCGTAGTGATTTTCTTCATTTTGATAAGCCCTATCTGCAATATTTATTGTGCATTTAGACGATTAAATTTATTTAATGTATTTTCAGGTACAACATCACTTTTCAGTGCTTCTTCATAAGAGATTTTTGCATCCTGCTCTTTCCCTAATGAAAGATAAATATCACCTTCTAACGCTTTACGTAACCCTAAAAATTCTGGCGCCTGAATTTCTTTTAATGATGCTAAGGCATCTTCATTTTTATTTTGATCATACTGAACAATAGCTAAACGATATTGAAGAAGTGACTTCACACCTTCTTCATCAGCATCTGCAAGAGCCTGTTTTAGGTAACTTTCAGCCACATCGTATTCTTTTGCTCCATGTGCTTCTTTTGCTAGCAGCATTGCGGAAAATACTTTATAAATACCTTCATTTTCAGCGATAACTTTCTCACCTTGAGCTGTATCTAAAGGCGACTTTGCAATCTCTGCTAAAGAGGATTCATACACATCATAAAGCTGATTTAATTTTGATGATGAGTGATTTCGATAATACTCAACCCCCACAATTGAACCAACAACTACTACAATTAGTAAAAGAATAAATCCCACATTACGTTTTAACCAATCGACGAGTACTTCCGCGCGCTGTTCATCTGTTTCGTATTGATTTAAAGCCATATACATCAACCTTATCTATCTATTGATCTGTTAAATTATTAAATAAAAATTCTTTGAGCCCACTGCGATCGATTTCTATTTGATTCCCATCAGTACGGAGATCCTTAAGAATCACTTTATTATCCGCTAACTCATTGTCCCCCATAATTAAAGCATATTTAGCGCCGGAACGATCAGCTTTTTTCATTTGAGACTTCATACTTCCTCCACCTAAATTAGCAATAACACTCACTTTAGGTAAAGAATCACGGATTTCCTCAATTAATCCTAGTCCTTCTAAAGTTGCTTTTTCTCCTAAAAAAATAGTTGTAAGGAGGGCTGTTTTTTCGTTAGCAGCAACATTACAAGCCTGACAAAGTAAAATCAAACGCTCCATACCCATACCAAAACCTATGGCGGGTGTTGAACGTCCACCTAGTTCTTCCACCATCTTGTCGTAGCGGCCACCGCCACAAACTGTACCTTGAGAACCAAGCTTATCAGTCGTCCACTCAAATACTGTGCGGGTATAATAATCCATTCCTCGAACGATACGTGAATTTACTTTATAAGTGACCCCTAAAATATCGAGCTGTTTGCATAATGTTTCAAAATGATCTTTCGATTCTTGATCCAAATGATCAAGAAGTTTCGGTGCCTTTGCAATAATCTCATTTAAATCCGGATTCTTAGAATCTAAAATACGCAATGGATTTGTATATAAACGGCGCTTACAATCTTCATCAAGTTGAGTTTGATATCCCTCAAAATACTGAATCAACTTCTCGCGATAAATCTTACGACTTTCGGCAGTCCCCATTGAATTAATTTCCAGCGTTACCTCATTCTCAATACCTAAACGTTTCCAAAAACGTGCAAGCATTGCGAGCATCTCTGCATCAGCATCCGGTGTCTCAACTCCAAAAACCTCTACATCTGCTTGATGAAACTGACGATAACGCCCTTTTTGAGGTCTTTCATAACGGAATGCAGGGCCAATTTGCCAAAGTTTCTGTACTTGATTATAAAATAAGCCATGCTGAATTCCCGCACGTACAATACTTGCTGTCATCTCTGGACGTAACGAAAGACTTAAATTGTCATTTTGATCAGGAAATGTATACATCTCTTTTTCAACAATATCAGTCACTTCACCAATAGAACGAGTAAAAAGACGGGTCTCTTCCATAATCGGTGTACGAATCTCTGAATACCCATATTCTGAAAAGAGCGAGCGCAAATGACCTTCAATCATCTGCCAATATCCAATTTCATCAGGAAGGCAATCATGCATTCCTCTTATAGCGTTTATTTTTTGACTCATTATTTTTATTTCCTACCGATACAGCTCAGAATTTAGTGAAAAGCGTATAGATACGGCCTCTTCTGTTAAAGGCTTATAATAATACTCCGGAATTGCTTTTCCGTTAACTGTTATTTTCTCGATGACTGCGGGGTTACCAAGATAGATATCATATCCTCCCTTCGCATCAAGCTGATACTCATCGCCATTTCTCATCACGCGACTAGTTAATGTTCGGCCTTGAGCATCCTCAATATCTAATGTTGTGATATCAGCAGTTCGAATCTTGACGACATCTTTTTGTGCCAACTCACTTTGTAAAGAGGAAATAAGGCTTTGCAATGCTTGATAATTCTCCTCAAGTGCCGTTATCTCATCTTGTAACACTGATATTTTACGTTGATCTTGCCAAGCGAGATTTTTATCCTCTTGCAAAGAGAGGACATCTTCATTCTTTTGTGCCAATTTTTTTTGAAGTGCTTCTAATTTTTGCTGTTTACTTTTTAAGATTGCGTTATTCACAATTCCCTCGATAAAAGGATAAAATCCACTTTCACGATCGTAAATTGATACATATTGTTTAAAACGATAATTTTGTTTATCTAAGAGCACCTTAGGAGAACTCACCCCTAATCTCACTTTCCCGGGAACTCCATAAAAATATTGAATGTGAGATTGTGGAGCAATAAACGAACCACTGATTACCTTAGTTCCAAGGTCAATCAAAGGTAATGATGAAGCGGAAAGAAGAGGGCTATAATTCCGTAACGCGGCTCCTAAGACATCAAACCGCCCAGAATACTTTTTTTTTTCATATTCCCCGACAGCAAGATGATCAAAGCCTTCTCCTAAAATCTCGCTCTCTTTATTGAGCATTACAAAATGAGATTCGCCCTCCTCATAATTATTTGGATCGCTTTGCCCGCCAGAAAAGACGTCTCCTTCATGGTACTCATTTACAAGAGCCGCTTGTTGCTCACGAAGAGATTCGCTCAATAGCTCTTCAAAGGTGATATCTTCATTCATTGCTGAACCATCCTGCAGACTATACTCTAGCTCTAGAGGAGGTAACCGTTCATTAGGAAGATTTACGACCTCTTTAGCAGAAATTCCACTATTTTTAAAAGGGGAAGGAATAACTCCTGCCTGATAAAAGTATGCAAAAATCGCAATTAACACCAAAACAAAAATCAAATAATACTTAAAATTATTTGAGCGCTTCTTCTCTTCAGCTTCATGTTTGACTTTAGACGTTTCATAAAACCCCTGACTACGAGGATCCGCTGCTTCTTGTAATTCTTCCAGACTCTGCTCAAAAGATTCTTGAGGAAGATTAAGTAATTTAGCATATTTACGTAAATAATTTTTCGCATAGAGTAAAGCACCAATTTCTCGATAGTTTCCCTGCTCAAGTGCGGTAACAAGTGAAGGTCGAATAGAAAGCACACGAGAAACTTGCTCGACAGACATCTCTTTTGCTATCCGAGCATCACGCAATTGTGCGCCTAATATCTCTGCAGTCATTCTATTATTCTTCACTACTTTCCTCATTAAATTGTGTGCTAAGTATGTAACGATACTTATTAATTTCTACTTTATTATTTACTTTTAAGCTCAACAATAATCCTAACTGAACACTCTCTTTATTATAACCATTGAGATCATTAAATCGATCCAGAGCCGATATAGCCTTATCATACAATTGATTATGATAATGTACTTGTGCTAGATAAAGATAATTTAATGCAAATTCATTATCAAGCATTATTGCTTTTTCAATGCTTTCTTGAGCCAAATTAAAATTATTGCGAGTAATATAACATTTTGAAGCCGCGCTATATAGTCGAGAAATAAGCTTTTTACGATTCTTTAATCTTTCATCATCGATAATTGGAAGATCACTATTTCGATAACAAAAGAGAACAGCATAGTTCTCAAGCGCAACTTTATGATTTAAATTTAATGCAATTGCTTTTAAAAAACTTTCATTGGCCTTCGTGATTCGCCCTTTTCTTTCCCAAAGAACCCCATAGCTATTATAAAGATCCGCAAAAAGTGGGTAACGAGTGATCAACTTATCAAGTTTTTTCTCTGCGGCCTCATAATAGTGAGAATCAATATAATGTTGAATAAGCATATAATGTTTTTGATCCGCATCATCTAAATCATCTAGCGTCAACACATTATTATGATTAAATCGCGTTATAGTCGATGAGCAACCCGTTATTAGAAGAAAAAACATCAAAATAACCAATCTAGCAAGATTATTTTTTACGATACGTCGCATTCTCTGCTCCAATACTTTTATTTACACATCCCTTAAACCTAGTAGGCATAATTGAGTAAGTATTAAGATTCACAGAAAAATGAGTACAAAAAAACGTAGTACATATTAATGGACTACGTCTTTTGTTATGTTTATGCTATTTTGCAAATTCAAACAAGGCTAACGCGCCTCGGTTCTTTTAGTTTTATCTTTAACACGTCCTGCTAATTGACCACATGCAGCATCAACATCATCACCACGTGTTTTTCGAGTCACGGCCACTAAACCATAACCCATTAGAATTGATCTAAAATGATCGATTTGCTTCTTATAAGAGGTCTCATAATCGACTCCGTCAAAAGGATTAAATGGGATAAGATTCACCTTTCCCGGAATATTTCGTATAAGCCGTGCTAGCGCGTGCGCATCTTCATCGCGATCATTCACATTGCGAAGCAAAACATATTCCCAAGTAATCTTTTTATTAGTCCCATCGATGTAATTTCGACAAGCCGCTAACAGTTCTTCAATCGGATATTTTTGATTGATAGGCACTAACTCATCACGAAGCGTATTGTAAGGTGCATGAAGTGAAATAGCTAAAGCAACATCGATATCATCTTTAAGACGATAAAGCGCCGGCACGACACCAGAAGTACTCAACGTCACACGACGCTTTGATAATCCAAAACCATAATCATCAAGCATGATCGAGATTGCAGCGATCACATTTCGGTAATTTAAAAGCGGCTCACCCATCCCCATAAAGACCACATTGGTAACTTTACGTGGTGTGAAGTTATCAATCTCTTCAAAATCATTGAGAAGTAACTTCGCGATCATTAATTGGCCGACTATCTCTTCAACAGAGAGATTTCGGTTGAATCCTTGCTTGCCTGTCGCACAAAATGAGCAATCTAAAGCACAACCAACCTGCGATGAAACACAAAGCGTTCCACGATCATCTTCGGGAATATAGACCATTTCAATGGAGTTTCCTGAATCTAATCGAATCAACCATTTACGCGTTCCATCTTCCGAAAGATTATCTAAAATCACTTCGGGAAGCTCTAAGGTGGTTAGCTCTTTCAGCTTTTCACGAGTCTTCTTTGAGACATCTGTCATCTCATCGATGCTACGCACACCTTTATGATAGAGCCATTTCATGATTTGTGTGGCGCGATAAGGCTTCTCCCCTATCGAGGCACAGAATTCTTTTAAATCATTAAGCGTCAGGCTATATAAATTTACCTGACGCTTACTGTTTTCTACTTTAATTTCAATATCTAACATCGATATTTAAAGTCCTTTTTTTGAATTTACGCTATTAAATTATGCGCAAACTTTTGGTGCTGCAACAGCATTTGGACCGAAGAAGTATTCGATTTCAACTTTAGCTGTTTCTGGCGCATCTGAACCATGAACTGCATTTGCATCAATTGATTCAGCGTAATCATGACGAAGTGTACCTGCTAAAGCATCCTTAGGATTTGTTGCCCCCATTAAATCACGATGCTTAGCAATCACATCATCACCTTCTAACACAGAGATTACAACAGGACCTGAGATCATGAACTCCACTAAATCATTAAAGAAAGGACGCTCTTTATGTACCGCGTAGAAACCTTCAGCTTCTGCACGAGTTAAGTGAGTCATTTTTGCCGCAACAATTTTAAAACCTGCTGCTTCAAAACGTGAATAGATTGCGCCAACGACATTTTTTGCAACTGCATCGGGCTTGATAATTGATAAAGTTTGTTGTTTGCTCATTGTGAACTCCTACTTTCAACGAATATAATCATAAGGCGGCTTAGTCTAGCATATTCTTAATTTTTCTACTTAAAAATATACGCGGCACAACCGACCATTTCTATTGATTTATCTCTTCTGTATACCCGCTGTTATAGACTAATCCTGTGAAAATTCTTGCCAACTGTTTCATCGCCGATATCGAAGGGATTTGCGTGTGATATCCCTTTATCTCATAAACCTGTCCATTTTGAATAGCTTTAACCGATGATAAAAACTCCCACTTAGGCGAGACTTTAGTCACATCTAAATAGTCGCGATCAGCATCATGATCCTCGATAATACTATTGAGAATAAAAATCCATTCAGGATTTAATAAAGAAATAGCCTCTCGACTCAACTCAGGGGCATTCAAGGAACCTAAATAAACATTCTCCATCCCAATGGTTGACAATAATTCTCCATGAAAACTTCTACCAGCAGCAAGTCTTGGCAAGATCGTTTCTACATTATCGCCATAATTATAGAGAATCAACACCTTAGGCTTATTGGTACTACGCGGGAGCGGAATTAAATCTGCTAAATGATCTTTGAGTGTTTTCTCGTCAATCACAATTTCCCCCTCGCAATAATGGCCAATCTCTTGTTGTGCGGCTTCCATTTCATCGAGTGTATCAAGTGAGAAAACACGATTTTTAATCCCTAGAGAATCTAATCGTTTAGAGACGGGATTATCAATCGAACCTTCTAAAAAAACAATGTCAGGTTTAAGTGATACAACTTTTTCAAAATTAAGATCAAAAAAACCTCCAACATCTTGGCGAGTTGTAGATTTAGGTAATCGACAATAACGAGTTGCTCCAACAATATTACTATCAAGCTTCATATCGGCCATCATATCGCTTAAGGCCGGAGATACCGATACGATTCGTTGACAATTTCGACTCTCACCTTTAGGAATCGTTACAGAATCGGCATAGCTTAATGTAATGAACGATAGCAATAATAAAATCAGCAAACTTCCAAATCTTTTTAGCATAATTCCTAAAAACTCCTGTCAAATCATTCATTGAACAAATCGAATTATGTACATAACTCTCTTTATTTTAACCTAAAAACAAAACGTACCCTATTAAGAGTACGTTTGTATGAACATTTTTCCAAAATTACAACTTTTAAAGCGAGATATTTAGACCAACATAAGCTGTTCGTCCTTTCTCACGATAGCCACGCGCAAATTCATAATCTTTATTAAAGAGGTTTTGAATCTTTGCATCAACTTCAAAAGTGCGGTTAATTTTATAGCTACCAGCGAGATCAAAAAGTGCAAAACTAGACAGTTCTATATCCTTCCCACTTTTACTATCTTGTCGTTTTCCGTAATAGATAGCTGAAGCGCTTAAAGCTAATGTCTCAATAGGCTTATAAGTTACATTTGCAGTAATCTGATGCTTTGGACGACGGAGCATTTTTTCATAAATACCGTTAGTATTTTTCTGTTTTGCATCTAAATATGTATAGCTGCCAAATAATGCCCATTGATCATTTAGCTCAATAGATCCTGATAATTCAAATCCTGATATTTTCGCTTTACTAATATTCTCATAAATCCAATTCGTGCTAATATCATTCGTAAACATGTTTTTATATCGAGTATTAAAGTAACTGATTGCAACCAAACTATTCGACGTTGGTTTCAACTCAATACCAATATCTACCCCTTTACTAGTCTCCGGTTTTAAATCCCTATTCCCCGCAAAAGAGTCAAATATTTGATATATATTAGGAGCAGTAAAGCCTGTACCAAAACTTCCTTTAAGCGCAAAAATATCAGAAAAGTTATAACGAGAAGTTAGTCTGTAAGTTGTTTTATTACCAGCCATCGATGTATTATCGTATCGAACACCTACTGTATTAAAAAATTTATCTTCAAAATCAAGCGACTGTTCTAAGTAAATGCTCTTTGTGTTCTGTGAGTGAGTAATCCGATCACTGCCCGAGCCCTGCTCCTTTTGATAAGCAAATCCAAAACGAGTAGAAAAATTCTTATAAAAACTCAATTCATTATCAAAGTTAAGTGTTTGCGTTTTACCTCGAAAACGATAGTAAGCTAATTCAGCGCCAACTGGATTAATCCAATCACCAAACCTAAAAACATCATTGCTAGTATAATTAGCTCTATTGATGTTTGTTAAAGCATAAGAAATTTTAGATGTCCACTGGTCTTCAAAAAAAGATCCATTTAAAGCTAATACACCTGTAAATAACTTGGTCTTATTATAATCGTTATATGGATTCCAATAATAATTTGAAAAATCACTGTCATATTCTGAATAACGATCGTTATATGTCAATGCTAAATCTATATCAAAATTTTCATTTATAAGATAATTGAATCTCCCAGATAACTGTCTATTTTTATTTCGATCTTTGTCATATTGTTGATCTGGCTTATTTGTGCGTTTAGATATATCTATCCCACCCATATTCTCTATCAGCCCACCTAGAGAATAGCGAAATTTACCAACTTTCCCTGTGGTTGTAGCACTGACCTGAATGGTTTCATGTGAACCTGCCATTACTCGTAATTTAGTGCCCTTATCATTCAAATCATTGGTGAAAATTTGAATAACCCCCCCCATTGCAGAACTACCATAAAGAGCACTTTGTGGACCTTTCAATACCTCAATACGATTGACATCTAAAAGTGATCCTAAAAGTGAAAAGTCAACCATTCTACCCGTTCCCATAGGATCACCTAAAGGAACTCCATTTACCAAAACCAAAGTGTTATAGCCATTTGCGCCACGTAGAAAAATTGAACTTGGCCCTGCGGTACTATTTTGGCTCAAAATCACACCTGGTTGATGTGCTAAAGCTTCAACCGCAGTATTATACTGGCGAGTTTGAATTTCATTGTCGGTAATAACAATACTCTGTGCACCAACTTCGCTTTGCAAGGTTGGAGTACGATTAGCAGTGAAAATAATTTCATCACTATTTTCTTCTGTGGAAACAGTTTTCGCAAATGATGATGAAATCGATAAAACCGAAAAAAGCGCAAGCGCAAGAGCGCCTTTTAAATAAGGAGATGTCATAAGCCTCTTAAACCTCGAGAGTATAAGGCATTAGGTGGTGTCTGACTCTGCATACATATGCTTACAGTGGCGGGTCCGTGAGGGATTTTCACCCTGCTTCCCAATTCTAATGCTCTGTTAAAAAAGATTAAGTCAATTGTAATCACAGATTGTCATTACAATAAAGCTTAGTGATTCTACCCTCTTTTACCCCATAGAACTATCTCTTATTTAAAAGCTCTACTTCAATGAGTTAAGAGAATTTTACAAACCGCTGATTTTTCCCCTCTTTTAATAAAATATAGAGAAAAAAGGGTGTCCCCAAAATAGCCGTAATCACTCCCACAGGAATTTCCGCAGGTCGTAATAATAGAGACCCCAATGTATCTGCAATAACTAAAACGGCACCACCGATAAAAATCACTGCCGGGAATAACCGATAATGATTAGTACCAAGTAATTTACGCGCAATATGAGGAATCACCATTCCGATAAAACCAATAGGTCCCGCTATTGCCACAAATAATCCCGTCATCAAGCTTACTAACAAAAATAGAAAGCCTGAGATGTTGTTCACGCGCATTCCACGTGAACGCGCGACTGTTTCTCCTTGTTGAAGCAGATTTAATTGAGGCAATAATAGACCAACACCAAGTAACGCAATACTAAACCCTACTGTCACCTGAACAAGCTCAACATAAGAAACAAAAGAGAGTCGACCAATCATCCAACTCATCATTGCTAATGCTGAGGAAGATTTTCCGAGCGATTGCAATAATAATAAAATACTAGAAATAAAAAAGGTTAAAATCACTCCCATTAATAGTAGCTTTAAAGAAGAGTGCTGCGATCTAAAATTGACGAGATAGATTAAAACAGTAATAAACCCCGCTCCTAAAAAAGCAAAAAGTGAAATACCACTAAAAATTCCTAATGTGAGCGACAATCCAAGGTAAATATAAATAGCAGCACCAAGACTTGCGCCGGCAGCTACGCCAAGCGTAAATGGTTCAGCAAGAGGGTTACGTAATATTGCCTGAAATACTAGTCCAGACAATGATAATCCGGCACCAATAATCCATGCAGCTAAGCTCCTCGGCACACGCATTTGCCAGAATATGGCACTATTTTCGCCCCATGGTGTTATAAATTGCAATCCAAACATTGGCATCACTGCTAATATCAGAACACTTAATATCGCTATCGTGACAATGAGCCGTTTTTGCCGTTTGGATTTATGCGTAACCTCAAGCATTTCACTACTTAGGTTCTCTCGACATCTTGATGAGTGTTGCATAATATTTAACGCATGTTGGTATCTGGATATCTATTCTATTCAGAAAAAGCGTTTCTCCCCCTCATGTACAATCTCGGTAAAATCATATTCAAATAGTTCAGTTAATAAGGATTTATCAATATGGTTACGTGAACCAAAAAAAAGAACCCGACCATGTTTTAGAGCCAAAATATGACTATAACACCCAAGATTGTTAAGATCGTGTGTGATCGATAAAATTGTTTTATCCTCAAGATTTGCAATTGTTGAGTGAATTATATCGCGGTATTTAGGATCAAGTGCAGCATTAATTTCATCCAAGAAAACTATCGGCGTTTCTTGTGCTAATGCACCGGCAAGGTAGACTCTTTGTCGCTCACCACCACTTAAAGAATGTAAATCTCGTCCAGCAAATTGAGTGATTTGCATCTGTTCTAAAGCATCATGGATTACTTTTTCATTATAAAGTACCGACGTATTATGCGGGAAACGGCTAAGCAAGCACCATTCCCATACGGTTGTATCCTCCATAAGTTGATCATTTTGACCAATATAACTAATCAGCCTTGCCCGTTCTTTTAAAGTTAATGCCGAAAAATCCTCTCCGGCGATGTTATATTTTGAATAATTAACCGGAATTAGCCCGGCAAGTGCTTTCAACAATGTGCTTTTTCCCGAGCCATTAGCCCCTATTATGGCAAGCTTATCGCCAATTGATAATGAGAAGCTCACACCTTCTAAGATTTTTTGACCATTCGTTAATTGAGCTGTTAAATTTTGAAGCATCAACATTAATATAATCCTTTAGCGCAACTTAAATCGAATAGGCTTCAAGGGCAAACCTGAAGATGGAAGCTGAGTAATATCACTCTTCATAAATGCCTTTTTGACCGCCATTACAGCACAGCGGTCTAAACGAGCAAATCCTGAGCTTTCAATCACTCGCACATCTAAACCTCCTCCAGCACTTGCAAATAATTGTAACAAAACAACCCCTTCTTCACCGCGCCGCTTAGATGCTTCAGGATAACATCCTTCGATCTGTTGCATTACTTTTACCGAAAGCTCAGTCGCAAATTGATCTCCTAATCGAGCTTGAGCTGAAATAGAGTCATCTGAGTTTTCCGTGCTCTCTTTCACCTTAATTGACTTTGCTATGGCCGACGGAACAGTTATCTTAGGCGGCTGTTTTTCTTGAGAATGTTGAGATCGTTGCTGCGTCGAAAACTCTAATTTTTGATCCTGCACAGACTCTGATCTATCTTTTTCTACGATTCTGACTTCGCCCGAAAAGTCTCCCTCAGACAATTCGTTAAAAGCCTCTGCTATTTCAATTTTTTGATCACTCTGAATAGTTGTAACGACATCAAGCGGTGATGGTTGATTCACCGCTGAAATCTGATGAGAAAATGAAACGCTTTCATCAGTAACCTCTTTTACGCGTGTTTGTGCCTTCTTCGTCCTAGCCAAAGAATGTTCAGTTGTCATCAATTGAATGTGGAGATGATGCTGGTTAACATTCCCACCAGCACTTTGTGAAAAAAGAAATTTTGGCGTGTTTAAAGAAACAAATGCTAACAATAGTAGAGAACCATTCACGAAAAGAGAGACTACAAGAGCAAGCCAAAAACTCCATCGCCTTTTCATTATTTACTGCCCTACAAGCATTCGAAATGAATCATAGCTCTGCAAATATTGAACAGGATCCGTCACTAAAAAAACTTCATACGTGAAAATAATCCATATCACAAATATTAGTAGCGCTATAAATGATGCGAGACTCACAACCAAGTAATAGAGAAAATGTCTCAACGCTGCATGTTCAATCAATTTTGGCGATGAATAGCTCGGCAGACCAAATGCGACCGCTAATAAAAAAAGATGCAACAGCAAGGCAATCTTAAATAACCATTCATTTCGAGTAACCCACACGATCCATTCTATCGGGAAAATCAAGGAGAATGTTTCAGCTGAAGGTTGCTTATTAAATTGCTTAATGGCGAGAATCATCTTCAAAAAATTTGTTTCCGTGATCACTGTCACCAATGACCATGCAAGATAAAAAAAGAGCCCATAAAAAATCACTAGTGGAATAAGCGATAACCAATTAGGGATTTTTCCATTCCTTAAACGCGCCAAAAACAGATAACCAAAAAACAGAAAAAAAAGAATAACGCCGCTTCCGCCCCACCAACGCATCTTTATCAGCGATGTCAATGCTTGCAAAATCTGCTGAGGGGTTCCCAAAAAAAATGGCAAAAAATGGCGTATTACTGCAAAAATCAGCAGAAAGAAAACGAGCGAAATTGTCGTATAACCAATCATAAATTGTGAACGCGTGATTGTTTTAAAACATTTTTCTCTACTACTTAAGCCCATGGGTCAAACTCCTCATAAAATCTCCTAGCGATTATCAACGCTCAAGATTGTCGAGCATTGCCTGTAATCCTGCTAATGTATCCGCTGTTTTTTGCTGAGATTCCTCTTTCGAAGGTTGTCGTCCTTCGGTATACCATACGACATTCTCTTCTGGCAATTCATGAAGAAAACGACTTGTTTTACAGGATTCCCATTCCCCATATCGTTTACGTTGCCGGCAAAATGTGATATCAAGTTTTTGCCGTGCTCGAGTGACCCCGACATAAAATAGCCGGCGCTCCTCATCGACCATATCGCTATCGATACTATTACGGTGCGGTAGAATATCTTCTTCTAAACCCACCATAAAAACATAGGGGAACTCCAGTCCTTTCGCGCTATGCAATGTCATCAACGTAACCGCATCTTCTGCTTCTTCTTCCCGCTGATTCTCTAAAATAGAGATTAGCGTTAAATGCGATAAAATATCACCTAAAGATTGCTGTTCACCAGCAAACCATTCTCTTAATGCACTCACACTATTTTGTTTGCGCTCAAAAGCTTTTGGAGAAGTAGACTGTTCACGAAGATGCTCTTCATAGCCAATATCATTAATGAGCTTATCGAAGAGCTTTTCAACCTGCATCTCATATCTTGCTAACCCCCGAATTGTCTGTGCAAAGAGCGCACATTTTTGTGCTGCCTTACCAATAAAACTCCCGAGATGAGGATGTTCTAACGTAGCAAATAACGATAATTGATGCGTAGAGGCAAATTCCGTAATCTTTTTCAATGTTGCCGCCCCAATTTCCCTTTTAGGAACATTGATAACCCGTAATAGAGAAGGATCATCTTCAGGATTCACAATTAATTTCAGATAGGAGATAAGATCTTTAATCTCCGGTTGCTGAAAAAAGCTCATTCCACCGACAACTTTTACCGGAATACCACGCATTCTTAGAGCCATTTCGAAAATCCGAGATTGATGATTTCCACGATAAAGCACCGCATAATCGGAATATTTCATTTTATTGAGCATTACATCATGCGTAATCGTTGTAGCAACATATTCACTCTCGGCTTCAGCACTTTTAAAATCACGGATAACAATTTTTTCACCATCCCCAAGCGTTGACCACAATACTTTCTCGTAGATATGGGGATTAAGTGAAATTACATGATTGGCAGCCTTTAAAATATGGCCTGTCGAACGATAATTTTGTTCTAACTTAATCAGTGTTAAATCAGGAAAATCTTCATGTAACCGATGAAGGTTTTCAGGACGCGCACCACGCCAAGCATAGATAGATTGATCATCATCCCCAACAACTGTTAAATGATGTTGTTTCCCGATCAAAAGCTTGACTAATTCATATTGACACAGATTAGTATCTTGATACTCATCCACTAAAAGATAACGAATCTCTTTTTGCCAATAATACCTAACATCAGGGAAATCCTGTAACAATTTCAATGGCATTAAAATTAGATCATCAAAATCGATCGCGTTGTAGGAAAGAAGCTGCGCTTGATAACGCTCATATAGATCGATCAATCCTAATTCAAATTCATCTGTCACCACGTGTTGTAATGATTCGATCGAGCGTAAATCATTCTTCCATGATGATATGCGATCAAGCGCAAAACGAATAGCCTCACTATCGCCTTCCGTTAACGATTCCATCAATTGAAATGCATCTTTTTGATCGTATATGGAAAAACCTTTTCGCAATCCAAGTAACTGACCATGCTTTTTAAGAATCGATAACCCCAAAGTATGAAAGGTGGAGACGCGCACCTTTCGTCCCTTCTCTTTGCCAATTGTTTGAATAAGACGATCCGACATCTCGCGGGCGGCTTTATTGGTAAAGGTAACAGCAAAAATGGATCGTGGATCGTAAAATTCTTTCCCCACGAGATGCTTTATTTTTTCCGTGATAACACGTGTCTTTCCTGAACCCGCCCCTGCCAAAACGAGAAGCGGCGTATGAATATGATGGACAGCACTTGCTTGTTCAGGATTAAGTTTCATCACAAAGCCCTTAAATCACTCGTGCTTGTAACAGATGATGCATATTAATCACGCCAATAACTTTACCAGATTCAACTACCGGGAGCGCCGTAATTTTCTTTGTTTCCATGAGATGAACAGCATCTACGGCTAAGGCATCAGGGGCAATAACAAAAGGAGTTCGTGTCATACAGTCACCTAATGTCAGATCATGAATATCACGACCTGTCATCAGCGAGCGCCGAAGATCCCCTTCCGTAAAGACACCAATAAGATTTTGGGCAGAATCAACTGCAACAGAAACGCCCAAAGGCTTTTGGGTCATTGCAAGTAATGTATCCGTTAGAGCGCTATTCTCTGGAAGCGCCGCCAGCTCTTCGAAAGGTGCCATAATATCGGACACACGAAGTAAAAGCCGACGACCCAACTTCCCACCAGGATGAGAAAATGCAAAATCTTCAGAAGTAAATCCGCGCATCTCTAAAAGCGTGACCGCTAACGCATCCCCCATTGCTAATGCTGCGGTAGTACTTGCCGTTGGTGCTAAATTAAGTGGGCACGCTTCCTTTTCCACTTTTACAAGTAGATGAAAGTTTGCCGAACGCGCTAATGTTGATTGATCATTCCCTGTCATCGCAATCAATGGAATATTTCGGCGTGCAATAATGGGTAAAATCGCAATAATTTCATCAGTTTCACCGGAATTCGAAAGCGCAAGCACAATATCTTGCTCGGTCAACATTCCTAAATCCCCATGACTTGCTTCTGCTGGATGAACGAAAAAAGAAGGTGTACCAGTACTTGCCATGGTCGCAGCAATTTTATTACCAACATGTCCAGATTTACCCATCCCGGTCACCACTACCCGACCTTTACATGCTTTGAGTATTTCACATATCTTCAGGAAATTTTCATCAATTTCTGACTGGAGCTTTAAAACTGCATCGGCTTCAATGGCTAATACTTCTTTAGCATGTGCTAGATAATCATTCTTTTGCCCTGACATCACCAATAACTCTCCTCAATGATTGTTTATTGAATGCCCTCAATCTATCTTGAGACATCAATTAAATTTTTGAAATGAATGCTCATAATTATAACGCAACAAGGATTGGAAAGTTGAATGTTCCCATTTATTTTACAACTGCTATCTTTGAGTGATTATCAAGGGATGTTATGCTCTAATTTTCCATAAATCTCAAGAGATAGCTCTAGCAAATGCTCAAATTCATAGAAGAAAAACAAGCCACTATCTATTTTATAACGATTATTTTCGCCATCATGATTGGGCTTATCAACCAACCAACAAAGCCCCTTTTAGAAAGTATTATTACTCCATCATTAGGGATATTAATGTTCGGAATGTTTGCACAAATTCCTTTTTGGGAGATTCAATCGAGCTTTCAACATCGTCGCTTTTTTATTCTTTTGTTAGTACTCAACTATATTGCTATCCCGATTATTATCGCACTACTTCTCTTCATTTTCTCACCCCCGATGATACTCAAAATTGGGATTTTACTTGTGCTTCTAACGCCCTGTATTGATTATGTTGTCGTCTTTACAAAACTCGGAAAAGGTGATGCTCGATTAATGCTAAGTGCAACGCCGCTTCTCTTTATTACACAGATGATTTTATTACCTTTCTACCTATGGGCATTTATTGGTAAAGGGATCATGGAAATTGTCTCTATTAAGCCATTTGTTCATGCTTTCATGACAATGATTTTAATTCCTTTCATCCTCGCGATGTTATTGCAATGGCTTGCCAGTAAAAATCACTTATCTGCCAGAATTCATGATTTAAGTGCTTGGCTTCCAGTTCCTTTTATGGCAATTGTACTTTTCTTAATTGTGACAACACAGATTGAACTGATCGTTGATAATCGAAACTATTTACTAACACTAATTCCTCTCTACGCGAGTTTTATGGCGCTCAGCTTTATTGTCAGCTATTTTATTGGAAGAATAGTAAAACTCCCCATCCCCATGATTCGCACACTAATTTACAGCACAGGTACCCGTAATTCCTTAGCAGTCTTACCGTTTGTTTTTGCTCTTCCAACTGAAATTAGTACATTAGTTGCAGCCGTCATTGTCACCCAAACATTAGTAGAGCTTATTGGAGAGTTATTCTTAACGGCAATAACACCAAAACTATAAAATATTCAACGATTTTTCTCGGAGATTATAAAATTGTCGTTTTTACAGCAATTGAGTAAACTACAGAAATAATTAAATGATGGATGGAACAATCATGCAAAACAATGAATCAAGTCTAATTCTCTACGGCACTCTCGACTGCCAACTATGTGAAACGGTTGAAGATCGACTCAACGCCGAAGCGATTGAGTTCCGTTACATCGATATTAGCGAAGATGACTGTTTAATTGAACAATATGGTTGGTTTATCCCTGTTTTAGAATGGCAAGGGACAGTCTATAAAAGCCCACTTGATCTTGATACTATTATTCCAATGATTAAAGACGATTTATAATATTAATTCTACAATTTATACGACCTAAGAGCCTTTACACCTATGCTGATCGATCTCTATGTAAAAAACTTTGCCATTATTGATGAGATGCAACTTGATTTTGCCCCAAATCTCACTGTGATTAGTGGGGAAACGGGTGCAGGAAAATCACTTACAGTCGATGCTCTTTCGATCGTTCTTGGAGGAAAAGCTGAGGGTTCAATGATCTATCAAGGTGAAGAGCAAGGAGAAGTTATTGCGACCTTTGATATCTCTAAAATTCCTCGGGCCAAAGCATGGTTGACAGAAAATTCCATCGGCTTTGATGATGACCTGTGTATCATGCGCCGAGTAATTTCTAGTAATGGACGCACACGCGGATTTATCAACGGACGTGCAATGCCACTTCATGCCCTGAAAGGCTTAGGAGAGCGTTTAGTAGATATTCATGGGCAACATGCTCATCAATCACTGACTCGCGCTAATGCACAACGCCATTTGGTAGATCAATATGCAGGCTGTTTAGAAGAAGTAAATGAACTTGCAACCTTTACCCGTGAAATGCAAGATCTTGAAGCAACACTCAACGAACTCAAAAATCGTGATGAGAGCACTCAAGATCGTATTAACTTCCTCAAGTTTCAACTTGCAGAATTTACCAATATCAAACCACAAGAAGGTGAGTGGGAGACAATTAACGAGCGATTTGACCATCTTAATAACTTTGAATTACGTATCGCTGCACTTGAAGAAGCTATTCACTATTTAAGTGATGATGAGCATGGCATTACACGCCGGCTAGCGCAGCTTGAACAATCATTACAAACGATTGAGAACTTCGATCCCAGCATTAAAGACATTAAAGAGATGGTCAATAATGCATTGATCTTATGCAGTGAATCTGAAAATGAACTCAATGCGAAGATGGATCATGAAGGCTTTGATCAAGAGGAGCTCCGTCAGATTGAATCACGCATGCAAGAGCTTAATAGCCTTGCTCGCAAACATCGCATTGACCCTCTCAATCTACTCCAAAAACAACAAGAGCTTGAAACAGAATTGCGTTCGCAAGATGTCTCAGAAGAAGAGATCTTTGAACTTGAACAGAAAATTGACCAGATGAAACAATGCTGGCAAAAAATGGCTGATGAAATTACACAAAAACGTCTTGATGCAATTGATGAACTCAATATTAAGATTACAGAATCAATGCAAGGTTTAGCAATGGAAGGTGGGAACTTTGCCGTTAATCTTTCACCCAATGTTCCTTACCATCCTTATGGGAATGAAGCCGTAGAGTTTTGCGTATCTGCAAATCCCGGACAACCTTTACAGCCTCTTGGGAAAGTTGCTTCCGGAGGGGAGCTGGCACGTATCAGTTTAGCGATATCGGTAATCCTCAGCATGCGCTCATCTTTACCAACACTAATCTTTGATGAAGTCGATACCGGAGTTGGTGGTGCTGTGGCAGAGATTATCGGTCGTCATTTACAAGAATTAAGTATCGGCCGTCAAGTCTTCTGTGTTACTCATTTACCGCAAGTTGCAAGCTTTGGACATCATCATTTCGTTGTTGCAAAGACTAAAAATGAAAATAGCACAACCACAACGATTCGCGAACTTGATAGTGATGGACGCATTCAAGAAATCGCCCGTATGCTTGGCGGCGTAAAACTCACCGATGCAACTTTTGAACACGCGAAAGAGATGATTGAGAGTAATAGTCCCCAATAGCTATACTCACAGCTTATGTGTTTTGATCTCAAAACCTAAGGAACGATAGAGCTTATAACGATTACGACTCTCCTCTAAGACTTGCGGATCCTGAGTGATCACCTCAAATACGCGATTAAACATCCCTGTCTTAACCTCTTCCGGCACAATAGGATGAATATTCAAGAGCAAAGAGCGATTTTCAATCGGCCAAATTTTATCAGCAAGATAGATGAAATCGAATTCTGTAATATCCTCTTCATCTTCAATAATGGCGTGAGGTAAAAAATCAACGCCAGGGATTTCCCATAATTTACGATCTAATGTCTCGATCATCATTCGATTGTCAGAATAAAAATAAGCAGGTTCCTTAGCTTGATACGCCTTTTCAAGAAGTTTAAGCAATAATTTCTCGCGAGCCGCTTCATTACTTGTCGGTAAAACATAAAAACGTACTTCAACCATAAACTCTATCTCTCTTTGTTGGATCCCTCAAACGCATTCTCTCATTAGTTAGATCATAGCGGCAGAAAGGAAACTCTGCATTTTTTGTCGTTTAAAGGTAAAATAATACCATTTAAAATTTGGAATAATAAGTAAACAATGAAATTTGAATTGCTCAAGAAAGATGGCACTGCGCGTCGCGGACGAATTACTTTTGATCGGGGAACAATTGAGACCCCCATCTTTATGCCTGTTGGCACGATTGCAACAGTAAAAGGTGTTACGCCGAATAACCTAAAAGAGATGAATGCCCAAATAATCTTGGGGAATACCTTCCACCTTTGGCTCCGCCCAGGACTTGATGTTATTAGCGCACATGGCGATCTTCATGATTTTATGCAATGGGATAAGCCCATTCTTACTGATTCTGGAGGATTTCAGGTTTTTTCACTCGCAGAGCTCCGTAAAATTGAAGAAAAAGGGGTTACTTTCCGCTCCCCATTTAATGGAGAAAAGCTCTTTTTAGATCCTGAAAAATCGATGGCGATTCAGCGCATATTAGGCTCTGATATTGTGATGGCATTTGATGAATGTACACCTTTCCCTGCCACCTATGAGGAAGCTAAAAAATCGATGGAACTTTCAATGCGCTGGGCAAAACGCTCCAAAGAGGCGTTTGTAAATGGAGAAAATCCCAATGCGCTATTTGGTATCGTGCAAGGAAGTATGTTTGAAGATCTCCGCGAACAATCTTTAGATGCACTTCAAGCGATTAATTTCAATGGCTATGCTATTGGTGGATTAGCGGTCGGAGAACCTAAAGAGGAACGTGACCGTATTTTAGAGTTTTTAGATCCTAAAATGCCTGAAGATAAACCTCGCTATCTTATGGGCGTAGGGAAACCGGAAGATCTAATCGAAGGTGTTAAGCGCGGAGTAGATATGTTCGACTGCGTAATTCCAACACGCAATGCACGTAATGGCCATCTTTTTACCCGTTTTGGTGACATCCGCATCAAAAATGCGCGATACAACCTCGATACTCGTCCACTTGATGAAACCTGTACTTGCTATACTTGTCAAAATTTCAGTCGTTCATATTTACGTCATCTAATTCGGACAAAAGAGCTTCTTGGCGCGCATCTTGCAAGTATTCATAATCTTCATTACTTCTTATGGCATATGCAACAGATTCGCGATCACATCGATGCTGGCACTTTTGATCAATATTACAAACAATTCTATGAAGAACGTGCTGTTATTGATGATACAAAAGCTTAGATAAAGCGGGAGATTGAATGAAGCTCATTAATCACTATATTCGAAAAGAGATTCTTGCGACATTTGCCGCCGTACTCTTGGTATTAATATCAATTTTACTTGTACAGAGATTAGCTTTTTATCTCAATCAGGTGATTAATGGTACGCTTTCGCAATCTGCCGTCCTATCACTTTTAGGACTGCAAATAATTCGCTTTATCACGGAATTACTTCCTCTATGTTTTTTATTAGCCTCTATTCTTGCTTTTGGTCGGCTCTACAAAGATAGTGAAATGACCGCAT
Source organism: Ignatzschineria sp. 22MB058224 (assembly GCF_058188435.1). Taxonomy (NCBI): domain Bacteria; kingdom Pseudomonadati; phylum Pseudomonadota; class Gammaproteobacteria; order Cardiobacteriales; family Ignatzschineriaceae; genus Ignatzschineria; species Ignatzschineria sp. 22MB058224. The sequence goes on from NZ_CP187366.1 coordinate 1,395,490, forward strand.
TCTATGCATTAGGGATGCCTGTCAAAAATCTTTATAAAATTTTAGCTCAAATTGGAGTTCCTTTAAGCATTTTAGTCTTTGTTCTAAATTTTTGGATAGTGCCTGAAGTTGCGCAAATTCAAGAGGTTATATTAAAAAAAGCTCGAGAAGAAGCACAATTAACAATATTAAAACCGGGAGTATTTCAAAAATTTTCACAAGGAAAATTAATTGTTTATGTACAATCGATTGATCCAGATACTGGTTATCTAAAAAATATTTTTATTAAAAATAACAATAAAGATAACTCTAACACTGTCGTAACTCTTGCAAGTAATGGGATGCAAGAAATTGATGAAAATAATACTCGATTTGTAATTTTAAAAGATGGATCTAGAACAACTACCAATAACAAGTATTCAGAGATAACACATTTTGAACACCTGAGAATTAAATTAGACAGTGATCAGACTGCATCCTGGCCAAGAGCAATAGCTTGGAGTGCAAAAGATGTTTTTACAAACCCCCTATTTTTCTATAAACAAGAATTGCAAAGACGCCTTTCTGGTCCAATATCAATATTTTTATTGATATTAATAATCCCCGCGCTTTCCCACTCTAGACCAAGACAAAGTCGATATAATAAACTAATAGTAGGTGTTATTTTCTATGTTTTCTATTTTAATTTTATAGGAATGGGATTAGCTTGGATAAAAAATGGCAAAGTTAATCCAGATTTAGGTATCTGGTGGATTCATCTAACAATGTTTATTGTTGCCTTTTTTATATATCGGCGTTACAACAAAAACCTATAATATAGGTACATGAGAATTTATTATGCTTAAAATTGATCGATATACCTTTGTTACATCGTTATTTTTTTCATTGTTCTGCTTATTATTACTAATAATCATTGAATCTTTTTTTACTTTTTTAAATGAATTACAAGATATTGGAGATGAAGGGTATAAATTATCAGAGATGATGTTATATTTACTCTATGATATGCCTGCTCGTATTTATAGGATATTCCCAATGGCCTTGCTTTTAGGCACCCTTTTGGGATTAGGCCAACTTGCAAGTCACAATGAATTAACCGCTATTAGAACGGCAGGATTTAGTAAATCCCGAACACTCAAAGGTGCTGTATTTACAACTATTCTACTAAGTATTTGCGTTTTTTTATTAGGCGAATATGTTGTACCGCCGACACATGATGCGGCCATGATTGTCAGTCACAAAGATAGTTCTGGCAAAGGATTTTGGGCTGTTGATTCCGGCAATATTATTGAAGTTCGCTATCTTGAAAACCGCACGCTCAAAAATATTACGATCTATCAACCTAAAGGACAAGTACTACATAAGTTAATTAGGTCCCCAGAAATGGGATTGAAAAATGATCAATGGGTAATGCCAACATTGACTGAAACTATATTTACACGCGATGGTATTAAAACAAAAAAACTAAAAGATCTAGTACTCTCAACACATATTGATCAATCAGCACTCGTCGCTTTAGTAAGTGATCCTGAATATCTCTCTAGCAGCAGTTTATGGCGTTTTATTGACTACTTAGAAGAAAACAATCTCGATAGCAGTGAGTATCGCTTAGCTTTTTGGAGCAAAATTTTTAATCCTGCCACAAATATCTCAATGATTCTTATCGCTGCACCGCTCGTTTTCGCACAACAACGTCGCCAAGGAATCGGTGAACGTATTCTCATTGGCGTTATTTTAGGATTGATCATTTATCTCACTACGCAAATGCTCGGGCACTTTATCCTATTATCAGGTTTCCCACCGATTATTGGTGCATTGTTCCCCACAGTCTTGGCAATTTTTATTGCATATATCCTTTTCAAACTTCTCCCATAGTTTTTGGATTAACAATAAAAAAGAGAAATGGCTTCACTCAAATACCATTTCTCTCTACAAATAATGCGGCAATTGCTCAATTAGAGCATCAACAAAAAAGGTTCTAATGCGCATTCAATCTCTTTTTGTAAAATTGTGACCAAATCACGATCATCTTCAGTTTCAATATTGATGCGCAAATATCGTTCCGTATTCGATGCGCGTACATTAATTCGTGCCTTCGGTAAACGAATACTTAAACCATCTAAATAATCCTCTGCAATCGCTCGTGATTGAAATAATTTAGAAAGATGCTTCATCACCACATCAGAATTTCTCACAAGATAGTTAAGCTCTCCACTACAAGGATAATGATTTCTAGCATCTTCAACTAATTGACCTAAAGATTTTGTTTCATTTTGCAACAGATCAATCATCAGCAGTAAAGGAATCATTCCAGAGTCACAATAGCTGAACTCTTTAAAGTAATGATGCGCGCTCATTTCACCGCCATAAATAGCATTTTCATTTCGCATTGTTTGCTTCATCAAAGAATGCCCTCCTGCAGAGATTACTAATCGCCCTCCCGCATTTTTAACAACTGATTCACTATTTAACGTCTGCCGAGTATCAATCACAATTGTTGAATGGGGTGAGATATGAAGCATTTCTTTCGCCATTAATCCAATGATATATGAACTATCAATAAATTCGCCCTTTTCATCAAAGAAAAAACAACGATCAAAATCACCATCCCAAGCAACACCAAAATCAGCTTGACTCTGTAAAACCGCCTGTTTTGTATCTTCTCGACGATCAGATAATAACGGGTTAGGTACGCCATTGGGGAATTCACCGTCAGGCTCATGATGAACTTTAATAAGAGTCACCGATTTTTTTAGAATCTGTTCTAATCGATCGACAATAATTCCCGCACACCCATTCCCGCTATTGCATACAATTATCAAAGGTTTCTGAGTTGATAAATCTGATTTCTGCAATAATCGAGGAGCAAAGCTAAGAAGTTTTTGAATATACGCCGCCCGATTATCAACTTGCCGAATACTTCCAGATTGATAAGCATCTAGATTTTCTGGATAAGATAATATTCGACTTTGAAGTACTTCTATACCCATTTCATAGCTAATGGGTTCTGCCCCTTTACCGACCATTTTAAAGCCATTGTGATGCTTGGGATTATGACTCGCAGTAATCATAATCCCACCATCTGCATTATAAGCAACTGTATTAAAGTAGACCTCTTCTGTACCACAGATACCCAAATCAATAACATCTGCCCCAGCTGCAATAATTCCACCGGTTAAAGCAGTAAATAAGGGCAGACTACTTAGACGAATATCACGACCAACAACAACTTTCTCTGCCTTATATTCTTCCACAAAGGCAAAACCTAGCTTGTAAGCTAGGTCTTGATTAATCTCTGTGGGAAATTCACCACGAATATCATAGGCTTTGAATGCATTCACATTCATTTTGCCACCTTAAATTTCAAACGGGTCTCTCAACACTAATGTTTCATTACGATCAGGTCCAGTAGAGATAATATCAACTGGCACTTTTAGTAGTTCCTCAAGACGCTTGATATAGTTTTGAGCCGCAACGGGAAGTGCATCAAACGACATAATCCCAACGGTACTCTCTTTCCAACCAGGCATAGTTTCATAAATAGGCTCACAACGGCCAAAGTTCTCTGCCCCATATGGAGGATAATCAACCACTTCACCATCTAGGTTATAACTTGTACAGATCTTCACCTCATCCATGCCATCAAGCACATCAAGCTTCGTCAAACAGAATCCTGATAAACTGTTAATATCAATTGAGCGTCTTAAAACAGGAGCATCAAACCAGCCACAGCGGCGAGCACGACCTGTCACAGAACCAAATTCATGTCCACGTTTTGCTAAACCTTGTCCTATTTCGCATGTTAGCTCTGTTGGGAATGGGCCTGAGCCAACGCGGGTAACATATGCTTTAACAATACCAAGCACGTAATCAAGTGCTAAAGGGCCCACACCTGTCCCTGTCGCCGCTCCACCTGCAGAGGTATTACTTGATGTCACAAATGGATATGTCCCGTGGTCAATATCAAGGAATGTTCCTTGTGCCCCTTCAAACATCACATTTGCGCCTTTATCACGAAGTACTTTCAATTCGTAAGAGACATCTGCTACGAGTGGAAGAATGCGTTTCGCAAACTCCATCGTGTCGTTATAAACTTTATCAACAGACATCGGCTCTTTGCCAAGATAATTTTGCAATACAAAGTTATGATATTCCATCACACTTTCGAGCTTTTTCCGGAATGTTTCTGGATAGAAGAGATCTGCAACACGTACCGCTCGACGAGCCACTTTATCTTCATAAGTTGGACCAATACCGCGCCCCGTAGTGCCAATCTTATCTTTTCCTAATTTCTCTTCACGCGCTTGATCAATTGCCACATGATATGGCATCACTAATGGGCAAGCTTCAGAAATCTTAAGACGCTGGTCAACATTAATCCCACGATTTAGCAACTCATCCATCTCAGAAAGTAATGCTTCTGGCGAAAGTACCACACCATTACCGATATAACAGGTAACATGTTCACGCAAAATTCCTGATGGAATCAAGCGAAGTACCGTCTTCTCTCCGTTAATGACTAGTGTGTGCCCTGCATTGTGACCACCCTGAAAACGTACAACGGCAACGGCTTTATCGGTTAAAAGGTCAACTATTTTTCCTTTTCCTTCATCACCCCATTGTGTCCCGATAATAACAACATTATTACCCATCAAATTTTATCCTCTTAAAAAAAAAGAATAAGGCGACTAGCGCCTTAATTTACAACTTATTGTTTTTTAATTACTTTTCTGCTGAAAGTGCTTAAAGAAATCACTATCAGGATCAAGAATTAGGAGATCCCCATCATTTTGAAACGCATTTTTGTAGGCTTCAAGACTACGATAAAATGAGTAAAAATCCGGATCTTGGCCAAACGCTTCCCCATAAATAGTAGCTGCTTCAGCATCTCCTTCACCACGAATTTTTTCCGCTTCTTCATACGCTGTTGCTAATAAAATTACACGATTACTATCGGCTTCTGCAACTTTTTCAATATATGCAGCTTCCCCTTTCGATCGTAATTCTGTCGCAACACGCTCACGCTCAGTTCTCATACGATTAAAGACATTATCTGTTACATCATCTGGAAGCTCTACACCATTAATGCGCACATCGATAATCTCCACACCGTACTCTTTTGCTTCCACGGAAAGCGCAACTAAAATTGTTTTTTCAATTTCTTGGCGGACTGTATTATTAAGATCAATTTCTTGTCCCGCAATCACCGGTATCACATTCTCTTTACTACGAATCACTAAATCGACATCTTCTGCGTGAATCTCTTCAAGTGTTTTGGGATCAAGCGATAATGCATCACTTGGTTTATCCACGACGACAACCTTTGAACTATCTCCATATTTTGCACTTTTAGATGCAACATTACCGCCAACAACAGTCTGCACATCACGCTTACCAAAAGCCGCTCTAAAGTTATTTTTGACAATTGGTTCGAATAGACGATTAAAAATCCCAGGATTTCCCGATACTTTTTGATAATAAACTTCAGGATCAACGACACGCCATTTGATAAATGTATCAACGATTAAGTTTTTCTTCTCTGACGTTAAAAATGGTTCAGGCGGTGTATCGAGTGTTTGAATGCGACCATCAAAAATACGTACATTATCAATAAATGGGATTTTAAAATAGACACCGGGCTCATCATAGATAGAGACGATACGTCCAAAACGAAGTTGAAGTCCTTTCTCCCACTCTTTTACCACAACAAGTGAACTCGTTAAGATAACAATCGCGATAATAATTAGCGGTAAAACAATACGCGTTAAAACTCTCATATTCTTCTTTTCCTCTCTCAATTATCGGGTTAGACGCGTACGATTTCTCGTATCGTTACTATTCACAGGTGTTACCTGAATAGTGGGCGTAGTACTTTGTATAGCATCTACTTTTTTCTGAACTACGGGTAATTTTTCAACTACACTTTTACTAGAATCAGTGCTCTTTTGTGATGATTTATTCCCCATAATATTATCGAGTGGTAACATCATCAAATTATTACTTTCTGACCCCATATAGAGCTTATTACTATTTTGAAGAACCGTTTCCATATTCTCAAGATAGAGTCGTTCACGCGTTACTTCAGGCGATACTTTATACGCTTTATAGAGTCGATTAAAACGCTCTGCTTCCCCTCGCGCTTGAGCCATTTTACTTTCACGGTATGCTTCTGCTTCTCTTAAGATACGCTCAGCTTCTCCGCGTGCTTCTTCATGCACTTTACTCTGATAGGCATTTGCTTGGTTAATACGGCTCTGCTCATCTTCACGCGCACGAATTGCATCCGAGAATGCATCTTGAACCGCCGCCGGTGCTTGTGCATCTTCGAGGTTGACATTAGTAATCACTAAGCCAATTTCATAGTTATCCAAAATACTTTGTGCAAGTTCTTTCACTTCTTGCATCAACTGCTCACGCCCATCGGTAAGTATGTCATCTAAAGATGTTTGCCCCACACGTTCACGCGTAGCACTATCAACAACTTCTTTGAGCGTTTTATCAGGATCCACAGAAGTAAACCAATATTGCGATGGGTCATCATTATTAATTTGATATTGAACTTCAACACTTACATCCACAAGATTTTCATCTTTAGTAAGCATGGCTGCACGACGATTACCCTGCGCAATAGAACCAATTTTTTGTGAAAAACGGCGTTGGATATCGATGATACGATGATCCCCGATAGGACTTGGAAAACGCCAGCGAAGACCCGGGTCTTTGGTTGCATGATATTGTCCTAAAAGAAGCTCAACGCCTTTTTGTCCGGCATCAATTGTATAAAACCCTGTTGCTAACCAGCCACACAGAAGAACAGCACCGCCGAGAGCAATATATTTTCCAAAACCACCATGCTGAAGGTGTCCATTTTTACCGCGGAAAGCACCACCTAATTTTTTAAATAATTCATCTAAATCGGGTCCTGCTCCATTATTGGAGCGTGGAGATTTTTTATCATTATTCCCCGATGATTGATCTTGGCGATCTTTCGGCTCTTGCCAAGCCATCTCTAAGCTATCTCTCTTCATTTAATCCCTTTGACTTCAGATCTTACCGAAATTTTGCAGTTTCAACTCGACAAGATACCAATTTTTAATTATTTTTGCACCTATAGATATTCTTCGAAATAAGGTTTCGCCACCGGCATTTCCTTTAATAGACGCATTAAACGATAACGCGCAAGATAGAGCTCTAATACAAAATCCCCTGTCTCACTAAATGTTTCAGATTTTACCGCATCTAATGCATAGAGCTCTGCACGTATCTTGCCCGCATTCGGTGGCAAAACAACGCGCATCTCCAGATGATTTTTTTGAAAGTAACCTGCAACTGCTGATAATAGAAACTCAATACCTTGATTATCAATAACAGATACCCAAACTGCTTCTGCCAATCCTGCTTCATCTTTAATAACATGAGGCTTAATTTCAGGATTTAAATCAATTTTGTTAAAAACTTTTAAACGAGGAACGTTATCTGCGCCGATCTGCTTTAAAACTTCTTCGACTTCTCTGATTTTTAAATCTCGTTCTTTATCCGCTACATCGATTACCTCTAAAAGTAGATCTGCTTCTACTGCTTCTTGGAGCGTCGATTTAAAAGCCTCAACAAGATCATGCGGTAATTTAGAGATAAATCCTACTGTATCTGCTAACACTAATCGCCCCACATGCTCTATCTCAATCCCTCTATGAGTTGGATCAAGCGTGGCAAAAAGCTGGTCTTGAACATATACATTGGCATTCGTTAATCGATTAAATAGTGATGATTTCCCCGCATTGGTATAACCGACTAATGCAATTGTCGGAACTTCATTGCGCTCTCGGGCAATGCGTCCTTGGTGCCGCATTTTCTCAACAGATTCTAAGCGTTTTTTGAGCTGACGAATACGATCGCTAATTACGCGGCGATCCATCTCCAATCGAGTTTCACCAGGACCTCGAAGCCCTACTGCACCGCCTCGTTGCTGCTCCATATTGCCATGTTTTCGCACTAATCGTGTCGAAAGCCGAATCAATTGTGCTAATTCAACCTGTAACTTCCCTTCAAATGTTTGCGCCCGCTGCGCAAAGATATCGAGAATAAGCCCCGTACGATCGACTACTCGTACACCACATAAGCTCTCTAAATTTCGATTTTGACTCGGTGTTAAATCATGATTTACTAACACAACATTCGCTTCAAATTGTTCCACAGCTAACCGGACTTCATCCGCTTTGCCTGTTCCCAAATAATACTTATGATGCGGCGTATGCCTCGTGCCAGTAATACACGTAACAATTTCGACTCCCGCAGAGGTCACAAGTTCTTTAAATTCCGCTAAATCTCCCGGCTCACTCTCCGGCATCTCTAATGAAACAATAACAGCACGATCAATATCGAGCGAAACTTCTTCGACAATAAGACTCATTATGGCGTATAGACACCTTTTATATCAGCACAAATTAAATATGGTTATAACAAATTACATCAATTATTTAAGCTTCTGAGTTTAGCTCATCATCCGCGCTATCTGTTGCTAAATTAATGTTACGTGCTGGCACAATTGTTGAAACTGCATGTTTATAGATCATTTGGCTCACATTGGAGCGCAACAAAATTACAAATTGGTCAAATGATTCAATTTGGCCTTGTAATTTAATACCATTAATCAAGAAAATCGATACAGGGACACGCTCTTTACGTAGCAGATTCAGAAATGGGTCTTGGAGGGATTGCATTTTTGCCATTGTCATTCTCACTTATTAATTATTATCAGATTCATGAATATTTATTGGTTGTTATAGTACTTCACTAAACGAAAACCATCTCTATTTTACCATAGCCCCTGAATCATTCAGGTACATCATTCAGTAATTATAATCTATTTAACATATATTAGAGAAATAACTTTCACTTTTACAGTCTGATAAATATAACTACAAAATAGAGGGGTTACACAATAAAGTTTTACCTTTTTCCAAACTCTCGAACATTGTAGAATGAAAAACATGTTTATTTCATTCACAGACACCATTTAACTCCACCATAATAAAGGTCGGTATTATGTCACTTAAAGCACTTTTTTTAGATCTTGATGGAACTAGTCTTAACTGCCAGAATTCTCTCTCTCCTGCATTAACTGATATATTAACAACGCTTAATCATAAAGGGATTCAAATTATTTTTAGTACTGGGCGGAGTTTTGCTGGCGCACTTCCATTTGTTAAAGCCATTAATGGTACGGATTACATCATCAATTATAATGGTGCCCGTGTCTTTGACTTCCAACAAGACCGTGTTATTTTTGAAGCACTGCTACCTAAAAAAGTATTAAAGCAGGTCTTCCATTTTTCAGAAAAACACCAGTATCCACCAATTTTTTATCATAATAATGTAATTTATACTCATGACGGTTCGGCGCATCACCATACATGCCCTGGCGAACGTTTTACAATTCTAGATCCTCATCACGATTGGGTAAATGAGGCTGTTACAAAAGCGCTTTTTGTTATCCCGGATAACGAACTAACACATTATCTAAATATCGCTTATGACCATTTTGATGAGGCGTCAATTTCTACATCATCAGCAACTTATTTAGAAGTTATGCCCAAAGGTATAAACAAATCAGTTGGCGCCCAAAAAGTGCTTGAAAAACTGAATATTGATCCTAAACATTGTGTTGCATTTGGTGATCAACTCAATGATATAGAGTTACTTGCCCTTGTTGGAAATCCTTTTGTAATGGGCAATGCTATTGATCCACTCAAAGAAAAATTCCCAGATCGTATTATCGCAACCAATATTGAAGATGGCGTTGCCAAGACATTAGATCAACTTTTTGAACTGCGTTACTTTAAATAAAATTATTATCTGATAATTAGCGTGTGAAACATAGCCAGTACCATACCTGAATATATCCCCTATTTTGGTATAATTAAGAGATCCACAGTTCTCTATCACTCTATAACTATAAGAATTACTTAAATAATATGAGCAAAATTGCCCCTTTCCAAACAGTCTTTAAAACTTTAACAATCATATTCCTACTTTTACTCGCGATTCCCATTGCTACATGGGGCTTGCATTGGCAATGGCAGTCAACGCAAGACTACACATTTATCGATTTTATTCTTTATCTAATAACACAAACAGGCACCGCACCTTTTTATGCACTGATCACCACAATTGTTTTAGCAATTTGGTTAAGCATGCGCTGTAAGCTATTACAACACCATTGGGTATTAATTTTTTTAAGCGTATTGCTATTACAAGGCGCAACACAAATTATCAAAAGTGGAATTAAATATACGTGGGAAGAGCCTCGCCCATATATGAGTTATATCGCTGAGAAAGATCCAAATCTTGAAAATTTCTACGATTATAATCGTAAAGTAAGAGGCAACATTATCGAAGAGGCAGTTTCTGAAGAATCTATCACACCACCCTGGCTTAAACAACATTGGCAAAAAGAGACCGGATATTCCTTCCCATCAGGACATACTATTTTTGCAGCTATCTGGGCATTTATTATTGCCGGTTTTTTAACCCGCGAACAAGATCCAAAGCGCAAGCTCTATATCAGCATTATTACAATATGGGCGGGACTAATGATGATTAGTCGATTAAGACTCGGCATGCATTTCCCGATAGATCTTTTTGTCAGTACTATTATTGCTTATATTGTCGCCACCCTTTTCTTCCTATTTTTAGCAAAAAGAGAAACTCAAATTGATCAATACCAAAAGAAAATAGCAAAGATTCGCCAGCAATAATCTATATTCAATCGAATAACATGAAGAATCTTTCATGAACAATCTTGTGCTTCTATCATTTTTTTTATAAAACTATATAGGTATTAACGTTTTTTCAATGTTATCGCATAATATCGTTTTGAAAACTCAGCGAAACAATTATTAAGGGGACTACTTTATGCTTTATCTACTTTCACCTGCAAAGATGCTCGATGAGCATACACCGCCACCAATTCCTAGTTTAGAAGAACCAGCACTTTTAGCGGAATCAAAAAAGCTCATTGAAGTTCTTCGCACCTATAATGCCGAAGACTTACAAAATTTAATGAAAGTTTCTGAGCGAATTGCAGAACTGAATGTAGAGCGATTCAGAGAGTATGAAACACCATTCACCTCACAAAATGCAAAGCCTGCAATCTATCTTTTTAATGGCGATGTTTACCAAGGACTTTCTGCCTACAATCTTCCTGAAAAAGAGATTAAATTCCTCAATAAGCATCTTGCAATTCTATCAGGGCTTTATGGTGCTGTGAGACCACTTGAGCTTATTGCTCCATATCGTTTAGAGATGGGAACTGCATTGCCGACAGAACGCGGAAAAAATCTCTATGATTTTTGGGGGAATATTATTACCGACTATCTCAATACGCGCATTGATGAACTTGACGCAAAGGTGGTAATCAACCTAGCATCTAATGAATACTTTAAAGCAGTTAAAACCGAAAACCTTAAAGCGCGAGTAGTCACACCTATCTTTAAAGACTTCAGTAATGGAGAATATAAAGTCATTGGTGTTTATGCTAAAAAAGCTCGTGGTCTCATGGCCCGTTTTGCAAGTGAGAATGGCATCACAGACCTTCAAGATCTTAAAAAGTTTAACCTTGAAGGTTATGCTTATAAACCAAACGATATAACAGGTGAAATCGTCTTTATTCGTGGTTAAACCTTCATAAAACATATTTAAATCTCCCTTTCCAAAATATCCCTCTAAGCTAAACATCACTTTGAGGGATTTTTATATGCCTAAAATCTTTCAAATAATTCGTAAGGAAAATCAGAAAAAATTGCTGTTTTTCATTAGCTCTGTATACTAACTTAATTACATGAAAACTAAACATATATGTTTTAAAATAATTAAATAGAGAGATATCCAATGAAGCGTTTTTTATTATTAATTGTTGCCACACTTATGAGCGCCTCTTTGATTGTTGGTTGCTCACAAAAAATAGATGATAAAACCATCACTATGGGAGTTTCCCCAGGGCCTTATGATGAGCTTTTTGATATGGCAATTGTTCCTATTCTCGAAAAACAGGGCTATACCATAAAACACGTAAACTTCACTGCACTTCTTGAAGCAAATATTGCAATGACAGAAAATGCTGTTGATGCGGTTGTCTCTCAGCATAACGGCTATATGAAAGTCTTTAACAAACAGCGCGGAAGTAATTTAATCGCCATTCAAAAAATTCCAACTGTGCCTGCGGCCATTTTTTCCAATCATCATAGTGCGCTAAAAGATATTCAAAATGGAATGACCATTCTCATTCCTCAAGATGCATCTAACGCCGCTCGAGCTTATGGACTTTTACAAAAAGTTGGTTGAATTACATTAAAGCCCAATACGAACCTCATGAAAGCGACTAAAAACGATATTGTTGCCAATCCTTATCAACTCAAGATCAAAGAGATGGACTCAAGTCTTATTCCACGAGTATTAGATGATGCTGATTTTGCCGTAATCCCAGGAAGTATTGTGTGGCTGGGAAAGCTTGATCCAAGCAGAGTATTAGCGCAAGAGACCCTATTAGATGATCTCTATTTGCAAGTAGTGATTCGATCAGAAAATCGTGATAAAAAGTGGGCAAAAGCAATCGTAGATGCCTATAATTCGCGTGAATTCAAAGAATTTATGCGACATAATAACCCAAATAACTATTGGATTATTCCTGAATCTCTGAAATAAATATTATTAAAAACAATAAAAACCACGATTACTAAAAATCGTGGCTCTTATACATTCAAAAATATAGATCATTAATCAGTAATGCATATTTCAAGAACCTCTACAAATAATGACTTTTGCTTGATGGCATCTCAATCATTTTTTGAAAAACAGATGCTAATGATAGTGCCATAAAAGGCATTAACCAAATAGCGATCATAATCATCACAGGGATCAATAGCAAAAAAGAAAAAAACATTAATGCAAGATTAATCGATGCAAAATAGATAAGAATAAGCACCATCGGAGTAACTATTACTAAGCTAATACCTAATAGTAATAACAGTAGACCTAAGATCTTAAAAAAATGTTGGTTAACTAATTTTATCGATAATTTTAGCGATTGCCATGCGGTTAACTCCGGATAAACAAGTGCTAGCCAAGTTGAAAAAAGTGTCGCAACTATGAAGTAAATTCCCGGAATTATAAAAAACATTAAACCAATCAACGTCCCTACAATTAACATAAATTGCAGTAAGACTAAGGTTCCAAAGCGTTTAAAGGGGCTAAAGATATCCCCAACAACATCATTATTCAGGTTATTACGCCATTTAATACTCAGCACACCTAATCCTGATGCCAAAATATTTAAAGGGATCATCACGATCAATTGAAAAATAAACTGTGTGACATAGATAATGACAAAAAAAACTAATCCTGAATCAGGATCATTAAAACCTTGATCAAAATTTCCACCGGCAGCGATCAATACAAATACGAAACTTAGAAAAGTCATCATAATCGACATTCCCATATAAGTCGCCGTTGATACCGCCCAATAGATTAATTGACCCAAAAAGTAATTAAGCTTAAAACCATTAACATAGCGCCAAGCTATCGCCAAAATTTCTTTAATAGAAATATCATATTGAGCTTCGGACAATTCAGTACTTGCCCAATAAGGCACCCTACTCCCTAATAGAATGCTTTGCGTCTTCTTATAATTCGAACTGGGATGAGCTACCTCAGATAGAGCATTGTTTTGCATAATAAGTCCAAAAATATCAAATAAAAAATAAATCCATTATAACGATAAGTCATTGCATTGCTAACTGATCAGTTTCAATTTTAGTAAATGAAGTTTTATCATATCCCATTCATTTGTCATAACACATGAAATTTCCCACCATTTATGCGAAAATGAAAGGCTTATGAATCTTTAAATGAGTAAAAATAATGATGCAAAATGATTGTAATCTTCTTTGGATTGATCTTGAAATGACAGGCCTTGATGAAGAGATTCATCACATTATTGAAATTGCTTCTATTGTGACCGACAAAGATCTTAACATCTTAGCGGAAGGACCGACCATTGCTATTTCTCAACCTGCAAGCATTCTTGACTTGATGGATGATTGGTGCCAAAAAACACATAGTGAATCAGGATTAGTAATCCGAGTTCAAGAGAGCACAGTATCCTTGAATGATGCAATGGAACAGACAGTTGAATTTGCACAAAAATGGATTCCTTTTGGTAAATCTCCCTTATGCGGAAATAGTATCGGCACTGATCGTCGATTTCTCAAAAAATATATGCCAAAACTCGACCAGTTTTGTCATTACCGCAACATTGATGTCAGCTCCTTCAAAGAAGTAGTTAAACGCTGGTATCACAACCCTCAAAGCTATGAGAAAAAGAATACCCATAAAGCACTTGATGATATTCGAGAATCGATTGCTGAACTCCAATTTATCCGTCAACACTACTTCAAATAAGTAACCTTTCCCCTATTCATCCCAATACTCAAGGATATAATTAGAATGGATCCAAAGATTACAATTAAAACGCCTTGGCAATTTTTAGCATCTGGTTTTGGTTCAGGCATGTCCCCCGTCGCTCCGGGCACAGCGGGAACAATAGCAGGCCTTGTTATTTGGTATCTATTACTCGGCCATTTATCAGCACTATCCTATCTCGTCGTTATTACCATTGCTTTTGCTATCGGCATCATTATCTGTCAAAAAGCTAGCGATGAGTTAGGGATACATGACCATGGTGGTATTGTGTGGGATGAGTTTGTGGGATTTTGGATTACCATGATCGCAGCTCCCGTTGGAATCTTACCCGCCTTAATCGGTTTTTGCCTCTTTCGCTTCTTTGATGTATTAAAACCTTGGCCGATCAAGCCCGTCGATGAGAAAGTTGGCGGCGGCTTTGGCATCATGATTGATGATGTCATTGCTGGATTATTTGCATTTATCTGCATGCAAATAATTTTTCTTCTCTTCCCTTCACTTTTAACCGTTTGATGATTACATATGGCGTATAACTCACGAAAAACATTTAGCCCCTATATCAAAAATCTCATTTCTCAATTCACCAAAACCCGTAAAGGGCGAATTGTTGTGGGAATTATTTTTATAGTTATTTTAGGAGTTTCCTATTTTATTCCTAAAGAACACATCACGCGTAACACTACTCCTGTACAACAAAATATCTCAATCACTCAAGGAAATGAGTATATTTGTCAACTCCTACATATCGCCGATGGTGATACAATAAATGCCGACTGCTCAAACTATGGAGCAAAAGATATACGTATTCGGATTTGGGGTATTGATGCACCAGAATTAAGTCAAAAACCATGGGGTTATCGGTCAAAAGATGCGCTAATTAAACTTTTACCAACAATAAAAAATGATACCATTACTCTTCGAATTAAAGATATTGATCAATATGGTCGATATGTATCGCAAATTCTTGTGAATGATAAAGATGTAGGATTAGAGATGGTTAAACAAGGAGAAGCAACGGTCTATAAACGCTTCAATAAAGAGCCTCAATATCAAGAAGCAGAGAAGATTGCTAAAGAAAAAAGGCTAGGGATTTGGCAACAAGAGGGTGCCCAACAAGATCCTGGACATTGGCGAAAATTAAATCCTCGATAATCGTATTTTTAATTGATTTTCGACCTTATATAAGCGAATTCAAACAGTTATGATAAAACTTGATAAGAATACCATAGTGATAGATGGAGCATGGACACTAGCCAATCTCCATTCTATCCAGCGAGCAGCTGATCAATTTAAGTCTCAATCAATTACGGCAGATAGTGTGACAGTTGATGGTTCGCAATTAACAGATCTCGATACTATTGGCTGTCAGGAGCTTTATATTGCTCTCAAAGCAATTCCCGAACAAAAAAAGATCAATTATAAAGGCTTCGAGAAAAAACAGATCGATCTTTTCCTGTTTATAAAAGAACGTATTGATGAAGCTGGCGTTCAGAAAGAGGCACCTCAAAAACGAGAATTTTTAACGACTCGTATCGGTAAACGTGTTTTTCAGACTTTTGATGGACTACAAGAATTCCTCAATTTTTTGGGTGAAGTCTCTATTATTGCTATTCAAAAAATCTTCACCCCATGGACAATCCGCTGGAATGCATTTTGGTCAAATATTCAATCTGCTGGTGTCAAAGCATTAGGGATTGTCGGCTTGCTGAACTTTCTTATCGGTGCAGTAATCGCTTATCAAGCAGGAGATCTCTTACAGATGTTTGGTGCAAGCATTTATATCGTTGATTTTACTGCTGTTGCTGTTTTACGAGTTTTAGGACCGCTCCTTACAGCGATCATCATCGCCGGTCGAACAGGTGCGGCCTACGCAGCACAAATAGGCACAATGGTGGTCAACGAAGAGGTTGATGCGCTTGAAACGATTGGGTTGAACCGCTTTAATCAATTAGTGCTACCAAAGATGTTTGCTCTCGCGGTTTCTCTGCCGGTACTTACCCTCTTTGCAGATATTATGGCTGTATTTGGTAGTATGGTTTTAGCAAATTTTTACCTTGATATCTCATTTGGTGAATTTATCCAAGCATTTCCTAATTCAGTTACCTGGCGTTCTTTGATGGTTGGATTAGTACAAGCACCTGTATTTGCCGTAGTCATTACACTTATTGGCTGCTACCAAGGCTTTCAAGTCTCTGGCGGTGCTGATAGCGTTGGTCAACAGACGACAAAAGCTGTCGTACAATCAATTTTCTTCGTCATTATCATTGTGGCACTTTTCTCAATTTTAATGCGAAATGTCGGACTATAATAGGGAGGAGAAAATGAGCCAGTTAGCACCTTCTAATATACCTGAGCAAACAATGCCCAAAGATAATGCGATTATTCGTGTCGAGCATGTATACAACAGTTTCGGGACTCATGTAGTACATGAAGACCTTAATATGACTGTTGAAAAAGGAGAAATGGTAGCACTTGTCGGTGGTTCGGGATCAGGTAAGACGACTCTTCTTCGAACAATTGTTATGTTACAACCACCCACCAAAGGGCAAATCTATCTGTTAGATAAACCCATCTGGGGGGCATCTCATAAAGAGAAACAAAAGCTCCGCCAAACCTTTGGAATGCTCTTCCAAAGCGGTGCACTCTTTAGTTCGCTCACCGTTCTCGAAAATATCATGGTTCCACTTCAAGAACATACAAAGTTGAGTAAAAAAGATATGGAAGAAGTCGCAATGTTAAAATTAACTTTGTCGGGTTTAAAGCCACAAGCAGCGAATCTCTTACCAAAAGATCTTTCCGGTGGAATGATCAAGCGCGCAAGTTTAGCTCGAGCTTTAGCACTTGATCCTGAACTTTTAGTCCTTGATGAACCTACTGCCGGACTTGACCCTGTATCTGCAAGTGAGTTTGATCAACTCATGTGTCAATTAAAAGAGTCACTAAACTTAACTATTTTAATGGTCACTCATGATCTAGATTCAATTTGGGCAACTAGCGATAAGGTTGCATTCTTAGGTAATAAAACATTAATTGCTTACGAGCCTATCGCAGAGCTTGTTAAAAATAACAATCCTTTAATTCAACATTATTTCCAAGGCCCTCGTGGCCGAGCAGTTGGAGAGGCATATGGAACACAAATTTAATTATACTGTCGTTGGGGCATTTGTCTTAGGTTCAATCGCCTGCCTTATCGCCCTTGTTCTCTGGTTAACTAATGGCTTTGAAAAGGTTAACACCAATGAATACAAAGTCGTTACAACCGAGAGTGTTGCTGGGCTATCCCCTAATTCACCCATTGATTATCAAGGGGTAACCGTCGGAAAAGTCGGTTCTATTGAACTCAATGAACATGATCCCCGTTATGTGACAATCTATCTCAATATCGATGTTGGAACACCCATTAAAAAAGATACTACTGCGGTACTGGTTAGCCGTGGTATTACCGGCATTGTTAATGTCGGCTTAACAGGCGGAACACCAAATGCCGAAGATCTATTACCATCAGAGATAGACCCCATTCCAACCATTAAAAATGGACCATCGCTCTCAAGACGTCTTGATGAAGCACTTGATAATATTACCCATTCATTGACAGAGCTTTCTACAAAGATGGGGTCAATTTTAACCACTCAAAATATTGATAACTTCAGTAATATTTTAAGCAATACCAATATTTTTACTGAGGATCTTGCAAAAGCAGGTACTAAAATTGATGTCTTGACAGAAAAAGCCACAACAACAATCGATTCAATTCAACCTCAAATAAAAGAAGCAGCTAAAGCGTTCTATGAATTTGCCGGTCATCTGAAGAATTCATCAGCCCAGCTAGAAGGGTTAACCGTCAATGTTAATCAAACTTTAGACACTGCAAAATCAACG
Source organism: Ignatzschineria sp. 22MB058224 (assembly GCF_058188435.1). Classification (NCBI taxonomy): domain Bacteria; kingdom Pseudomonadati; phylum Pseudomonadota; class Gammaproteobacteria; order Cardiobacteriales; family Ignatzschineriaceae; genus Ignatzschineria; species Ignatzschineria sp. 22MB058224. Next base: position 1,413,826 of record NZ_CP187366.1, read on the forward strand.
CTAAATACTTGGGGAAGCTTTGGAGAAGAAGCAAATGGTAGCGTTCAAAATATCTTTCCTATTTTAGAAAATGCACTCTATAACTTCTCTCTCTTAATGCAAGAGCTTGAAGCGAAACCGAATGCTATTATTCTTGGGAAACCAAAACAAAAACCTGGTCCTGGCGAATAGAAAAACCACCGGATATAATTCTATTTAAGCTATTAATTTTTAAGGATTTCCAATGAAAAATTTAAAAAAATTTGTCTTACTTTTGATGCTTCCAATAATCATCGCGGGCTGTTCATCAGCACCTGCTAAAAAAAGCTATATCTTAACAACAGATGCTAATCCTATAATTTCAAATACAGGATATAAGATGCCTTCATTGATGATTTCTCAAGTGCGTACGGTAGGCCAACTCTCAACCGATATGTTTTATAGCCGATCACCAAATGAGATTGAAAGCTTCACCTTAAGTGATTGGGCAGCACCACCAGCAAATCTTATACAAGCAGCTATTACACAAGACTTAGATGCACGGAATATCTTCCAATTTGTCATTATGGCACCTAATAATATTGCAACTGCTTATCGCTTGGATATGTCTATTTTGCAAATGCGTCAATATTTTGATGACAATAACCAAAGTCATATTGTTTTAAATATCCAGGCTCGTTTAGTCAATAACAATACCAATAAGATTATAAAAACATTTAGCTTTAGAGAGTCTGAACCTTCATTGACCTATAATGCAGAAGGCGGTGTTAATGCATATAATATTGCGCTTAAGCGTATTACTAGCCAACTAGCGGTCGACCTAACTAATACACTGCGCTCTGGTCATTAATATTAATGTTTGAATTATTATTTCGGCATTTACCGCCACCAGATTATCCATCCTATTTACCTCTCTACTTCAGAGAATTCCCAATAGGATGGGTTCATTTTGAGCACCTCGATTATCTTGAACGTTTCCCAAAGATCTTTATCATCACAAAAAAAGGGATCCATTTTTCTGAACGTTTCACAATCGATTCTTTTGAAGAACGAAATAAACAAATTGCAGAGCTCTCTTACTATCTGCTTCATTCTGGCTTCATTCATAATTGGCGAGATGAGGCTTATGGCGTATACGAGCCAAATGCCGATCTTAATAAAGAAAAGGTACTTTTTACTATTGAGCGTGGAGTTGCCCCGATCTTAGGTTTGCGGGTCTATGGTATCCACATTAATGGCTATCAAATTGAGAATAACCAAATTCAAGCGCTTTGGATAGCACGTCGATCAAAACTCAAAGCCATTGAACCACATAAGCTAGATAACTTAGCTGCCGGCGGACTAAGCTTTGGCGAAGAACCTTTCATGACGGCAAAACGAGAAGCTGCTGAAGAGGCCAATATCTCTTTAGATTTAACAAAGAATCTTCAATTTATGGGAAGATTTAATTATCTAACAGACTTTAATAAAACCTTCCGTAATGAATGCATCTATATGTTCAATCTCCCATTGTCCACAGATTTTCAGCCTAAAATTAATGATGGTGAGGTAGAAGCTTTTTACAAAATGAGTCCAATAGCTGTTGAAAATGCACTCAAAAATGGTGAATTTAAACCGAATAGCGGGATTGTAACGCTTTTATTTTTATTGAACAATTCTCTCATTTCATTTGATCAAGATAAGCAACAACAACTGTTTTCAACTATCAATTCGCTAGCTCACCAATAATCACAGCTTACTAAAAAAACCGATCTAGCCTAGATCGGTTTTTAGCAAAACAAGATCGATCACCTAACAAAATCTAGTTCAATTTGCTCACATATTTTCTTACAATAATGAAGATGCGAGATAGACAAATTTATCTGCAAAAATTTTATACTTCGGTCTTTTTCGCCATGCATCTAAAGTGACTGGTACAGCATTTTTTAAATCTTCATAAAACTGATCGGTCATCTTTGCTGCAAAATCTTGATCATACATAATAGCATTAACTTCAAAGTTTAAATCAAAGCTGCGAATATCCATATTCGCGGTACCAATCATTGCAAGACTTCGATCATATACACTCGTTTTCGCATGAATAAAACCTTTTTGATAGTGGTAAATTTCTACGCCCGCTTCTAGAAGATCTAAATAAAGTGCTCGGCTCGCCATTCGCACTAACCAAGAGTTGGTTTTCTCCGGTACTAATAGCTTCACTTTGACCTGACTACGCGCCGCGATTTTAAGCATTGTTAAAATCTGCTCAGTCGGAATAAAGTACGGTGTCGTAATTAAGACCTCTTTTTCTGCCAGCGCAATTGCTTGCATAATGGAATTCATAATAAAAGGTTCTTTTGAATCAGGACCACTTGCAACAATTTGCACAGCTGTTTTGCCTGTCGACTCCCGTAAGTCCAAAGGGAAAAGCTCCGCATTAGGCTCAACTTTTTGCTTCGCACAGAAATTCCAGTCAGAAAGAAACAGATGTTGTAATGCATAACAGCTATACCCTTCTAAACGAACATGCATATCCCGAAGAATCGGCTTTCCACTATTAGGTTCATTAATATAATCATCACCAATATTAATCCCTCCAACAAAACCGATGCGACCATCAATCACAATAATCTTTCGGTGATTTCGATAATTAACACGGTTAGCCCAAAAAATAAAAAGTAATTTTCGGAAAGCAAAGACCTCAATTCCAGCATCTCGCATCTCTTGCGCAAACTCTTTCCGAATATGCTTACTACCGAAATCATCGTAGATAAAACGAACTTTAACGCCCTCTTTTGCTTTCTGAATTAAGAGATCCTTAATTTTATTTCCTATCACATCATTACGAACAATATAGTATTCAAGATGAATCGTCTCTTTTGCTTCTGCAATTGCTTTTAAAACTTCGGGGAATTTTCCTTCGCCATTTTTTAGCAATTTAACATCATTGTTCAAACTCATCCAATGCACATCTTCTGTGGACACCGAATGGGCTAAGCGGGTAAATTGATCAAGCACAGGATTATCAAGCATTGCCGCATTTTGTTCAATATGCTTGGTATATTCATAAATGGCATCTTTTAAATCACCATTATATTCAAGCTTTTTATCATACATTGCTTTATTACGATAATTTACACCCAAAGAGAGATAAAGAATTACTCCAAAAAGCGGTAAAAATACAATCAATACTAAATAGCCTAGCGTCTTACTAACACTTGTTGTATCCATAATAATTTTAACGCATACTGCTAAAATAAAGAGCGCGTAAATCAGAAGCGCAACAACGCTCCCCGTCCATAAAAAGCTTCCCGTCAGTATCGATGTAATCATTGTATGTCGTTCTTATTCCAGTTAACATTGTCAGTAATATATTATAGCATGAGCTAGATTTTAAAATATTTTTGTCAAAATAAGTAAACTATTTATTTAATAACAAATAAAAAATTGGAAAAAATGAAAAGCACAGGATTAATTGTTGGAAAGTTTTATCCTCTTCATCAAGGTCATATTAATATGATCTTAAATGCTAAAGAACACGTGGATGAATTACATCTCTTTGTCTGTAGCGATACTAAACGTGATCAAAGAATCTATGAGGAGAGCGCCTTCACAACGGAACCATCGGCAGAAATACGTGTAAAATGGGCAGAATCGATTTTTACAGGGCTACCGGGAATTATCGTTCATGGCTTTAATGAAGATGGAATCCCTTCATATCCAAATGGATGGGAAGCATGGAGTGATCGTCTACTTGCAACCCTTGCAGATAAAAAAATTCATCCAACTATAATATTCAGTAGTGAACCGCAAGATAAAGACTTTTATGAAACGCTTTTCAACGTTAAGGTGAAATTAGTGGATCCTCCTAGAAAGCTATTTTCTATATCTGCGACTCAAATTCGCAAGGATCCTATCAAAAATTGGCACTTCATCCCGACAATTATCCGCCCCTATTTTACAAAGAAGGTTTTAATAGATCATTCATTGATACAAAAAAAATCAGTAGTTTCAGCACTCTGCCGACTCTTCGAAGTCGTAGAAGTGGAGAGTATTGCTAAAATCTCTTTTGAAATAATTGACTTTCAAATGTATGTACCTTCAAAACCAGAGTCAACGCGTATTAGTGCAATCATTGCTCCGCAAGATGCACTAGAGGCTTTCAATAAAAAGCAGGATATACTCAATATTCAAGAGCGATCGAGACAAGCAGAGATTGCAACATTTATCTATCATAAATGCTCCTCAAAAGATGACTCCGAATTGCTCAGTGAATTGGTCAATTTCATACATACTCTACTACAATAAGTAAACAGTTTCTTACTGAAAATTTCTTAAGAATTATCATGACAAATACTTGATAACTCATAGCACCTGAGGCATTCTGTTTATTTCAGTTATTTATCGTTACAACAATAAAAAGGTTAACCCCATATGAACGCGTTAATTCGGGAAATTTTATCTGCCCGCGTCTATGATGTCGCTAAAAATACACAACTCGACTATCTCTCGCTTCTCAGCCAGCAACTCAAGTGTAATGTTTGGTTAAAGAGGGAAGACTTACAACCGATTTTTTCATTTAAAATTCGTGGGGCTTTTAACAGAATTTTCCAATTAAGCAATATAGAAAAAGAAAAAGGCGTGATTTGCGCATCAGCGGGGAATCATGCGCAAGGCGTTGCTCTAAGTGGTCGTCATTTGGGAATCGATACCACCATTGTTATGCCGATTTCAGCACCAGAACTTAAAGTCAATGCCTGCAAAGCAATGGGTGCAAATGTCATTCTATTTGGTAATAACTTTGATGAAGCATCTGAGCATGCACGAGAACTTTGTGAACGAGAAGGAAAAACATTTATTCACCCTTTCGATGATCTTGCTGTTATCGCGGGGCAAGGGACTATTGGTAAAGAGCTACTTGATCAAAAACCTGATCTCGATGTTATTTTTATCCCTGTGGGCGGCGGTGGCCTTATCGCCGGTATTGCCGCCTACGTTAAATTTATCGCACCTAATTGTAAAATCATTGGAGTTGAGCCCGAAGAATCAGCTTCGATGTTAGCATCAATGCAAGCACATGAGCGGGTAAAACTCTCACAAGTTGGGACTTTTGCGGATGGTACGGCGGTAAAACTTGTTGGTAAGCGTACATTTGAAATATGCGAACAATATGTCGATGATATTGTTACTGTATCCACCGATGAACTCTGTGCTGCAATGAAAGATATCTTCAATAATACTCGAGCACTTAGTGAGCCATCGGGAGCCTTAAGTGTTGCCGGGATAAAAAAATATATCCATGCTCATCCCGATCATGACTTTAAAAATATTGCCGGCATTTTAAGTGGCGCAAATATCAATTTTGATCGACTTCGGCATGTTGCTGAACGCGCTGAACTTGGTGAACGAAATGAAGCGCTTATTGCGGTAAAAATTCCCGAAACACCTGGAAGTTTCCATCACTTTATTACCATCATCGGTAAGCGGAGTATTACGGAATTTAACTACCGTTATTCCAATCCGAAAGAGGCCGTCATCTTTGTTGGACTCCAATTATCTCAGGGTGATCAAGAAAAAGAAGAGATTCTCAACAAACTTCGACAACACCAACTCGAGGTTATTGACCTTAGCGAAAATGAGATGGCAAAATTACATATCCGCCATATGGTCGGCGGCAAAGGAGATGTCAAAGATGAACGTCTATTCCGCTTTGAATTTCCAGAAAGGCCAGGTGCTCTCATGCAGTTCTTAGCAACCCTAGCAGGCCGTTGGAATATTAGCCTCTTCCATTATCGCAATCATGGTTCTGATTATGGTCGAGTATTGATCGGAATGCAGGTTCCTGAGAGAGATCTTCAAGATGGTTCTTTTCAATCATTTTTAGATGATATTGGTTATGAGTTTGAAGATGAAAATGATAATCCTGCATTTTCACTTTTTCTATAAGATTTTAAATATGTTTGCAAAAAGGCACTTCTAATAAGTGCCTTTTCTTTATCCATTAAAATATCGTTAGCGTAAATTACTCATCACTCTGAGATTCTGATGGGCGTAATAATTTCGGTAATGGGAAAACAATGTCTTCTTCGCACCCTGGCATATCGCCTTCTAATTGAAATCCCTGATCTTGCAGATAAGCAATCACTTCACGAACAAGAATATCAGGCGCTGAAGCCCCGGCTGTTACACCGATATTGATATATCCCTCTAACCATTTTGGATCAATATTTGCAGCTCGATCAATAAGATAACTCTCAGCACCCTCCTTCTCCGCAAGTTCACGAAGACGATTAGAATTAGAGCTATTTTTTGAACCAACAACCAAAATTAAATCACACTGCTCTGCCAATGTTTTCACCGCATCTTGACGATTTTGAGTCGCATAACAGATATCACTTTTCTTAGGCCCTTGTATCTCCGGAAAGCGCGCCCGTAAACGATCAATGATTTGCGAAGTATCATCTAAGGACAATGTTGTCTGGGTTACATAGGCAACTTTAGCAGGGTCTTTCACCTCTAAATTATCAACGTCGTCAGTATTTTCAATAAGATGAATTTTACCACCAAACTTCTCATCAAATTGACCCATTGTTCCGATCACCTCAGGATGCCCTGCATGCCCTATTAGGATCGTATCCATTGCATCTTTTGCAAAACGGAAAACCTCTAAATGAACTTTGGTCACTAACGGACAAGTTGCATCAAAAACCTCAAGATTTCGCCGTTTCGCATCTTCTTGAACCTCTTTAGAAACACCATGTGCGGAGAAAATCACAATTTTCCCATCCGGCACTTCATTCAATTCATCTACAAAGATTGCGCCGCCATCTTTAAGTGTATCAACTACATATTTATTATGAACAACTTCATGCCGAACATAGATCGGAGCACCAAAAAGCTCAAGCGCTCGCTCGACAATAGTAATCGCCCGATCAACACCAGCACAAAAACCGCGAGGATTTGCTAAAAAGATTTTTTTCACAATAATTATTTCTCTTGAGAAATCTCCATACGAGATTCTTCTAATAAGTTAATATTCTCCACATAGCCGTTCACAACCGTATGTAACTTGCCCGTTGTTGGGTGAATCACTAACCCATGCACAACAACGCGTCCCGGCATGAGTGGATGATTACGAATTTTATCTACCGTATACCGAACACTGTCAGCAACGTTATCAAATCCACGCAACCAACCATCTAAATCAATACCGGCATTCCGAAGCGTTGTAATTGTTGCATCTGTGATTCCAAATTTACGTGCTTTGTCAAGAAGGTGCTCCGGATCAAATCCACGCATACCACAATCAGTATGCCCAACTACCATAATCTCTTTGACATTAAATTCTAATGCGGCAACTAGTAAACTACGCATAACCGCTCCCCAAGGATGTGTTATTAATGCTCCTGCGTTTTTAATCACTTTTGCATCACCATTACGGAGTCCCATTGCCTTTGGCAATAATTCAACGATCCGAGCATCCATACAGGTTAAAATTGCGAGCTCTTTGTTCGGGTACTTATCCGTACATAGATTGTCATATTCTTTAGAATCCACAAACTCACGATTGTGATCTAAAATTGTCTCAAGCATCGATTTCTCTTCTGCCATCGTATTTATCCTTTGATATATTTAATCAGACTGTCCATCATTCGTTAAAATGATTACTGATTGGTTATTTTCCGTTTTTTTTCAGTAAGTGAAGATAAGATAATAAATACAACCCCTGTGGTTACAAAGATATCTGCAACATTAAAAACCGGAAAATGATAATCACGATAATACACATGAATAAAGTCAATTACATGACCGAGCAATACTCGATCAATTAAATTTCCAATCGCACCGACAAGCACACAAGCCAATCCAAAGCGAAGCATCTTTTCCACAGTCGCTGTACGGCGAATCCAGAAAAAAAGAATAATGCCAATGACCAACGTGATACCAATAAAAAACCAGCGTTGCCAACCTGCCTCATCAGCGAGAAAACTAAAAGCCGCTCCCTCGTTGTAGGCAAGCGTCCAACTCAATCCTTTAAACACAGGAATACTCATCCAATCCCAACGCTGACAATATTCAAAGTAGCCTGCATTGGCAACATTGCGACAAAGGGTATTTGCCGCAATGTTTTTGGTGATTACATCAAGAATCACACCACAGATTACAAAAATAGACCAAAACATCATACTGATGGAGTGATTTGCTGAATAATCATTTCTATGCATAGTGACGCTCTTCACCTTCTGGAGTCAGATTTTCAATACATCGATTACATAACTCTGGATGGGCAGGATGTGTGCCAACTTCTTCACGATGGTGCCAACAACGAACACATTTTTTATAGTCGTCACCAAGAACCTCTACCGCAACGGCAAATTGCTCATCGCCTAAATCATGAACATCAAGATCAGCTGTTTTTTCAGATAGTAGTTTAAGATCTGCATATGAAGAGAGTAGAACAAAACGTAATTCATCATCTAAACGCTCAATCTCTTTGTGGAGATTAGTACTTGCAAAAACCGTAATACGTGTTTGCAATGATGAACCTACTTTTCCTTCTATACGTAACTGCTCAATTTGTTTAGATGCAGCACTACGGATCTCTAATAATTGATTCCAATAATTTGTATCAAAAGGACTATTAGCATCTAAAGGTACTAAACCATCATAGAACTCTGAAAGATAAATAGATTCTAAACGCTCATTACCGCGTTCTCTCATTGCTAACCAAACCTCTTCAGCGGTAAAGGTCAAAATTGGTGCCATCCAGCGAATAAGCGCTTCTAGCACATGATAGAGCGCTGTTTGCGCTGAACGCCGTGCCAACGATTCTTTTGCCGCCGTATATTGACGATCTTTAATAATATCAAGATAGAAGCTGCCTAAATCGATTGAACAGAAGTATTGAAGTTTTTGATAAACATTGTGGAATGAATATTCCAAATAGGCTTCTTTAATTTCTTCCTGAAGTTCTAACGCACGAGCAACAATCCAACGATCCAGTGGTAACATTTCATCAAATGAAACGCCATTTTTTTCAAGATCAAACTCATTTGTATTTGCTAACAAGAAGCGTACTGTGTTACGTATACGACGATACGTTTCAGATGTACGTTTTAAAATTTCATCCGATACAGGGATATCACCACGATAATCGGTTGATGAAACCCATAAACGAAGGACATCTGCTCCCATTTTATCAATAACATCAGCAGGCTCAATACCATTACCAAGTGATTTAGACATCTTACGACCATTAGCATCAACCGTAAAACCATGAGTCAATAATGCTTTATAAGGTGCAACACCATTAATTGCCACAGACGTGATAATTGAAGAGTTAAACCAACCACGATGTTGGTCAGATCCTTCAAGATAAAGATCCGCTGGATATGCTAATTCAGGACGACGAGCAAGGACGCTAAAATGAGTAGTACCTGAATCGAACCAAACATCCAACGTATCCGTATTTTTCTGATAATTGGCGGCTTCAGATGCTGGAAGATAATCTTCAACCGTAGCACCAAACCATGCTTCTAAACCATCTTTACGAATACGATTTGATACTTCCTCCATTAGTTTATCTGTCTCTGGATGAAGTTCTCCACTCTCCTTATGTAAGAAGAATGGAATTGGAACCCCCCAATAACGTTGTCGAGAAATACACCAATCACCTCGCCCCTCAATCATTCCATAGAGACGCTCTCTACCCCATGTTGGAATAAACTGCACTTTATCAATCTGATCTAGTACCTCTTTACGAAGTCCTTGTTTATCCATACTGATAAACCACTGCGGCGTTGCACGATAAATAGTTGGTGTTTTATGTCTCCAACAATGAGCGTAGCTGTGACTAATTTTACCACTATGAATTAAAATGCCTTTGTCCGATAAGAACTCAATCATCTCTGGCTCAATTCCACGAATATTTTTACCACCAAAGAATGGCACTGATTGAATATAGCTACCATCCCCTAAAACGGGATTCTCAAATTCAATACCATATTTAAGAGCCACAGCATAATCCTCTTCCCCATGTGCCGGTGCTGTATGTACAAATCCAGTACCCGCATCTAAAGTTACATGATCTCCGAGAATTAATGGAACATTTTTATCCTCAATAGGATGACGGAGTTGTACACCTTCTAGTGCGCTCCCTTCAAACTCAGCAATAAGCTTTAACTTGGTTCCCCAATTTTTATCGAGCTCCTCAATAAGATCTTTAGCCACTAAATATTGCTTATTATCTTTTTCTACAAGTGCATAAATAAAATCGGCATTCGCCGAAACAGCCGCATTACCTGGTAATGTCCAAGGAGTTGTTGTCCAAATAACAACAGCGGTATCCGCCGCGACCTCGTGATCTATGCGGTTAGCCAGATCAACACTATCAACGATAGGAAAAGCAACATCAATACTATAAGAAACTTTATCGGCATATTCCACTTCAGCTTCAGCAAGGGAAGAACCACAATCTAAGCACCAATGAACAGGTCTTGCCCCTTTCTCTAAATGCCCTTTAGCAACAATCTCTTTAAGCGCCAACACAATATCGGCTTCTGTATCTTGATTCATCGTTAAATAAGGTTTTTCTTCATATGAAAGAACCCCTAAACGTTTAAATCCCGCGGCCTGAATCGCCACTTGCGATCCTGCAAATTCACGACATTTTTCACGGAATTGAGCTGGTGAAAGTTTTTCACCTACTTTCCCAAACTTTTTCTCGACAACGAGCTCAATGGGAAGACCATGACAGTCCCAACCCGCCACATATGGCGAATCAAAACCTAACTGACTACGAGATTTGATAATAATATCTTTTAAAATCTTATTAACAGCATGTCCTAAATGGATAGCTCCGTTAGCGTATGGAGGACCATCATGGAGAATGAACTTTGGCTTCCCTTTAAAAATCTCACGCTGCTTCGCATAAAGATCGATATTATCCCAATATTGAATAAAATCAGGTTCTCTTTTGGGCAAGTTCCCGCGCATCGGGAAATCTGTTTCAGGTAAATTTAATGAATCACGATATACATGATCATTCTTATCTTCATTTTTATTCATTTTATTCACGTTTATATCCTACTTGAGAAGATTGAAATAATCTTTTGAAGCAATTGTATCTGATTGAATCTGTGCTTTAAGAGCATCAAGGCTATCAAAGCGTTTTTCATCCCTTAATTTCGATAAAAATTGTACATTGAAAAACTCGCCGTACAAATTCTGATCGACATCATGTAAGTGTACTTCTAAATTCGGCTTTATGCCATTCACTGTTGGTCGATAACCAATATTCGCGACACCACAAAAGCATTCACCGCTACTACAAAGACTAGCATATACATTATAAACACCTGTAAAAAGAGGCTTGGATCGTCTGAGAGGTAAATTAATCGTTGCGGTACCCAAAGTACGCGCTAACTGATTGCCATAAACGACACGACTTAACATCGTGTATGGGCGTCCAAGATAGAGTTCTGCTTGATTAAAATCAGAATCTGTAAGCGCCTCGCGAACTCTTGTTGAAGAGACCCGAACATCACCAATATAATAATAGTCCTCTTTATGAACTGAGAAATCATATTTCATTGCAGCCGTCTTGAGATCAACATAAGACCCCTTTGCTTTAGCGCCAAAACGAAAATCATCACCAACAACAATCGCTTGAATATCTAAAGTATCTACTAAAAATTCTTGTATAAAGCGCTCAGGCGTCAACTCACGTAGATGATGAGTAAAAGGCAGAATTATTACCTCATCGACCAAATTATGCTTTTTTAAAAAAGTAATTTTCTCTCGCAAAGACATTACTCTACCTGGTGCTGCAGTTCCTAAAAAAAATTCGTGTGGAAGAGGTTCAAAGGTAACTAGTGTACGAATCGCATCATTAAATTCATCACTTAATTCATTGACCTTTGCTAAAAGCTTTTGATGACCAAGGTGTATACCATCAAATGCACCAATCGTTACAATGCGTCGTTTTCGTGGAAGGACAACTGAATCGCGATAGAAATAGAATTGCATATATTCACCGTAAATAAAAAAGCCGGCTATAAAAATAACCGGCTAATTAATGAGTTATGGTTTAGCTGGCATCAGCTTCAGTTTGTTTAGCTGGTCGCTCTACAAACTCAATATATGCCATTGGAGCATTGTCCCCAGGACGGAAACCACATTTCATAATACGAAGATAACCACCTTTACGATCTTTAAATAATGGTCCATAAACTTCGAAAAGTTTTTGAACCATCTCACGAGATCTCAACTCTGCAAAAGCTTTACGACGATTCGCAACGGTATCAACTTTTGCAAGAGTAATTAATGGTTCAACCACACCGCGGAGCTCTTTTGCTTTTGGTAAGGTTGTTTTGATAATTTCATGTTCAAGAATAGATACTGACATATTTTTGAACATAGCTTTTCTATGTGCTGACGTGCGGCTAAATGCACGACCTGCTTTACGATGACGCATTTTAATACTTCCTATTCAATTAATTAAAATTATGCTGGTGGCTTAGTTGTATCTAGATTAGGTGGTGGCCAATTATCTAAGGTCATACCTAATGAAAGACCATATTGCGCCAACACATCTTTAATCTCTGTTAATGATTTTTTACCTAGATTAGGTGTTTTAAGCAATTCTGTTTCTGTTTTTTGAATCAGATCACCGATATAGTACACGCTTTCTGCTTTTAGACAGTTAGCTGAACGAACAGTCAATTCTAGATCATCAACAGGTCTTAACAGCGTAGGATCGATTTCAAATTCTGGTTCTTCCTCTACTGGCTCTTCTTCCGGCATAGCTTTAAGATCAACGAATACACTCAATTGCTCATGAAGAATCGTTGCCGCGTTCCGAATAGCTTGTTCAGGCTCTAATGTACCATTAGTTTCCAATGCAATAACAAGTTTATCTAAGTCAGTCCGTTGCTCAACACGTGCTGTTTCAACACGATAGCTAACACGATTAACTGGGCTAAACGTTGTATCTAATTTAAACAAGCCAAGTGCCATTGAAGAATTTTCTCCTGCTTCAATCTCACGATTTGCAGCAGTGCTATAACCTCTTCCGCTTTCAACTTTTAAACGCATTTTTAGCGAACCGCTTGAAGTAAGGTGTGCAATTACATGCTCAGGATTAACAATTTCAACATTGTGAGGTAACTCTAAATCCCCTGCTACAACTGGGCCTTTACTCTTCTTCTCAAGAGTAATGTAAGCCTCAGGTGCATCATGAAGAATAATCGCAATACCTTTTAAATTTTGAAGAAGATCAATAACATCTTCATGCATTCCTGGAATTGCTGAGTATTCTTTCGAAACCCCTTCAATTTCACATTCCGTAATCGCTGCACCTGGCATCGAAGATAGCAGAATACGACGTAAAGCATTTCCTAAAGTATGCGCAAAGCCCCTTTCAAGAGGCTCTAGCGAAATTTCAGAGAAGTGATTTTCGTCGGTTTTTATTTCCACAATACGTGGAGTTAACAACTCATATAAAGCCATATGTATTTACCCGATTGATCTAAAATAATAAGAAAGAACGAAATAAAACCAATATGCTTATTATTTTGAGTACAACTCTACAACTAATGACTCGTTAATATCTGCTGGTAAATCCGAACGTTCTGGAATTCGTTTAAACTCGCCTTCCATTTTAGTTTTATCAACTGAAACCCAGTCAACTAAACCATTGGCTTCTGCAAGCTCCATCGCGTATGCGATTCTTGCTTGTTTCTTAGAGCGTTCTCTAATAGAAACTGTATCAGCCACTTTTAACTGGTAAGAAGGAATATTCACTTTCTCACCATTTACTAAAATAGAGTTATGGCTTACTAATTGACGTGCTTCCGCACGAGTAGCTGCAAACCCCATACGATAAACGACATTATCCAAACGACATTCAAGGATTTCTAAAAGGTTTTCACCCGTAGAACCTTTGCGTCTATCTGCTTCTTTATAGTAAAGATGAAATTGTTTTTCTAACAATCCATAAATTCTTTTTAATTTTTGCTTTTCACGAAGCTGTAAACCATAATCAGATGTACGACCTGGTTTTGAACCATGCTGTCCAGGTGCTTTATCGTGTTTGCATTTTGATTCAAATGAACGAGCGCCAGATTTAAGTTGAAGATCAACACCTTCGCGTCTCGCTAATTTACATTTTGGGCCAATATAACGTGCCATGACTTTTGCTACTCCTTAAAAATTTAATTACACTCTACGCTTTTTAGGCGGACGACAACCATTGTGAGGAATGGGTGTAACATCAGAGATACTAGTGATTTTATAGCCAATAGCGTTTAAAGCTCTCACAGCAGAATCACGACCTGGACCTGGACCACTAACATTTACATCTAAATTTTTAAGTCCATATTCTTGTGCAACTGTACCCGCTCTTTCTGCTGCAACTTGTGCTGCAAAAGGAGTTGATTTTCTTGACCCACGAAAACCTGAACCACCTGCTGTGGCCCAAGATAAAACGTTGCCTTGACGATCTGAGATAGTCACAATAGTGTTATTGAAAGAGGCTTGAACATGAGCAATGCCATCAACAACACTTCTTCTAACACGCTTACGCGTTTTTACTGAAGGTTTTGCCATTTTTAAATTTCCTTAACCAGTGAATTATTTAACAAGTCTTCTCGGACCCTTACGAGTACGTGCATTTGTTTTTGTACGTTGCCCTCTTAAAGGCAAACTTCTACGATGACGAATTCCTCGATAGCAACCGAGATCCATCAAACGTTTAATGCTCAAAGAAACTTCACGGCGTAAATCACCTTCAACAACATATTCACCCACTTGTGCACGGAGTGCATCAATTTGAGCATCTGTTAATTCTTTAACTTTAGTTGTTGGCTCTACACCCGCCGCTTCACAAATTGCTTTAGCGCGAGTTGGACCAACACCATAAATAGATTGCAGTGAAATAATCACATGCTTTTGTACTGGTATATTAATACCTGCTATACGTGCCATATAAACCCTATCCTAAAAATCTATCAAGCAGAATATTCTACATGATAATTAAAATTTACACAAATAATTAGCCTTGACGTTGCTTGTGACGACCATCTTCACAGATAACTCTCACTACACCATTACGCTTAACAATTTTACATTTGCGACATATTTTTTTGACTGACGCTCTTACTTTCATAACTTACTCCAAAAAATTTTATCAAAAGTTCGGTGGGGTACCATTTAACGCAGAACTAATATTTGCTTTTTTCATTAAAGACTCATATTGCTGTGACATTAATAATGCTTGAATTTGGGTTACTAAATCCATCACAACAACCACCGCGATAAGAATTGAAGTACCACCAAAATACATCTGAACTGGGCTAATACCATTAAACAACTCAGGCAATAAACAGATAATTGTAATATACAACGAACCCCATAAAGTGATTCTTGTTAATACACGATCTAAATATTGCGAAGTATGAATACCAGGACGTATACCTGGAATAAAACCTCCATTTTTCTTTAAATTTTCAGCAGTCTCTTTAGAGTTAAACTGAAGTGCTGTATAGAAGAAACAGAAGAAGATAATCAACGCAGCAAATAGAATCATATATGCTGGTTGCCCAATCGAGAAGTATTTAACTCCGTAAAATCCGAGCTTATTAAGTGTCAAGGATACATAATAGCTAAAGCTCCCCCAAAGCCCTGTATCCGCATCAGTCAGTTCTGGCACATTGATTTTGCTTAAACCTGTACTAATTGTATAAACAAAAGATAGGAAGGCCGAACCGAATATTGCCGGTATAACTCCCGACATATTGAGTTTTAATGGCAAATGATTAGTCTGATTTCCTACAGACATCATTCTACCTTGCTGTCTTCTTGCGTACTGAATAGTAATACGACGTTGACCTCTTTCTATAAAGACAATCACAAATATTACCGCTAATACTAAAAGCAACAAAACAACAAGCAATAACCACATTGCACCACCTTGAGTGGTCGCTGTTTCAAATAGGAACGCAAGCGAAGAAGGAATCCCCATTAAGATACTCGCAAAAATGATCATCGAGATACCATTACCTATTCCACGCTCAGTAATCTGTTCGCCCAACCAAACCAAAAACATTGTGCCTGTGACTAAGGTTAAGGTTGACAGACTCACAAATAAAACAGGTGGTATAACAACAAGCTCAGCATTTACAAAACCGCCATTCATAATAGCGATCGAATACACAACACCTTGGACTACACCAAAAATAATGGTTAGATAACGTGTATACTGAGTCATTTTTCGGCGACCAGCTTCTCCCTCTTTTTTAAGCTGCTCGAGAGGAGCGTAGACAACCGAAAGCATCTGTATCACAATCGATGCTGTTATATAAGGCATCACACCCAACATAAATACAGACATCTTCTCAAAAGCACCACCAGAGAAAAGATTGATCATTGCAGAAATACCACCCTGTTGGCCTTGTTGTTCCATCACTTGAGATAATGTCACCGCATCAATGCCAGGAAGAGTGATATAAACACCGATTCTATAAACAACTAAAGCCAAGACTAAAAACCATAGTCTTGACAAAAGTCCTGAGAATCGACCTATATTTGTCGAACCTATTTGATTTTTTTGCATAATTACTCTTCTACAGAGCCACCAGCTGCCTCAATGGCCGCTTTAGCCCCCTTAGTCGCACGAATCCCTTTCAAGGTAATTGCTTTATCAATTGTACCCGAAAGCATAACTTTAGCACGATTATACTTGGCAGGAATTAAATTGCTGTCAATAAGTGACGCAAATGTAATTTCATTCCCTTCCACCTTATTAAGTGCCGATAAAGGAACTTCAACTGTAACAAGACCTATTCTTGAATTGAACCCTACTTTAGGCAGTCTTCTTTGTAATGGTTGTTGTCCACCTTCAAAACCTACTTTATGGTATCCACCAGATCTTGAATGTTGACCTTTATGACCACGACCAGCTGTCTTTCCTAAACCGGACCCACAACCGCGACCTACACGTCTTTTATTCGACTTACTACCGAATGCAGGTTTTAATGTATTTAATTTCATCATTATACCTTATTCCTACTGCTCAACTTTTAGTAAGTAAGCTACTTTGTTAATCATCCCCATATTTTCTGGGGTATTTAAGACTTCAACCGTGTGATGTAAACGTCTTAATCCAAGACCTTTAACGCAATCACGATGAGACTGTAAACGACTATTAGTACTTTTTACTAATGTAACTTTTAAAGTTTTCTGTGACATCACATTACCCTCTAATTTGTTCTAGAGATTTGCCTCGTTTAGCTGCAATCTCTTCAGGAGTTTGCATAGAAGCTAAGCCTTTGATTGTTGCCTGCACAACATTCACAGGATTACGAGAGTTTTGGCACTTAGCAAGTACATCCTTAACTCCAGCAACTTCGAAAACAGCACGCATTGCACCACCTGCAATTACGCCAGTACCTTCGGACGCTGGTTGCATATAAACACGAGCTGCGTTATGAGTACCTGTCACAGAGTACTGCAAAGTACCACCATTCAAAGATACACTTTTAATATTTCTTTTTGCTTGTTCAATTGATTTTTTAATTGCGGCAGGCACCTCTTTGGCCTTTGCATAACCGTAACCAATTTTACCATTACCATCGCCAACAACAGTCAACGCTGCAAATGCGAATTGTCTACCACCTTTTACAGTTTTAGAAACACGATTCACTGTCACTAACTTTTCTTGGTAACCATCATTCGCAGCAGCGACATTTTGATTTTCAACTTTTGTAGTCATCTCAATTCCTTCCTAATTAAAACTCTAATCCAGCTTCTCTAGCTGCATCGGCTAGAGCTTTAACACGGCCATGATATTTAAATCCAGAACGGTCAAAAGCAACATTTTTAATACCCGCCGCTTGAGCTTTAGCTGCGATATCTTTACCAACTGCTACCGCCGCATCGACATTACCTGTTCCTTTCAACTGCGACTTAACATCTGACAACAAGGTTGAGCTTACCGCTAATACTTTATTATCTGAACCACTAATAATTTGCGCATAGATATGTCTTGGAGTTCTATGAACGGTTAAACGATCCACTTTCAACTCTCTCATTTTGATACGAGCTTTTAAGCTTCTTCTGTATCTTGCATCTCTTTTTTTCATCGTTTTCACCTATTTCTTCTTAACTTCTTTCAATGAAATAACTTCATCTGAATAGCGAACACCCTTACCTTTATAAGGCTCTGGTGGTCTATATGCTCTAATTTTAGCAGCAACTTGACCAACAACTTGCTTATCAACACCTTTAATTACAACTTCTGTTTGCGTAGGTGTCTCACAAGTAACGCCTTCTGGCATTGCATGAACAATAGGATGAGAAAAACCAAGAGTAAGATTCAGTGATGAACCTTGAGCTTGTGCTCTATAACCAACACCATTGAGGATCAATTTTCTCTCAAAACCCTGAGAAACTCCCACAATAAGATTATTCAGCAATGAACGCATTGTCCCAGCAATAGCATAGCTACCTTTGCTTTGAACTAAATCAGGTACAATTTCTAGCTCACTACCATCTTGTTTCACGGCCACTGATGAATGTAACTGTAAGTTATGTTCACCTTTAGGACCTTTTGCTTTTACATTATTTCCAGAAATGGTAACTTCCACACCAGCAGGAATAGTAATAAGCTGTTTTGCTACACGTGACATACTAGCCCCCTTATTAAGCTACAACACAGACAACTTCACCACCAAGAGATAAAGATCTCGCTTTATGGTCAGTCATCATGCCTTGTGAAGTGGAAATAATTGCAATACCAAGACCACCGAGAATTTGAGGTAAGCTATGTTTATCTTTATAAACACGCAAACTTGGCTTACTTACGCGCTCAATGCGAGCGATTACAGGCTTACCTTGAAAATATTTCAAAGTCAAAATAAGTTTCTTATTTGAAACTTTGTCACCTGAAGTATCAATCCCTGCAATATAACCTTCTTCAAGAAGTACATCAGCAATAGATTTTTTTACATTTGAGAAAGGAATCTCAACGTTTACTTTTTCAGATACTTGCGCATTACGAATGCGTGTAAGCATATCTGAAATCGGATCATGCATACTCATTTATTATTCTCCTACCAACTAGATTTTCTTAGACCTGGAATATCACCACGCATAGTGATTTCTCTTAGCTTGTTACGACCAAGACCGAATTTACGATAAACTCCGTGAGGTCTACCTGTAATACTACAACGTCTACGACGTCTAGATGGAGAAGAATCTCTTGGAAGCTTCTGAAGAGCTACAACTGCAGCTTCTTTTTCTTCAGCAGATGCCTCTAAACTTACGATTACTTTTTTTAATTCTTCGCGTTTTGCAGCATACTTTTCAACTAATTTAGCACGCTTTTTTTCGCGATTAACCATTGATACTTTAGCCATAATTTCCTGCTTTATAATTAATTACGAAATGGGAAGTTGAAAGCACTTAAAAGAGCCTTAGCCTCTTTATCAGTTCTAGCGGTAGTGGCGATACTAATATCCATACCACGGACAGCATCAACTTTTTCATACTCGATTTCAGGGAAAACGATCTGTTCTTTAATACCAAAGTTATAGTTACCACGACCATCAAATGAACGCGCACTAACACCGCGAAAATCTCTTACACGCGGCAATGAGATATTAATTAAACGATCTAAAAACTCATACATCGTTGTACGACGAAGTGTGACACGACAACCTACTGGCCAGCCATCACGAATCTTGAAGCCCGCTACTGATTTACGTGATAGTGTAACTTGCGCTTTTTGACCTGAAACAGCAGTCATTTCGGCGACAGCGTTGTCCATCACTTTCTTATCCAATACAGCCTCACCAACTCCCATATTTAATGAAATTTTCGTGATTCTTGGAACTTCCATAGGATTCGTATACCCAAACTCTTCAATAAGTTTAGGTACTACGACTTCATCATAATACTGTTTTAATCTTGCTTTCATGATATTCCTCAATGCCAAACGGATATGTCTTTTATTGCGATACATCCTATTTGGCACAGTAATTATTTATAAAATGAGCTGGCTATAATAGCAGAACTACTAAAACTAGCCAACTTTTTTATTTGTGGATTTAAAGACTCTTTCTCTAACAACTTTCGTTTTGCCATCTTCGATGGTTTTTTCTGAAAGTTCGATTTTGATTTTGTCTTGCTTTCCGCTTTTTGGATTGTAAATCATCACATTCGAAAGATCGATAAAAGACTCTTGCTCAACCTTACCACCCTCAACACCTAATTGAGGATTAGGTTTGACATGCTTAGTAACTTTGTTTGCACCAGCAACCTTTACACGACCATCTTTAACTTCTAGAACGGTACCACGATGCCCTTTACTTGTTCCTGTGATAACTACAACTTCATCACCTTTACGGATTTTAGTCATTTTCATACCCTCTCTTTAGATAACTTCAGGTGCAAGCGAAATAATTCTCATAAATTTATCACCACGTAACTCACGAGTTACAGGGCCAAAGATACGAGTTCCGATTGGATCCAAGTTATTATTAAGAAGAACAGCAGCATTACCATCAAATTTGATTAAAGAACCATCTTGACGTCTTACACCCTTGCGAGTTCTGACTACTACTGCATTATACACATCACCTTTTTTAGCACGTCCACGTGGAATTGCTTCTTTTACAGAAACTTTTATTACATCTCCAACGGTTGCATATCGACGATGTGAGCCACCAAGAACTTTGATACACATAACCTTACGTGCACCAGAGTTATCAGCTACGTCTAAAACTGTTTGTGTCTGAATCATATTAACCTCTCGACTCTTCAACTACACGAACCAAATCCCAAGTTTTTTTCTTAGAAATTGGACGTACTTGTTTTATTTCAACGATATCACCGATGTTACATGTATTAGCTTCATCATGTGCATAGAATTTAGTAGAGCGCTTAACATATTTTTGATATTTAGGATGCTTTACTAATCTTTCTACATAAACAGTAATGGTTTTATCACTTTTATTAGAAAGTACTGTACCGATTACAGTACGAGCATGTTGTTGTTCACTAGCAGTAGTCATTATTTACCACCCTCTTCTTTTTCACCAAGTACTGTGTTAATTCTCGCAATCTGTTTACGAGACTCATTAAACTGGTGGGACTTAGCAAGTTGACCAGTTGCTTTCTGCATGCGCAAGTTAAATAAACCACGCTGCAATTGAAGCTTTTCTTCTTTTAACTCATTAACAGATTTGTCTCTTAATTGAGTTGCTTTAGATACTTTACTCATGAATACCTCACCCTATTAAAGAACTGTACGTTCAGCAAATGCTGTTTTAACAGATAGCTTTGCAGAAGCAAGCCTAAATGCTTCACGAGCAACAGTTTCCGTGACACCCTCGATTTCGAATAGTACACGACCTGGTTGAACTTTTGCTACCCAGTACTCTACATTACCTTTACCGCTACCCATACGAACTTCTAATGGTTTACCAGTAATTGGCACATCAGGAAACACACGAATGTAAACTTTACCACCACGACGAATGTAACGAGTAATCGCACGACGCGCCGCTTCGATTTCACGAGCATTGATGCGTCCATTTTCTGTTGATTTTAATCCAAACTCACCGAAATCAACCTTATTGCCTGCTGCCGCAACCCCACGGTTACGACCTTTACGCATTTTTCTAAATTTAGTACGTTTTGGTTGTAACATGATTACTCACCTTTCCTTCTTCTATTTCTCTTTTTAGGCGCAGCTTGGTCTTCTTCGACAGCTAAGTAATCAAATACTTCACCTTTATAGATCCAAACTTTAACACCTAAAATCCCATAAGTTGTTAATGCTTCTGCGATACCGTAGTCGATATCTGCACGGAATGTATGTAAAGGTACTCGACCTTCTCTATACCACTCTGCACGTGCAATTTCTGCACCATTTAAACGACCTGAAACATTGACTCGGATACCTTCTGCACCTAAACGCATAGTATTAGTTACAGCACGACGCATCGCTCTTCGGAACATCACGCGACGCTCTAATTGCTGCGCAATACCTTCAGCAACAAGATATGCATCTAATTCAGGCTTTCTGATTTCTTGAATAGAAACATGAACTGGGCAGCCCATGATTGCAGAAAGCTCTTTACGCAATACTTCGATATCTTCGCCTTTTTTCCCTATAACAACACCAGGACGAGCTGTATGAATAACAACTTGCGCTGACTTTGAAGGACGACTAATATGAATTTTAGAAACAGCAGCTCCTGCTAATTTCTTTCTTAAAAACTCTCGTACACGAAAGTCTGATTCAATGAACTCAGGGAAAGTCTTAGAATCCGCGTACCAACGTGAATTCCAGTCTTTAGAGATCCCCAAGCGTATACCGGTTGGATTTACTTTTTGACCCATTTTGACTTACTCCTATTATGCTTCAGCAACAATGACTGTGATATGGCTGGTCTTTTTAAGGATACGGTCTCCACGGCCTTTAGCTCGCGCACGCATTCTCTTTAAAATTGGACCTTCATCAACCATAATTGTTTTCACAAATAGGTTGTCGATATCTGCACCGAAATTATTCTCTGCATTTTCCATTGAAGAAACTAATACTTTAAGAATAAGATCCGCTGCTTTTTTGTCACTAAATTGCAATAAGGTAAGTGCCTTATCAACAGGTAATCCACGTACCTGATCTGCTACTAAGCGCGCTTTCTGAGGAGAAATTCGCGCATGGCGATGTACTGCTCTACTTTCCATGTTTTATCTCCTTATTAACGTGCTTTTTTATCTGCAGCATGACCGCGGTATGTACGAGTTAATGCAAACTCACCCAATTTGTGACCAATCATGTTTTCAGTGATTAAAATCGGCACATGAATTTTTCCGTTATGAACGGCAATTGTCAGTCCAATCATTTCTGGTAAGATCATCGAGCGACGTGACCAAGTCTTAATTGGACGACGATTATTATTCGCTACTGCTTCATCTACTTTCTTTTGTAGATGATGATCGATAAATGGACCTTTCTTTATAGAACGTGGCATATTTTACCCTTTATTCGATTTAATTATTTAGTACGGCGACGAACAATGTACTTGCTAGTACGCTTGTTAGTACGTGTTTTGTAACCCTTAGTAGGCTGACCCCAAGGTGTAACTGGATGTCTACCACCTGATGTACGGCCTTCACCACCACCATGTGGATGGTCAACCGGGTTCATCGCTGCACCACGAGTTTGCGGACGAATTCCTGCCCAACGTTTTGCACCAGCTTTACCGAGTACACGTAGGCTGTGTTCACCATTACTTACCGTTCCAATCGTTGCTTTACAATCCGAAAGAACTTTACGAATTTCTCCAGAACGTAAACGTAATGTAGAGTACTCACCCTCTTTAGCGATAAGTTGCACTGAAGCACCTGCAGAACGCGCTAATTGAGCACCTTTACCTGGCTTCATCTCTACACAGTGAACTGTTGTACCGATAGGAATATTACGAAGTGGAAGTGCGTTACCCGCTTTAATAGGCGCACTAGAGCCTGCAAATAATACATCACCAACCTCAATTTTTTGAGGAGCGATAATATAACGACGCTCACCATCTACATAGCAAAGAAGAGCAATATGCGCTGTACGATTTGGATCGTATTCAATACGCTCAACTTTAGCCGGGATATTCTCTTTATTACGTTTAAAGTCAATTAAACGATAGTGTTGTTTATGACCACCACCACGGTGACGAGATGTGATTCTCCCGTCGTTATTACGACCACCCGTTGAATGTTGTCCTTCAACTAAAGGTGCGTATGGCTTACCTTTATGAAGACCAGGAGTTACAACTTGAATTAATGAACGGCGACCTGGTGAAGTGGGTTTAGCTTTTTTTATACTCATTACATATCACCTAAAAAATCAATTTCATCTTCCCCGTCAGCAAGAGTTACATAAGCTTTTTTCCAATCTTGCTTAACACCCATATGACGCCCAAAAGACTTGCGCTTACCTTTCTGATTGAGCACAGTCACTTTTTCTACTTTACGACCGAATAAAAGCTCTACTGCATCTGCAATCTCTTTTTTATTCGCATCTCTTAAAACACGAAAAGTAACTTCTCTATTAAGCTCTTCTTGACGTGCAGTTTTTTCAGATGCATGAGGAGCAATAATTACTTTCATTAATCTTTCTTTTACACTTAGATTCATGCTAACCACTCCTTAACTGACATAAGCGCTTGTTTTGTCATAATCACTTTTTTGAAATGAACAAGGCTAACCGGATCAATTGCTTCAACATCAAGTAAAAGCACATTTGGTACGTTACGAGCACTTAAATATAATGGAAAATCAACTGCTTCAGTTACTAGCAATACACTTTCATTTTTAATATTTAAGTCCGCAAGCTTCGCAATAAAATCTTTAGTTTTAGGTTGAGCAATTGTGAACTCTTCTACAACCACTAATCTTTCACTTCTAATTAATTCTGAAAGAATGTTAAGCATTGCTGCTTTATACATTTTTTTATTTACTTTTTGTGACCAGTTTTGCGGCTTAGCTGCAAATGTCACACCACCACCACGCCAGATTGGATTACGTTTACTTCCAACACGAGCGCGACCAGTTCCTTTTTGTCTCCATGGCTTAGCTGTACTACCTGAAACTTCCGCACGAGTTTTTTGTGCGCGAGTTCCTGCACGACCACCTGCTTGGTATGCAGTAACAACTTGATGCACTAATGCTTGATTAAAATCACGTGCAAAAAGCTCCTCATTTAATTCAACTGGAGATCCGCCAATTACTTGAATTTCCATTACGCCTTACCTCTTTTCACTTTAATTGCAGGAGATACAACAACATCTGACCCCTTAGATCCTGGGACAGCTCCTTTAATAAGAAGTAAGTTGCGCTCTGTATCTACGCCAACAATCTCAAGGTTTTGTGCAGTTCTACGAACAGCCCCCATGTGCCCTGACATTTTCTTGCCTTTGAAAACACGACCTGGATCTTGACATTGACCAATTGACCCAGGAACACGATGTGATAACGAGTTACCATGTGTATTACGTTGACCAGCAAAGTTGTGACGTTTGATTGTTCCAGCAAAACCTTTACCTTGCGTAGTACCTGAAACATCGACTTTTTGTCCTGCTTCAAATAGTTCTACAGTTAACTTTTGTGCTACCTCAAACTCAGCAATTTGCGCTGAATCTACACGAAATTCCCACAATGCACGTGCTGAAGCAATTTCAGCTTTTGCAAAATGACCATCGAGTGATTTTTTCTTTTTACTTGAATATTGTGGACCATGAGCTACCTGAATAGCGCTATAACCATCAATATTATCTGTTTTGATTTGGGCAATTTCATTGTTTTCGATTTGCACAACAGTCACTGCTAATGAGCGACCATCTTCACCAAAAACTCTACTCATCCCGAGTTTCTTTCCGATTAATCCTACTGCCATTTTAATAACCTCAATTAATTAATATAAAAAACGAGAGGAAGGTTGGCGACCTTCATCGCGGACAAACTCATTAGTCTAAACGAATTTGTACATCCACACCAGCAGCTAAGTCTAATTTCATTAGAGCATCAACCGTTTTGTCGGTAGGGTTTACAATATCCATCAATCTTTTATGAGTTCTAAGCTCATACTGATCACGAGCATCTTTATTTACATGCGGTGAAGTAAGAACTGTAAAAATTTCACGTTTAATTGGTAAAGGAATTGGTCCTTTAACTTGCGCGCCAGTACGCTTTGCAGTTTCAACGATTTCTTTAGCTGACTGATCGATCAAACGATAGTCAAATGCTTTAAGGCGAATTCTGATTCTTTGATTATCCATACTACTCTCATTTAAAAATCCTAGACCCCATCAGGGCCTAGGAGAAAAAATTAATTATGCAATAACTTTTGCCACGACGCCCGCACCAACTGTACGACCACCTTCACGGATAGCAAAGCGTAAACCTTCATCCATCGCGATTGGGTTGATTAACTCAACAACCATTTTCACGTTATCACCAGGCATAACCATTTCTACACCCTCAGGAAGCTCACAAGCACCTGTTACGTCTGTAGTACGGAAATAGAACTGTGGACGATAGCCTTTAAAGAATGGAGTATGACGACCACCCTCTTCTTTTGAAAGTACGTATACTTCTGCTTCGAATTTTGTATGTGGCTTGATTGAACCTGGTTTTGCTAATACTTGACCACGTTCAACATCTTCACGTTTTGTACCACGAAGAAGAACACCAACGTTATCACCAGCTTGACCTTGATCGAGAAGTTTACGGAACATTTCTACACCAGTACAAGTTGTTTTTTGAGTTGGGCGGATACCAACGATTTCTAATTCTTCACCAGTTTTAACGATTCCCGACTCAACACGACCAGTTACTACTGTACCGCGACCTGAGATTGAGAATACATCTTCAATAGGCATCAAGAATGGTTTATCAATATCACGCTCTGGTAATGGAATCCAGCTATCAAGTGCTTCAAGAAGCTTTTTAATCGCAGGAACACCAATCTCAGACTCATCACCTTCGATCGCTTTAAGAGCTGAACCAACGATTACTGGGGTATCATCTCCTGGGAAATCGTAAGCATCAAGAAGTTCACGAACTTCCATTTCAACTAATTCGATTAATTCTGCATCATCAACCATATCTGCCTTGTTTAAGAAAACAAGGATATATGGAACACCTACTTGGCGTGAAAGCAGGATGTGTTCACGAGTTTGCGGCATAGGACCATCTGCTGCAGAACAAACTAAGATTGCTCCGTCCATTTGCGCAGCACCTGTGATCATGTTTTTAACATAGTCAGCATGCCCTGGACAGTCAACGTGTGCATAATGGCGAGTTGGTGATTCATACTCAACATGCGAAGTAGAAATGGTGATACCACGCTCTCTCTCTTCTGGCGCATTATCAATTTGATCGTATGCACGAACGTTTGCACCACTTGATTCATTACCAACTTTTGTCAATGCAGCTGTTAATGTTGTTTTACCATGGTCTACGTGACCAATTGTACCGACGTTTACGTGCGGTTTATTACGACTAAAAGTTTCCTTTGACATATTTTAATACCCCAATTTTTTAAAGAGCTAAAAACAAGCTCTACATTATAGAGCTTGTTCATTAGATTGCAAACTATTATTTCAATAACTAGTTAAACTTAATCTTTTTTACTCGCATTAATAATACTTTCTGCGACGTTGTTAGGAGTTTGTTGATATTTCAAGAACTCCATCGAATACGTTGCACGACCTTGTGTTGATGAACGTAACGCAGTTGCATATCCAAACATCTCAGACAATGGAACTTCCGCACGAATCAATTTTGAACCATAAGCGTCATCGATACCTTGAAGATTACCGCGACGACGGTTAAGGTCACCCATAACATCACCCATATACTCTTCAGGCGTTTCAACTTCAACCTTCATTACAGGCTCAAGTAAAACTGGGCCTGCTTTTTGGACACCATTCTTGAACCCCATTGAGCCAGCAATTTTAAACGCCATTTCACTTGAGTCAACATCATGATATGAACCGTCATAGAGCGTCACTTTAACGTCTTCAATTGGGTAACCAGCGATTACACCGTTAGCCATCTGCTCTTGGATACCTTTGTCTACCGCAGGGATATATTCACGAGGAACAACACCACCAACGATCTCATCCACAAACTCATAACCTTTTCCAAGCTCTTGCGGCTCAATACGTAACCACACATGACCGAACTGACCACGACCACCTGATTGGCGAACGAACTTACCTTCCGCTTCAACTGGTTTAGTAATAGTTTCACGATATGCCACCTGAGGCGCACCAACACCACACTCAACTTTAAATTCACGTTTCATACGGTCAACAATGATATCTAAGTGAAGCTCACCCATACCACCAATAATTGTTTGACCCGACTCTTCATCTGTTCTTACACGGAAAGATGGATCTTCTTGCGCCAAACGAGAAAGCGCCATACCCATTTTTTCTTGGTCAGCTTTAGTTTTTGGCTCAATTGCAACAAAGATTACAGGCTCTGGGAATTCCATACGCTCGAGTGTGATTTGATCTTTTTGATCACAAAGCGTATCACCTGTCGTTACATCCTTAAGACCAACCATCGCAATAATATCACCTGCTCTCGCCTCATCAATCTCTTCACGAGAGTTAGAATGCATTGCAAGTAGACGCCCAACACGCTCACGCTTACCTTTTACAGGATTATAAACATGATCGCCTGATTTAATCACACCAGAGTAAACACGAACAAATGTTAAGTTTCCAACAAACGGGTCATTCGCTAATTTAAATGCAAGTGCAGAGAAAGGCTCATCATCTGATGACACACGAACTCCTGGTTCACCATCAGGAAGAACACCCGCAATATCTTTTACTTCTGTTGGCGAAGGAAGATAGTAAACAACATCATCTAGAAGTGCTTGCACCCCTTTATTTTTAAATGCCGTACCACAGCAAACCGGTACCAACTCTGAAGCCAATGTACGAGCTCGAAGACCTTGACGAATCTCTTCTTCAGATAACTCACCATCTTCTAAATATTTATCCATTAACTCTTCACTTGATTCAGCAGCAGCCTCAACCATTTGTGAACGATAATTTTCTGCATCAGCCTGAAGTTCCGCAGGGATATCACGCTCTTCAAACGTCATCCCCATATCTTCTTCATTCCAATAGATAGCCTTCATTGTTACCAAATCGATAACACCTTCAAAATTATCTTCAGCGCCGATTGGAATTTGAATTGGAACAGCATTTGCACGTAAACGCTCTTTCATCTGACCAACTACACGGTAGAAATCCGCACCAGTACGGTCCATTTTATTTACAAAAGCAATACGTGGAACAGCGTATTTGTTTGCTTGACGCCATACAGTTTCTGACTGTGGCTGTACACCACCCACTGAACAGTAAACCATTACCGCCCCATCAAGAACACGCATAGAGCGTTCAACCTCAATCGTGAAGTCAACGTGCCCAGGAGTATCGATAAGGTTGATACGATGTTCAGGGAATTGTTGTTTCATTCCTTTCCAAGAACACGTTGTCGCAGCAGAAGTGATCGTAATACCACGCTCTTGTTCTTGCGCCATCCAGTCCATTGTTGCTGTACCATCATGCGTTTCACCAATACGGTGATTTTTACCTGTATAGAAGAGGATACGCTCAGAGGTAGTAGTTTTTCCTGCATCGATATGAGCACTGATCCCAATATTACGGTATCGGTCAATAGGCATAGTTCGAGCCATAATAAATCCTTTTTGTTAATTGAGTTTTTTCTTTAAACAACAAATGCGGTGTCTCATAAACAATGAGCACCGCGATTGCATGAACAAATTCTGTAAATTTCTTACCAGCGGAAATGTGAGAACGCTTTGTTCGCTTCTGCCATGCGGTGCATGTCTTCTCTTTTTCTTACTGCTGCACCACGATTCTCAAGCGCATCCAAAATTTCTGCACCCATACGACGAACCATAGATTTTTCAGAGCGTTTTCTAGCTGCATCAACCATCCAGCGCATTGCTAATGCATCACGTCGTGTCGCACGAACTTCAACAGGAACCTGATAAGTTGCACCACCAACACGTCTTGATTTTACCTCAACCTTTGGTCGAACATTCTCTAAAGCCTGTTCCAACGCTTCTACAGGATTTTCGTGGCCTTTTTCTTTAACGATATCTAATGCGCCATACATGATACGCTCAGCAATCGATTTCTTTCCAGAAACCATTACCATATTAATAAATTTCGCAAGCATTACATCGCCATACATCGCGTCTGGCAAAATCTCGCGTTTTGGGACTTCTCTTCTTCTAGACATGAGATACTCTCAACAAATACTAAATCCAACAATTACTAATTAGCTAAGCGACTAAGCTTTAGGCTTTTTAGCACCATATTTCGAACGACCTTTACGGCGTTTATCAACACCTTGTGAGTCCAATGCTCCACGAACAACGTGATAACGAACCCCTGGAAGGTCTTTTACTCTTCCACCACGAACTAAAACAACACTATGCTCTTGTAAGTTATGACCTTCACCACCAATGTAGCTAGATACCTCATATCCGTTAGTTAAACGAACACGGCATACTTTACGCATAGCAGAGTTAGGTTTTTTAGGCGTTGCTGTATAAACCCTTGTACACACTCCACGACGTTGAGGTGAACCCTCAAGTGCAGGAACGTCAGATTTATCAGCTTTTGTTCCGCGCGGACGGCGGATTAACTGATTAACTGTTACCATTAAATCTAAATCCTTGCTTAAAACATGAGTTATAAAAAATAACGTAATTCCCCCCTAGACTCTTTCTAGAGGATACGAAATAGTATAATCTCTACCCACAACTGTCAACCTTAATAAAGATTAATTTTGCCAGGCCTAGCAAATGCAACAAGTTGTAAATTCATTTTTTTTGCAAGATCAATAGCCATAGAGGTCGGCGCCGACATCGTTACTAAAAGCCCCACTCTCGCAGCAACTGCTTTTTGAACCATTTCAAAGCTCGCCCGAGATGTAGTCAATATAAATCCATCCCTAGGATTGATCTTCTTTCGAAGCATAACACCAATTAGTTTATCTAATGCCACATGCCTACCGACATCTTCCCTTACGACACTGATATCCCCTTTTAAACCCACCCAAAAAGCTGCATGAGCGCCACCTGTTCTTTGATTGACAAACTGCAACTCATTAGTCAAAGAAAGCGCATAACTTATGGCCTTATCATTAATTTGAAATATCCCACTAATCGCTTGCTGCTCTCTAACAACATCCGATAAAGAATCAAGCCCACAGATCCCACATCCTGTTCGGGCACTCATTTGGCGTTTTCGACCTTCAATACGCACCGCACACATTGGTTTAACTTCCACCCGAACCTCAATACCAAACTCTTTGTGAGTTACATCAATACTTCGAATATCATCTAAATGGTTTACTATTCCTTCCGTTAAAGAAAAACCATAAATAAAATCCTCAATATCTTGAGGCGAGCACATAACGACTACGTGAGGAATATCGTTATAAATAATAGAGACCGGCACTTCAACAACCACAAAATCAACATTTTCTTCCCAAACATCATCTCTATATCGACATACACTCACTTTTGTAAAAGCCTCTCTTGAAGAGCGATCTTCCATAATTAACCTCACGATAATTTTTTATCACATCATCTCGCAATTTAATTTATTTTAAGAATTATAAATCTCGCGACAGGATCCATACTTTGTTTGCTGCTTCACAACCTATTCGCCATCCAATATATGGTTCAAACACCTTTTCCCCCTCGCCACAACCGCCAACTAAATCTTTTTTACTCCAAACAACCTTATCCCCCCAAATAGGGAGCCCATCCCAAGTTGCTGTTACGAGTTTCGATTTTTCAAAGTCTTCATAATCGATCATCATCGCAATACCATCAAAATTTACATCAAGCAACTCATAGCGCCCAAAGATATTCTTTACAACCGTCTGCGTGTCAATTTTCAGCAATCGTAAAGCTTCTGTATCAATCTTATACCGATCAAGTTTCACAGACCCCTTATGTTCTGAAAAAATTGAAAGATCAAAATTATCTAAATACGATGCGATATACTTGTGAAAATCAACAGCCTGCCCCATTCGATACGGGGCAACGAATGGCGATAACATCCAAAAATATCCAGCAACCATGGCTAAATAACCAACGTTAGTAACCCGACCAACCAATAACGGCTCGCGATCTCCCCGACAAACACCTTCACAAGGCACATTAAACGTATACACATCTAGCCCATCAAAAATCTTAATTATCTGAAGAGAATCCATCAAGCTAGACTCAATTAGTAAATCATCTACGGTGTGTACTTTTCTCTTGAAAGAAAAACCATGCAGACTAATCATAAGCTCTTTACCTTGAATCTCTGCACTTTCATATACGTTTTCATAATTTCTACTGCCATAGGGCAACACCCATTCACTATTACTTTTCAAATTTTTATCGAAGCTGCCTTGCGAATTCAACACCCTCAGTGCATCCAATAGCTTTTCCTTCTCGTTAGCATACCGATTCACCGCTTCTTCTCGATAAGAAGATAAAAGAATCTGCTGCGTCATAGTCAGTTTGAAACCCAACACCAAAAAGCTCAGCACAAGCAATACAGACAAAACACCCAAAAGAGACATTCCTGATTCTCTCATCATAAACTATTCCACAATAGAAAAAGAAAATGAATCCGCATATAGAACATTTACTAACTCCCTTTGATATTCTCCAGCTTTGTAATTTACTTTTGGTTGTTGATATAAAGCAGGAATACCTACAACCAACAAAATATAGAATTTTTTATCCTGTCGCTGTTCCACTCGAAAATCATAAATATTGTTAATACGAACAAAAGCCTGACCATCTAAATAATCAATAACTAACACAGGTTTATTGCCATTTTTTTGTAAGTAGATTAGCTGTTCTCGAAATAGATAAATTTGCACTCCATTTTTAAAAATAGAAGCTATCTTTTGCCGATCACTATCTTCAATAATCACCCCTTCCTCTTTAAATTTCCCCTTTATAAAGAGACTACGTTTACAATCAGTTAAGTAAAATCCTAACTCCTTAAGACCTCTATATCTCTCTGGAATATGCACTGTTATTGAAGCACCATGAATTTTAGCTTCAAGCAACTGAAGTCCACGAACAAGCATTATGTGACTCCCCTCAATAAGACCTGAAAGATTTTTAACAGGCTTCGGCGAATAATGCATTATCCCTCTACCTTGAGGAGAAATAAAATTCAGAAGCGATTGCTGCTGTTCCAGAGATGGTTTAGAGATAATCACTTTATGAGCGAACTTTGCACGAATAGACTCATTCACACCTTCTCCTAACACCATAACGCGCTCACTTGGAAGCATTTCTGGACATATTGGCGTAAAAAAAAGCTCCGATAAATCGCGTTTAATAAGACTCTTTGCTTGAATAACTGAATTTAGAACTTCGATTTTTTTCTCCATACTATGAACTTTAAACGTTATATGCTTTAGAGCAGGCAATAAAATCACAAAAAGTAACGATAAGAGCGCTAATCCGGCTACAAGCTCTAAAAGAGAATGACCATGATCATTACTTAAAATCTTACAATCCTCTCCCCTATGCAAATATCTACAATCAAACACGCCCCTTAATCTCTCTTTTGTAAAATTTTTTCGCGTTCGATTAGTCGCTCAAGCAGAATATCACTATTTTTAATGAAGAACGTCATCGACCACAATACGATTGAAATTATTAATAACGCAACTAATAGCTCCACAAATGTCACACCTCTCTCCATCTCACCCCCTACTTAGCTTATATAAAGATAGTGCGATTAAATGTAAGCGGTTAAACAAAAACACTTCAGTTAACTATCAACAAGTTACACAAGCCCCCTGTAACACGACCGACAAGGCAGAACAGCCTATATCTTTCTTACAGGCCATTAACTCGCTTTTTTTCCAACATTCTACTAATGTCCTCTTGACTATTTTTTAGTTAGGCTTTAATATTACCCCTCTTAAACCCGACCGTTTTGTAGTCCCCTCTCAAATGGCTGGTTTGAACGAATATTTTATGTGAATTAATTTATGCGGAGCATTCAGCAATTATGTATGCAGTAATTAGAACGGGCGGTAAACAGTATCGCGTTGCGGAAGGTCAAATCCTCCGCATTGAAAAAATCGAAGGCGCAGAAGAAGGTTCAAACATCGAATTAAATGATGTTCTTCTTGTTAGTGCAAATGGTAATGTAACTGTAGGTACTCCTGTGGTGGCAGGTGCTAAAGTGACAGCGGAAGTTAAAAAACAAGGTCGTACTCGTAAGATCGACATTATTAAATTCCGTCGTCGTAAGCATTATCGTCATCATGCAGGACATCGCCAGCATTTTACAGAAATCAAAATCACTGGCATTAACGCTTAATTAACTAGATAGAGGTACTTAAACTATGGCACAGAAGAAAGGTGTTGGTTCGAGCCGTAACGGTCGTGACTCAGAAAGTAAACGTCTTGGAGTAAAGCGTTTTGGTGGTGAGCTTGTATCAGCTGGTTCAATCATTGTTCGTCAACGTGGAACACGTTTTCATGCAGGATTAAACGTAGGTATTGGTAAAGATCACACACTTTTTGCTAAAACTGATGGTCATGTAACATTCGAAACCAAAGGTTTAGGCAAACGTAAATATGTAAGCATCGATCCTGTTGCTTAATATTTCGTACTAAACAGTTATGAAAGCTCCATGATATTTGTGGAGCTTTTTTTATTTCCTCACATTTATTCTGAGGTAAGTATATGAAATTTATAGATGAAGCTAAAATTGTTGTTGTAGCAGGTAATGGTGGCAATGGCTGCGTAAGCTTCCGCAGAGAAAAATTTATTCCTTTTGGTGGGCCTGATGGCGGTGATGGCGGTGATGGCGGCAGCATCTTTCTGAGAGCAACTAAAAAACTCAATACACTGATGACCTATCGTTATACACGTACTTATCGCGCTGAACGCGGAGAAGATGGTGCTGGTGCAAATCGAACAGGGAAAGATGGTGACGATCTCTACCTTGACGTACCATTAGGTACACAGGTATTTGATGATGTCACCAATGAACTTATTGCCGACTTAACGGGAGAAGGTCAATCTGTCAAAGTTGCACAAGGTGGGTTTCATGGGCTAGGAAATACTCGCTACAAGACATCAACTAACCGAGCACCGCGTCAATCAAAGCCTGGCACAGAAGGCGATGAACGCGAATTGCGCTTAGAGCTAAAAGTAATGGCAGATGTTGGACTTTTAGGACTTCCTAATGCTGGAAAATCAACATTAATTCGCGCAATATCCGGCGCTCGCCCTAAAGTCGCAGATTATCCATTTACAACATTAGTTCCAAGTTTAGGCGTTGTTGATATTGATGAGTTACGCAGCTTTGTTGTTGCTGATATCCCGGGATTAATTGAAGGCGCTTCTGATGGCGTTGGTCTTGGTCACCAGTTTTTAAAACATCTGAGCCGTACATCTATTCTGCTTCATCTTGTCGATATATCACCCTCAAGTGATTCTCAAGATCCTGTTGAAGATTACTTCACGATTCTGGAAGAGCTTAAAAAGTATAGTACCGAGCTGCACGAAAAACCTCGCTGGTTAGTGATGAATAAAATTGATCTTATTCCTGAAGGTGATCGCCAAGAAAAGATTGAAGAATTTCTCACTGCTATAAAATGGGATCGTTCAATGCCCCATTTCGCAATTTCTGCAATTGCAAAAATGGAAACTCGTGAAATGTGTTATCAAATCATGGATGAAATCGACAAAGAACGTGCAGATGAAGTCAATGACTATGATGAAGCGGCACAAAAAGCAATCTTAAAAGAACGCGATAAACTTTTAAGTGAAGAAGAATATTACGCAATGATGAATTCAGATAAATAATCTTTATTCATTCTTCTTTTCAGATAAAAAATAAAAAAATCCCGCGGTATTTAGTAACCACGGGACTTTTTATTATTTAAAATAATTACTGAGCTATTTCTTACGAATAGGCGGAAGATCTGTACATGCTCCCATAATATTTTCAGCCGCCATTCCAACAGATTCGATTAGCGTTGGATGAGGATGAATAGTATGACCGATATCTAAATTATCTGCCCCCATCTCCACAGCAAGACAAATTTCTCCGATTAAGTCACCTGCATGAATACCGACTACTGCACCACCAAGAATAACTTTACTTTTTGGATCATATAAAAGCTTCGTAAAACCTTCATCACGACCATTCGCAATCGCTTTACCACTCGCTGCCCATGGAAAAATAGAAACCTCATACGGAATACCTTTCGCTTTCGCTTCTGTTTCTGTCAAGCCTGCCCAAGCTATTTCTGGATCGGTATAAGCAACAGATGGCACAAATTTTGCATCAAAGAAACGTTTTTCACCAACGCACACCTCTGCTGCAATATGACCTTCATGCACAGCTTTATGAGCAAGCATAGGCTGACCTACAATATCGCCAATAGCAAAAATATGCGGCACATTAGTGCGCATTTGTTTATCAACAGAGATAAATCCGCGCGCATCAACATTCACGCCAGCTTTCTCTGCATGTAGAGTTAATCCATTAGGGCGACGTCCAACAGCCACAAGCACCTTATCAAAGACTAATGGATCATCTGGTGCATTCTCACCGTCAAATGTCACCTCAATACC
This sequence comes from Ignatzschineria sp. 22MB058224, assembly GCF_058188435.1. Classification (NCBI taxonomy): domain Bacteria; kingdom Pseudomonadati; phylum Pseudomonadota; class Gammaproteobacteria; order Cardiobacteriales; family Ignatzschineriaceae; genus Ignatzschineria; species Ignatzschineria sp. 22MB058224. The sequence goes on from NZ_CP187366.1 coordinate 1,450,026, forward strand.
GGCTTTTGTTGCTTTTGCACCCGTAACACCTGTTTTAAGCATTACTTGATGGAAACGCTCTTTATTATATTTTTCAAAAACTTTTACTAAATCACGATCAGCACCTGGGACAAGCCCATCTGCAAATTCTGCAATTGTGATTTCACTACCCAATGTAGAGTAAACAGTCGCCATCTCAAGACCAATGATACCGCCACCAATCACAAGTAACTTTTTAGGAATATCTTGTAATTCAAGCGCACCGGTAGAGTCGATAATACGAGGATCTTCTGGCAAAAATGGTAATTTAACTGCTGAGGAACCTGCTGCAATAATTGCCTTATTAAAGCTGATTTCTCGCTCACCACCAGCAGCTAGCTCAACAGTTAAGTGATGATCGTTTTTAAATGTTGCAAAACCTTGAACAACCTCCACTTTCCGCATTTTAGCCATACTTTCTAAGCCACTGGTCAGACGACTAACGACCGATTCTTTAAAACCACGTAGTTTATCTAAATCGACTTTCGGCTTGCTAAACGTTACACCGATATCAGCAAATGATTTTGCAGCTTCCATTACATCCACAACATGGAGTAATGCCTTTGATGGAATACATCCCACATTCAAACAAACGCCACCAATTGTCGAATAACGCTCCACTAAAATTACTTTTAAACCAAGATCAGCTGCTCTAAAAGCGGCTGAATAACCGCCAGGTCCACCACCAATCACCACAAGATCACAATCAGCATCAACAATAGAAGTTGTAGCGGAGTCAGTGGCTTTGGCATAATTTTCCGCAATCTTCGGAGTTGGTTGATTAGCTGTTTCTTTTTTAGACATATCAGCTTTTGGGGAGATATCCTGCTTAGCCAAGGATTCCGAAGCATCTGCGACTTCTAGCTTTGCAAAAAGCGTTCCTTCGCTAACAGCATCACCCACTTTGACTAAAATCTCTGTGATTTTACCCGCTTTTTCAGCCGGCACATCCATTGAAGCCTTATCCGACTCTAACGTTAAGAGCGTATCATCTAGCGCCACGATATCGCCCTCTTTTACATGCATTTCGATGACGTCAACACTATCAAAATTTCCAATATCTGGAAGTTTCAAATCAATAATCATTGTGACCTCCTAAATAACCATACGGCGCATATCTGTTAACAACTCATTGAGATATACGATAAAACGAGCACCCAGCGCACCATCAATAACACGGTGATCGTATGAGAGTGATAACGGAATCATTAAACGAGGTTCAAATTCTTGCCCATTCCATACAGGTTTAATTTGATTTTTCGCCACACCAAGAATCGCAACTTCCGGTGCATTAATAATTGGAATAAAGTTAGTACCACCAATTCCACCAAGTGAGGAAATTGTAAAACAACCTCCTGTCATTTGATCAGGTTTCAATTTACCTTCACGGGCAAGGCCTGCAAGCTCCCGCATCTCTGCGGCGATCTCTAAAACACCCTTCTTATCACAATCACGAATAACTGGTACAACTAGACCATTTGGTGTATCTGCCGCAAAACCAATGTGGTAGTATTTTTTAAGAATTAATTTATCGCCTTCAAGAGAGCTATTGAACTCAGGGAATTTTTGAAGTGCTTTCACCACTGCTTTAAAAAGGAACGCTAAAATAGTTACACGCGCACCTTGCTTTTCATACTCTTTATTAAGCTGCTTTCGAAGCGCTTCGAGATCAGTAATATCAGCTTCATCAAATTGTGCAACATGTGGAATCATTGCCCAATTTCGCGCGAGATTTGCACCAGAAATTTTCTGAATACGACTCAACGGCTTCTCTTCGACTTCCCCAAATTTAGTAAAATCAACTTTTGGCCAAGGAAGTAGATCTAACCCACCACCATTGACATTAGCAACTCGACCAACGGAAGATGATGTCGCCCCAGAAAGAATACCTTTTACATAACTTAGAACATCTTCTCTTAAAATACGATTATTACGACCAGATCCCGTAACTTCATTGAGGTTTGCACCCAACTCACGAGCAAAAGCGCGTACAGAAGGTGATGCATGGACTCCACTGAAATCCAACGATGCTTGATTAGAAGTCGGAGCTACGGGAATCTGATTAGCATCATGAGGTGCCTTTAAAGTAGATTCTTCGCTTTCATTTCTCACAACTATTTCAGTCGTTTTAGCTGCCACAGGAACTGATTTTTCTGATTTAGAGGGTTGCACACTTACTGAAGCACTAGAGGTCGTTGCAATCGTAACAACTAAATCCCCTTCCTTAACTTTATCACCGACTGCTATCGCAATTTTTGTGATTTTGCCCGCTTTATCAGCCGGCACATCCATCGATGCTTTATCTGACTCTAGCGTTGCAATAGTATCATCAATATTAACCAGATCTCCAACTTTGACAGGAATATCGATCACATCCAGCTCATCATTATTCCCCACTGCTGGGATACGTATTTCAGCACTTCCATCTGTTGTTGCTACTTGCGGTACGGCTGATTCTGTTTTAGCTGCTTGTAGCTTATCATCAACAGTTTTTATCATGTCTACTTTTACATCTTCTGTTTCAGTAGTTTCCGATACAGCAGAGTCATCTGCGGCTTCAATGCGCGCAATAATATCGCCTGTTTTAACTTGATCGCCTACTTTTACCAAAATCTCTACAATTTTTCCCGCTTTTTCTGCTGGAACATCCATTGATGCTTTGTCAGATTCTAATGTCATCAACGTATCATCGATAGAAACAACATCACCGACTTTTACGTTTATTTCAATCACATCAACTGCGTCGAAATTCCCAATATCTGGCACTCGTAATTCTATATTTGCCATAAGTTTTATCCTTTATATATCTGTTAAATCACCAGCTCAGGTAGAAGAAAATGCCCCTTACCTAGGAAAGGAGCATTTCATTTCAATTTAAACCCAAAGTGGATTTGGTTTCTTAACATCAATGTTGTATTTCTTAATTGCATCTGCAACAACTGATTTTTCAATTGTTCCAGCATCTGCAAGCTCTTTCAATGCAGCAACTGTAACGTAGTAACGATTAACCTCAAAGAACTTACGAAGCTGGGCGCGTGTATCTGAACGCCCAAAACCATCTGTACCCAGTACACGATATGGGGCTTTAATTGCTGAACGAATTTGCTCCGCATACATACGAACATAATCTGTTGAAACGATAATAGGCGAATCTTCACCATTAAGCTTCTTAGATACAAACGACTCTGGTGCCGTTTTATCTGGATGGAACAATGCTTGGCGCTCACATTCATGAACATCACGTGCCAGTTCTGTAAAACTCGGGCAGCTGTAAATATCACTCTCTACGTTCCACTCATTTTTTAGAAGTTCTGCCGCATGCATCACCTCTTGTAAAATCGTACCAGCACCTAAAAGTCGAACTTTTGGATGTTTATTTTTCGTGGCAGCTTTTAAAAGATACATTCCTTTAAGAATATCCTTTTCAACTCCTTTTGGCATTTCTGGATGAGCGTAATTCTCATTCATAATCGTGATGTAATAGAAAACATCCTCTTGATCCTCAACCATGCGACGTAGACCATCTTGCATAATAACTGCAAGCTCAAACTGTAAAGCTGGATCGTAAGATTTACAATTTGGAATTAAGCTTGCCAACACATGACTATGGCCATCTTCATGTTGTAGACCTTCCCCATTTAACGTCGTACGACCTGCTGTCCCCCCCATTAAGAACCCACGGGTGCGTTGATCAGCTGCTGCCCAAATAAGATCTAACGTACGTTGCATTTGGAACATTGAGTAACAAACAAAAAATGGAATCATCTCAACATTTGAGTTTGAGTATGCTGTACCAGCAGCGATCCACGAACTTACTCCACCCGCTTCATTAATTCCTTCTTGAAGAATTTGTCCGTCTTTTGTTTCTTTATAGAACATCAGTTGTCCAGCATCTTGCGGTGTATATTGTTGCCCTGCCTGTGACCAAATACCTAATTGACGAAACATTCCTTCCATACCGAAGGTGCGTGATTCATCCACTAAAATTGGTACAACGCGTTTGCCAATTTCTTTATCTTTCACAATAGTGTTAAGAATACGAACAAAGCTCATTGTTGTAGAAATTTCACGCCCCTCTGCCGTTGCTTCTAATTGTGCTTTAAAGGCATCTAGTTTCGGGACTGTAAGCTTTTCTTTTGCTTGAACCCGACGCGACGGTACATACCCACCTAATGCACGGCGACGTTCATGAAGATATTCAAGCTCAGGACTCCCTTCTGGAGGACGAATAAAGTTTACTTCTTCCAAATCCTCATCCGAAATTGGTACTTCGAAACGATCACGAAAACGACGAAGAGATTCTAGGCTAATAGATTTTTGTTGGTGAGCAACATTTTGTGCTTCACCATCTTGACCCATTCCGTAACCTTTAATTGTTTTCACTAAAATGACAGTTGGCTGTCCCTCTGTTTTCACTGCCGCATCATACGCTGCATAAACTTTATTTTCATCATGACCACCACGATTTAAACGCCATACGTCGTTATCTGACATATGAGCAACCATTGCTTTAAGCTCCGGTGTATTAAAGAAATGCTCGCGCACATATGCACCATCACGAGATTTATAAGTTTGGTAATCTCCATCAACACATTCCATCATGCGCTTACGCAGTAAACCATCATGATCTTGAGCTAAGAGCGAGTCCCAACCATTCCCCCAAATAAGTTTAATCACATTCCAGTTATTACCACGAAAACCTGACTCTAACTCTTGAATAATTTTACCGTTACCACGAACAGGCCCATCTAGACGCTGTAAGTTACAGTTGATCACAAAAATAAGGTTGTCGAGTTTTTCACGACCTGCAAGTGAGATTGCACCTAATGATTCTGGCTCATCCATCTCACCATCGCCACAGAAGCACCAAACCTTGCGCCCTTCTGTATTTGCAAGTCCTCTTGAGTGAAGATATTTCAAGAAGCGCGCTTGATAGATCGCTTGAATTGGACCTAATCCCATCGATACTGTTGGGAATTGCCAAAAATCTTTCATGAGCCAAGGATGTGGATAAGAGGAAAGCCCTTTGCCGTCTACTTCACGGCGGAAATTATCCATCTGCTCTTCCGTAATACGTCCTTCAATAAAAGCACGTGCGTAGATACCGGGGCTTGAATGACCTTGGAAGAAGATCAAATCACCATCTTGAGTGTCTGTATTTCCTTTCCAGAAATGATTAAATCCGACTTCCCACATGGTTGCTAACGATGCATAACTTGCAATATGACCACCAAGACTTGAATCTTCGGCATTTGTTCGAACAATCATCGCCATCGCGTTCCAACGAATATAAGAACGGATTTTATGCTCTAATTCAGAGTTACCAGGGTAGCGTGGTTGCTTATCTGCGGGGATTGTATTGATATACTCAGTAGTACCAATAAATGGAATTTGAACGCCATCACGATGTGCACGTTCAATCACTTTTTCAATTAAAAAGTGTGCACGTTCTTCACCTTCAACTTCAAGGACACTCTCAATTGAATTGACCCAATCTTGGGTCTCTAACGGATCAATGTCATTCAATAACTTTTGGTCTGCCATAAAATCATCCTCTTTACTTTTAATAAGCCTTGTTATTTTGTGACAGGCTTATTGATGGGAATAGGCTCGGTAACATTAGCCTATCTTTGCAACAACAATTGGCTCTTTAAAGTCCCTATATTGTTATTTTCACAATAATTATTAAACTCAAAGTGACATTATCTATCACTTTGCAACTACTTAAAATAATACAAATAAAATCTTTAACAGTATAACGGATATTCCATCAAATTTACGCTTATTTTTACAGCTCTAATCATAATATCCTCCCAATTTTTTTATTATGCTTACGCTCTTTGACAACAGTTTGTTCTTATCATTACTCTATTTTGAGATAAAAAAAAGAGTGGCCAATATAGCCACTCTTGCTATTCACAAAAAACTAAATATTCTTCACGATCATTATTTCATACCATCTAAATAACCGCTATACATGTCTATACGCATCTGCGCTTCTTTAATTTTATATTCAGCTTCATACTGATCTTCAATATCACCTTTTAACTTTGCCTTTTGAAGTTTGTATTCCGCTTTAGCTTTATCTTTTTCTGCATCTGCTACTTTCTCAAGAAGTTCTAAGCGTTGTTCTGCCTCATAATACGATTTTGCTTGAGGTGAATCGATAGAATAACCACCGCCACAGTATGTTTTTATATTAGAAATTGCTGTTTCTAATCCACGGATACGATATTTATTATCATATTTTTTTGCATAGTCTAACTGTTTTTCTAAAGCTTCAAGCTTTCGTTGACAACCATAATCAGCCATCGTTACCGTTGGAATCATAAGACCTGAGAGTACAAGCGCAATCACACTGAACTTTTTCATTTTCTAATATCTCCATTTTTAAGTACAAAAAAACGCTTATAAAACGTTGTTTATATAAGCGTCAAGAAATATGCTTCTAATCAGAACAATTTCTACCATTTTAGGAGAATAACAAATCATAAGTATAAAATTGTCAATAACTTTTCAACCATTATTATGGATCACTATTTAATCTTCTAGTAATTTATGACGAGATATGTCATTACAAGCGCTCTCCATTTTCAGAACTCCGATAATACAATATAAACAATTGAAAACTTTAAATAAACCATATAAATACTCAATCTAATACGCTATTTTGGTAGAATATAGAGTTTAAAACTTTCATTGTTAACAAAGAAAATAATCACATGATTAAAATTAAACAATTGCAAAAGTCTTACCCCACAGATAAGGGCGTAAAAAAAGTAGCCCTTCAAGGAATTAACCTCTCCATTGATAATGGCATGATATTTGGTGTAATAGGACATTCAGGCGCGGGGAAAAGCACATTAATTCGTTGTCTAAATTTACTAGAACGCCCAGATAGCGGGCAAATTATCATCGATGATGTTGATTTAACCGCCCTTTCAAATCGCGAGCTAATGTATGCTCGACGCAAAATAGGCATGATTTTTCAACACTTTAATTTGCTTTCAAGCCAAACAGTTTACGATAATATTGCTTTTCCACTTCGCCTAGAGAAAATGAGCGAATCCAATATTAAGAAACGTGTATTGGAATTACTGACATTAGTCGGTATCGAAGAGCATCAAGATAAGTATCCTGCCCAACTCTCAGGCGGACAAAAACAACGCGTTGGAATCGCCCGATCAATAGCTAATAATCCTAAAGTTCTTCTGTGTGATGAAGCAACTTCAGCACTTGATCCGCAAACGACACAATCCATCTTAGAATTATTGGTTGATATTAATAAAAAGCTTGGGCTGACTATCGTGCTTATCACACATGAAATGGAAGTTATTCGCTCCATTTGTCATCGTGTCGCGGTTATTCATGACAGTCAAATTATTGAAGAAGGCCCAGTAGAAGAGGTGTTTTTGTATCCTAAATCTGGTGTGACCCAAGAATTTATTCTTGATAAAGCTGAGCGCGATAAACTACAGAAATACCTCGAACATCATCCCACACAAGCCGATAATCTCTATCAAATTTCCTATGTAGGCTCAGAAACATTTGAGCCGCGCCTCAGTCAAATCATCAAAAAAAGCAATATTGATCTTTCAATCCTTTCGGGATCTATCAGTTATATTCGCGATATCCCTTTCGGGCAATTGATTGTCGCACTACAAGGTGCTACTTCCGAAAAGACAGAGGCACTCAAACTCTTCGAAAATAATGATATTGCCATCATGCCCCTAAATTCACAACAGACCTTAAAACAATTAAATATAAATGAGGGCTCACACCATGAATAGCATTATTGATGCACTCTCTAATACACAATATTGGACAATTATTTGGGATAACACATTATTTACACTACTCATGCTTGGATTTACGTGGTTATTTACAATTATTATTGGTTTACCTTGGGGGGTTGCACTCTTTTTAACATCACCATCGCAACTGCTCTCTGCACCTATTTTTTACCGTCTCTTCTCCTTTTTCACCAATATTTTACGGTCTATTCCCTTTTTAATCTTAATTGTGGTACTTCTTCCACTAACATTTAAATTAATGGGAACAAAAATGGGAGTTAAAGGCGCGATATTCCCACTCGTGATTGGCTCTGCACCATTTTTTGCGAGATTGGCTGAAACAGCTTTCCGAGAAATTGATCGTGGCGTTATAGAGGCAGCCCAAAGTATGGGAACTCCCCTTCGCACTATTATTTGGAAAATTTTATTACCGGAAGCAAGACCGAGCATTATTGCTGGTATTACAGTGACAGGGATTTTAATTCTCTCTTACACAGCGATGGCAGGTTCCGTTGGTGCAGGAGGGCTTGGAGATGTAGCAGTACGTTTTGGTTACCACCGAAATATGGCTGAATTGATGTATCTTATTGTCCTCGTACTAATCATAATCGTTCAAGTTATTCAATGGATTGGTGATGCATTAGTTCGCCATTACACACGAAAATAATTCTTTATCAATGACCCGATATCGAGGTATTTTATAACGTGGGTTTTACTTAACCTACCATTCTTAATTCACAACAGGAGATATATACCTATGAGCAAAATAAATGCTGCAATTATTGGCTACGGCAATATAGGCCGCTATGTACTTGATGCGTTAGAAGCTGCACCAGATTTTTCAATAGCTGGTATTGTGCGTCGTAAAGCGACCCCAATTCCAGGCGTTAAATATCCTGTTGTTGAAAATATTGATGAATTAAAAGATATCGATATTGCTATTTTATGCGTACCCAGCCGCGAAATTAAAAAATATGCTATCCAAATGCTTGAAAAAGGTATTAATACGGTCGATAGTTTCGATATCCATACGGATATCGTCGATCTTCGTAGAGCACTAGATAAGGTTGCAAAAGCTCATGGTAAAGTAGCACTACTATCTGCTGGCTGGGATCCCGGCTCTGATTCAATGATTCGTGCATTACTTCTTGCTGCGGCACCTAAAGGAATCACGTATACAAACTTTGGTCCTGGTATGAGTATGGGGCATTCCGTTGCAGTAAAAGCAATTAAAGGTGTCAAAGATGCTCTGTCAATGACTATTCCTATCGGCACAGGTCAGCATCGACGCATGGTCTATGTAGAGATCGAAGATGGTATTTCATTTGATGAAGTTAAAAATACGATCTTAAATGATGACTATTTCAAGAATGACGATACCGTTGTACAACAAGTGGAATCTATTGATCTTCTTAAAGACGCAGGCCATGGCGTTAATATGACTCGTAAAGGTGTTTCTGGAAAAACAGACAACCAAATTTTTGAGTTTGATATGCGCATAAACAACCCCGCCTTGACAGCTCAGATCCTAGTCTCTTCAGCAAGAGCAGCAATAAAACAAGTTCCTGGCGCTTATACGATGATCGAAATTCCATTAATTGATCTACTCCCTGGAGATCGTGAAGAACTTATCCATCAACTCGTTTAATATTCTTTAACAACAAAAAAAGCATCCCCTGGGTGCTTTTTTTTGATAAAAATTTCTAATAAAAAGCGGCCCCATTATTTTATCGTCAGTAGCAAATGGCTTGATTTTAACAAAATTTTTACATACGTTCATTTGATAACAAGCGTTATTGCTCGCTATGATATTCATTAATCTTCGCAGATTAATCAATTTATAGTAATTTAATTTCAAAACCCATCTAATTCATAGCAATCACGATAATCATTCAAATGCTTTTGCTGTAAAATAATAACTTAAGAAAAAATATCCCTCTTCCTCAAGTTACTTTTTATTCCAAATAATGATTGCTTTCATTAAAAAAGCTCGCTATAACTAATGATGTCGGGGCTCGATTCCCTGTTTTTAAATAAAAGGATATTCAATTATGCGTAAATTACTATTAGCAGCGACATTAACATCCCTGCCATTTATTTCACTTGCTGCTGAAAAACTCACTATTGCGGCAACACCTGTGCCACAGGCAGAAATTTTAGAGTTCATTAAACCCCAACTAGCAGAAAAAGATATTGATCTGAATATTGTTGTTGTCACAGATTATGTCCTCCCTAACCTAAGTTTAGATGAAAAAGAAGTCGATATTAACTATTTTCAACATATCCCTTACTTAGATGAATTCAATAAAAACCACAATCTCAACATATTGGCTTTAGAACCAGCGATTCACGTTGAACCTATTGCTGCATACTCACAAAAGTTCAAAACAAAAAGTGAAATTGCCAATGATATAAAAGTCAGTATTCCAAACGATCCTGCAAATGGTGGACGAGCCCTTATACTGCTTCACAACGAAGGATTAATTACCTTAAAAGATCCATCAAATATTCTTTCAACTGTATTTGATATTAAAGAAAATCCTCACAATATTAGTTTTGTTGAACTTGAAGCACCAATGCTTGCACGCACACTTGATGAAGTGGATCTTGCATTAATTAATACTAATTTTGCGTTAGATGCAGGCCTGAATCCTATTAAAGACTCCCTCTTTATTGAAGGGAAAGAGTCACCATATGCAAATGTGATTGCTGTACTTCCAGAAAATAAGGATGATGCTCGCATTCAAACCTTTATGGAAGTAATTACCTCTGATGATGTTCGTCAATTTATTGATGAGAAATATCAAGGAAGTATCGTTCCTGTCTTTTAAATCAATCGTTGAAGTTGTAAAACTTTCCGTGGAATTACATTGACAAAAGACTGAAAAAAGTTAATCATATGTGATTATTACAAATTTAATTGCGCCGATCTCGGCGCAATACTGTGTTATAAATTCTAACATTTCAAACTGGAGTAAAACCTTGGCAAATACAGCACAAGCAAGAAAACGCGTTCGTCAAGCTGAGAAACACAATGCAGCTAACGCTTCTTACCGTTCTATGACTAGAACTTACGTTAAAAAAACTATCAATGCTATCAAAAGCAATAATCGCGATGAAGCAGTTAAAGCTTATGGCAAAGCGCAGAGCTATTTAGATCGCTCAGTTAAACGTGGTCTTATTCATAAGAACAAAGTTGCACGTCTTCTTAGCCGTTTAAACACACAAATTAAAGCAATCGCTTAATTTACAATAGCAAATTTCACAAGAAGTTCGTTATAAAAACAAAAAACCTCGCATAGCGAGGTTTTTTATTATCTTTCTAAAATTTACCAATATCGATTTATATCGCGTTCGACACACAACGCGATAATATCTCAACTTTAAGGACGAACAATAGTCTTCGATTGTAAATCCATAATTCGCGTTGGGCTCGATAAACCACCCACGTTTCCTTCCATTACTCCAGCTATTTGATCATTAAATACATCTATAATGGCTTCAGGAGACATTAATGGTTCTGACTGATGAAGGTTTGCACTTGTTGACACCACTCCTACCGGCAATAACTCACATAGCGAAAATGCGTCAGGATGATTCGTTACTCGTATAGCAAGCGTTGTGAATCTACCTCGTAAATATTCAGGACAACTAGCTCTTGCAGGTACTATCCATGTATATCGAAACCCCCCACGAAGACTTCCCAAAACTATTTGGGCATCTTCTGTTGATAGTGGTTCGATCAATGACTCTTCTAATTGATTTAATGAAGCACTCATCACAATAAAGCCTTTCGATGAGGAACGCTGTTTCATTGATAATAATTTTGCAACAGCCAAAGGGTTCATAGCATCTGCCGCAAAACCATAAACCCCTTCTGTTGGATATGCAATAATTTCTCCATTTTTTAAAGCTGAAGCCGCTTCTTCATATGAAAGTAATGTCATTTTTAATTCACAAAGAGATAAGTCCCAGCAACATACAATCCAAAAGCAAGTGCCGTAGAAACAGGTAGCGTTAAGATCCACGCAATAACAATATTCTTCACTGTCGATTTCTGTAACCCAGATTTATTCGCAATCATAGTACCCGCAACAGAACTCGATAGAATATGTGTGGTAGAAACCGGAAATCCTAAATGGCTTGCTGAAGCAATAGCAATTCCCGAAACAATCTGTGCACTCATACCCTGAGCATAAGTCATATCTTTTTTACCAATTTTTCCACCAACAGTATCAACAACGCGTTTCCAACCAATCATGGTTCCCATTCCTAATGCTAACGCGACCGCTACAATTACCCAAAACGGAGCATATTGTGTCGTCTTTGTTAAATCCTTGCCTATCGCTTTATACGATTTACGGTATCCTTCAGGAAGTGTCTCTACTGTTTCTAATGTTTTCGCAATATTCGCAAGACACATTACCTCATTGCGAACACCCCAACGTTGATCAGTAGTTAATTGATCATAGTTATCAACCCCATTTAAGAGTGAAATAAGCTTTTGTGAGTGCGCTTTCATCTCACTATATTCACAAGTAAATCCAACATCGTCCGGTACTTTTTCAACTTGCTTGACTGGATAAAGTTTATCAAGTACTTTCTGATTACTTTCATAGTAAGAAACCATCTGTTGCGCCGCAACCCTAGTCTGTTCAATCTCAAAAACACTTGAATTAAGATTCAATACAAATTGAGCAGGTACAACACTAAAAAGCACTAGCATCACCAAACCAATACCTTTTTGCCCATCATTTTGTCCATGCGCATAACTCATCCCCATCGCTGATGTGACAAGCCAAAAACGTGGCCAAAATGGCGGTTTTTTCTTTTTATCAAGAACATGTCGTTGATAAGGTGTTTTATGAATATAACTATTAGGCATAAAACGTAGTAATCCTAAAAGCAATAATCCTGCAAGCCCGGCGCCTATAAAAGGTGAAAAAAGCAGTGATTCAAAAACACCTACCGCTTTACCCCAGTTAACTCCATCCACCAAAGAGTGATCGTGCAGTAATGCATTTGCAAGGCCAACGCCCAAAATAGAGCCTATCAATGTATGTGAACTTGATGCAGGAATTCCAAAATACCAAGTACCTAGATTCCAAATAAGCGCTGCCACTAACAATGAAACTACCATAACCAATCCTTTTGTAGAATCAGCACTAGCCAGTAAGTCCATAGGTAGAAGATTGACAATGGCATATGCAACACCAAGTCCTCCTAGTAGCACTCCCAGAAAGTTAAAGATTCCTGACAAAAAAACGGCCAAACGAGGTTTTAGTGATTTAGTATAAATCACTGTTGCAACCGCATTTGCAGTATCATGAAACCCATTGACAAACTCAAATGCCAATACAAGACCGATGGATAAGACCAGCGTTAAAAAAACAACAAGATCAATACTATGAAAAAATTCTAACATTACGGTTTACTCTAAATTTATGCCTATATATCGGTTAACGCATGGTTACTAGTTCTTCCGCTGCCGTCGGATGAAGCGCAACAGTATCATCAAAATCTCTTTTACGCGCGCCCATTTTTACCGCAACAGCAAAGCCTTGCAGCATTTCATCAACCGTAGGCCCAATAAGATGAATGCCAACAATCTTTTCATCTTCACCCACACAGACCATTTTCATAGCAGTTTTGACAGGCTTCTCACTAAAATTTGAGTACATTGCCGTAAATGAAGCGGTATAACATTTAATTGCAGATTCCCCATATTGGTCTATGGCTTCTTTTTCAGTCAATCCGGTGGTACCAATAGGAGGGTGTGAGAAAACAACACTTGGAATATTATGATATTCAAGATGACGATCTTTCATACCATTATGAAGACGATCCGCTAAACGACGCCCTGCCGCAATCGCAACCGGTGTTAACTGAAATTTACCACCAATAATATCCCCAAGAACATATACGCCAGAAATATTTGTTTCTTGATACTTGTTAACCGTAATTGTGCCATCCGGATTTGGTTTGATATCGGTATTTTCAAGACCAATATTATGAGTATTATAGCCTCGACCAATTGCCCAAATTAAAAGATCTGTTTCAATAGATTCTTTTTCAATATTCACAGTGAGTGAACCATCATTATTTTTATTTACTTCCTGCACATTAGAAAGCGTATGAAGTGTTAAGTTCTCATCACCTTCTAATACTTCAGCTAAGTGCTTTGTAATATATCCATCAAAATGACGGAGAACCATCTCCCCACGACAAATCAGATCTACCTTACTACCTAGCGCAGAGAGAAGCTGTGCAAGCTCAACGGCAATATATCCTGCACCAACAACCACAACTCGCTTAGGCGCGACCTCAAGATCAAAAAACTCATCTGAGGTAATTCCGAATTCAGCGCCTTTAGTATTCGGTATTAATGGATAACCACCTGTTGATACCACAATACTATCAGCTGTAAAACGTTCACCATTTACTTCAATAGTATGATTGTCGATAAATTTAGCTTCACCATAAATCACATCAACACCAGCATCAGGCATATAACTAGTATCGTACCAATTTACGATATTCTTAATATATTGATCCCGCTTCTCTTTTAATGTTTTCCATGCAAATGTTGGCTCACTAAAGCTAAAACCATATCCCTTGGCATCATCAAACATATGGGCAATAGAAGCTGCATTCCACATAACTTTTTTCGGCACACATCCAACATTTACACATGTTCCACCGAGTTTATCTTTCTCGATCAACAAACATTTTACACCGTAACTTGCAGCTCTTTCTGCATAAGAAAGCCCACCAGAACCTCCACCAATCACAATTGCATCATATCTTGTACTCATTATTTATCCTTTTGTAACATTCTTTTTACCAATCTTTTTTATTGGCTGCGCGATAGAGCATTATTACTCAATAGACTTTAATTGATGTTATAAAACTGACGATTCACAATATCAAAAAATGGCACAACTTCTTCTACTCCTGAAACATGCCGCGCGATCTCAATCGCTTCTTGCGCCTCTGCTTGATTTACAATTCCCATCAAATAAACTTTTCGTTGACTTGTTTCTACCTTGACATTCCCGGCATTAAAACCTTTTATCTTAATGCCCGTTGTTAATGCTGCTTTAACTTTCGCTGTTATCATAGAATCAGCAGTGATACTTGCAAATGATGCTTCAGGAGCAATAATTAGCTCGTTATGTACTGTTTTCACATGCTCTGTTTTTCGAACTGCTTCTTCGATCTGTAAACCTAATTCACGAGTCGGCACCTCACCTAAAATAAGGACTGTCCCGTTATAACTCAAAATGCTTACATGTGCATTCGTACGCCCTTGTAGATCGCTAATTTTATTTTGAACTTTTACCGTGATCGCATTATCTTCCACAATTTGTCCTGCGGTGCGCCGATCATTTACGCCAGCAGCTGCTGCGCCTGCACCACCAATAATAAATGCTGGAACACATGCTGAAAGCATCAACATAAAACTTCCTAACAACATTACTCGTTTTAACATTCAATCTCTCCTACAAAGGCTTTTACTCTAACAAACGAATTAATAAATTCTTGATTAACGAAACGCTGAATCAATCATTGCACACCAGATATGAATAACTAAAATGTGAATTTCTTGAATACGCGCTGTTCTTTTATGTGGGACTTTTACCAAATGTAAATTAGCAGATTTCATTTCCGCCATTTTTCCACCTGTTTCGCCTGTTAATGCTAACACAATCATCCCTTTCTTCAGCGCTTCTTCAATGGCTCGATTAATACTTTTAGAATTACCACTCGTGCTAATTGCAACAAGCACATCTCCCTGCTGCCCTAAAGCCATCACTTGTTTAGAAAACACTTCTTCATAACTATAATCATTTGCGATAGAGGTCAGATTGGAACTATCTGTTGTCAAAGCAATCGCAGGCAATGGAGTGCGTTCTAATTCAAAACGATTAATAAGCTCAGCTGCAAAATGTTGTGCATCAGCGGCTGAACCACCATTTCCACAAGCGAGAACTTTATGTCCACTTTTAAGCGCCGCAACCATTAGCGCACCTGTTTCTTCAATGATCTCTGGCATAACTTGTAAAACTTTTTCTTTAAGTGCCAAACTTTCTTTAATATGAGTAATTGCTGTCATTTCAAGATTCTCCAATAATAGAAAAGACCCAGAAGATAACTTTCTGAGTCTTATGGTTATTTACGATATCAGACTGTTAGTAAATCCTTAATTTTACTCATTGCTTGATTTTCAATCTGTCTAATACGTTCTGCTGAAACAGAATATTTATCAGCCAATTCAGTCAATGTAGGTCGCTCCTCATCTTCATCACGCATCCAACGTTGCATAATAATATCCTTACTACGAGGATCAAGCTCTGCTAAGGCATTATTTAGTTTTTCATTACTTTGGGTAACATAATCTTCCCGCTCAAGCGCTTGTGATGGATCTAAAGCATTACTCGATAGCCAATCGGATGGACTAAAATCACCATCTTCGGCACTACTATTGACAGGAAGATCAAACGCCAAGTCATTTGAAAAAAGGCGCATCTCCATCTGTTTTACTTCAGCCTTAGAAACATTAAGTTCTTTGGCAATATCTGCCGCTTCTTTGTCGGTTAACCACTCAAGCCCTTCCTTCGCAGAACGAAGATTAAAAAATAATTTCCGTTGAGCTTTTGTAGTAGCAACTTTGACAATGCGCCAATTACGAATCACAAACTCATGAATTTCAGATTTAATCCAATAAACTGCAAATGATATCAAACGAACATTATAAGATGGATCAAATCGCTTTACTGCTTTCATCAACCCCACATTGCCTTCTTGAATAAGATCAACTAAAGGTAATCCGTAGCCGGTATAATTTTTAGCAATATGCACAACAAACTTTAGATGTGATAAAACCAAAGCTTGAGCGGCATTGAGATCTTGATGCTCTAATAATCGGTAGGCCAAGGCCTGCTCTTCTTCCGCGGTTAGTGTAGGTATATCGCCAATAGCGCTAATATAAGCATCTAATCCCTCAGCGACAGAGGGGAATGTGTTGGCACGAAGCACTATCTGTTTATCTTTATCGAGCATTCAATGAACCTCCAAACTTAATTAAAAACAGACGTCATATCACTAAAATTAGTGCATAAAACGCATCCGCTTTTATATTTTTATAGCTTTTTATTATACCAAATATGCCTCGATTAATCCGCATAAAATGCTTATTTAATATTCTTATAAAAGCGATAGAGTCCCGAACATTTTACAGTGAATAAAGATCATTTTTCTTGTAAAATCAAAGTAATTATCACAATTGTGATGTTCTGAGTCTTTGTTATAATCGTAGAGCTAGATTCACAACAAAAACCTTGTTAGTATCTAATATTTACTCCAAATTCAGTATAAAGGATAGATCTCAAATGGATTCTCCAAATAATAAAACTGAAGATCTTCGAATTGAAGCGCTTCGCTATCACGCTCAACCAAAACCCGGTAAAATTTCGGTAGAAGCAACTAAACCGCTTGTTAACTCAAAAGACCTTTCTCTCGCTTACTCCCCAGGCGTTGCATATGCTTGCGAAGAAATTCAAAAAGATCCCTTAACCGCTCTTGATTACACATCGAAAGGTAATCTTGTTGCCGTCATTAGCAATGGAACCGCTGTATTAGGCCTAGGCAATATCGGACCTCTCGCAGGGAAACCCGTCATGGAAGGTAAAGGGGTTCTTTTCAAAAAATTCTCAGATATTGATGTTTTCGATATTGAAGTTGATGAGTTAGATCCTGATAAATTCATTAATATTGTTGCAAGCCTAGAACCAACTTTTGGAGGCATTAATCTTGAAGATATTAAAGCTCCCGAATGTTTCTACATCGAAAAAGAACTCAAAAAACGGATGAACATACCTGTTTTCCATGATGATCAGCATGGTACCGCAATTATCACTGCAGCAGGTGTTCTCAACGCACTAAAACTTACCGACAAGAAAATTGAAAATATTAAACTTGTGTGTAGCGGCGCCGGCGCTGCTGCAATCTCATGCCTAAATCTTTTAATGCAATTTGGTCTTAAGAAAGAAAATATTACCGTTGCAGATCGTGAAGGGGTTGTAAATCATCATCGCAAGCAAGACTCTCTTGATCAATATAAATCCTTCTTTTTACAACAGACCGATAAAATGACATTAGGCGAAATTATTGAAGGCGCCGATGTCTTTTTAGGTCTCTCTGCACCAGGTGTTTTAACCGCAGAAATGGTTACTAAAATGGCACCAAATCCATTAATTTTTGCTCTTGCTAACCCAGAACCAGAAATCCGCCCTGAGCTCGCTCACTCCGTGAGAGAAGACGCAATTTTAGCAACAGGCCGTTCAGATTATCCAAACCAAATCAATAATGTACTCTGCTTCCCATATCTTTTCCGTGGCGCACTCGATTGTGGCGCAACGGAAATCAATGAAGCAATGAAAATGGCATGTGTTAAAGCGATTGCTGATTTAACTCACAAAGAGCCTACTGATGAAGTATTACACGCTTATCCTGGAGAAAGCTTACGATTCTCACGTAATTATATTATTCCCAAACCATTCGATCCACGTTTAATTGTGGAATTGCCTATCGCCGTAGCAAGAGCCGCGATGGATTCAGGCGTTGCGCAACGTCCTATCGTTGATTTTGAAGAATATCGGCAACGTTTAAGTGAGCATTTTAATAAAACCAATATGGCAATGCGCCCTATTTTCAATCAAGCAAAGGAAAATGCACGTACAATTGCCTATTGCGAAGGGGAAGATGAACGCGTTCTGCGAGCCGTCTACCTTGTAAAACAAGATCGCTTGGCCAACCCTATTTTGATTGGGCAACCCAAAGTTATAAAACAACGCATTGAAGAGTTAGGGATTAATCTCGAAACACGTGTATTACAACCGCACGAAGAGATTAGCCGCGATATTGATGCTGATTACGTTCAAATTATCGATTATCGCAATCCTCCAATGCTTGATCTTCTGGCAGACAAGTATTATAGCGTAATGAAACGGAAAGGTATTACTCCAGAACTTGCACGCCAACGCATGCAAACGCGAGGCAATCTTCTGGCCGCAATGCTCTTGGAATTAGGACTTATCGATGGGCAAATTAGTGGTATTTTAGGTCAATACCATCGTCATGTGCATCATATTGTTGACTCCATTGGCCTGCGCAAAGGCACATCACAACCTGCCGCCATTAGTTTATTACTATCACCCAAAGGCCCATTATTCTTCTGCGACACGCATGTTAACGAGAACCCAACAGCCGAAGAGCTTGCAGATATCACAAAAATGGCGGCAACCGTTGTTGAGCGTTTTGGAATGACCCCTAAGGTCGCTCTCCTATCCCACTCGAACTTTGGTTCACGTGATTCAAAATTTTCTAAAAAAATGCAAGAAACATTGCAGATCCTAAAAGAGAGCGCCCCTAACCTTGAAGTTGAAGGAGAAATGCAACCCGACCTCGCACTGTGGGAGCGTTATCGTAATGCATACTTCCCCAATTCTGAATTTGAAGGCATGGCAAATCTCTTTATCTTCTCTAATATCGACACTGCAAACGTGACCTACAATTTTGTAAGAACAATTAGCGACAGTATTGTTGTCGGCCCAATTTTAACTGGGATCTCAAAACCTGCTCACGTAGTCACTAATATCGCGACGGCTAGACGCATTATTAATATCACTGCGATCTGTGCTACCGATCCAATTGAGTAAGATTCAGAGATGAAATTAGAGTAAAATCATTGGTATATCCCTAGAAGGCGAAAAAGTGCTAAAATACTTCAGCTTTTTAGGGATTTTTTTAACGAACCAAGAAAGTAGCGATTATGAATTTTAAACGATTTGCATTTTTCTTAGCAGCAATCCTCCTCGTTCAAGCCTGTAGCTCGAATGGAAGTTATACCGTACGCAAAGGTGATACCTTAAGCCGTATTGCCCAGCAACACAAAATGTCAATGCGAGAGTTGCAACGTTTAAACAACATCTCTAACCCTAACCACATCAAAATAGGTCAAGTACTCATCGTAAAAGGCGCCGCATCAAGAGTACGAGATAATAACACCAAAGCCACAAATAGTTCAGCTAACAATGCAGGACAAATTAAACGTCGAAATAATACTGTCGTAACGCCCAAAGTCCCGGCAGCTCCAAAAGACAAGGTTTCTACAGGAATTTCAGGTTGGCTCAAACCAACTGATGGCACAATCGTTCGTAATTATAATCCGAATATCCCAGGACAAAAAGGGATACAGATTGCGGGCACGCTTAATCAGCCGATTAGAGCTGCACATGATGGCGAAGTAGTATTTGCCGGTTCAGGAAACTCAGGTTATGGCCAACTCATTATTATCCGCCATAATGCCAACACTTACTCAGCTTACGGCTATCTCTCTTCCATTAGCGTTCGCGAAGGAACAAAGGTGAAGAAAGGCCAACAAATTGCGACAATGGGCAAAAGCTCCGATGGTCGCACTGTTCTTTACTTTGAAATCCGTACCAAAGGGCAAACAGTTAATCCAATTAATTATATTTAAACATTTTCCAGACATAAAAAAATCACCTTTACAGTGATTTTTTATGAGGAATTTTGACTAATTAAAAGGAAAATTTTTATTGTTTATATTATTTAAGCTTCATCATTAGTAGTTTTTAGCTTACGACGTTTAGGTCGGCGACGACGCTTAGAAGAAGATTTTGTATCCGATTCAGACTTTATAGCAGAATTATGATTAGTAACAGCTTCTTGAATCACTTTTCTAGCATCCCGACGATTCGTTCTCTTCTCGATTCTTTCTATTTCGTGCTGTGTGTTTTCGAAATTTTTAAACTGCTCTTGCCAGTATGCCGCCTTCTCTAATACTTCGCTACTCTCATTCGCATCGGCACGCAATAAAAGAAAGTCATATGCTGCCTTAAAACGAGGATGATTCATCAATCGCTGAGGATTACGAATCACTTTAGCCTCTAGCTTAAACTGAAAAATCCAAAGATCTTCAATGAATTCGCGCACGTAACGCGGAATAACAGTAATCTGATGCTGGACTTTAAAGACTTCATCAATCGCTTGCCCCGACGCTTCACTATATTTCGAGCCTTTTGCAATATAACGATTAAAACTCTCCATAAAAGGCGCCCAAAGTAGCGAGCCGTAAACAAAATATGGGGAACTCGATAACCCCTGCTTCGCCCTACTATCTGAATTTCGTAATGATTGTCGAAGCAGATGTTCTTGAGGAAACCCCTGTCCCTCAAGCGCCCGATAGGTTAACGGAAAAAGTATTTCAAAAAGCTGATGTTTAATCAACTGCTCATAAGATGATTCGCCATGCCCAGTTAAAAATAGCTTCAACACTTCGTCATACATTCGCGCAGGAGATACATTTGATAATAAACCACGATGCTTTGCCATCGGTGTTATCAACTCAGGATCAATCGTAAATCCTAACTTTGCTTCAAACCGAATCGCTCGTAATATACGCACAGGATCTTCCAAGAAACGATCCTCGGGATCACCAATAAGTTTTAACTGTTTTTTCTGAAGATCACGATATCCATCACAATAATCAATAATGGTTTGATTTCGCACATCATAAAAAAGCGCATTGATCGTAAAATCACGACGAACGGCATCTTCATCAATAGAGCCATAGATATTATCGCGAGTCACAAAACCTTCTTGATTTGTCTGATAATGTTGAGATCGATCTTCCACCTCATTAGAACGAAAGGTCGCAACCTCGACAATTTCACGCCCAAATAAAACATGAACCAAGCGGAAACGCCGACCAATAATTCTGCTATTACGAAATAGACGACGAATCTCATTGGGATGCGCATCGGTAACAATATCAAAATCTTTTGGCGAGTATCCTAACAGCAGATCACGAACACCTCCTCCTACTAAATAGGCATTAAACCCCGCACTATTAAGGCGATTAATAACCGTTAGTGAGTTTTTAGAGATCTGGCGATTACGAATCGAATGATCTTTGGAATAATAGATAATTGGATCCATAGATCGATCCTTCCAAAAAGAAAAGCCTTTCGAAAGAAAGGCTTTGATATTTTTTATCATACTCAAAATATCGATATAAATTAACGTTTTGAGAACTGAGTTGCACGACGCGCACCGCGAAGACCGATTTTCTTACGCTCAACGCTACGTGGGTCACGTGTAACAAATCCTGCTTTACGAAGCGGCGCACGATTTGCTTCATCATATTCGATAAGCGCACGAGTCAAACCATGGCGTATAGCGCCTGCTTGACCACTCATACCACCACCTTTAACAGTTACGATCACATCAAATTGACCTGTAACTTCTAAAAGTTCTAATGGTTGACGAACGATCATACGAGTAACTTCACGTGGGAAATACTCATCAATCACTTTATCGTTAACAATAATGCTGCCTGTACCTTTACGTAAGAACACTCTAGCTTGTGATCTTTTACGTCTTCCAGTACCGTAGTTTTGGTTAGCTGCCATAATAATTCTCTCTTCCTAATTAGATGTCTAAAACTTTTGGTTGCTGTGCTGCATGAGCATGCTCAGGACCTGCGTATACTTTAAGCTTGCGAAGCATATCTCTTCCTAAAGCATTTTTAGGGAGCATACCTTTAACAGCAAACTCAATGACATTCTCAGGTTTAGTTTGCAACATCTTCTCAAGAGTAGTTTCTCTTAAATGACCAACATAACCAGTATGCTTATAATAAATCTTTTGTTGAAGCTTGTTACCACTTACACGGATTTTTTCCGCATTGACGATAACGATATAATCACCTGTATCAACATGAGGTGTGAACTCAGGCTTATGCTTACCACGTAAGCGTCTTGCAACTTCGCTCGCTAAACGTCCGAGGGTTTTTCCTTCTGCATCAATTAAAAACCATTCACGGGTTACTTCAGCAGGCTTTGCACTAAATGTTTTCATCGAAAACTCCAAAATAAATAATCACTAACAAAAAAATTCAAACCCAATACTTTAAACTCCGGTAACGTGAATACCGGCGAGAGTTTATCTCAAATATTGGCTTCAAATCAACGTTAGGGGTCGCTGGTAAACGATCAGGGCATTTTACTGAATCTATGAACAAAGATCAAGCGAAATAGAATCTCTTTCATCCCCCTATACTTCAGCTCAAAATCTATTTTAGTTCTTTGGTATCCCATATTTTGTATTTTTTTCATAACGGCTCTCAAAAGTTTCAAAGCACACAATCTAAATGGTAATCTGTTGCATTTGAAAACAATACCCATAAAATAGGCAAGAAAGACTTACTATAACGCCCGAAAAAGGATTTTAGCTATGCAAGTACATCGAACAACTGTAAAGGTTATCAATAAGAAATTCATTACACCGAACTATTTACGGATTAACCTTTTATGCGAAGAGATAGAAGTTTTTAAAGATGTCCCTATTGGCGTCAACAATAAACTTTTTATTCCACCGCCAGGTCAAACCAATGTTGAAATGCCAATTTTTAATCCTGACACCAAAACATGGGTTGTTGATAATGAAGCCAAACGACCGACTATACGCACTTATACACACCGCGCTATCGATCTTGAGTCTAAAACATTAACTGTTGACTTCGCCATTCATGAAGGAGAATCGATCGCTTGTAATTGGGCATTAACTGCTGAACCACAGCACTCGATTGGTCTGGCAATGAAGCTTTCTCACCGCGATGTTCTCCCGGTTGTCAAAGAATATCTATTTATTACAGATATGACAGGAATCCCTGTTGTTGCCTCACTCATATCTTCACTTACTGAAGATACCAAAGTGACTATTTTAACTGAAGTAACGACTCAAGAAGATATTTTTCCAGCCCATTACCAAACGAATGCAGAACTAACATTGCATTGGTTGATCAATACAAATCCAGAAAATGGCAGTCATCTTGCACAGGCCGGGAAAAAACTTTGGGAGCAACTAAACCCCTCTAGCTTTTCACACATTACCGCAGAATATAGTACCGTGAAGCAGCTTCGAGATTTTCTCCGCTACGAAAAAAATCTTACCAAAAATAATTTCTTTGCTTGTGCTTATTGGCAAATTGCAAAACGTGAAGATGAGGAACGTGAAAAACGCCTCGATTAATTCTCAACGGTATCACTTTACATTATGCAGTCACTTTTACAGACTCAACAACCACTTTTTTCTTGAAGGTGCAAAGCAAGAATGTCGAAACCACCGTTCCCGTAACTATCGCGGTAATATAACCTAAAAGATGAGTAATTGCTCCAGGAATAAAGAGCACAAATATTCCACCATGTGGTGCCTTAAGTTCACAACCAAGCATCATGGAAATACCACCTGCAACAGCTGCACCCACAACAAACGATGGAATGACACGTAAAGGATCACGTGCTGCAAATGGAATGGCTCCTTCACTGATAAACGATAATCCTAAAACTGCTGTCGCAACACCTGATTGATACTCATCTTTCGTAAATTTACTTCGGTATATACGCGTTGCCAACGCAGCTGCAAGCGGTGGTACCATACCGGCTGCCATAACAGCTCCCATCGGACCATAAATACCCTGCCCAATTAATGCTACTGACGTTGCATAAGCAGCCTTATTCAAAGGACCGCCCATATCAAGAGCCATCATTCCACCAAGCAATGCCCCAACGAGTAAACCACTAGTACCTTGCATACCTTTGAGCCAACCTTCTAGTGCATGAAGAACATACGCAACAGGCTCCCCTACAATATAGACCATTACCAGCCCCACAAAAGTAGTTCCTAATAATGGTAAAATCAGTATTGGCTTGAGCCCCTCCAATGTTTTTGGAAGTTTGAGGTTTCGCACAAGAAAACGGACAAAATAACCGGCAAGGAATCCGGCAACAATCCCCCCTAAGAACCCTGAACCCGTCCAAGTTGCTAACATTCCACCAATCATCCCCGGCGCTAAGCCAGGTCTATCAGCAATTGAGAAGGCAATATAACCGGCCAAAATAGGAACCATTAACCCTAAACCGTATTGACTTCCAATCATGAAAAGGTAATAGCCTAACGTCCCTTCTGCATTACCGACATCAATTCCTCCAACAGCAAATGCAATTGCCATTAAAAGACCACCGGCAACAACAAATGGCAACATAAATGAAACACCGTTCATTAAATGTTTATAAACACCGGTAGATTTCACTTTTTCCCCTGTATCTTCCGTCACATCATCAGAAGCACTTCCCGATTGAACACGAGCTTCCTTAATCGCTTGTTCAATCAATTCAGGACCATTACTGATGGCTTTTTTAGTACCGGTCGCATAAACACGTTTCCCTGTAAAACGCGTACGATCAACTTCTCGATCCGCTGCAATGATCACTAAATCAGCATCTTGAATCTCTTGTGGCGTTAAAACATCTTGTGCTCCCACTGAACCTTGTGTCTCAATACGGACATTCAAACCGAGAGTTTTACCCGCATTGACTAAACCCTCTGCTGCCATAAAGGTATGAGCAATCCCTGTTGGGCAGGATGTGATCCCCACAATATTTTTCACTTCGCCACTTGGCTTAGGTTCCACTGACGCTGTTTGCGTAGATGCACAAGAGTTTGCTGCCCCTCCTAAAACCTTACTATTTGCTAAAACGGTGCTCGGTGATTCAAGGAGCGCATCAACAGATACATACTCAACATTACCGGCAATGTCAGGAAGATATTCTTCTTGAACCCCTACCAGTAATACCCCACTATCTGCTTTTGGATTTTTAGAGAATGTTGGGAGTTTCCCTTCCTCTATTATTTCGCCAACATCAAGAGCTATATTCTGTTCTTCAGCGGCGTTTTTTAGAGCTTCTAAGAGAATGATTCGTTTGACTTCTGATGGTTGCGGTCCAATAACAACCCATAATTTCCGATTCATAATAAACCCTCCACTTGTTCAATCTGAACACTTTTGGCAAAAGACTCCACAACGTCACTACTTGGCAGATGCGGTCCAATAAATGCTAATGTTGATACTGCAAAAGCAGTCGCTAACCGAGCGATACGCTCTAGATTTCCTTTTTCAGATATTGCTGCTGCAATCCCTGCAACCATCGCATCACCGGCACCCACTGTTGTTACTACTTTTGGCGCTTTTAATATTGCTCGAATAATACCTTCCTTAGAAAGGAAATATGCACCATCCGATCCCATTGAAATCACCACTAATTTAATACCTAATAACACCAATCGCTTTGCTTCCATTAAGATGTCATCAGTTGATATCAGTTTCCGGCCCGCCCATTGTGATAACTCTAACTCATTAGGCTTCACACAGATCGGTAATCGCTCCCCTTTTAATGCTTCAATTAACGCTTCACCAGAGGCGTCTAGAATTATATTTGTGGAAGAAGGGAGTTGACTAATAAGCTTACGATAGCCTGCTGAACTCATCCCAGTTGGTAAAGAACCTGACAAAATCGTTAATTCATGCTGTTCACCAATAATATTGGCAATATCCCCCAAGCTTTCATCACTCGAGACAATTCCCGGCAGATTAATATCGGTCGTCTCTTCAGCGTCCACAATCTTAATATTGGTGCGATTAGCCCCTTCCACCATTTTAAATTGATTCGTGATTGACTTATCCTTCAATGCTTGCTCAAAAATCATCGCATTTCCCTGACCGAGGATACCTGTCGCAAAAATTGGTGAACGTCCCCAATCTGCTAGACATGACGCCACCATAATGCCTTTACCTCCGGCGTTATAATGTACTGAATTTGCTCGTTGAACCTCCCCAATTTTCAGAGAGTCCACAGCGATGGTCTGATCAATCGCTGGGTTGAGTGTAACGGTTATGATGCTCATGCATTCTCTCCTCGCAATGCTTCAACATCGCTTGCATTATCAAAATTTAATGCTTTTTGTGCGATTGCTTCCATCTGAGTAAAGGCACGATTACGAAGTCTTGCTTTGACAGCTGGAATATCACGCGGTGTCATTGAAAGTTCATCAACACCCAAGCCCATTAAAATTTCTGCACCTAATGGATCGCCGGCAAGCCCTCCACAGACACCAACGCTGCGATTAAATTTCTTCGCACCTTCAACTGTTTTGGCAATCAAACGTAAAACAGCAGGATGTAAACTATTTGCTTCCGCCGCTAACGCTGGATTTTGACGGTCAATCGCCAAGGTATATTGCGTTAAGTCATTTGTCCCAATTGAGAAGAAATCAACATGTTCTGCTAATTTATCTGAAAGTGCCGCCGCCGCTGGTACTTCTATCATAATACCAATCGGTACTTTCGGTGCATTTAACGATTTACGTACCTCTTCACAATGATCTTTCAATGTTAAAATTTCCGATATGGATGTGATCATTGGGAACATGATATGAAGATTTTCCACCTCAATTGCCGCACGATAAAGTGCGCGTAATTGTGGCAATAACAGATCCAATCGTCTTAACAGAAGCCGTGACCCACGAACCCCTAAAAATGGATTCTCTTCATGAGGTAACTTAAGATGCGCTACCTGTTTATCACCACCGATATCAAGTGTACGGATAATGAGACCTCTTCCTTTTAATCGACGTCCCATCTCTTTATACGTTTTATACTGTTCATCTTCAGTCGGCGTATCACCACGTTCTAAGAAGAGAAATTCAGTACGCATCAAACCAACACCTTCGGCCCCTTCAGATAATGCCATCTCAACTTGATCAGGGCGATTGATATTCGCAGCGATCATCATTGTTTTGCCATCGGTTGAGGTTGCTGGCAATTGACGGTTTTTTTCTGCTTCCGCTCGTTCATCTGCAAGTTTTTGCATCCATGATTTAGCAGATGTTAGACTCGCTTCATTAGGATTGAGATAGACGCGCCCAGCATCACCATCAACAATTAAAAAATCCTCTTCTTTTAGATCTTTCAATCCATTACCAATTGCAACAACTGCTGGAATTCCTAATGTCCTCGCTAAAATTGCGGTATGCGAAGTGGGTCCACCAGAAAATGTGGCAATACCTTTTACTTTATTAGGATCTAAGCCTGCGGTATCTGAAGGTGTTAAGTCATCAGTGACAATGACAAATTCACCTTCAGGAAGATTCGTTAATGAATGACGACGCAAAGAGGGATCGATATTTGCCAATACTCGCTGACCAATATCACGCACATCAATCGCACGTGCTGCTATAAGAGGATTTCCATTTTTAGCAAGCGCTTCGGCTCGTTTTTCAACAGCCTCATGCCATGACCAAGCAACACCATGGCCGGCAACTATCTCCTGACAGGCTTTAGTAATTAATTCCTGATCTTCCAAAATAGCGGTTTGTGCTTTGAAAATTTCTGCATCTTTAGCGCCTAAACGACGCGTTGTATCATCGATAATCGATTTTAATTGCAGCAGTGTTTTTTCTATTGCGCGATCAAGGAGATCACTTCCCTCTTTCAATGAGACAGGCTTATCAGGTACTTCGACAGCCGTCTGCTCGAGATAATAGACGCGCCCCATCGAAAAACCTGGACTTGCCATAACACCAGCGATAGGCGTGATATCAGTATCTGGTTGCCAACCACCATGTTTTACTGTTAGAAGTGATTCAGCAGCTTTTTTAGCATCCGCAATCTCTTGCGCTGATAAATCTGTAATCACGGATTTAAATTCTTCCAATAACCTTTCCGCATTTTCACCTTCAGCAGAGATCACAACGGTATCTCCTTTACGCAACCCTAGTTGTAGAAGCGCCACCATATTGCTTAAATCTGCCACTTCATTTTGATGACGAACTTGCATTGGAATACCCGCTTTTTTTGCCGCATCCGCCCAGGTTGTTGAGGGCCGCGCATGTAAGCCTGATGGATAATCCACAGTCCACTCAAAACTCACCGCGAGATCATTAACCTCTGTTAGAGGTATTGGCGATGAATTTACACCATTATCATCCGAGAGTAGTGCATCTAAAATATCTTGTTTATCGGTTGTTTTTTGGAGTTTTTCCAACAAAGATTTATCTTGCATTAATCTTGTTAAACGACGAAGAACCGTAATATGAGTATCACCTTTAGCAGCGATTCCCACAATCAAACGAGCTTTTTCGCCATCATTCCACTCAACACCATCCGGAACCTGAAGAACTGCTATGGCATCTTCTTTAATGAGCATTTTGTCCTCAACCATCCCATGAGGAATTGCAATACCAGAGCCCAAGTAAGTGTTCGATACAGCTTCGCGTTTAAGCATACTTTTGATAAAATCGGGTGAGACTGCTTTTGTTGCAATAAGAATATTACCAACCTCGCGGATTGCCTCTTCTTTCGTTCTTGGTACTGCATCGAGCTTAATAGATGAATCGGATAGAACAAGCTTCGTAATTGATGCCATAACAACCTCCAATTTAAGTAAAATCCGGTAACTACTACTTTTAGCCACATTGCTCGATAAGTCAATTATAAAAGAAATTATCTTGCTGATAAATCCTGTATATTTATAGTAAAATATTTAACTGGCTAAATAACTCACTGACAATTACTAAGAATTAAGACTTCTAAAGTTATATCAATATTATCGCTAAAATTTCTTTGAATTTTTCTACTTATTTTCATTTTTTATCAAAAAAATTGATATAAGACTATTTTTTCACTTTCATATACACTTTGATAAAGGCCATTAGTCATGAAAAAAACAGGATTGAAGTACTTCCTACCCACGCTTATCGCATCGTATATTGCGTCCCCGTTATTTGCCGCTCCTGAAATCCCATCAAGCGCACCACTTATTTCTATTTATCAAGGCAATGTCGCGCTTATTCAAGAAACTCGCAACCTCATACTTAACCAGGCTGAGCCTCAACTCTTTTTATCAAATATTTCACCGTCTGCTCGAATATCAACGCTTTTCCTCTCTTTTAACAGTAATGCAACAGAAGCACCGATTCCAGAAATTACCACAAAAAAGCTCAATCGTAATATCCTCTCCCCAAATGCACTTATCGAAAGTTATCTTGGAAAAGAAGTTCAAATCTTATCCGTTGTTGATGGAAAAGAGCAACGAGAAAATGCAAAAATCATCTCATATAACAATGGATTAATGTTGCAATATAAAGATCGAATCGAACTCAATCTCCCACAAGATGCTCGTCTTGCTTTCCCTGCTATCCCTGAAGGACTCACAAATACGCCGGTTTTATCAATAGAGATGAGTAATCTTCCTGAACAAGATCAGAACTATACTGCGAATCTTCACTATCTGACCGATGGTATCTCTTGGTCTACTGATTACATCGCACAAATCGATGATAAAAATCGAAAACTACATTTAACCGCATGGGCAAATATCAACAATCAAAGTGGTATCGATTACGACAATGCACAGATTCACCTAGTTGCCGGCGAACCAAATATTATTCAGAGCTATTCACCAAACCGTCAAAATTACGCCTTAGCTAGTATGGCAATGGCGATGGATAGCCCGATGGAACGTTCTACCAAGATTATTCCGCAAGCATTAGGGGATTTTTACCTCTATAAAATTCCAACTACTTCGACCTTAAAAAATAACGAAGAGACACAACTTGTCCTTTTTGAAAGTACAGATATTCCATTTATTAAAACTTACCATTTTGATAATAACATTGGACATGATCGAGTTTTTGAAAAGAGTAGTAATTTCCAAAATGCACAGATCTCTTTACAATTCACCAATGATGAAGCAGCGCATTTAGGTTTCCCGCTGCCTTTTGGAATCATCCGCCTCTATCAAGAAAATGATAACGTTAACACGTTTATAGGTGAGTCAATACTTCAAGCAACACCAAATAAACAGACTGTAACGCTTACGACCGGCAATGCTTTTGATATCACACTTAAACGTTCACAGAGCGAGTGTAAAGTGATTAATAAAGATGAATGTGAACTAACAATCAAATTAATCATTGCAAATGCTAAAAAAGAAGCCGCAGATATTATTGTTTCCGAAACACCTTCTATGGAACAGAATCTCAACTGGGAGATTATTCAAGAGAGTCAAAAACATGAATTAGATGGTGATAAAGTTCAGTGGGCATTTACACTTCCAAAAGAGAGTGAAACAACCATTACTTACACTATTCGTTACACACAATTTGAATAAATGGCATACTAACCATTCCTCTTTACTAAGAATTAGTTGCTTATGTTTCAACACAATATAGATTTAAAAGACTTTATCAGTGAGGCCAATGATGCAGTTTCAAACGCATCATCGCCCCAAGATTTACTGAATGTGATTGAGAAAGCAAAGCAGTTTAATGGGAACTTAAAGTTTGATAACCGCGATTATTTAGCATATGCCGGCGGAGTGGTTTTGCTCTTTTTAATCGGCATTTATCTCGGACCACTCGTTGGTTCAGGCTTCGCAATATTTCTAATCGCGTTATCAATCTTTATTGCCATTATTCTTTTTGTACGTTTCAATACTCGGCGAAAATTACTTAAAGATCTTTCCTCCCGAATCTTCTATCGAGATTTTCTATTTGATAATAATTTAGAATTTTCGAATTCCGAAGCATTCACCTTATCGGCATTGCAAAATCGTTTTTCCGACTTTAACCATGGAAATTATTCGCAGGAGATCTATCAGATGATTCGTGGGCATTTTAATGATCCTGACGCGGTAGACAGTAACGAAACAGTTGAATTTCATTGTTATCAATTTCACTATATTAATGAACGAACTGTTGAAGAGCGGGATTCTAATGGTCGAACAACTACTAAAAAAGTCTATGATCACTACGATCGGTATGGCATTATTATCTCTTTTCCAACAAAGAGTAAACTCTCAATTCGTCGTCAAAAACGGATATTTGGCCTTAATGAGGGGGATTATGCACCAGCATCACTGAATTTCCGTAAACAATTTATCGTCCATACACAGGATGAGCATTTTGCAGCAAAATTTTTAAAACCGCGTGTTGTTGAACTGCTTGAGACATTACCTGATGAGTATTCAGGACTCCTTATTCAAACCAACAACCAAGGAGAATTACTCATGTCATTCAACAATAATGATCTACTCAATTATCAACGTAAATATTCTCTTGCTGAAACTGATGCATTCTTAGAAGAAGTTAAAGGCATTACCAAAGCGCCCAAGCTAGAACGTACTTTAAAAATTTTATGTCATCTTATTCATGAGAATGATAATAACTTTGCTTAACGAACTATTTCTAAAAAAACACTACTAATATAAGGAGCTTACAATGTCTTTTTTCATTTTTATTATTGCTATTGCGGCGATTATTGCCCTCTATATTCTCTCTGTTCATAACAGCATTATCGGTTTTTATAATGCAAGTCAACGTGCATGGGCAGATGTAATTGCCCAAGAACTTCAAAAAACACGCCTTCTCCCAAGACTCGAAGAAATGGTACAAGACTATAAAGTCCATGAGTCTGATGTTTTGCAAAATGTGACTGAGCTACGCACGGCACTACAATCAATCTCACCTAATCAAACAGATGTTGACGCTTTAAAACGCGTTAATGATCAATCAAAAGCCTTACTCTCAAATATCAACATAGTAGCAGAGAACTATCCTGATCTTAAAGCATCGGAAATTTATAAAAACTTTATGCGCGAATTATCAGAACTTGAAGGAAATATTGCCGCAAGTATTCGTATCTACAACGCAAATGTTGAAAAATTTAATACCAAAATTGAAGTATTTCCAAATGTATTAGTAAATAAACATATCACGCACAAAGAACGTTTAAATGTCTTTACGGATACTACCGCTGCGGGCAATTTTGAATACAAACCAAACTTTTAAAAATCACCGTAAACATCATCATGATCACGCTTCAACAACTAAAAAAGTATACCGATTCTTTTGCTTCAACAGGACGCATGCCAATCCTCTTTTTAGGACATGGCTCGCCAATGAATGCAATTGAAAAGAATCGGTTTACTCAAAATTGGCAACAACTTGGGAAGCATATACCAAAACCTTCGGCAATTCTCTCGATATCTGCCCATTGGGAAAGCCAAAGCAGCCTTATTACTGCGATGGAGATGCCTAAAACGATTCATGATTTTTACAACTTCCCAACGGCACTCTATGAGATGCACTACCCCGCCCCCGGCGATCCACTATTAGCAAAGAGAATACATACGCTCAATCAACATATCGCGCTTGATCATGAGTGGGGATTAGATCATGGAACATGGGCTGTTATTTGCCATATATTCCCTAATGCGGACATTCCCGTATTGCAACTTAGCCTTAATCAACAGCTCTCTCCAAAAGCTCATTTTGAGCTTGCGAAAGAACTAGCAATTCTTCGCGAACAAGGCGTTTTAATCATCGGAAGTGGCAATATTGTTCACAACCTTCGACGCATTGACTTTTATAAACCAGATAGTGGCTTTGACTGGGCAGAAACTGCAAGGGAATCAATCGTAAATCTTGTTGAAAGTCGTGACTACGATCCACTTATTCGATTCCGTGAACAAGGTCATGATTTTAAATTAGCAATCCCAACCCCAGAGCATTTCTTACCGCTTCTTTATATTTTAGGATTACAACAGCCCCAAGATGAAACTCTCACCTTTAACGATCAATCCGTCATGGGCTCGTTGGCAATGACTAGTTTTTTAATGGGTTAAATTTTTCAAATAATCCTGATCATCGATAAATAGATAAAATTGCGTCCGTTGCTTTGGATTAAAGTTATTATCCGAAACAAAGAGCAAAGTTTTATGCCCATTAATCTCCGGACCAAAGGTTAATGCTTCAAGGTTATCCGGATTATCAACAAGTTTAGAAAAATCGATAATCTGCTCTTTTTGTGCGGGTTGTAATGTTTGAATTTTTTCAAACTGATTGAGACTCTCGATCCCTTTAATATTACTACTCTGTGCTAAATCTACCCGATAAACACGAATATTAAAGCTCCAGGTTTTATTATCTTCTGAAATACTTCTGCCTGAACGTTCAATTAATAGCAGATGATGATCATTCAACGCTAATATGTCTGAAATGCCATTATCACTCAGCCCATATTTTGAGACGATAGGAATAGGATCAACATTGTAGAGATATTCGCCCACTAATGTTGGAACGCCTTCCTTATTAAGCCTAAACTTTAAAATTCGCGCTGGAGATGTATTGATTGAACTACTTTTTGGGCCATCTTGTTTTAACCCACCTTCGATCGCCATAAAGAGATATCGTTTATCTGGCGTTATCGATAGGGCTTCAAAGGAATTATTATTTCGTGTACCAATAACCTCATCACGCGTTGAATAGTAAGCGGGAATTTTTGCCGCATAATCGGCGATAAAATTTCCCGAAAAATCTGCTGCACGTAGACCAGAACCTAACTCGGATGACCAGAATATACCGTCTCCATTGGGAAGAAGCGCGATTCCTTCCCCATCCACATCACCATTGGCAATCGATTTTCCTTGAGAATTTAGCAAGTAATTGACTTCCTCAATCATCACGTGATGAATACCTTTTTCATCAAGCGCTATTATTAAAGAATAGAATCGTGCAGGTCCTTCTGATTCAGTATTACGCGCATCCGATATCCCGTAGTATCGCTGCTGTATTGGATCATAGACAATCCCCGAAATCCCTCCAAATGGCCGATTATCTATTGTTGTAGCAGTTGGAATTACATATTCCCCAATTAAGCTAAATTGCTCTGCCTGACTAAATAAAGATACCAAAGACAACAACACTATCAGTAGCATTATACGAATAAATCGAGACATTAGAAAAGCTCCTAAAATGGCAAAGATAAATCCATTTTAAAAGTGTTATATGTCACGAAGATGACCAACAAAAATAAAAAATCCCTTTAACTATAATCGCTCTCTTAGCAAGAAAAAATTCAACCTTTTTATTCTAAAACAATCTATCAAAAGACGAATTATCACTCGATACAATCTAAAAAAGAGTAGCAACAACCCTAAAAATAGTTTGCTTATTTTTTACACAAAAAATAAATTTATAACAATTCATCAGCGGCTAAAAGCTACTATTTTTGCCACAAAATTTCGCCTATCTACCCCATGAGATTTCAGTATAACTTTTTCTTATAAAACATATTATTTGACAAGAAATATTTTATTGTGAAAAATACACAAATAAGAATTGATATCATTCGCATTAAATAATCAAAATTATTTGTTAAACAACAACATATAGAAAGAGTGTACATCCATGTATAAACGTTCCCTCCTATCGATCTGCGTGTCATCAATATTTTTGACGTCATTTTCACACGCTCAAACACCCGAGTGGGTAACTGAGAATACCGAAAATGCTGAAGGAATTGTCACACTTTCCTCACAAGAAAACAGCTTGACTCCGACAGTACAATTAAGCAAAGTTATCGTTACAGGCGCGCTAAAAGAGGAACTTGCCATTGCCGAAAGTGCAGCGACAATCGCCCACTTTGGCGTGCAAGAAGTAGACCGATTAAATGCCACAAATCTTGCGAATCTTCTGACTTATGAGCCAGGTGTCACGGTTGATCTCAATAACTCCGGAAGTTTAAGTGATATTCGTATTCGCGGTATTGGCAGTGATCGCGTGTTAATCTCAGTAGATGGAGCTCCTGTTCCGATGACTTATAGCTTTGGAAGTTATCTCTCGACAGGCAGAAACTACTTTGATATTGATGCGATGAAGAGTGTTGATATTATCAAGGGTCCAATGTCTACGCTCTATGGTGGCAGTGCCCTTGCCGGCGGTATCTTTATGCAAACAAAAGATCCCAGTGACTTTATTCGTGGGGATAACCGCTTTGGAGGCGAAGTCAAAGCAGGTTACAGAACCGCGACCCGTGAAACGCTTCTTTCAGGAACGGTTGCTGGTCGCTTAACAGACACACTCTCAGCTTTTGCCCGCCTTACCTATACTAATCCGCATGAACGGGAGAATTATCAGGGAAAAGCTTCTTCAGAAGCACTACTAGGCCCGGATAGAACCCATCCCAATAAGTCAGAATCTGATAGCTATAATTTCTTAACTAAATGGGTGTTTGAACCGAATGCAGACCATCGTTTTAGCTTAACCTATGAAAACTTCAAGGATACTGTCGATGTTGATCCGCTTTCTCAATTTAACTATACATCAAAATATAATATTAAATATCTGACGCTACACACGAAAGATGTGAATAAGCGCCAACAGGTAACGTTACGCCACGATTTCAATCAAGAAACTGCGCTTTTTGATCGCGGATTCTGGAATATCTACTATCAAGATAATAAGGCAACACAAGATCATAATGAAACACGTATGACACCTTTGAGACCGCCAGCAACAGGCTCTAAAACGACTTATCGCACCCGTTATAGTGATTTTAAAAATAAAACCTATGGCTTTGGTGCAGAGTTTACCAAAGGTATTGCCCAAAATGATGTTATTTTCCATAACCTTACTTATGGTCTAAACTACCGCCATAGTAAAATCACCACTGAACGAAATGGATCAACTATCATTCTACCGACAGGGGCTTGGGATGAGACGGAAATTTTCCCAAATAAAAGTTTTCCAGATTCAAAAGTAAAAGAATTAGGCATTTTCTTACAAGATCGTATTAGTTTCTATGATGGGCAATTTGAGGTCATTGCTGGGGTTCGTTACGATCACTATAAACTCTCACCCAAGGCTGGTGGCCCTTATCAAACAGCAAACCCAGGTGTTGAAGCACCTGTTTCGGTAAGTAAAAGCCAATTTTCAAAACGACTTGCTCTTTTATGGCATCCTACTGAAGAAAACACTCTTTTCTTTAACTATTCTGAAGGCTTTAGAGCTCCCACATTTAGTGCGGTTAATGTAGGATTTGGGAATCCTGCGCATGGTTATATAAGTAAATCTAGCCCTAATCTTAAACCTGAATCAAGTAAGTCCTATGAACTTGGGTGGAATTATTTAGATGATACCAAATCATTCTCTGTCACTGGTTTCTATGTAGATTATAAGAACTTTATTGAAGAACGGCAGGAAGTAGCACCAGATCCATTAACAGGATATCGCATATTCCAAGCGATCAATCTTGATAAAAGTAAAATTTATGGTTTAGAGCTCAAAGGGCACATGGATCTCTTTACGATTCAAAATGGCAACGGTACGATAGGAATCAATGGAAGTCTTGCCTATGCCAAAGGTAAAGAGAAAGGTACTAATAATCCAATTAACAGTGTTGAACCACTTACTGCTGTATTAGGTGTGGATTATACCTATCTCGATCAACTCTACTTGAGCGCCCGTATTACTGCGGTACAAGCGAAAAAAGCCAAAAATATTAATATCAATGAACCTAGTCTCGATGGCTTACCAATGGAGCCCCCTAAACCCGGCCCTGGATATGCAACTGTCGATCTAATCGCTGAATATAAGCCTACACGTGACATTACCATCAACGCAGGGCTCTATAACATCCTCAATAAGGAATACACAACATGGAGTAATCGGTTATTAAATCGAGATAGCACGGACTTAAGACGCGCTTCTAATCCCGGATTCAATGCCGCACTCTCTGTGAAGTATGAATTCTAAGAAAGAGTTCCTAGCAAACTGTTTAATACCTTCCTCAAAAGCATTAATGATATCTCTTCTTCAATCAATATCATGGTGCTTTTGAGGGAATTCCTCAGTTCTTCAATTAAGTAAAAAATATAAAAAACATTAAATACAACAACTTGACTCAGCAGAAAAGGTTTAATATGTTCCACAAATTATTGATCACCATGCTCTTTACCGCTTTTAGTGCGTATGCTGTGGCAGCAGATGATATTTCATCGCGCATCGTCTCAGCATCCAATCCTTTGACACAGATTGTGACGGCGCTTGGCGCAGAATCCACTCTTGTCGGCATTGATAAAACCAGTCATACATCGCCAACTCTCAATAAGCTACCGGATATTGGTTATCGGATATCGCTAT
The DNA here is from genome assembly GCF_058188435.1 of Ignatzschineria sp. 22MB058224. Taxonomy (NCBI): domain Bacteria; kingdom Pseudomonadati; phylum Pseudomonadota; class Gammaproteobacteria; order Cardiobacteriales; family Ignatzschineriaceae; genus Ignatzschineria; species Ignatzschineria sp. 22MB058224. Next base: position 1,487,741 of record NZ_CP187366.1, read on the forward strand.
CATCAGAAGGAATTCTCTCTCTAAAACCCGATCTTGTACTTCTTGCTTCTGATTCGGGTCCTCAAACCGTTCTTGAACAGATCAAAAATTCGGGGGTAGAAATGATTCAATTTCCAAACCTTATCACTGTCGATGATATTCAGAACACCATCACAACTATTGCTTCCAAAGTAGGACGAGTTGATGAAGGTAATAAACTGAAAGAGTCGGTCGAAGATCAAGCTAAAACATTAGCGGCTTTAAGTAAAAATAATGCTGATCTAAAAGGTTTTTTTATCCTTCAGGAAGCTCAACTTGGCTCACCACAAATTGCTGGTAATCAAACATCTGCGGATAAACTCCTTGATCTCCTCAATATCAAAAATCTCTTTGCTAATGACTTCACCAACTATCGCGCTGTTGCATTAGAGAATCAGATTCAAAAACGTCCCGATATTGTTTTAGTGGGGCACCGTGGTAGTTTCGATCCATCAAAGGAAGCCAAAGAAACGCCTATTCCCCCGTATCAACAACGCACTTCCGGTTTGGAAGGGTGGCCTGAAGCTCTTCAACCAAAATGTGTATTTGATGTCAATATCAGTAACTACCTCGTGTACGGCATTCATATTTTTGATGATAGTACCCAATTACTGACTGCTATCCACGAATGTATTCAGGAGTAAATCGTCGTGAATACCTCTTTCTTTGAGCAATACCAACGTCCCATTATTGCTGGAATTTTGATTCTTCTAGTCGCAATACTGATGATCGCCGCGGGGCAAGGTGCCATGGAGATAGATTGGGCAAATCTCTTCCAATCAAACTCCATTGAATATTATGTTATTTGGAATATTCGCGTGCCGCGCATTATAGCGGCGTTACTTATTGGCGGTGGTTTAGCAGTTTCTGGGGCGATTATGCAAGGTCTATTCCGTAATCCACTTGTAGAGCCTGGTATTATTGGGGTTTCAAGCGGTGCTGCACTTTTCGCAGCTTTAGCTATTGTCTTGGGAACACATCTACTACCAACTATTTTTGAATTTTTAGGCGATTATGCACTCCCGATTGCGGCATGTATTGGTGGTTGGTTGATCACTTCTCTGCTCTACTTTTTCTCACGCAATACCCGTGGTATTAGTATTAGCTCGATGCTCCTTATCGGGATCGCAATCAATGCATTTACAGGGGCTTTAATTGGTCTTTTAACCTTCATTGCTGATGAAACAGAACTTCGCTCTTTAACCTTTTGGACAATGGGGAGCTTGAGTAGCTTTAATTACGAAAAGATCCTCATCATCCTTGTCGTACAGATTCTGATTCTTCCACTCTTATGGCGAAAAGCAAAAGCAATGAATGCAATGCTTCTTGGTGAGCGAGAGGCCAAGCATCTAGGTATTCATGTGGAAAAACTTAAGCGCCAGCAAATTTGGGGTGTTGCAATCATCACTGGTACTGCCGTGGCCTTTTCCGGCGGGATTGGTTTTGTCGGTTTGTTAATTCCTCATCTCATTCGGATGGTATTCGGTGCCGACAATCGTTTTGTATTACCACTCTCTTATCTCTTTGGCGGGATTCTTCTTATTATTGCCGATAGTTTTTCCCGAACAATCGCGAGCACCAGCGAAGTACCAATTGGTATTTTAACGGCCTTTATCGGTGCACCCTTTTTAGCTTATCTCGTCTATCGACAAGGGAGACGCTAATGTTTACACTCGAAAATATTACCTTAAAATTCCAACAACGAACGCTGATTGATATCCCAAAATTAAGTTTTAAAACGGGGACATTCACCGCCCTTATTGGTCCTAACGGCGCCGGTAAAACAACGCTCTTAAATCTTATCGCCGGCGATATTGCCCCAACAACGGGTGAAATAACGCTTATCGGTAAAAATTTAGCGGAATATAGCATCGATGAACTTGCAATTAAGCGCACGGTTTTACCACAAACGGAGCATATCCCTTTTGCACTCAAAGCAAGCGCTATTTTACTCATGGGGATCATGCCATACAACGTTACATCAAATCATCCAAAAGTGATTGAACTACTCAATGAACTCAGTAAAACATTAGAACTCGATGAGATTATTGATCAGCCTTATCAACAGCTCTCTGGCGGAGAACAGCACCGCATTCAGATCGCTCGCGTATTGATGCAGACGCTCTTCTCCGAGGATGGTTCACCCCATTTATCAGAAAAAGTGATGCTGCTTGATGAGCCATTTAATCATTTGGATCTCTACCATCAACAGCAGTTACTTCGTTACTTCAAACAGCTGACAAAACAAGGTCTCACAATTATTTGTGTAATGCACGATTTAAATCATGCATTACAGATCGCCGATGAACTCGTTTTGCTTAAACGCGGAAAATTAAAAGGTCAACATACGCCAAAAGAATTGTGGCAATCTCAAACACTCCAAGAGGTATTCAAGGTTAACTTCATTACCTTAACCCATCCCGAAAACCCAAATTTTTCAACACTTGCTTTTAAGGTTTTCTAAAAAGTAAGCCCTTTTTATAACAGAAATTAATACTCTATTGATTAAGACATTTAAGGAGATTTCGAATGTCAAACCTAGAAACTAAAAATAATTTAAAACAGACATATAGCAAACTCGATGCAGCTAGAGATTCTCGTAAGCAATTACTTGAAAACTTTAATGGTGTATTAGCAACAATTATGCGTGATACGCTTGAAATTGGCGGGTATCCTCTAGGATCTGTTGTGCCATTTTGTCTTAATGAACGTAATGAAATCGTACTTTTAATTGCCGATATCGCGCAACATACGAAAAATGTGAAAGATAACCCTAAAGCTTCTCTGACACTTCACAATGATGACCAAGATAATATTCAAAAAGGCTGGCGTTTAACAATTCTTGGTGATGTGAAATTGGCAAATCAAGATGAAACATCAGCTCTTGCTCGTCGTTATGAACGCTTCTATCCTGAAAGCAATCACTATTATAACGTTCATAATTTTGATTTTTATCTCTTAAAACCCAAAAAGGCACGTTATATCAATGGATTTGGTGAAATTCATTGGGTTGATTACGATACTATTTTAGAACCCACCATTTTTGATGATAAGGCTGAATCAGAGATGATCGATCATATGAATGCTGATCATCATGATGCATTAATTCTGTATCTCAATACCAAAACAACCGTCACTAAACCTGAAAAAGTTCGCATGGTACAAGTCGATCAATACGGTTTTACTGTGGCGCATGATGAAGCATTTTTTCGCTTCACATTTGAACAAGAGGCAACTTCCGCAATGGATGTTCGTAAATTCTTAGTGGCAATGGTTCAAAAAATCAGTGAAGCTGCATAATTAGGTTTACGTCTATACAATAAAAAGCGGAAGCGTTGTTTGAAACAGACGTTCTTCCGCTTTCTTATAGTTTGACTCGTAAATCATAAAACTCCCACAGTCTCTCTACAAATTGTGGGAATCACTCATAACTAAATAAGGTCAACAATCGTCACTCCGACAATAATGGAAACAAGCGCCATTAGTGTGCTCAATAATACTGTTCCCGCTGAGGTATCTTGGTAGGCTTGATTCCCGACCGCAAGAGCCGGTACAGCTGTCGCCGTTGGTAAAACACCAATTAAAAATGCAGATTTAAGTAACTCTCCCTGCAATCCTAGTAGTAGTCCAGTACCTAAAATCAACGCGCCCTGTACAAAATTCTTCACAAAAACGTTAAAGATAATCTCCACATTCGCACGCAGTTTAATTCCAGAGATCAGCAATCCTAAAAAGAATAGTGCCACACCCCCAGCAGTTTTGCCAAGCTCGTTTACTGAATCTTGGGCTATTTCTGGCAACTTTACACCAAAAATGGCTAAAATCGCACCTAAAATTGGTAAAAAAACTAGAGGTTGAGAAACAGCATGCCAAATACTCTTGAATAATCCGCCTTTCGAATTGGCGCTAATCATAAAGAGCGTAAAAGGAATAATAAAAACTGTATAAATTAAATTTCCCATGACCATTGCTATCAATCCAGAAGAACCAACCGTTGCAAGAAGTACCGGTGGCCCACAGTAGGCCATATCAGGGAATGAAACGCAAAGTGCCTGCATTGCCGCATCTTTTTTATTATGTTTAAAAAAGAGTTTCCCTGCAACAAACCCCACAACATAGGTAACGACTAATCCAACGGCTAAAGCCAACATATAATCAACATCCAATAAAACTTTCGGAGATGATTGAATCGCTGCTAAAAAAAGCGCTAGAGGTAGTGCTATTTTCACAACGAAATCTGCAAAGGCTTGTGTATATTCGCGTTTAACAAATCCTGTTTTACCAGAGCCCCAACCCACAAGTAGACCCAATACAATCGGACCGAGAGCTGCCAATATGGTATGTAAAATCATTATATTAACTCCTTCTCCGATTTAGCTAGATAAACTCAAGGTTTAGAATTTTTGCCGTTCTTTGGCGGGTTTCTCGGCAAGCATCCGCATCGACTTTAAGGTCAATACCAAACGTTGGAATGATCGCTTCCAGTTGATGTTGCCAACCATCACGGAGTTCTTTATTAAAACATTTCTTAAGAACATTGATGGCGATGAAAGCTGCGGTAGAGGCTCCCGGGGATGCACCTAGAAGTGCCACAAAACTTTGATCTTCACTAACCACCAATTCTGTACCAAATTGCAATATTCCCTCTTTTTCTGGTTTGTCGGGCTTAATAATTTGTACGCGTTGCCCTGCGACCACTTCTACCCAATCATGCGGTTTAGCATGGGGGTAGAATGCTTGAAGCTCCGCAAACTGATGATGTGATGTTTGTAAAACCTGACCGACAAGATACTCCACAAGCCCCATATTATCTTTCGCTACATCGAGCATAGGAAGAATATTCCCTGGACGAATTGACTTAAAGAGATCCGCATAGGAGCCATGTTTAAGGAATTTTGTCGAAAAACCGGCATAAGGACCGAATAACAACGACTTTTTCCCGCCAATCATACGGGTATCAAGATGCGGAACAGACATCGGAGGAGAACCTTTCGCAGCTTTACTGTAAACTTTTGCATGATGCTGACTGACGACATCATCCACATCACAGCGGAGCCAAATTCCCCCCACAGGAAAACCACCGTAGCCTTTCCCTTCTGGAATTTCTGATTTCTGGAGTAAATCAATTGCACGACCACCGGCACCGACAAAGACGAATTTCGCTGAAATGACCTTTTTCTCGTGCGTAGTAAGATCTTTAACAGTGATTAACCATTCTCCATTACTGTCACGTTTTACATCTTTCACTTCATGTTGATAATGAAGGGTAAAATTAGACTGTTTCTCTAATTCTGAGACAAGAATATGCGTTAATGCGCCATAATCCACATCTGCACCGGTTATCATTCGAGTCATGGCAATTGGCTGTGTCTTATCACGACCTTCTGTAATAAGCGGCGTCCATTGCGCGATTTGATCAAAGTCTTCGGAATATTCCATGCCATGATAGCAATGATGTGTAGACATCTCTTGATAGCGCTTTTTCAGGTATTTTACACTTTCAGCATCTTGCACAAAACTCATATGTGGACAAGAATGAATAAATTCCCCTGGATCTTTAATTTTTCCTTGAGTAATAAGATAACTCCAAAATTGACGTGAAATATCAAATTCTGTATTCACTTCTAACGCTTCACTAATATCCACAGTTCCATCAGATCGTTGCGGTGTATAGTTCATCTCACAGTTCGCTGCGTGCCCTGTTCCAGCATTATTCCAAGAAAATGAGCTCTCTTTCGCACAATCATCTAGGCGCTCAAACATCGTAATATGAAGATTAGGATCAAGCTCTTTTAAAAAAGTTCCTAAAGTCGCACTCATAATACCTGCACCAATAAGGACAATATCCGTTTTTTCACTAATCGTTTTATTCATCAATCTGCTCCAATGGCGTTCATTAAAATTATTCGGTAATTGCTTTAAACGTTAAATCACTATTTTCATCGTACACAACATACGCTCGACGCCAAGGTTGATCATTGACTAAGCGCCATTTATGACCTGTTCCCGTATTATCTTGTGCTAACAGAATATCACCAGGTGAAATACGAAATGTTTTTCCCGATGCCATCTCAAACTCAAGTTCACCCGACAAAGTAATCACAAAACGCGGCACAGGATCCTTATGCCAATCGAATGCTCCCCCTGAAGTTGTTTCCCTGAAAGAGAGCTCATTCACAGCAATTGGTAAACCGATAAAATCTCCTCGCTCTCCTTCTCCCATTACGAGAGTCCCTTCTTCAAAGTGTGAATTTCCATCGTCTCCCGTCCACATCCGAACACAACGAATCATATCTGTCTCCTTCATCAATTGATAGGCGAATATAATTACTTTATTATATTAATATTTATAATAATTTACATAAATAATAATATTTAAAACTTTAAGCTATTGAATATTTTGTAGATATTTATATACAACCATGCGAATAACATCAAAAAACTGGGGATTTTTGAGGTTTTTATTATTGTTTTACTAATCAAAAGCAGATAAATAGCTCATTAGAGACATTAAATATAGAGAAAATCAAATGACCGTTAGCATCTGTTTGCTCACTCTTGATTTCCTTACATTGTTGATATGTATTACCCTCTTTTCTATCCAATATGAAATTAACCCAATCATGTGTCGAGATAATTATTCGCCAGCGCATTGGTTGCAACGCTATCGTCAATTACTGCATCAATTGTACTATCTCCGGTTAGAGCTCCTGCACCAGTCCTAAGGATACCGATAATGACACTTAGGGTATTTTTCTCATCTGCCGTAAGGTCTTTTGCTTTCTTGCCGTAGAGGAATTCTGCAATGATCGGCGCTAGAGCTTCTGCACCTCCTGCTGTTAATGCCCCTGATAACAGATCCCCACCATTGGCCGCGGCCATTGCCGCGCCGGCGATTCCATGGGCGAGGAGATGACCTAAGCCACCTTTCTCAAATGTGCCGTCAGTTAATCCTTTAATCGTCTGTGCTACTAATGGATTCGCTGCGGCAGCAACAATGCCTAAACCCTCGCCGGGGCTTGATAAACCGCCAGCCAGCATATCGAGCACCAAGCTCGGCATTTTGCCAATCTTTGGCTTTGTCTGGATCTGAATCTTTATACTGATCAATCTTTTGATTGACGATCTACTTCATCTCTTGACGGGTTCGATCAAACTGCTGACGGACTTTGACTTGTAGATCAATCTCCGCTTGGACTTTCTCTTTATCAAAAATATTCTCGATCGCACCGCTATTGTCGGCGACAGTTTCGGTGGTGAGATTGCTCTCAATCCCTTTCGCCGCTTCCTCGGCAGTTTGGCCTGTGAGTTCTTTTTGCTTCTCGGTATCCGTCACTTTAATGTTACCGGTACCAATGCCCGATTGCGTGACGCTCGATTTAGAATCTTTATCCTTACCGTAACCCACATTTTTATTCACGCTAGGTGAGCCATCCGGAAGATTGACGGTTTCTGTTTGCGTTGGATTCGTGCCTTTCGGATTATTCGGGCCATCATTTTGATAACCATAACCGCCGCTAATCCCAAAACCTTCACCCTCATATTCTGATTGATTCACAAGATCGTTTGAAGTGATGGTGCCGGTTTCAAAGCTATTAAGACCTTCTAACTCCGCCTTTTCATTGGCAACCACAACGCCACCTGAAAGATGGGTATTGCCCTCCACTTTCACTTGGAAACCATCATCGCCGGCAAAAATGCCGCTCTGATCTGTGACCGATTGATGATTGGCGTCGATTTTGGATTGATTAAAACTGCCTGAGACAGATCCGCCTGTTCCAAACATCCAAGTGCCTTGAATCGACAGATCCTTCTGATCACTATGATAATCGGAGCGATCTTGGACACTGGCAATCGTGAGATCTCCGCCGACATCGAGCTCGACGCCTTTTCCATTGACTTCACCGCCAATAATATTGGTATTGCCGCCACTAACAATGGTCGTTTTTCCGGTATCTGTACCTACAACGCTATTAGTATAGTAGGTCTCGTTCCCTTCACTTTTCCCTTTGCCTTTATTGGCGCCGGCTGTGACACCAAAACCTGTCTCTTTCCCGATCGAAGCCACAACGCCGGCATTCCAGCCTGAGCTGCTGTTTTTACTAGCTTCACTAGAAGTACTCTCTGCAGCGATAATATTAATATCATTATCAGCCGTCAGATTTGTTGATTTTCCGCCACCAACATAAGAGCCTTCGATCGTGATATTGGAATCTTCCCCACCGCCGGTTGCCGTAATATTGACATTACCACCGGCTTGAATCGCGCTGCCTGAGGCAACTTTATCTTCTCTCCACGTTTCACTTTGTGATTGACTTGAGCCGATGGTTGCCGTTATTTTTGCAACCGTTTGATCACTCGCCATTCCATTGGACAATAGATCTTGTGCTGCCCCCATAGAATCGCCTAAACGTTTAAGATCCATTGCCGCATTAACCGCCGCCATTGCATTGACGCGATCATTTTTACTCTTGCCCACATCTTTAATGGATTCTTAAACGCTCTGAATTTGATTCACCGCGTCTACGATACTGCCACCAAGAGAGACTGTTAAACCTGATTGCTTAAATTTCTCACGGTGATAGCTGCTATAAGCATCTTCCGCTGCTTTGATATCAACATTATTGAGAATTAAACTCTACTATCAAAGTTGATTTAATAACTCTTTTTTAGCCTTATCCAAAGCCTCCATCAATTGATCAAGATTTATATCGTTAAGATCATTAGCAAATGATATACGAACATCATTTTCACCATTATCTTGATGTAAAAATGCAATATATTGATCTCCAAAACATATTTCAACTATCAACTGCTCATATTCAACATCGCTAGCTAATTTAATTACTAAATTATTATTTATCATTTCTTAGGCGGCTCCAAAAATCCTTTAAAATTACCATTTAAGTCAAATCTTGCTCCCCTACCATCAGGTGAAATAATATCATAACCGTTAAAACGATTACCTGACTTAATAGTAATATTGGGGGAAGTAATAATATCTTCTAAGATCTCTCTACCCAATTTGTTCATATCAGCTGGGCTTCCTTTGGGTTTAGGATAAACACTATCATCCCTACTCCCATGTTTATGCAACGCTCTACCCGCAACAGTAAAGTCTCCTTTTTTAGCTGCTGGATCTATTAACTCACCTGATTTTAATAGTAAGTCATAATCAATAGTATTGGGTGTAATTACGGGTGGCGGTTCTTCAGAACCACCACCTTTATTAATATTAGATTTATTATCAGAAGTCTGTTCAGGTTTTCCATATCCACTATTACTTTGATTTGAATTTCCACTAGAAGAAGACAAGGATGATGAACTGCTAGAGGATTGTTTATCTTTAGCTAACTTTTGTAAAAGCTGGCCTAATTTTCCACTACTACTAATCGCAGCTCCGCCACCCATTGTTAGCATTGTTAAGCCCGCATTAAACTCTACATTTCCTGCGACTATTCCAAGCATTTCTCCTGCTGCTTTAGGATCATTCTCCATCGCATATGCTAATAATTCTTCCCAATCATTATAAGAGATAACAACCTGATCATAAGTACCTTTAGGGTCAGTTGCAACTTCCCAAATTCCTACAGCTGAATCTACTAGCGTATCTATGGGATGTAGAAGGCTATCTACTAAATCAGCCCCTGATTCTTTCCTTCCAGTAAGCTCGCCCTCCCTGCGCCCTTCTAGATATAAATCAGCTTTCTCTTCATCTCCATCAAATATAGCAACTGCAGCATCTCGCTCTTGTGCCTGTAACCATTGGTCGTTTTTTGAAATTAATAAATTATAATTATTCTCCACAGCATTGGTCGCAACGCTATCTCCAATTACCGCATCAATAGCTGAGTCTCCCGTTAAGGCTCCTGCACCGGTTCCTAGAATTCCGATAATGGCGCTTAGGGTATTTTTCTCATCGGCGGTTAAATCTTCTGGAGTTTTTCCTTTGCCATAGAGGAATTCTGCGATGATGGGGGCTAAGGCTTCTGCGCCGCCGGCAGTTAGGGCACCTGATAGCAGATCTCCGCCATTCGCCGCTGCCATTGCTGCGCCGGCGATTCCATGCGCGAGAATATGACTTAAACCTCCTTCTTCAAACGTCCCATCATTGACCATTCCTTTGATCATTTGCGCTACTGCAGGATTTGCTGCGCCAGCAACAATGCCTAAACCCTCGCCGGGACTTGATAGACCACCAGCAAGCATATCGAGCACCAAGCCGGCATTTTGCCAATCTTTCGCTTTGTCTGGATCTGAATCTTTATACTGATCAATCTTTTGATTGACGATCTGCTTCATATCCTGACGCGTTCGGTCAAACTGCTGACGGACTTTGACTTGTAGATCAATCTCCGCTTGGACTTTATCTTTATCAAAGATATTCTCTAAAGCACCGCTATTGTCAGCCACGGTTTCTGTGGTGAGATTGCTCTCAATCCCTTTCGCCGCTTCCTCGGCAGTTTGGCCTGTGAGTTCTTTTTGCTTCTCGGTATCCGTCACTTTAATGTTACCGGTACCAATGCCCGATTGCGTGACGCTCGATTTAGAATCTTTATCCTTACCGTAACCCACATTTTTATTCACGCTAGGTGAGCCATCCGGAAGATTGACGGTTTCTGTTTGCGTTGGATTCGTGCCTTTCGGATTATTCGGGCCATCATTTTGATAACCATAGCCACCGCTAATCCCAAAACCTTCACCCTCATATTCTGATTGATTCACAAGATCATTTGAGGTGATAGTGCCGGTTTCAAAGCTATTAAGACCTTCTAACTCCGCATTTTCATTGGCAACCACAGCGCCACCTGAAAGATGGGTATTCCCATCCACTTTCACTTGGAAACCATCATCGCCGGCAAAAATGCCGCTCTGATCTGTGACCGATTGATGATTGGCATCGATTTTGGATTGATTAAAACTGCCTGAGACAGATCCTCCAGAACCATAAATCATAACGGTTCCCTGAATTGAAGCATCTTTTTGCTCACTATGATAATCGGAGCGATCTTGGACGCTGGCAATCGTGAGATCGCCGCCGACATCGAGCTCGACGCCTTTGAGATTGATAATTAGAACATTTTTATTAGTCCCTGTTTTACTTCATCATCAAGTTAAACATATACTTAATGCTGATATCATTGATATCGAATCCAAGCTCATTACAAATATTTATTGCGACCTCATATTCATATTTTGTTATTACTATTTCATATTCACTAATATGATCGCATAATATTTCAAATGCTAACCCTCTTTCACCAATCTTTACATAATGTATAATATTATTTAATAAATCATCTGCTAGACGACACCTAAACAATTCCACAAAACAAAGGATTTTTTATCTAATTCGAGCATTAATTACATCCTTATTTTACTGGTTTGTAGCTTGGAGGAATAGGAGCATCATCTGGGAATGATGGTTACTATTTTACCTGTTGCAGGTTGATAAACAACCCTAATTCTAACTCCATCAAGTGTTTCATACGATACCCAGATTGATGGCTTACCTTTTCCTGTATAAATACCTCCTGATCCAATTTGAGCATACCACTTAGTCTCAGGAGAAGTAGTTATATCACCTATTGCATGTCAATTTTATCTGCAGATCATTCCTCTGAAAATACTATTTTTTACATTTTTCAACAACCAAAGGCTCTTCACACGAGATAATTTCAATAACTTCATGATCTGTAATAACTCTGTAGTGTGTAGGATTTAAATATTGATCATACGTCATTTCCTTAAACCAATTTAAGTATCTTGAATTATTTACAATATAAATATTTTTCCCTTTATAAGAGTCGTCAAAAATAAAATAATCATTCAATAAAATACCATCAAAGCCATTTCTATAATCCATCGGATATTTAAATGATATTTCAATTTCTTGATTTAAGAAGTCGCTTAAAACTATTTTTAAACCATTACCGTCATATGTCATACATAACAGATTCATCCCCTTGGTATCATAATATTTAATTAGAACTTCTTTTTGTGCCATTATTTGCTTCCTTTTTCCCCATATCTTATTTTGACCGGAGGCTTTGTTTGAATTTCTAAAGTTGGGCGACCGTCAGAGCTTCTTGGCCTTACGTTTATATTAGTCCCATCAGCTAAATTACCTGTAATTGTACCATTAGGTCTAGTAACTACATTGGTTGGATTTAAAGAGTAAAAATCTTTTTCAGCATCTTTATAATTACCTTTTAAATTATCTCTTTGTCGTAAATTTGTAGTTGTTTCTTGTCCACTAGTAAAATTAGAATTATTTAAAAAATCATTAATTTTATTATTAGTATCCACAGAGGAGCTTGGACTTTTATTTCCAGATTTATCTTGATTAGCTTTGTTTTCTAAAGCTTGCCCAGACTTTCCAGTCTCTTCTTTTCCTTTATCTTTGTTACTAGTCCCTGCAGAGGTCTTACCATCAGTGACTTTATTTGTACTTGGCTTTTTACCACCCTTTCCACCACCTACAAGCATTGAGGCTAAGGTCGTTAAGAACTCTTCTTTTCCAACTTTGGCTGCCGCTTCCTCCGGTGAATAACCTTCATCCACGAGCTCTTTAATACGATATTCATTATCTAAAAAAGAGTAAAGCTCCTGACCATTAGTCCAAGAGTTTAATAACTCATGTTGCCATAATTTTCCACCACCAATTTCCCCAGAGTTCCCTTGAAGTTGCGCTAATATCTCGGAACCAACCATCGATTCTATAAAGGCGATATCTTCTCGACTTAATTCTCCCTGTATTCCCATCTCTTTAATCGTTGCCAGAGTTGCATCACTAATCGCCTTATGATGTTCCTGCAAAATTTTTACAGCACATGATTCTGATTCACAATTAGAGAGCAAACTATTTAAGTCATCTAAACTTGGTAATTCAGGATTATAGTCAAAGATCTGATTAACCAAATCACCTGCTCGACCACATTCTTTACTAGATAGATTTTTACAGTTCTCAATCTTATTTAAGACATAATTATTCTCCACCGCATTGGTCGCAACGCTATCGCCAATTACTGCATCAATTGCGCTATCGCCCGTTAATGCACCGGCGCCTGTCCCGAGGATACCAATAATGGCGCTTAGGGTATTTTTTTCATCTGCGGTTAAATCTTCTGGTTTTTTGCCTTTGCCGTAGAGGAACTCTGTGATGATCGGCGCTAACGCTTCTGCGCCGCCGGCAGTTAGGGCACCTGATAGCAGATCTCCGCCATTCGCCGCTGCCATTGCTGCGCCGGCGATTCCATGCGCGAGAATATGACTTAAACCTCCTTCTTCAAACGTCCCATCATTGACCATTCCTTTGATCATTTGCGCTACTGCAGGATTTGCTGCGCCAGCAACAATGCCTAAACCCTCGCCGGGACTTGATAGACCACCAGCAAGCATATCGAGCACCAAGCCGGCATTTTGCCAATCTTTCGCTTTGTCTGGATCTGAATCTTTATACTGATCAATCTTTTGATTGACGATCTGCTTCATCTCCTGACGCGTTCGGTCAAACTGCTGACTGACTTTGACTTGTAGATCAATCTCCGCTTGGACTTTATCTTTATCAAAGATATTCTCTAAAGCACCGCTATTATCAGCCACGGTTTCTGTGGTGAGATTGCTCTCAATCCCTTTCGCCGCTTCCTCAGCAGTTTGGCCTGTGAGTTCTTTTTGCTTCTCGGTATCCGTCACTTTAATGTTACCGGTACCAATGCCCGATTGCGTGACGCTCGATTTAGAATCTTTATCCTTACCGTAACCCACATTTTTATTCACGCTAGGTGAGCCATCCGGAAGATTGACGGTTTCTGTTTGCGTTGGATTCGTGCCTTTCGGATTATTCGGGCCATCATTTTGATAACCATAACCGCCACTAATGCCAAAACCTTCGCCGTCATATTCTGATTTATTAACAAGGTCATTGGAGGTAATAGTACCGGTTTCAAAGCTATTTAAACCTTCCTTTTCTGCCTTATCATTCGCAACCACAACGCCACCAGAAAGGTGGGTATTACCATCAACTTTGACTTTTATGAATATTCATAACAGTATTTTTTCCGAATACTGTAAACAACGCTAGTAAATCCTACTAGCTTAATACTATTCATACTCCTTGCGCAAAAAAACCCAACCAAGGTTTCCTTTCTTTTCAAAGATATCTTTTGTGACAGGGACTACCGTTAACTTTAAACGTATGTCACCGTCATATATATCAGGCCAAATATCAGCTAATACTTCTGTATGAGCATATTCCATTTCTTCTTCTTCTTCTTCTGTGAGCTCTTGATCAAAAAGAAACTCAATTATAAATACCGAGTCTTGATAATTGAAACTAATTCCTCTCATTTTTTTACTAGCTCTACCAATCAGGCTATAAAAAATACTTTTTTTGAGCTCATTTGCAATAATTATAAGCTTATTTTTCTTCTTAAGGTCTTGCTGGGACAATGTGAACTCCTTTTTTTGAGTAATGAATTATAAAATTTTTTGTGGGTACAAATTTTTGTAAGTCAGCATCATAATAATTCCCTATGACTCTATCACTAGAAATTCTTTCTTTTGAACCAGGCTCTCCAAATTTTTTCCCTCCTGGAATCTCTCTGCCTGTTCCTGCATATTGGTCTACAGTTTTTTGAACATCCAAATCTTTACTTAAAGTAGATCTTGGTGTTGAGCTACTAGAATTTGCTGTTTTATTTTCATTTGTCCCGACTATATGCTTATTTTGCTGATTCATATTAACACTTGTATTAGTTCCTATGAGTTTTTCATTACGGGCATGCTCTTTAAATTTACTAGACTCATTCCCCTTTTGGCTTTCTGCTATATTCTCTTTTACCTTATCCTTATCAACAGAATTTGGCTCTTGCTTTCCAGATTCTTCTTTTCCTTTATCTTTGTTACTAGTCCCTGCAGAGGTCTTACCATCAGTGACTTTATTTGTACTTGGCTTTTTACCACCTTTTCCACCACCTCCAAGCATTGAGGCTAAGATCGTTAAGAACTCTTCTTTTCCAACTTTGGCTGCCGCTTCCTCCGGTGAATAACCTTCATCCACGAGCTCTTTAATACGATATTCATTATCTAAAAAAGAGTAAAGCTCCTGACCATTAGTCCAAGAGTTTAATAACTCATGTTGCCATAATTTTCCACCACCAATTTCCCCAGAGTTCCCTTGAAGTTGCGCTAATATCTCGGAACCAACCATCGATTCTATAAAGGCGATATCTTCTCGACTTAATTCTCCCTGTATCCCCATCTCTTTAATCGTTGCTAGAGTTGCATCACTAATCTCTTTATGATGTTCCTGTAAAACTTTAACTGCACACGATTCTGTTTCACAATGAGAGAGTAAACTATTTAAGTCGTCTAAACTTGGTAATTCGGGATTATATTCAAAGATCTGATTAACCAAATCACCTGCTCGACCACATTCTTTACTCGATAGGTTTTTACAATTATCAATCTTATTTAAAACATAATTATTCTCCACCGCATTGGTTGCAACGCTGTCACCGATCACAGCATCAATTGCGCTGTCTCCCGTTAATGCACCGGCACCGGTTCCGAGAATGCCGATAATGGCGCTTAGGGTGTTTTTCTCCTCTGCGGTTAAATCTTCGGGAGTTTTTCCTTTGCCATAAAGAAATTCAGCAATGATAGGCGCTAAGGCTTCTGCTCCGCCGGCAGTTAGGGCACCTGATAATAGATCGCCACCATTGGCCACCGCCATTGCCGCGCCGGCGATTCCATGGGCGAGGATATGACTTAAGCCACCTTCTTCAAGCGTCCTATCATTGACCATCTCTTTGATCATTTGCGCTACTGCAGGATTTGCTGCGCCAGCAACAATGCCTAAACCCTCGCCGGGACTCGATAGACCACCGGCAAGCATATCGAGCACCAAGCCGGCATTTTGCCAATCTTTGGCTTTGTCTGGATCTGAATCTTTATACTGATCAATCTTTTGATTGACGATCTACTTCATCTCTTGACACGTTCGGTCAAACTGCTGACGGACTTTGACTTGTAGATCGATCTCCGCTTGGACTTTATCTTTATCAAAGATATTCGCTAAAGCACCGCTATTGTCAGCCACGGTTTCTGTGGTGAGATTGCTCTCAATCCCTTTTGTTGCTTCTTCGGCAGTTTGTCCTGTGAGTTCTTTTTGCTTCTCGTTATCCGTCACTTTAATGTTACCGGTACCAATGCCCGATTGCGTGACGCTCGATTTAGAATCTTTATCCTTACCGTAACCCACATTTTTATTGACACTATGCGAGCCATCGGGAAGATTGACAGTTTCTGTCTGTGTTGGATTCGTGCTTTTTGGATTATTCGGGCCATCATTTTGATAGCCATAGCCACCGCTAATCCCAAAACCTTCACCCTCATATTCTGGACTGTTAACTTAGTAAATTATTAATCCCCTTTATAAACTCACACATACATAAAACTCTTTAGTTTCTCCTCCCACAACAACATGCTGTACTTCTTCTTTCCAATAGGATGTAAAACCACTCAAAAAAGATAAAAATTTATTTTTAAATACGACATCTTCTTTTAAAAAATCGTCAATTTTTTTAATTAAAACAATATATCCTGCTTTATTTCCGAGCCAACTTAAATCCCCTAGCCAATCATTTAAAGAATTTAAATTATAAATATTATAATCAGGAGTCTGAAATATCTGATGCATTGCAAATAATACAGAATCTTTATCGTGCAATACTCCCCCATTGAGCTCAGCAATAAAAAATTTTTTTTCTTTGGCTTTATCTAATAAAAAGCTATCTCCTTCTTTTAAAAAAAATATGGGGTCTTTAAATAAGCAATCCATAGTTACCTCTTATTATTTAACTTTTATAAATGATTCATAATGGTCTTTTGTATAATATACTGAACCATCGCTTCCACGGGCAAATCGTTCAGCATCTCTTTTTTCTTGTGGCAATTTATTATTCACGTCATATTCTTTGTAACTAATTGCATTTCCAGATTTATCTGTAGTTGGTAATGAAGGAGGATCATTGTTATATCTTCCACCCGTTTTGGTTCCTGGACTTTGTCCAGATACACCGCCTTTCCAATCTGACTGAGAATACTTAATATACATATCTTGCACATTTTTAGGTTCTATTTTCTAGGCTCACTTTAGATACCTCGATCTAGGTAGATATAAAAACTATTTATTATTCTGCTGCTAAATCCAAAGACATTATCAACTGATGAAATTTCGATTTTTTCATAAAAAACTCATTTACTGTAGGATTATTATGTTTTTTCCATTCTTTAGTACCATCAATGTTTGTTGTTAAATAACTGGTTTCAGCAACTACAATACGAACCTGATCTTTATATCCTACGATACAAATAAAGCACGAACTTTCAACGAAACTGTCAATCATAAGGACATAGCTGTAATCCTCAATAGATATATCTTCCGCAAAGCCACCATTACAGTCAGAATAAATTTCTCGAGGAAAAGACATTGATATTGCTTTTTTAAAGAAATCCTGTTTGCTAGCAAAAAAATACTCTTTATTATCCCTCGGTTTTTGTAATATCTCACTTTTAAAATCACGTATATCTATATTTAATGTTGATATTCTATAATTTTTAGAACTAGGAAAAATCTCCCCGTTAAGAAATATAAAGAGCAAGCCATTAGTAAAAGTATCATCACTCCACTCAATAATTGGCTCAACTAAGATTGCCATTTCATTTGGGTTGCCATATATCATTATTTCCATCCTTTTCTCGGTAGATTCAATTCTTTTATAACAGATGATGGAATAGTGTTTTTATTTAAAGGATTTCCTTTATCTCCTGTACTACCGGCCCAATGCCAAGTCCCATCTCCTGCGTCAGTAAACTGATGTACATTACCATCTTTATCTTTTGCATAACGTTTTTTTCCGCCAACAACAGAATTCTCAAATAAATCTAATGAGTTTTTTGGCTCAACTCCAGCATGGGGTCCACTTCCAAACTGTCCTAAAGTATGCTTAGGATTTGATTTATAAGATAATCCATTAGACGATACTACAGGATCTTTATATGGAATTGCACTTCCTTTCCCACTAGGAGAAACGGCTTTTCCTACAATTGCCCCCGCTACTAACTTCGCAATATCGCCTGTGTCTAACGCTTTTTGAATATCTACGTAATCAATTGTAGATAAAGCTCCTGACAACAATCCATTTCGTTGAATAGCATCTTTAATTTTTTGAGGAGAATCTCCCTGGGTTATCATTTCATCAATTAATATCGCCTCATGAATCGCATTTAGAGCTGAATTAGATATCGTATTAGCCCATTCAAGCGTTGATAAGGTTGATGGGTTAGTTTCCCATCTTTCCTCTCCCTCATTTGCTCCTTTCATCATTGCGTCACGATAATGAGAAACTAAATCCCTAAATTCTTCTTTTGATAACTCTCCTAACTCATAAAGCTCAAGAATCTTCTGATCACCTAACTCTGAAGCCTTATAATATTCTTCGCGAACCTCTTTTTTACATTCATTAGTTGTACATTGATCAAATTTTTCCTGAAATTCATCCATACTTGGAAGATATTCAGCAATCTTTGCATCTAGATCTTTCAAGCGTTCAGGAAGCTTATTCGAACCAACTTTATTATGAGTAAGATTATTCTCCACCGCATTGGTAGCAACGCTATCGCCGATTACCGCATCAATTGCTGAATCTCCTGTTAGGGCTCCTGCCCCGGTTCCGAGGATCCCGATAATCGCGCTTAAGGTGCTTTTCTCACCGGCGGTTAACTCTTCAGGATTTTTACCTTTGCCATAGAGGAAATCTGCGATAATAGGTGCTAAGGCTTCTGCTCCGCCTGCCGTTAATGCGCCTGATAATAGATCGCCACCATTTGCCGCTGCCATTGCCGCACCGGCGATGCCATGGACGAGAATATGACTTAAACCTCCTTCTTCAAACGTCCCATCATTGACCATTCCTTTGATCATTTGCGCTACTGCAGGATTTGCTGCGCCAGCAACAATGCCTAAACCCTCGCCGGGACTTGATAGACCACCAGCAAGCATATCGAGCACCAAGCCGGCATTTTGCCAATCTTTCGCTTTGTCTGGATCTGAATCTTTATACTGATCAATCTTTTGATTGACGATCTACTTCATCTCCTGACGCGTTCGGTCAAACTGCTGACGGACTTTGACTTGTAGATCAATCTCCGCTTGGACTTTATCTTTATCAAAGATATTCTCTAAAGCACCGCTATTGTCAGCCACGGTTTCTGTGGTGAGATTGCTCTCAATCCCTTTCGCCGCTTCCTCGGCAGTTTGGCCTGTGAGTTCTTTTTGCTTCTCGGTATCCGTCACTTTAATGTTACCGGTACCAATGCCCGATTGCGTGACGCTCGATTTAGAATCTTTATCCTTACCGTAACCCACATTTTTATTCACGCTAGGTGAGCCATCCGGAAGATTGACGGTTTCTGTTTGCGTTGGATTCGTGCCTTTCGGATTATTCGGGCCATCATTTTGATAACCATAACCGCCGCTAATCCCAAAACCTTCACCCTCATATTCTGATTGATTCACAAGATCGTTTGAAGTGATGGTGCCGGTTTCAAAGCTATTAAGACCTTCTAACTCCGCCTTTTCATTGGCAACCACAACGCCACCTGAAAGATGGGTATTGCCCTCCACTTTCACTTGGAAACCATCATCGCCGGCAAAAATGCCGCTCTGATCTGTGACCGATTGATGATTGGCGTCGATTTTGGATTGATTAAAACTGCCTGAGACAGATCCGCCTGTTCCAAACATCCAAGTGCCTTGAATCGAAGCATCTTTCTGATCACTATGATAATCGGAGCGATCTTGGACGCTGGCAATCGTGAGATCTCCGCCGACATCAAGCTCGACGCCTTTTCCATAGACTTCACCGCCAATAATATTGGTATTACCGCCACTGACAATCGTCGTTTTTCCGGTATCTGTACCTACAACGCTATTCGTGTAGTAGGTCTCGTTCCCTTCACTTTTTCCCTTGCCTTTATTGGCGCCGGCTGTGACACCAAAACCTGTCTCTTTCCCGATCGAAGCCACAACGCCGGCATTCCAGCCTGAGCTGCTGTTTCTACTATCTTCTGTAGATTTATTTTCACCAGCAAGAATATTAATATCATTGTCAGCAGTGAGATTTGTTGATTGCCCGCCGCCGACATAAGAGCCTTCGATCGTGATATTGGAATCTTCTCCACCGCCGGTTGCCGTAATATTGACATTACCACCGGCTTGAATAGCGCTGCCTGAGGCAACTTTATCTTCTCTCCACGTTTCACTTTGTGATTGACTTGAGCCGATGGTTGCCGTTATTTTTGCAACTGTTTGATCACTCGCCATTCCATTGAACAATAGATCTTGTGCTGCTCCCATAGAATCGCCTAAACGTTTAAGATCCATTGCCGCATTCGCAGCCGCCATTGCATTAACACGATCATTTTTACTCTTACCGACATCTTT
This sequence comes from Ignatzschineria sp. 22MB058224, assembly GCF_058188435.1. NCBI lineage: Bacteria > Pseudomonadati > Pseudomonadota > Gammaproteobacteria > Cardiobacteriales > Ignatzschineriaceae > Ignatzschineria > Ignatzschineria sp. 22MB058224. The sequence goes on from NZ_CP187366.1 coordinate 1,508,268, forward strand.
AATGGATTCTTGAACGCTCTGAATTTGATTCACCGCGTCTACGATACTGCCACCAAGAGAGACTGTTAAACCTGATTGCTTAAAATAATTATTCCATGGTTATCAAATCCTCTGATTTGGTAGCATTTATGATAAAATCTAAAATTTTATCCGTCAAAAAATCCCATTTATCCTTACCTAAATAATCTTTTTTTATATCTTCAATTAACCATTCTAAGTTGTATGTGTATTGCAAATGATATTCAAGAAAATAAATTATTGCATTGAAAAGATCGTCTTTAGAAAAAAACTCTAAATTATTCATTTTATCTCGAATTACATCTTTCCATTCAGAATACACACCTTGATCCCATGATAAATAACCTAATTCTAAATTAGGCATCCAACCACCTAATAAACTGCATAAATCATCATGTAAAGGTTCTTCGCATCTGGCATATGATTCTACGTAGTAGAACATAGCTAAATATGCATTTTTTCTTGAAATTTTAAATTCCATATTTTATACCTGCTATTTATTACTAGTGGGGGATCTGTCGGCTTTAAAACCTGTTTTATTATTATATTCTTTAGGGATTAAATTAAGCCCCGCATTTCTGATAGTTTTCCCTCTTACTTCAACCCAAACTTGAGTGCCATTTGGCAATAAAACACCATAAACATCATTCCCATACTGATCTTTCCCCTTATAATTTTCTTTATTATTAACGGCATCCAATATCATTTTTCTATTTTCAGGAGTGTCTACAACATGACCTTCTCTATCACCAAAAATATGCCCTGTTATTGCAGGATTATCAGGAAAACTTATATTACTAATAATATTCCCGCCAAAATCACTCGGATCTAAAGGTTTCGTACCTCCACCCACAATCACACCAGTGTCTACTTTCCCTGATCCGCTCATATCCCCAGTATGATTGGGAATATTAACTTCAGGTCTTATATATCCTTCTTGGGGATTATCCACTTTAGGCGGAATTGTCACTAAAGTATTTCCAAAATCTTCAGAGGTTGCAGGATTAAATACTAATTTACGCCCTTTTTTCAGACCTGTTATATAGCGACTCTTCGTCCCGTTTATATCGAGAGAAGATAAAAAATATCCATCCTCTGTATAAACATCCCACGTTTGACCATCATCTGATAAGACAACCTTATCACCTCGGTTAATCCAATCGCCAGCGCCCTTACTATTTGCTGAATATACAGGATTCCCTCGATCATCCACACCGACTATTTCTAAAGTTTGGCCGAGTAGTTGGCCAAATTCATTATTTGTAAAATATGAATTATCAATCTGGTCTCTTTTTCCAAGAGCATATGCATGAGCTTCTCTCGTTTGAGCTTTAACCTCTTCTAAAGCCCTTGAATCTAAAGCACCTAGATCAATATCGCCATCTTCATTTGCATAGTCATCTAGGTCACCATAACCTAAACTATTAAGGATAGATTCTAATAGTTCAGCAGCAGCCTGTCCCAACTCTTCTTTATCAATAAGAGTTGATGAGCCTCCCGCTAAAACAGTTCCTTCAATTGAACTACTCCCGAGAACTAACCAACCATAATAATTATTCTCCACCGCATTGGTTGCAACGCTATCGCCGATTACGGCATCAATTGTGCTGTCTCCCGTTAATGCACCTGTACCGGTTCCGAGGATTCCGATAATGGCGCTTAGGGTATTTTTCTCATCGGCGGTTAAATCTTCGGGAGTTTTGCCTTTTCCGTAAACAAATTCTATATTTTTTTAAAAAGAATCTAATATAAATCAAATCTTAAAACTTCTAATTCTATAAAATCATTATCTTGTATATCTCCAGGAACATCATTATCAGAAATATCAATTTTAAAACCTCCTAAACTAATTATTTTTTTATCTTTAAGGATAAAATTTATTTTTCCACTTATACAATAAGTTAATTCATTACCTTTTTTTTCAATGAAGAAATTATTATTTTTTGCTTTTTTTATATTAAAAATATCTAAACAATAAATAGGTTTGTCGTATATTTCACCCATTTTTTTATTAAAGGGATGGGAAAAACATAAAATATCAAAAGTTTTATCAGATAACTTGACAATAGCTTCATTTATATCTTTATTCACCCAAGTAATATCTTTAATATAAATCATAATTTTCCTCTATTTATTAATTCCCAAACTAGGAGCTGTTTTACTTAATTCTGAAACGGTTTTAAAATGAAAAGTTGTAATATCTCCTGTTTTTCTGTCTACCCCAACAAAAGCATATTTTGCTCTACCTTCTCCTCCAACCAGCTTTACATAGCCATTTAATTCAGGCACGTACGTTCCTTCTTTTTTCACAAAATCAGCATCATTCAAGTAATCTTGTTTAGTATAATTTTTTTTATTAAAAACTACTTTCATTTCATTTGCATGTTTATCATAGTGCGAGTCGAGTAGCTCTGGGCTTTTAAACTTACTCTCATTTTGATTATTACCTTCCTTGCCGCTATTAGCCTTATTATTAGCAGTTTGCCCTTGCTTTCCAGATTCTTCTTTTCCTTTATCTTTGTTACTAGTCCCTGCAGAGGTCTTACCATCAGTGACTTTATTTGTACTTGGCTTTTTACCACCCTTTCCACCACCTCCAAGCATTGAGGCTAAGGTCGTTAAGAACTCTTCTTTTCCAACTTTGGCTGCCGCTTCCTCCGGTGAATAACCTTCATCCACAAGCTCTTTAATACGATATTCATTATCTAAAAAAGAGTAAAGCTCCTGACCATTAGTCCAAGAGTTTAATAACTCATGTTGCCATAATTTTCCACCACCAATTTCCCCAGAGTTCCCTTGAAGTTGCGCTAATATCTCGGAACCAACCATCGATTCTATAAAGGCGATATCTTCTCGACTTAATTCTCCCTGTATCCCCATCTCTTTAATCGTTGCTAGAGTTGCATCACTAATCTCTTTATGATGTTCCTGTAAAACTTTAACTGCACACGATTCTGTTTCACAATGAGAGAGTAAACTATTTAAGTCGTCTAAACTTGGTAATTCGGGATTATATTCAAAGATCTGATTAACCAAATCACCTGCTCGACCACATTCTTTACTCGATAGGTTTTTACAATTATCAATCTTATTTAAAACATAATTATTCTCCACCGCATTGGTTGCAACGCTGTCACCGATCACAGCATCAATTGCGCTGTCTCCCGTTAATGCACCGGCACCGGTTCCGAGAATGCCGATAATGGCGCTTAGGGTGTTTTTCTCCTCTGCGGTTAAATCTTCGGGAGTTTTTCCTTTGCCATAAAGAAATTCAGCAATGATAGGCGCTAAGGCTTCTGCTCCGCCGGCAGTTAGGGCACCTGATAATAGATCGCCACCATTGGCCACCGCCATTGCCGCGCCGGCGATTCCATGGGCAAGAATATGACTTAAGCCACCTTCTTCAAGCATCCCATCATTGACCATTCCTTTGATCATTTGCGCTACTGCAGGATTTGCCGCTCCGGCAAGTGAACCTAGGAAGCCATCTCCGGGACTTGATAAACCACCGGCAAGCATATCGAGTAGTAAGCCAGCATTTTGCCAATCTTTCGCTTTTTCAGGGTCAGAATCTTTATACTGATCAATCTTTTGATTGACGATCTGCTTCATCTCCTGACGCGTTCGGTCAAACTGCTGACTGACTTTGACTTGTAGATCAATCTCCGCCTGAACTTTCTCTTTATCGAAGATATTCTCTATTGCACCACTAGCCGCATCTGCGGTTTCTGTGGTGAGATTGCTCTCAATCCCTTTCGCTGCTTCCTCGGCGGTTTGTCCTGTGAGTTCTTTTTGCTTCTCGTTATCCGTCACTTTAATATTGCCGGTACCAATGCCCGATTGCGTGACGCTCGATTTAGAATCTTTATCTTTACCGTAACCCACATTTTTATTGACACTATGCGAGCCATCGGGAAGATTGACAGTTTCTGTCTGTGTTGGATTCGTGCCTTTCGGATTATTCGGACCATCATTTTGATAGCCATAGCCGCCACTAATCCCAAAACCTTCACCCTCATATTCTGATTGATTCACAAGATCGTTTGAGGTGATGGTGCCGGTTTCAAAGCTATTAAGACCTTCTAACTCTGCTTTTTTATTAGCATATTCCTTAAGTGATTATCTTGTAAAATTAACAATAGTTACCTCTTAAGTAAGTATTAAGTTAGAAATTAGATTTCACCCTTCTTACTTATTTTGCCTGATCAACTTAAAGCAAAAACAACTCTTCATCATCTGAAAATAAAAAAGACACCCTTATAGAGCCTTGATCAAGGCTTACATCTTTTATTATATTTTCAAATAAAAGATTTTTAATGATTTTATTTGAGGAAATACAATAAATAAAAATCTCAAGTTCACACACTATACATATGTGCTTATTTTTTGTTATAGAAAACATAAAGTTTGTTAATGAAGTCCAACGATCAAGTATTTTCTCATCAAAAAATAATACTATCCATTGATTTATTCCTAATAAGTATATATGACTAGTAATCTTCTTTATTTCCGGAGAAAACATATTATAAGTTGAGAACTTATACTTCTTTATACCATCCCAATAAAGTAAGTAGAAACTTTGACGATACTTATCATCGAAAATTGACTCTAGATCTTCCTTTCTATAATAATTTTCATCTATTTTTTGTATTTTATAGACCATTTATTTTCCTGTATTTATTTTTGGAATTAAAGTTGTAATTTTAGGTGTTTTACTTCCTTTTTCATAAAAGAAAGCTACTTCTATAGCACCCAAATTTTTCCCCCCTTTATTAATTTGTACACTTTTCACTACAGTTGTTCCATATTGATTGCTTTTTGAGGAAATTTCTCTGCCTGTTTTAGACGCTTGATTTAGATAGGGTACTAATTCTTTTTCACTAAAAATTCCCAAAGTATTTAAATCTTTTAGATTTTGTTGTGAACGCAAAATATTATGAGGTTTTCCTTCAGTCACTTTTCCAAAGAAATAATCAAGCTTTTTGGAATCCATTACAAAATCCCCATCTATACCTTCGATCAACTTCTTACCATCTGCTATATTCTCTTTTACCTTATCCTTATCAACAGAATTTGGTTCCTGCTTTCCTGATCCCCCACCATTTTTATCAGGAGTACTACCCTGCGTTTTATTACCACTTTGTGATACGGTTTTCTGAGCTTGAGCTTCCTTTTGTGCTCTTTGAGTCAATTCTTCAGCTTTTTTATAATCACCAGCTTTTAACGCTACTTTAGCTTCTTTTAATAGTTTTTCTACCGCATTACCAGGAATGAGTAATCCAGCCGCAGCAATAGCGACATCAATAGCATCCTCGGCTTCAGCCAAACCTTTAGCATCACCTAATAAAGGCGTAAAGTCGATAATTAGTTCTTCTGTTGCTAATAAAAAATCCCCTAATTCCTTGTAAGGCTCGATGATCGCCTCAATATTTTCTAAAGTATTTTCAATAATAACCACATTCTTTTGATCATCAGGCAAAGAAGAGCAAGAAAAATCATCATAACAATTCTTCTCTGCTATCTGTTCTGATACATCGTAATAACTATCAAAAATATCTTTGAATAGATTATTCTCCACCGCATTGGTTGCAACGCTGTCACCAATTACCGCATCAATTGCGCTGTCGCCCGTTAAGGCACCGGCGCCGGTTCCGAGAATACCAATAATGGCGCTTAAGGTGTTTTTCTCCTCTGCGGTTAACTCTTCTGGATAATCGCCTTTGCCATAGAGGAATTCTGCAATGATCGGCGCTAGAGCTTCTGCACCGCTTGCCGTTAGGGCACCTGATAATAGATCGCCACCATTGGCTGCTGCCATTGCTGCGCCGGCGATTCCGTGCGCGAGGAGATGACTTAAACCACCTTCTTCAAGCGTCCCATCATTGACCATTCCTTTGATCATTTGCGCTACTGCAGGATTTGCTGCGCCAGCAACAATGCCTAAACCTTCGCCGGGACTTGATAGACCACCAGCAAGCATATCGAGCACCAAGCCGGCATTTTGCCAATCTTTGGCTTTGTCTGGATCTGAATCTTTATACTGATCAATCTTTTGATTGACGATCTGCTTCATATCCTGACGCGTTCGGTCAAACTGCTGACGGACTTTGACTTGTAGATCGATCTCCGCTTGGACTTTATCTTTATCAAAGATATTCTCTAAAGCACCGCTATTATCAGCCACGGTTTCTGTGGTGAGATTGCTCTCAATCCCTTTTGCTGCTTCTTCGGCAGTTTGTCCTGTGAGTTCTTTTTGCTTCTCGTTATCCGTCACTTTAATGTTACCGGTACCAATGCCCGATTGCGTGACGCTCGATTTAGAATCTTTATCCTTACCGTAACCCACATTTTTATTGACACTATGCGAGCCATCGGGAAGATTGACAGTTTCTGTCTGTGTTGGATTCGTGCCTTTCGGATTATTCGGACCATCATTTTGATAGCCATAGCCGCCACTAATCCCAAAACCTTCACCCTCATATTCTGATTGATTCACAAGATCGTTTGAGGTGATGGTGCCGGTTTCAAAGCTATTAAGACCTTCTAACTCCGCCTTTTCATTGGCAACCACAACGCCGCCTGAAAGATGGGTATTCCCCTCCACTTTCACTTGGAAACCATCATCGCCGGCAAAAATGCCGCTCTGATCTGCAACCGATTGATGATTGGCATCGATTTTAGATTGATTAAAACTGCCTGAGACAGATCCTCCAGAACCATAAATCATAACGGTTCCCTGAATTGAAGCATCTTTTTGCTCACTATGATAATCGGAGCGACCTTGAACACTAGCAATTGTGAGATCTCCGCCGACATCAAGCTCGACGCCTTTTCCATAGACTTCACCGCCAATAATATTGGTATTGCCGCCACTGACAATCGTCGTTTTTCCGGTATCTGTACCTACAACGCTATTCGTGTAGTAGGTCTCGTTCCCTTCACTTTTTCCCTTGCCTTTATTGGCGCCGGCTGTGACACCAAAACCTGTCTCTTTCCCGATCGAAGCCACAACGCCGGCATTCCAGCCTGAGCTGCTGTTTCTACTATCTTCTGTAGATTTATTTTCACCAGCAAGAATATTAATATCATTGTCAGCAGTGAGATTTGTTGATTGCCCGCCGCCGACATAAGAGCCTTCGATCGTGATGTTGGAATCTTCTCCACCGCCGGTTGCCGTAATATTGACATTACCACCGGCTTGAATAGCGCTGCCTGAGGCAACTTTATCTTCTCTCCACGTTTCACTTTGTGATTGACTTGAACCGATGGTTGCCGTTATTTTTGCAACCGTTTGATCACTCGCCATTCCATTGGACAATAGATCTTGTGCTGCTCCCATAGAATCGCCTAAACGTTTAAGATCCATTGCCGCATTAACCGCCGCCATTGCATTGACGCGATCATTTTTACTCTTGCCCACATCTTTAATGGATTCTTGAACGCTCTGAATTTGATTCACCGCGTCTACGATACTGCCACCAAGAGAGACTGTTAAACCTGATTGCTTAAATTTCTCACGGTGATAGCTGCTATAAGCATCTTCCGCTGCTTTGATATCGACAGATTCTGCTGTGATATTCACATCACCGATCGCAGCACTAACGTGACTGCCTTCTTGCGTATAGTTTTCACCAGCTTTGATATTGACGTTACCGCCAAGGCTTCCTACCATGCTGCCGTTATGAACGAGAGAACTATTTTCATCATAGGTTTCCTGCGCTTTTTTACCCACAGAGAAACCAAAACCACCGCCGCCCATTAAGCCTGATTTCTTAATAATCTCTTCTTCATCATGGTAATAGTGGTCTTCACTTGCCGTAATATTGATATTTTTATCGGCAACGAACGTGACATTTTCGTCAGCAACGACATTGCTCCCTTGAATATTGAGATCATCTTTGGTAAGGATTACGACATTCTGCCCAGTAACATTACTACTAATCGAAGTATCATTTTTGTCTGTGAAGTTTATTTCACGTGATTGTGAGCTAAATGAGCCGGAGCTCTTCTCATATCGGCTACCTGAAGAATCTAAAGTCTCACGACCTTCTGAAATATTGACGCCTTTATCACCTGAAATGGCAACCGTTCCTGAATCACTATAAAGATCTGATCCGATAATATTCACCTGATCATCAGCTTTGATTAATAGATCGCCTTTTGCACTAATCGTAGAACCGATATCTTTCGTTCTTGCGGTATGATCATAATTTTTCGCATCTGCCACAAATGTTGCACTTTCACGCTCGGTGATTGTGCCGACATTAATATTGCCACCGGCCAACAATTGTGTTTTACCGTTTTCTCCAGCATTTTCAATATTAGCAGCTTTTAACGTAATATCGTTTCCTGCTTGGATGGAGAGCGTTCCATCAGGGTTTTTCACATAAAGCGCTGCTTCACGTTGAATGCCTCTGCGGGAATTATTACTAGAATTCGTCTCATAAGTGGTACTTTCAATTGTGACATCTTGACCGGCATTGAGCGCCAACTGAGAATCTGCTAGTACAGAGCCACCAGCAATTGCGATATTTTCCTTTGCAGTTAATCCAACACGATTGCCACTAATCGTCCCCCCAATATTCTCAATATTATTGGCTTTCAGACTGGTAATATCTCGTCCAGCAATCGTGCCTTGGTTCACAAGGTCACCCCTCATATTGAGATTAATGGAATCACCAGCAATCAAGGTTCCTGATTGATTAATACTATTTTGATCAATCATTAGATACACTTTTGGCACTAATACATCCACACGAGAACCATCTGCTAATGTGACCGTTTCAGTCTCTAACCAGACAATGTCACTCGTTAAGCGAGCAACTTGATCGGCGGATAACTTCACACCTGGCGCAATCCCTATACCTATGGCAAACGTTGCACCATTTTCCATAAGCGCTTTAAATTGAGCCTCATCATTCGCATAACCTTCTAAGAAACGACGACCGGTTAACGCTGCAATCTGATCATTCACTAAACGTTGTTCATAAAAACCATCACCGAGTCGTTTTAAGGTCAAGTCACCGTTCATTCCCATGCGATTGAGTAAATAATCACTCCCTAACCAATTTTTATAATTCGTAAATTTGGAATCTGTCTCAATCAAATAATCTTGGGAGTTAGGATTAATACTATAAATACTACTGCTCGGTAGATCAGTATTCACATCCACATTTGCAATGACGAGATTCTGGTCATTATGATACTGCTCATTTTGATTGTTAGTATCTGCTAGATCGTGATCTGTAAATCCACTATTGCCGGCATTTGTCACAAAAATGTTAGAGACATTACCGACACTTCCTGCATTCTCACTCTGCACTAAAGTATTTGTTTCAACGGTATAAGCTTTAAGATCGATCTCTTCAATTTTCTCATCAAAATACTCACCAGCATATAGATAGTTTCGTCTATGACGATTTCTAAATCTGACTTTCTTTTTATAAGTTGTAGAGAGGAAAACACTCCCTGTTTCTTGAGTCACATAGTGACCTTTTTGATCAATGTTTTTTAGGCGATCGATATCGCCAAAAATATCTCCTCCCACAAGAATAATACTTTTATCATTAATAAACTCACCACCATTAAGCATTAAATTGCCGCCGGCAATAATCTTCCCACCATCACTCTCGACAATCTGATCTTCAAAATAAGTCTCTTTAAGATTATATTGCGTAAAATCTCGAACTTCGCCCCAATTTTTTCCCGCGATTTTCTGATTATATTCATAGATAGCATCATCTAACTGTGCATATAGGTCTTCGGATTGTTCATACCAAGTCACCATAGATGTGACGAATAAGTTATATTCCTCTTGATAAGTCGCAAATAACTCTTCATGTTCAGTTAAAATTTCATTATAAAGCGCTAGATCTTTTTCATAGATTTCCAAATCTTTTTTATAAAAATCACATGCAATGGGGTTTTCATCACACTCTTGTTCCGGTGCTTCTGGCTTTATTGGAGGCAATATCGCTAATTCTTCTGGCAGGCCAAAATCTTCGAATGTTGGCTTTAAAGAGGGAGGCGTTAATTTAAAATAAGCCCATGCTGGGTTATCCGCTAAATAATCAGAACCTTCGATCGGTGAACAGGTCTCTGGATCTGCCATATCTACACAATAGAGACCCCCGACCTCAACTAAAACTGTTTTTCCAGGAATTCCCGCTTCTGTCACTGGCTTACTTGTTGCCCAACGGTAACGACCGGCTTCTTCCCAGGCTTCCCATCTAAAATGACCCACATCATATCGCTCGCTTTCACCAAAAGGTTTGATATAGACAAGCCCTGTTTTTTCACCGACTTTTACTTTCTCAAATCTAAAATGCTCATTACTATTAACGAGTTTATCAGCACCTAGATACATATCACCAAGACTTTCGATGGTGGCACTTTTGTTCTCTACAAGCCCAGCATTGCCTACAACATTAAGATTGTCATCAAGCTCACCACCAATCACCAGCTTATTACCACTAAATAAAAGAGCGCCTTCCTCGTTTAGAAGATAATCCACACCAATATTGAGCTGCTCTCTCGCGGCAATGCTTCCTGAGACTTTCTTTCCATCAATCGCTTCATAGGTGTTATAAAGCTCTTTGGCATTAATCGCAATAAGATCGCCATAGATCTTTCCTGTCGCGATATTATAGATTGCACCTTGAACATCTAAATGCGTTAAACCATTACTATTAATGAGACCTCGGTTTTCGAGGTTATTTTGAGATGTTAATACAACCTTTTGATTCGCCTCAATACTCCCCTGTTCGATATTAACGATATCATTGGCATGAATCATTGCACCGCCTAATGAGGTTATTTCCCCACTATTGGTGAGATTCCCATTGGTATCAATTAAGAGATCTCGACCTGCCTGAATCGTAGAGCTTGTGATTAAATCATCCGTTAATAGTAACGTTAAATCTTGTCCGGCGGCAAGCGTGCCTTTTCCTATTAATCCTTGTCCATTAATGAGAAGATCATTACCTGCAAGGAGCTCGCTCCCATCAATATTGATTTTAAGCTCAGATGGGGTGTTTACTTGATGATTAGAAGCGATAATCGTTAAGTCTTTAGCACTTGTGATCTCCCCATTTTGTGTATTGAGGGTTTTATCTAAGGTTAAAACAACCTGATCATTACCATGGATATTCCCACTAGCATTATCTAAATGGTTCCCGGTGATAGAGAGATTATGACCTTCAATCAATCCTTGTTGATTATGAAGATCCTTAATATTGAGTTGGTTATCTTTACCTGCAAGAATCTTACCTGATCGGTTTTGAGTGCTATCATTATAAATCGTGAGATTTTGATTACTCGCAATCAGTCCATCGCGGTTATCAAGCATTTTTCCGGTTAAAACAAGCGCTTTTTCGGCACTCATTTCACCCTGTTGATTATTGATATTTTCAATTGTTAGATTGATATCATCAGCGCTCATAACGCCGGTTTCATTATTAAGTTGAATGCCAACTATTTGAAGCGCTTTACTCGCTAAAAGCGCACCTTTTTGACGATTATCTATATTTTCTATCTTCAGATCAGCAGATTCAGCGAGAACTTTTCCTTGATTGTTATCCAAACTATTTGCTGTAATGACTAACTTTTCATGTGCACCAATTTCGCCTTGTTGATTCTGAAGATGAGCCACTTGAATGGCTGCATTACCAACATTGAAAATCCCTTTTTGATTATCTAAAGTCGTTGCCGTTAATTGAAGGTTCTCACCAGTCGCAATAATGCCGACACTATTATCAAGCCCATCTTGAATAGAGAGCATAATATCCTGATTCGCTTGGATTTTTCCTTGACGGTTATCAAGGTTATTTGCCTCAATGGAAAGCATTTCTAGTGAGGTGAGTGTTCCTGAGTTGTTATCGACTTCTTTGGACTTAATCTCAAGACCTTTGGCAAAAATCTCACTATCATAATTTTTGAGTGCTTCAGTGCGCAAAATAATAGCACCATCACTGGCAAGAGTGCTATTGCCCTCATTGACAACATTTTTTGCAGCAATTGAGATCTGATCACCGGCAACAATCGTTCCTTTATTGATATTTTCCAGTTCTTCAATATTAAAATCGATTGTTTTTTGAACTTGTAACTTCCCGGCATCATTGACAAAGCGATCAACATCCGCAGAGAGAGAAACAACATTTAACACCCCATTTTTATTGGTAAAATCACTCCCTTCAAGACGAAGATTCCCAATATGCATGGCACTGCCATCATTCACTAATGACTCTTTAGCCGTAAGGTGAATATCACCATTGCCTGTTAAAACACCATTATCATTGACGATCTTTTTAACGTTAATTGCACCATCAGCGAGTGTTAATGGCGGTAACGGAGGCGCCATTGCAACACTCCCCTGCTTCCCATCGCCACCAGGAATAGGATCTGTGTCAGTTGGGTCAGGTCTCTCACTACCAGAGTTTGTAGGATCTTCCCCATTACCTGTACCTAATTCTAAAGGTATAGATCCCACTAATGCATTATTAATATTCGTAAAGCTATCACTATTAATCTCTAATGTTTGAGAACCTGTCTGAACAATCTTGCCCGCTTTATTGGTCAGCTTATCTGCCGTAATATCGATTCTACCGGCATTCATCGCACCTTGATTTACCGTTAAATATTTTGCTTTAACAGATAATTCACCTCGGGCAGCCATCAACCCACTATTGATAATCTCTTTTGCATTAATTTTCTGATGATGTTGAGAAGAGATCGTACCACTATTGTCTACTTTTTTAGCATTAAGAGTGATATTTGCTGTTTCTTGATTACTATTAATGACACCGCTATTACTAATCGTGCCATCTGCATTAATAACAACCCCACCTGCATTTGCAAAAACCTCTCCCTCAATATTAATGTGACGATCACGGTCTGTGCTCACTAACGTAATTTGACCTGCGTACATACCACCAAGATTTTTAGTATCGATTGCATAAACAGGGATATCCTCTGAATGTTGATACGCTTGCCCCTTAATACTGCTCCCTTCGTAATCTGACTCAAAATGCCCCGTCACAATCTTTAAATCTTGCCCCCAAATGCCGGCATTAATATTGGCAGCAGAGGTCAGAATCTGAGTAAAATTGGTATCTCTCGCATCAAGGCCTTTTCCCGAAATATTAATTTCACCTTGCTGAACAGAAAATCCATTAAGTCTACCTCCTTCAAACAGAAGATCACCGGTTGTTAAAACTGCACGATTGGCATTAATAAACCCCGCACCATCGATATTTAAACCCGAGGGATTGGCAATAATCAGATCTGCTCGTTTACCTGCAATCTCGATATACCCATTAAGATGACTCGGATTGGCACTATTGACCTGATTCACAATAAGATTAGCTTCACCCGTTGCCAGCCAAGGATTGCCTTGGACATATCCACCTAGCTGAGTCTGGGTATCTTTGCGAGAATTATTAAGAATCACCCCTCGTCCATCAACATCAAATTGAGAGTAATGATTCATCGAAATCCCATTATGATTGGGGGTCTGAATGTTGACCTGTGGCGTGCCGTTTACACTCTCATGGATAATAGGTCGGCGTGATTGGTTCGGATCAGCAACAATTTGCGCAATCACCATCGGCGGAAGTAAAGTGTTAAGAAGAAAAACTCCCAAAATTAATCGTGTCATTTTCACGAGAGATGATGGTTTTTTTTGATTAAAAACAAGAGATTGATTCATCACAACTTCCTTCATATAAAACTCGCTAATTCCATATAAAATAGACTGCATTCACCCACTAAAATGAATAAGTAAAGCTTGCATTAACATTCGTAGAGGCAGTTCTAAAGTTTTTCGGCTTTCGCACAGGCGTACCAACAAACAGATCATAGTTTAAACGACCATACCCTGAAAATTGCCCACGAATACCCACTCCGGCCCCTACCAATGTATGCCCGACTTGATACTTCGCAGAAGGCCCCGATATTTTTCCTACATCAAGCGCTAAATAGAGTTGGTGCGCGGGTTTATAATGAAAAGCAATCGTATTTTGATAGAAAAATCCCCGCTCAGCCATTAAGCTCATTTCACCATCAAACCCGCGGACACTATAACGACTACCAATCGAAAACATATCTTGTGTAATCAGTGGTGTGCGATTCCACTGCGCACGCCCATAACCGCTATAACTCCATTGAAAATCACCTAAGCGAAAAGGAATATTGATCCCTAAAGAAGCTGTAATAATTTTTGGGCGAGAAGTCCCTTCATTAAAAGACTCTTCCGGTGCTCGAATGCTATTATTTGCACCTGTACCACGTTTATATTCAATGAAAAGATCTAAAACAGTATTGCCAATATATTCACGATGAGATAGCCCAATCTTCCATCCACCCATTTTTCGACGCTGCACATCAACTTCCATATCATCAATAAAATTACGTGAAGAGCGTGCCCAATATCCCCAATTAAGCTCAGTTTTACGACGAGCGTCACGATAAAGCATATAATGGATCAAACCTTCAAAATTATTGCTATCTCCGCTATAAAGATAATCGCTATTAATTCCTGCAATTGTTTGGTGATATTGGTGACGATTTTTATTGACAGAAAAGCGCCAATTACCCCAAGGTATTGAGTAATGTAATGCGTACCCATTCGTTCCATTTGCGCCACGCCGATTATTGGCAGCTGAAGAATATCCACCTCCGCCTAAATCATGATTATAATTCGCATAAAACAGATCATTCAGACCCAGCGGATTATCTGCCGAAAAAGTTATCGATCCTTGATATTTACCAGTTCCTTTACTTCCTGAATCATCAACACTAATACTAAAACGATAAGGGATTAGAGCTTGACTCCAGTCAACGATAATGTCACTCTCATCGACTTTATCTGTTGGGACGATTTCCATAGTTGCCTCAACAGACGGTACTCGTTTTAAATTTTCAAGTCCTTGTTCAATATCATGCAAATTTAAAGGTGCTTGTTTCTTTATAGGAAAGGCATTACTTAATACGCGAGCATAAGGCTCTCCTGCTTTGGTCATTTTTATATGCCGCACTCGCCCAACTAATACTTTCAACTGCAATGTCCCCGAAGTTAAATCTTGAGCCGGCGCTAAGATTCGTGTAGTGGTATAACCTTGACCAATAATCATATTTTGCAGTTCTGTCATGATCTGATTAATACCAGCGCCACCAATACAGCTTCCGGATTCAAATCCCACTCTTTTTAAAATATGAAAAAGATATCGCTGAAAGGAGATAGCCCGCTCTTCATCTTCCAATAAATCAATGCGTTCAATTGGAAAGCAAGCCTGCTCCTTTGGTAAAGACTCGTATTTTAGAGTTTTAGTAGGTTCTATTAGCATCACATCTCCATCCGGCACCATCGCTCTTTGCAATTGTTGATATCGTTCTTCTGCCCTTACCTCTTCTTGTACAGCTAGTGTCTGAGCATTGATTCCCCATGAAAATGGCGCGACTAAAAAAATAAACAGGATTAAACGTAATAAATTTTTCATATCATTCTGCTAATAGATCGTTCAGCATCACTGTTTGATACTCTTAATATAAAATTTAAATATATGTAATTTAAAATACAAAAACTGAATTATACATAATTAAAAAACTTTTAAAAGCAGATATGTATATAAAAACCTGCTGTATCATCGAAAGGACACAGCAGGTTTCAAAATGACTAAGCAGCCTAATAGTTTACAAGAGATAATATTAAAATTTAGGGATCAGCATAAATAATACTAATCGACATTTTCATCATTACTAAGATAGCGTGCAAGCATCGTCATCTCATCAGTTGGACCAATATCTGCCCATACGACATAGGCAGAGCCTTTTGCAGAATCGATTACTTCGCCCTTCTCTGTCTTCATTTCACCGAGGATAATATCGCGATTACCATGTTGATGAATCACCTCTAGGCGATCCCCTGTTGAGAATCGATTTTTCGCCTGAAGCTTCGATAATCCGGTTTCAGGATCATATTCGAGCACCTCAGCAACATATTGCTGACGTGAATGAATCGAATTCCCCGTTAAGTAGTTTTGATATGCATGAGGAGCATGACGCTGCAAGAAACCTTCGGTATAGCCACGGTTTGCTAACCCATCTAATTTTCCATAGAGCTCTGGATTAAACTCTCTACCTGCTAATGCATCATCAATCGCTTGACGATAGAGCTGCGTAGTTCGCGCAACATAGTATGGTGATTTTGTGCGTCCTTCAATTTTTAAGGAGTCAACACCGATCTCAATCAATTTTTGTACATGTTGAATCGCACGAAGATCACGAGAGTTCATGATATAAGTCCCATGCTCATCTTCACTGATCTCCATCCACTCCCCCTTACGCTGACCATTCTCTTGAATAAGATAAGGTTTTACTGCTTCAGGATGAGGGGTATATGCCTTTCCTGTTGAAAGATCGGTATAAGCTACCTCATTCATCGCATCTTGAATAAAGGTGACCGGATTAACACCAATATTAGGATGCATACTCTCTTCACGATAGATTTTTTGCATATCAGAACCAACAGGAACTAATTCCCCTTCTGGTGTTTCAACACCATCGGTTAAACCATAATTCCAGCGGCAAGCATTAGTACAAGTTCCTTGGTTCGCATCACGATGATTAAAATAACCAGAAAGTAAGCAACGGCCAGAGTAAGCAATACAGAGCGCACCGTGGACAAAGACTTCAAGTTCCATATCTGGGCATTCTTGACGAATCTCTTCAATCTCAGTTAAAGAGAGCTCTCTTGAGAGAATTACTCGGGTTAACCCCTGTTTTTGCCAAAATTGTACTGTCGCGCTATTGACTGCATTCGATTGCACCGAAAGATGAATGTCTTGATCCGGAAAGCGCTCACGCACCATCATAATTAAACCAGGATCAGACATAATGAGCGCATCAGGTTTTAATTCTAAGACCGGCGCCATATCATCCACAAATGTCTTCAACTTACCGCCATGGGGCATTGTATTGACGGCAAGAAAGAATTTTTTATTACGCTCGTGGGCGTAATCAATTCCCATTTTCACCCGTTCGGTATTTCGGAAATCATTATTACGAACACGTAAACTATAACGTGGTAATCCCGCATAAACAGCATCAGCACCATATGCGTACGCATATTGTAAATTCTTAAACGTTCCAGCAGGCGCTAGAAGTTCAACAGATCGTTTTTTCATTAGATAAAGTTCCTTACAGGGGAAAACAGACAAGGTCTGCTAGTGATCAATCACTATCTTTTATAAAGATGGCTCTAAAGCCGTTAAATTCAACAATAAAATTTATATAAGCTTTTATTGCAAGAGACAGATTATACCCTGTGATGAAAAATAGAGCGGAAAAACTTTTTCAACATACTATAAAAATGATGCATAAAAACCACCATTATATTTATAATATTTTATTTAAAAAAATTTTAACAATAAATAAATTAAGGGTAATTTAATTTATAATTATAAATTATTTCTATCACTACTAACCTAAACAAGGATTCTGATTTGAAGCTACTTGGACAAATTATTAAACATGATCACACACCACTCCACATTTTACTACTTGCGGCAGTTATTGGTGTATTAGCAGGACTTGTGGGTGTACTCTTTCAGCTAGGTGTCGATTTTATTACGAGTTTTAGGGTATCCGCTCTAAAGGAGAATATTCATAATCCTCATCTTTTCGTCATTGCAATATTCTTCGCGTCAGCACTTCTAAGTATGTTTTCATATTATATTGTTAAGCGATTTGCTCCTGAAGCTAGTGGTTCAGGGATTCCCGAGGTGGAAGGTGCGTTAGAAGATCTTCGACCTGTGCGTTGGTGGCGAGTACTACCGGTAAAATTCTTTGGCGGCTTAGGTACACTTGGCTCTGGAATGGTTTTAGGACGAGAAGGACCAACCGTACAGATGGGCGCAAATATCGCCGGGATGATCGCAGATCTATTTCGCCTAAAAGATAACGATAATCGTCATATCCTATTGGCATCCGGCGCAGCAGCTGGATTATCTGCCGCTTTTAATGCCCCTCTTGCGGGCATTATCTTCGTAATTGAAGAGATGCGAACCGAGTTTAAATATGGCTTAATCTCTTTTAAGGCCGTATTAATAGGGGCTGTAATGGCAACAATAGTTTTTCGATTGATTAATGGCAGCCATATTCTCTTAAATGTAGGCGCCTTTGATTATGTGCAAATCCAATCACTCTGGCTTTTTCTAATTCTTGGATTGATGATCGGTGTAATCGGTATTGCCTTTAATCGATCCCTACTCTTTCTGCAAAATCGTTTTCAGGCATTCTATAAAGGTAAGATTCTGCGATTCACCTTAATGGGAGGTATCATTGGTGGGAGCTGCGGTGTGATTGCGCTCTACTTACCGGATATTGTTGGCGAAGGGTTTAATGTGATTCATGATTGGACGAATGGAACATTTACACTCAAAATAATTCTACTTATTTTTGTACTCCGCTTCTTTACCTCTATTGTCTCATTTAGCTCTGGCGCAACCGGCGGTATATTTTCACCCTTATTAGCTTTAGGAACACTTTCAGGCGCTCTTTTTGGCAACTATGCCATCGATTATTTCCCGCAATATGAGCTTCATCCCGGTATATTTGCAATTGCCGGAATGGGCGCATTATTTGCTGCAACCGTTAGAGCACCGCTAACCGGTGCAATTTTAGTATTGGAATTAACAAGTAATTTCTCCCTTATTTTACCAATGCTTATCACCTGTTTAGGTGCAACCATTTCGGCACAATTCCTCGACGGTAGACCTCTCTACACAGTACTTTTGGAAAAGACACTGATCAAAAATCATCAACCATTAAAAAATCCCTTAGAGGTAGACGTACCACAAACATCTAAAGGATCATGAATATATATTGCTAATAATTTCAATCTTAAACACTCATCAAATTAAGTGTAAAAAATGCCTTCCTCAACAAGAGAGAGAAGGCGTTTTTATATCTTTTTTATATTGTAAACAAAAACCCCTGCAATCTCTTGCAGGGGTTGTCTATTGTATGGTGGGTGCTGAGGGGTTCGAACCCCCGACCCTCGCCTTGTAAGGGCGATGCTCTACCAACTGAGCTAAGCACCCAATAGAAGAATAATTATATTCTTATCTAGTGGCATTGTCAACACACTTGAGAAACTTATTTTGATTAGCGATTGAATCTTCGTAAATTTCAGTGTTTTGCTACAACGAGGACAAGTATACGGTATTTTTTTTAGGAGTCAAAACTTTTTATGCTCGTTTTTTTATCATTGATAACATATCGAACAATTTAGATACTAAATAATAACCTCTACCAAATCTCTTAACTATCTGTAAATAAAAATTTTTATTTACAAAATATGCTTCACATAAACCTTTCTTAGGGTGACACTAATTTATAAAAAAATTCACAACATCATCTCTTTTAGCCATTTCATTCTATATAGTAAGCCCACAACAACACTGGCTTTTGTTTATATTTTAGCAACTGATCAACCTTCACCATCGTGCCATTATCGATCACAGGACATCCTTGACTAAATCCCATCGGTAGATAAGCAGGATATTGCTCCTCATCAGGAATCATCTCAAAAGAGTGCAGGACAATATGACGTTCAAAAGCCTTATCATTTGTCGGCTCTAATCCATGTAATTTATAGTGAATATTGATGCCCCACTTACTAGGCGCTCGCGCACCTATTCGATACTTCCCAAGCGAAGAGGCGTAACTATTGGGCGTATTGCTAAAGACAATTTCTTGATTACTACTTTCAAATCCACGATTACCATAACCATGGGCGACAAGACTCTCAATCTCAATACGATTTTCTATAAAATTCCAAACAAAGAAACGATTCTTTCCAGAATGCCGGCCATAATCGATCAAAATCGCATGTTCTAAATCAAAATCATGCGCTTTTGCATATTGATACGCCTCTAATGCTCGCGTTTCCAAATCTACTGGGGAAAATTGTGGATCTCTCTCTTTTTCTATCTCCACCGGCGATTTCTCGCCTAACTCAAAATATTTTGGTATTAACCATAAGCGATCATGAAAATAGAGCGCCGTTCCTAACAGAGAGATGAGAAGAAGCAGAAGTAGCGCTCCTCCCACTATTTTAAGGGGACGATAAGCGGCACCCTTTGAATGCTTTTTGTCGATATGTTTCACATAAAACCTTATTGCTCGATCATGAGCTTATCGGATGACTAAACACCTAGGTGATGGAATCTATTATTCTATTGCATTATGACTCTATTGGATGATCGTTTTCTTGAATTATTGCCTCTTGGCTCATTAAGGCTGATTCTATGAAGCTTCAGAGAGAACCAATCGATTTCTCAACAGCCGCACCTCGTCGATAATTTCATGAGCCGTTAAGCCAATGGGCCCAATTCCCTTAGCGACAAGAAGATCGGCCGCTTTACCATGGAGCCAGACACCGCCGCGAATCGCTTCCATCATCGGAATATTTTGCGCTAATAGACTCCCAATAATCCCTGAGAGCAGATCGCCACTTCCTGCGGTAGCTAAACCACTATTGCCGGTCTCATTGCGCCAAATCTCTTGAGTAGGTGAGGCGATGAGTGTATGGTGCCCTTTTAAGATCACCCAGCAACCAAACTTCTCCACTAATCGCTTCGCGGCTCCCTCTCTATCAGATTGAATCTCAGCAACGGAAATATCTAATAATCTTGCCGCCTCTTTAGGATGAGGTGTTAAAACCGATTGCACACCTAATCCTATCTCCCCACAATTGATCTTCCCATCAATATTCCACATCTCCGATAAGAGATTGAGTCCATCGGCATCAATCAACAGTGGTTGATAAGCTGAAATCTCCCTTAAAAGAGATGTCATCAAAGCTTGTGCTGAATGATCAATGCCTAAGCCACAACCAAAGACCCAAGCGCTTGCGCTCTTCTCATTCATGAGATCTTTCGCCTCGCGCAACATCAATTCAGGAGCCGTTGCCACCAAAGAGAGCGTTAAAGGCGATTGATTAAGCCCCAAAATCACCTTACCGCAGCCACTCTTTAATGCTGCCATCCCAGCAAGAACCGCCGCTCCTGTCATACCGACTCCGCCCCCAATAATATGGAGCGTGCCAAAGGTCCCTTTGTGACTCTCGTCAGGACGCGGTTGGACTAACGCCGGGAACTGTGCTCTAAACCATGCTTTTTCATTGTGGGTTAATCTCATAGGCTCTCTACTTCAGCTCTGATCCTAATAATGCTTGTTTGGCAATATGGGGTTTCATTTTCCCCATCACATGCATTTCACAAGGACGGCAATTAAACTTGAGTGTATACTCTTCACCTTTATGGGAGAGGATTAATGGTGTAGGTTTGATCTGCCCTTGAACACCGGTTACGCCGATGGTCTGTTTCGGGCAGAGATTGTAAGAGAAACGAAGACAATGTTTCGTGATCATCACCGGCACTTCGCCAAGCTCTTCATGCGCCTCATAGGCGGGTTCAATCATCTTCACACCATGTTTAAAGTAGAATTCTCGCGCCTTCTCATTATAGACATTTGCTAAGAAGCTGAGCTCCTCAAAGGGGAAAGTCGCCGGCGGTTCGACTGCGGGTTGACGTGTACCTCTAACGTAATTTTGTTCTATCGCAAACTCAAGCTTTTCAATGGTTTCGCGGCGTAGCTGATTGATCATACTTGCCGGAATAAAGGGAATCTCATCTAGCTGAATCATCACATCAAGCAATTCAAATCTGGTACCACCAAAACGCTTAAGGTTCTTCTCTAATGCCGCTAATCCCTTTTCAGGGTTATTAGCTAGCTCAAAATCTCCCGTTAAGATCGATTTTGCATAGTGCCCCTCTTTTGTGAAGAGCTCTAATTGATACCCTTCTGCCGCTCTACTAAAAATGAGTGATACCTCTAAAAGACGCTCTGCTGACTCTTTCGTTAATAACTGACTCCAAACCTGATCATGGTTACGATTCAGAGGATGCTTTTTCTGAATATTGGCGCGTTCAGTGACAAATTCTACCGGCATCTCATTGGGATAGACAAGATAGTGATTCTCCCCAATCTTCTCCGCACGATTGACGGCAAATCCCACCACTTCTCGCTTAATCTGAATATTGAGCCCATCACCATTTGCCAGAGGTTCTGTGGTTTTTACCTCGATAAAGTTCTTCTTAATATCGAGAATATGACCAATCGGTAAACCCACAAACTTAGGAGAATCAAATGCACCGATATCCCCTTTGCGCTCATTGACAAAGTAATCGGTACTTCCCCGATTAAAGGTTTTATCAGGATTGGGCTCAAAATGGTGAACGACTTTGCCATAAGAAGCGCGAGTAAATTCAGGATTTTGCTCAATATAACGATCAATCAGACGACGATAATGGGCCGTAATATTCTTAACATACGCCATATCTTTATAGCGCCCTTCAATTTTAAATGAGCGAATCCCCGCTTCAATCAGCGCATCGATATTATTCGATTGATTATTATCCTTCATCGATAATAGATGCTTATCAAAAGCGATCACGCGCCCCTCACTATCTTTCAGTGTATAGGGTAAACGGCAAGCTTGTGAGCAATCTCCCCGATTCGCTGAGCGCCCCGTCTCGGCATGAGAGATATAACATTGCCCTGAGAATGCGACACAGAGCGCACCATGGACGAAGAATTCTAATGCCGTATCAGGACGTGCCTCATGAATCGCCCGAATCTCTTTAAGACTCAATTCACGCGCCAGCACTAATTGAGAAAAACCCACATCCGCCATAAATTTCGCTTTTTCAAGCGTTCGAATATCGGTCTGTGTCGAAGCGTGTAGCTCAATCGGGGGAAGATCGAGCTCTAATAATCCCATATCTTGAATAATTAAAGAATCAACACCGGCATCATAGAGCTCATAAATAAGCTTACGGGCGGATTCTAACTCGTTATCATGCAAAATCGTATTGAGCGCAATAAAGACCTTTGCATTAAATCGATGGGCAAAAGCGGTGAGCTTGGCAATTTCAACAACATCATTCTCAGCGGCATGCCGAGCACCAAATTCAGGACCGCCTAGGTAGACTGCATCGGCGCCATGAATAATCGCTTCACGGGCAATCTCAACATTTCGGGCAGGACTTAATAACTCTAATTCGTGGGATAATAGGCTCATCTTTCTCGCTAAGGCTCAAATAATATTATAAATAGAAAAGCGATCGCTTAATTAGAAAGATCCCACACATAGCGGGATCTTTTGCTGATACTTTAGTCGTTATAGCATACTAAGAATCGATATTTTTTGCAGATTTTTAACACTCAACCTGATCGATCTAGCGCATATCGAAATACTCACAATGAAGATATTTTATCGGCGCTAAATGTTTACTTTTTAAGATTGATCGAATATCTTTTGCAATCCCTGTCGGTCCGCAGAACCAGACCGACGTCTCCGCATCAAAGGGGAGCTTTTTGAAATCAAGATACCCTTTCTCATCACTATAATGAATAGATAGTGTAACTCCTGCTTTCTCAGCAAGCGCTACCAAATAATCGATCATTAACGCTTCATCTCGATTTCTTACAAGATAATAGAGTGTAATATCATACTTTGTCTCTTGACCTTGCAAAGATTCTAACCAAGCTATAAAAGGGGTAATTCCAACACCGCCGGCAATCCAGATCTGTTTCGGTAAAAGTGAGCTCTCATATGAGAATCGACCATAAGGCCCTTCGATATTGAGTCTATCACCCACTTTCCAACGTTTAGGGATCTTACGCGTATAATGCCCTAACTCCTTAATCGCAAAGCGGATTGTTTGATCATCATGCACACTTGAAGCAATCGTAAATGGATGCCGTTCTTTATACACTGGATGTTGCACAAAAGCATATTGCCCTGAAGTATGCGTCCAATTCGCCGGCATTTCACAATCCACAATGGTGCTATTTGCGGAGAAGTCGAGTGATTTAATTGTCGCCTGATAACGTTTGCCGCGACCGATTTGTCCAAAGAGCGAGATGATCGCCGCGTAAAAGCCAATAACCATCACAATGATAAAAGCAATTCCTACCGGCTCCGTCCAATAACGCGCTGGCGCTAAAACGATCGTATGGAAAATAACAGCGAGGAAGAAAAGCCCCATTAATTTATGGATTTTTCGCCAAAAACGATAAGGAATTTTTTTCAATAAGGTGACAACAAGCATAATCGCAAAGAGATAGAAGAGAATCTCTCCAATATCTTTTGCTAATGGACGATAATCATCAAGCCATGCGATTGTTTCTGCTTTAATCTTTGGGCCACGCTCAAAAAAAGGTCTTAAAAAACTCTTACTAAGTTTAATGCCATAATGCAAAAGCGCTGCAACAATTGCCCAAATGCCCACCCATTTATGGATGTAGTAAATTTTATCCATACCATTAAAAAATGGTTCTAAAAATTTTGGTCGTAATGATAGCAGCATAATCAATCCCATAGGAATCAGTGCTAAAACACCCGTTAAATTAATCAACTCTTTTCGCCATAGCCAAACACTCCAATCTGTAGAGGAGTAACGAATACCAACATCCAATCCCCATAAGAAAAATGAGAGGAGAAAAACTCCCAATACTACAGCTTTTTCGCGACGCATAAGATTATCCTTTATCTTTTTATTATTTAATAGAATGCTTGCATTTAATCTCTGCAAAAATTTGATATAAAAAATAATATATTTTTTATCTTAAGAATATCTTAAATTTAAGTTATTGATATAAAAGCAATACTTTACATTATTATTTAATATAAATAACCATTTAGTAATATTTTTTAAATAAGAGTAGTTATTATATGAATGCAAAAAACGCCTATCGATGATAGACGTTTTATTAAAATAGACTTTATTAAAAATTGGTAACTTTAAATTAATGAGCAACCTGACACGATGCATCACCTGTTCGATGATTAATTGCTCCATTTTTAATTAATAGATCTTGCATCTCTTTATAACCATTTTGACATGCATAGCTCAGTGCACTTTGATTATAAGACGGACGTTCAGAATCTTGCACCGTTGTAACCTTATTAAGATCAGCTCCTTGATCGATCAGATATTGCACCACATCTAAACGATTATTACTCGCTGCAACCATTACAAGTGATTCACCATCATCTTCATATGATGTATCGTTAATATCATATTGATCTTTCAAGGCTTCATGTAATTTTTTCACAATATTGACATTTTTACCCAAAACGGCAGATTTTAGCGCATGATAAACATCACCTTTATCCGTTGCCCACAGATCCGCACCTTGATCAATTAAGAAATCAACCATATCTTCATAGCCGATGAATGCAGCCCAACCCAGCGCTGTTTGATCAAGACTACCGACATCTTTCACTTCAATATTTTGACCATTGGCAACCATCGCTTTTACTTTCTCAAGATTTCCCTGTTTAACTGCATCAAACCATTCAGCATCAGGGCCTGTTGAAGGAGTCGTATAAAAAATACGATGTTTTAATTTAGAGTCACTCGCAATATCTTGCATCTCTTCTAGCGTAAAACGGAATGAGCCTGCTTGTGCCTCAAGCGTTGTTGGAGCAACTTCAACAACTTGAATCTCTGTTGTTGTTTCTTGTGCATTTACTACTGATATTAACGACATTACGGCTGTAACAAAAATTGTTTTTACCCCAAACTTCTTCATAGCAATTCTCCCATCAATAGTTTTTATGGAACATTAAATTCTCAAATAGAATATATATGGCAACAATAACATAACTCTTTAAATCTCAAAAATAGCCTTTAGGAATATCTTTTATTCCTCAATGGAATAAATTAAATAAAACGATATAAACAATCATCAATCAAGCCTTTATAGATAATCTTGATTATAATTTCGAATAATAGATAATCCCCTTTTAAATCACTCTATTATTCATCCACTTCAAAGATTAGTTTCGCAATAAATCACCCCAGAATTTTTCCTCACCCCCTATATGTGAATCAATTAATTTTCAAGAATTAAAAAACTAATCTTCGATACACTTTATAAGATCTTGATATATCGCTAATGCTTCCTTAACTTCGTTAACACCATGTACAATCCCTCGACCATCGGCAAATAAAATGACTCTATTCTGGGGAAAATGAATATTAAGGAAATAATTATTAAATTGATGAGGAATATCCGCTATTTCGAGTTTCGATTTAATCTGCATAAGATCAAGTGGAATCACTTCTCGAATCATGATTGAGTCATCACCACAGAGCCTATGTGCTTCCCTATTATTCTCTATTAATGAGGGGTACTGCCGATTTGCGCCACATGTTGGACAATTAGGATCTTTCAACGTATCTAGCTCAATCTTCTGTGTATGATTTCGCCAAAGATCCATAGTAAAAAGTGATCTCCTCAAGGCTAATGGATCGGCAAAAAATTTCATCGCTTCAGTAGTTTGAATACTAGAAATCATCTGCAAAATGGGTTGAATCACTCCCACCGAGCTACACGTATCATCTCTTTCTAAAGGAAGACTGTGTAGTAGGCAACGCAAACAAGGGGCAGTATGATTATTTGGCATATTAAAGTTAAAACTCATGCCATAACTCTCTAACGCCGAACCAAAAATCCATGGGATTTTCAACTTATAACAAGCATCATTGATCAACATTCGTAAAGCAAGATTATCTGTTCCATCGAGTAACAAATCATGACCTACAATTAAAGATTCAATATTATCACCGGAAACATCTGCAATATGGGTCGTAAGAGAAATCGCTTGAGCAATCTGCAAAAGATGATTTTTCAGTGCGACAACTTTTGGTAAGGCAAGCTTTGCATCCTCTTCAGTAAAGAGTGTCTGTCGCTGAAGATTCGAGTATTCAACAAAGTCACGATCAATCAATGTAAGATGACCAAATCCCGAGCGAGCCAGTGTTTCTGCATGTTGAGATCCAAGAGCTCCACAACCTATGATCACTATTTTTGCTTGATGAAATTGAGTAAGACCTTGCTCACCAATTTTATGGAAACGTGCCAAGCGGCTATATCGCCCTTGCATAATGACTCTCCCTCATATTCGATTACTTTAAACAGTCTAGATCTATAAACAGGATTAATTATGATGTAATTATTCCGGTCACTGGACTGCTTGCCGTTGGTGTCAGTTTCATTGGCATTCGTTTGGCTTCATACCCTAAACGCCCTGCTTCTACGGCAAGTCTCATCGCTCTACTCATTTTGATTGGATCTTCACTATAAGCGACTGCACTATTCATTAATACACCATCTGCACCGAGCTCCATCGCATAAGCAACATCCTTGGGGCTTCCTAATCCCGCATCAACAATCACCGGCACAGTTGCTTGCTCGATAATATATTGTAGATTCACAGGATTCATAATTCCCAATCCACTTCCAATCGGCGAAGCCCCCGGCATAATGGCATGACACCCCATCTCTTGCAGTCGTCTTGCTAAAACAACATCATCAGAGGTATAAACTAAAACAGTCATTCCTTCTGCTAATAACATTTCAGTCGCTTTCAACGTTTCAATTGGATCGGGAAGCAATGTCTTTTTACAACCAATCACTTCAACCTTTATCATGTCACAAAGTCCCGATGCATAGGCAAGTTTAGCTGTCCTTACTGCTTCTTCTGCGGTATAAGCGCCAGCAGTATTTGGCAATAATTTATACTTTGAGAGATCAAGCGACTCTAACAAATCTGGCTGCTTGTCATCAAAAATATTCATACGGCGAACTGCAAATGTTAAGACTTCTGTCCCACTCTCTTCCACAGCCCCTTTTTGCTCTTCAAAATTACGATATTTGCCTGTTCCTAAAAATAGACGTGAATTAAACGCAAAATTTCCAATATTTAAAGTCATTTAACCTCCTCCCACAAAATGTACAATTTCAAATTGATCACCCTCGCAAACGGATATCTGCGAATAATCTTCTTTTTTCACCACTTCTCGATTACGCTCAACAATAAAAAAACGACGTTTATCGAGTTTTAAAAATTCGATTAGCTGATGGACTGTTCCAATGGAATCATTAACTATTAGCTCATCACCATTAATAATAATTTTTTTCAAAATATCCTCACTTACAAGCCTAAAACTAGGGGGAGCTCACCATTTTTCGAATATAACGCGCCCGCTCCTGCGCTAAAGATGGATCTAAACGATGACCGACGAGGGGGAAAAAGGCAGACATTATCGCTAACCCCGATACAATAGATGAAACTTTTAACGCTGTTTCTGCATTCATTCCGCCAATTGCAATTAATCGTCCTCTTTTTTCTTTAGCAATACGATATGCTTCCTCCAGACGCTCTATTCCTAATGCGGGATAACTCTTTTCACCCGTTGGAAAAATATGACCTAAATAGAGATAATCATACATAGCGATATTACGTTCAACAGCGCTTACCGAATGTATTGAACGACCAAATTTCATGTCTGGAAATGCCGATTGTAACAGTGCTAAAGAGAGGCTTTTCTCAGTCAGATGTGTTCGAGGTATTTTAAAAGCATGCGCAATATCCGCACGATCATTCACAATTAATTTATCTTTATCAATACCCTGATCTATCATTCCTTCAATTAAACGAGCAAGAGATTTTGCTGAACGTGACTTTTCACGCAATTGGATAAAATCGACAAATGGTAAAATCGCGATAATTGTCTCAATCAGATTCTCATCAGAAATCGCAGATAGGTTAGGAGTGACAGCATGTAACAACACCATATTTACTCAATTCTCCATTGCAGAGAAAAGGGTAATAGAACCATGAAAGTTGCTTCAGCACATTAGAAAAACTCTCCTGTCATTCACCGCTTTCCTCCGCTAGTATTAACTAGATCAGGTTATAAGAGTCCCGAAGTTTCACTTCAATCTCAGCTGTTAACAACAGCACCTCTAGGGGAATATTAATTTCATCAAAGTATAGAAGATCTCCCTAATTAGAGCAACTCTCTTTTCAAGAGTGCTTGATATCTCAGTCACTAAAAATACCTAAATTTACCAAATATTGACAAATGTCAATATTTCTATTGCTAATGTGTAGTGTCAAAGATTTTTTATTTTATCAATTAAACGGAGACTTATAGAATATGGATAAGTATATTCCTAGCGATCCTTCCCGTCGGAAATTTCTGATTGGAAGTTGCGCTATATCAGCATTTATGTTGATGAGCCCCTATACCTTTGCGGCAAACTTTACTGAACAAAATGATGAGGTGAAGTTAGCTAGATTCCTCACAAATAAACAGCTTGATCCTCTACTTGTTGAAAGAGCCTTTGATGCCCTTGCGAAAGTAAATAGTAACTTTCAAGCAGAAGCAAAAGAGCTTTTAACATTTATCAATAATGGTCAGTATTCAAATATCGATACGCTAAAAAATAATCCTATCTTTAAAGAGAAATATCAAAATACGGCAAAAGATATTATTGCCGTATTCTATCTCGGCTACGCTGGTACTCCTCTCCCTCAACGTGCGCATGATGGTGTTCAATTTGTAACTTATACCGAAATTGAAACCTACAAGCTCACTCAGAAATATACCCCAATCCCTGGTTATTCTCGATGGACAACCAATTATTGGGCAACTCTTCCAAAAGCGTAATAGATTTCAATAGAGGACAAAATAATGAGTACAAAAACATATGATGCTGATGTTATCGTCATCGGCTCCGGAGCAGTCGGATCAAATGTCGCCAACGAGCTCGCAATGAAAGGAAAGTCAGTTATTTTATTAGAAGCAGGACCTAGTGTTCCGCGTTGGAAATTATTGGAAAACTTTAAGAACTCCGGCCGTCACTATGACCGTAATAATGCTTATCCCAATAATCCTTGGGCACCAACGAGTAACCAAGAAGGATATTTAGAGAATGAAGGTTCATTTAAAATGATGCCGGGAATGCTCAAACTTGTTGGCGGAACAACTGCTCACTGGGGGGGAGCTACATGGCGTTATACCCCAAGTGACTTTAAAATAAAATCACTCTACGGTGTCGGTCGCGATTGGCCAATGACCTATGAAGATTTAGAACCATATTATGTACGTGCAGAATATGCTATTGGCGTTGCAGGTAATGATGCAGAGGATCAATCAGGTGTCAATCCTGGAAAAGCCTTCCCTCCACGCTCAAAACCATATCCAATTGAGCCTGAAGCAGATATTTATATGACAAAAAAGATCAAAGAAGCTCTTCAGCCCGCAGGTATTGCTGTAATTCATGAGCCAACTGTCCGTATCCCTAAATCATACGATGGGCGACCTGGCTGTCAAGGTAATAATAACTGTGATCAGATCTGCCCGATTGGTACACTCTATAATGGATCCGTTCATGCAATGCGATCTGTACGTAATGGCGCACAACTCATTACAGAAGCAGTTGCCCATAAAATTATTGTTGGAAAAGATAAAAAGATCGAAGCAATCAAATATCTTAAACCTGATGGGAGCGAACATACTTTAACGGCAAAAGCATTTGTTATTGCAGCTCATAGTTTTGAGTCTGCAAAATTACTCATGATGAATGACGTAGCAAACTCATCAGATATGGTAGGACGTAATCTTATGGATCACGTTGGAATCTCTATGAACTTCTTAGCTAAAGAACCAATGTGGATGGGACGAGGTCCTGTTCAACAAGCGACTATTAACCAATGGCGCGAAGGAGATTTTAGATCTCAATACTCTGCCAACAAACATAGCTTTGCAAATAACAATCCACAGGTTGATATTGCAGCAAAACTCATTGCTCAGGGTTATATGGGAACAGAACTCGATGAAAAAATTATGGACTGGTCATCTCGCTGGGTCTCTATTTATACATTCTTTGAACAATTACCTGACCCTCGTAACCGTATTATGCCAAATCCAAATTGGAAAGATAGTATTGGTCTACCAGGCATTAAGATCCATTATGACGTGGATAGTTATGTACAACGTGGCGCTGAAGCAGCAAAAGATCAATATCGCTTAATTACGCGCTTAATGGGCGGTGAATCTCTCACTATTAACACTGATTGGGAAAATCATGACCATCTGATGGGAACTCTGATTATGGGGGATAATCCTAAAGACTCAGTTACAAACCACGAAGGGCGTACATTTGATCATGACAATCTCTTTATTGCTTCTGTAGGATTAATTCCTGCCGGCGGTGTTGTTAACCCAACATTAACAGCGATTGCGCTTGGCATTCGTACTGCAGATATCATTGCAAGGGAGGTATAAGCGATGAAAATCATGAAACTTACACATTTGATAGCAAGTACAGCTCTAATCGGCTTATCAGCTTTTAGCATATCTTTTGCTCAAACAAATAATGGAACAGATGTTGCGCTCATCAAAAAAGGCGAATATCTCTCTATCGCGGGTGACTGCGCCGCCTGCCATACAACATCTCCCGATGAACCTTACGCTGGGGGCCTTGTATTTACAATGCCTATGGGTGAGATTATTTCCACTAACATTACACCTTCTAAAGAATTTGGTATTGGGAATTGGTCATTGGAAGAGTTTGCTGCTGCAGTTCGTAAAGGGGTTCGCCCTGATGGTAGTCATCTCTATCCTGCAATGCCATACACAGCATTTGCAACAGTAACGGACGAAGATATTAAAGCGCTTTATGCTTATTTTATGAATCAAGTAGCAGCTATTGATAAAGCGCCAGCAAAAGAGACTCAACTAAAATTCCCTTT
This sequence comes from Ignatzschineria sp. 22MB058224, assembly GCF_058188435.1. Classification (NCBI taxonomy): domain Bacteria; kingdom Pseudomonadati; phylum Pseudomonadota; class Gammaproteobacteria; order Cardiobacteriales; family Ignatzschineriaceae; genus Ignatzschineria; species Ignatzschineria sp. 22MB058224. Next base: position 1,539,964 of record NZ_CP187366.1, read on the forward strand.
TAATTTGCCCGGTGCAATGACGGTTTGGAATGGTCTTTTTGCAAAAAATCAACCTTTCACTCCGGACCCAAATCTTTCAGAGATTCAAAATCGAGGAAAATATCTCGTAGATGGCCTAATGCACTGTTCAACTTGCCATACTCCCCGTAATCAGATGTTAGCGGAGGATTATAATCAATATCTTTCAGGGGGTGACGCAGGAGGCTGGCATGCACCCAATATCACCGCTGATAAAACAGCGGGTATCGGTAATTGGAGTAAGCAAGAACTCTTTACGTACCTAAAAACAGGGAAAGCTGAAGGGAAATCATCTGCGGCAGGTCCAATGGCAGAAGCGATTGATAAAAGCTTTGCCTTTATGAGTGATAATGATCTTCGTGCAGTTGTAGAATATTTACAAACAACTCCAGCGATTGCGCAAAAATCACAAGAAGCACCCGCTTACTCTTTTGGAGGTAAAAAAGTAGCTACGGCAGATTATGAAATTTACCCTTCCTTTGACAATGTTTCTGATGATTTCCGCGATCACTCAACGCTTGATGGAGCCGTTTTATATAACCAAGCGTGTTCAAGCTGTCACGGTATTAATGGAGAAGGTTCACTCGACAAACACACGCCTGCTTTAACACATAACAGTACTGTTGGACGTGAAAATCGTACTAATTTGGTTATGAAAATCATGCATGGTGTCAGTCGTGAAAATGGAAAAACGCATGAGGTGACAACATTAATGCCTGCTTTTGCCGAAGAATATACAGAAATCTATTCATGGTTAGATAACGCCCAGATTGCTTCTGTTGCGAATTATGTTACCGAAAAATTTGGAGATGGAAAAGCGACTCTCTCTGAAAATGATGTAGCTGTAATTGCGCAAGGAGGTGAGTCACCATTTTTAATCCGACACGCATCTTTACTTGCTGTTATCGGATTCATTATCGGGGCTTTAGTTATTCTATATATCCTTAAGCTTCTTTTCTTCAGAAAGAAAAAATAAGTTGTAATCATTAATTAGTAATAAAAGCTCTTAAGCAGAACTCTTAAGAGCTTTTTTATTAACGGCTATTTTATCTTTTCTAATATACCTAATACTTGAGCCGCTTCGAGAGCAATCCAAAATTTAGCAATACCAATGCTGCTTGTAGGCTTTAATCCTGTTAATTCCTCTATTAATTTCAAGCGATAAACCAGTGTCTGTCGATGAATATTTAAATCGACTGCTGTTAATTTCCAATTACTATCATTTTTTAAAAAAACAAATAATGTCTGCAACAATGGAAGCGACTTTGTTTTTTCATATTCAATCAATACACTAAAATAATAATCAACCAAAGATCTTGCTTCTGCTAAAGTTTTAGGACCTAATGATAAAGCTGTATCTAAATAACGATAATAGGCGACTTTTATATCGCTCTCTATTGCTCTTGACAGCATTAAACTAGCTTGAAAAATACTCTCTTTGAAACCTACTGTGAGGGTTATTGTACTACTCACACCTATTCGAGTTTCTGCCCCGAAATAGTTCATAATATGTTCTAATAGCGCGGAATCCTCGGGCAATATAATTAAAATACGTTGATCATCTTTAAAAAATAATGGACTAATTGATTGTAATTGTGGGATATGATGCGCACTTGCATATTTTTGACTATTTTCAGGAAGACAATTGATAGCAACAGTAACTAATTTCCCATATAACCCTCTTCTCTCTAAAATCATTCGTGCAGCAGCATAATCAATTTCGCCATTTAATAGATCTTGAAATAATTGCTCCCCATCGGCTCTTAATACATCTCTTTCAATAATAAACCTTTCTAACTCAATACTTAAAAGCCCAGCTAACGTTTGGGAAAGCATAGTACTATCAAACTTTTTAGATTGATTATTAGAGACAATTAAAGCAGCCTTAACCCGCCCAGGAATAATCGTTCGAACGACACTTTCTGCATTCACAGGATGAAGATCAGAAGAGAGTATTACCTGTAATGTCTCGCTATTAACGACTTGTAACTTTACAAGCAATTTCTTTCCCAATATTTTGAGTCGCTCTTGTAAACTCGACGATTCCCACAATGTATCGGCATATATTTGAAAAAGTAGGGTATTTGAATTGTATTGATCTTTCTTAGATTGCAGGGCTTCTTCAATCACAATCTGGGCAAGATCTTTAAATTCCAATTCAAAACTCGCCCCTAGAATCGGAAAGTCAAGCTTAGTTGCAGCTGTTAGCATCTCATCCGAGAGTTCGAAGCTTGCATCTCTTGGCGCAAATAAAAGCGCCGCAGCTTCTGTTTGTGCAAGTTTTTTAATCCATACAACCTGCTCACTAGTCGTTTTAGGAACACCCACACCTGTTGTCATAACGAGGGTATCCTTTAGAGTACAGAGCCAAGGATCTGGTAATTCTACGGTATGAGCCCAAGAAATTTTACGATCACTCATTCCTTTCCCGGTTTTAAAAACAAGGCCTAAATCATACTCTTGAACCAATTTATTAACCGTAATCATTCCCTATCCTCTTATTTTTATTATTCATACATATGTACGAAACAAATAGCACATTGTGACAATCTCATCAATGGACTCTTTTGAAAAATCCGAGATATGATTATTCATCATTAAAGATCACTATAATCAAGGCACCCAATGGATAAGAATACTATCAATGCACTAAAAAAATTACCGAATCGTCCTTACTGGTATGAAAAGTCAGATGAGCGATCAACATTGGATAAAAATCTCAAAGTCGATGTCGCTATTATTGGAGCAGGATATACTGGACTTTGGGCGGCCTATTATCTGCTCAAATCTGCTCCGCATATGAATATCATCATTTTAGAAAAAGAGTATGCTGGATTCGGCGCATCAGGCCGTAATGGTGGATGGGCTTCTGCTATTTTTCCAGTGTCATTGAATAAAGTTTCTAAAGACTTTTCTCGAGAAACAGCAATCCACCTACAACAAACAATGAACGAATCAGTGGATGAAATTCAACGTGTGTTAGCAGAAGAAGACATTGATGCCGATTACAGTAAAGAAGGATATATTGCTGTCGCAAGAACACACCCTCAACTGATAAGAGCAAAAGCAGCAATCCAAGAAACAATAGATTTAGGCCTCACAAATCAATGGACCCTATTAGATAAACAAACATCGCTAAAAAAAATAAACATAAATCAATCGCTTGGCGCTATTTATACGCCTCACTGTGCAGTGATTCATCCCGGAAAACTTGTAAGAGCACTTGCTAAATGTGTTGAAAAAATGGGGGCAAAGATTTTTGAAAAAACAAATGTCATCAATATTGAAGATAAGAAAGCTTACACACAAGATTACTGCATAGAAGCTAATACTATTATTCGCGCAACTGAAAGTTATAGTTGTAAACTTGATAAATACAAAAGATACACGATTCCACTCTACTCTCTTGCTCTAGCAACGGAGCCATTAAATATCGATCAAAAGAATATATTAAATTTAAATCATCGAATAGCCTTCAATGATATGCGACATTTACTCGTATATGCTCAAATGACAAAAGATAATCGCTTAGTTATTGGTGGCCGAGGTGCACCGTATCATTTTGGCTCTAAAATTTCACCACAATATGATCTCGTAGATTCTGTTCACATCAAAATAAGAGAAACAATTAATGATTTTTTTCCTTCATTACAAGATCTCAAGATAACACATCGTTGGGGGGGCGCATTAGCGGTCTCAAGAGATTGGTATCCATCTGTTGGAATTACCAAAGATCGATCAATGGCTTGGGCGGGGCAATATACGGGGGATGGCGTCGCAATGAGTAATCTATCTGGACGAATTTTAAGAAACTTAATTCTCGATATCAAAGATGATCCTATCAATACTTTGCCATTTATCAATAATCCTACAAAATTATGGATGCCAGAACCACTCCGTTGGATAGGAGTTAACCTTGGCCTAACAGCAATGGGATTAGGTGATAAAGAAGAAAATATCACTCAACGCCCATCAAAAACGGTCTCGTTATTAGAAAAACTTACTGGAGCTCAATAAAAATAATCATCAATCAAAGGAGTTATCATCATGTCAACAATGACTATAATAAAAAATAATACTATACAAAATAGCACATTAGAACCTGCTGGAATACGTTCTGGAGCAGATAAAGGGTCCCCTGAAATGAGCCTTCTTGAATTCGCAAAAAATGCTAAAGGCGATATTGGTATTTGGGAGTGTGAACCGGGAGGCTGGCCTGTTATCGATCGTCCTAATACTGAGTTTTGCTACATTATTTCTGGAAAAGCGACACTCACAGACGAGCTTTCAAGAGAGATCATATCGGTATCAGCAGGCGACCTAATCATCTTACCGATAGGATGGACTGGTCGATGGGATATTGTTGAAAAAGTTAGAAAAATTTACACCATATACTAATCACTCAAAAATACGCACATCCATCATGTTTTCTATTTCATTACGCAAGGTATAAATTATGACTCAAACCATCGGCCATTTTATTAATGGTGAATTTACGCATCATAATACTCAAATAACTCAACCGATCTACAATCCTGCAACAGGAGATCAATCAAAACACGTGATTATAGGAAATGCTAAAACCGCCAATGAAGCAATTGCAGCGGCAAAATCAGCATTTCCTGCATGGAGCAAAACACCTCCCTTAAAACGTGCTCGAGTAATGTTTAAATTTAAAGAACTTCTCGAAAAAAATACAGAGATGATCTGTCAACTTATTGGAGAAGAGCACGGCAAAATAGGACACGATGCTGCTGGCGAATTACAAAGAGGAATCGAAAATGTTGAATTCGCCTGTGGTATCCCTGAATTACTCAAAGGAGAATATAGTCGTAATGTTGGGCCAAATATCGATAGTTGGAGTGATTTTCAACCTTTAGGTGTTGTTGCGGGTATCACACCTTTTAATTTCCCAGCCATGGTTCCACTTTGGATGTTTCCTATCGCGATTGCTTGTGGCAATACATTTATTTTAAAACCCTCAGAAAAAAACCCTAGTGCATCCTTATTGATGGCTAAACTACTGAAAGAAGCTGGTTTACCAGACGGTGTATTTAACGTGATTAATGGCGGTAAAGAAGTTGTTGATGCGATCTTAATCCATCAAGATATTGAGGCTGTAAGTTTTGTTGGCTCAACCCCTGTTGCTGAATATATTTATCAGACAGCAACTGCTCATGGCAAACGCTGTCAAGCACTTGGAGGAGCTAAAAATCATGCTGTGATTATGCCTGATGCGGATTTAGATAATGTTGTAAACTCCTTATTAGGAGCTGCATTTGGCTCTTCTGGGCAACGTTGTATGGCATTATCTGTCGCTGTTGCAGTAGGTGATGAAATTGCTGATCAAATGATTTCAGCATTGGAAAATTCGATGGCTAATCTCAAATTTGGCCCTTATACAGATAACTCAAATGATTTTGGCCCTGTAATTTCTGCGGAGCATAAACAAAAAATCATGCAACATATAAAGAATGCTGAAGAACAAGGCGCAAAGATATGCATTGATGGTACAAATGCAATAGTTGAGGGCTATGAAAATGGTTTTTTTGTAGGTCCAACGCTCATCGATAATGTTACACTGGACATGGATAGCTACCGCGCTGAAATCTTTGGGCCTGTTCTGCAAGTAATACGTGTTTCAACCCTAGAAGAGGCAATGCAATTAATTAATGATCACGAATATGGAAATGGTACATGTATCTATACACGTGATGGGGAAGCAGCTCGTTACTTTGCAGATAATATCTTAGTCGGGATGGTCGGTATCAATATACCATTACCAGTACCTGTCGCTTTCCATAGTTTTGGGGGATGGAAACGCTCTTTATTTGGTGATCTTTCTATGTATGGCCCTGACGGGGTTAGATTTTTCACACGTCGTAAAACAATCACCCAACGATGGCCAAGTGCTACCATTCGTGAAAATGCACAGTTTTCAATGCCAACACTAAATTAAGTATTGAATAGACTTTTGGTATAAATACAACCTCTGCGCAACATAATTGCGCAGAGGTTGAGCTTTATTAACAATATCGTAGATCTAAGGAGTATTCATTGATTACGCAAGATAATATCTCTTTTTGGATTAAATCGTTAGAAGAATCTCAAAGCTCACTACTCTCAATAACAGGAGCGTTTGCCTTACCTGATAATGATGTTACCGATGTCACTATTATCGGCGGTGGTCTCTCTGGTTTATGGCTTGCTTATTATCTTCAAAAAGCTGATCCAACCCTGCGCATTACTATCTTTGAAAAAAAACAAGTCGGATATGCTGCCTCTGGTCGTAATGGAGGATGGTTATCTAATGAAGTACCCATAGAAAAAATGGCCTTACTAAAAAAAGGCTGTACTGTCTCGGAAATAGATGACTTATACATAGCGATGAAAGATTCTGTTACCGAGGTTCAAAACATCTGTTTAAAAGAACAGATCGATTGCGATCTAGTACAAGGAGGGATTTTAACCATTGCCACGAACCAAGCCCAAAAAGCCAGATTATCACAGATGCCTTTAGATAATGATAGCGACCTTCTATCAGGCGAAAATGCCCAAAAACGCATTAATATCCCTTCAATAATCGGCGCTCACTATAATAAGATAGGATGTAGAATCCATCCATTAAAACTTCTTTTAAATCTAAAAAAAATTCTCATAGAACGTGGCATTAAAATATATGAAAATCACCCTGTATTGAGCATTAAAAAAAATCATGTCACGGTTGCTTCCGGTGGTCAAATAAAGACTATAACTTCAGAGCATATCATTACTTGTACTGAAGCATCTAGCAGCATCTTTCTTAAAAAAAATCGTGTTATCCCCATTAACTCATCCATCATTGTTACAGAAGTAATCTCACCAGAAAGATGGGAAAAAATAGGTTGGGAAGGTAGAGAATTATTAGCCGATGACGCACATCTATTTTTCTACGCACAACGCACATTTGATAATCGTATTCTTATCGGTGGAAGAGGCTCTCCTTATCAATTTGGCTCTAGAGACGCAGGGGATGGATACCTAGATCAAAAAGTTGCACAACTGTTATTAAAACGACTTCATGAGCTATTTCCATTTGAAAAATTTACTATTGCTTATGCATGGAAAGGTTCTATTGGCGTCACTCGAGATTGGTGTGCTACTGTTTCTTATAATGCCATTGAAAAAATAGGGCATATTTATGGTTTTATCGGCAGCGGCATTACAGCAACCAATCTTGCCGCTCGAACAATGCTTGATAAAATTCTAGCAAAGAAAACAGATCTAACATCTCTTCCTTGGAATGATCATGTTAGTCCAAAATGGGAACCAGAACCATTAAGATGGTGCGCAATACAAAGTATGTACGCACTTTTAAAATACGCAGACTATCGAGAAAAAACAAAAAACTTAAAAAACACCTCTATAATTGCTGATTTTTCATACCGTATTACCGGTAAAATATAAAGATAATAACCACATTAAACGGCTCTTCACTATCAGTGTTGAGCCGTTTATTTAAACAATACGGGTTGCAATACTATTTAATCGAGTCAGTAATCACCAACTTGCTGGCAAAAAACCAAATAATTCTGCAATAGCGTAGAATCCAGCCATAATAAACGTCATAACTATTAATATTTGCATAAAAATATTGGATATAAACCCAGCCGTATATTCAGGTATGCGATCTCCATATTTTCGTGCTTTGTATAATAAAAATATCGGGATAATCCCCATTACAAAACCATCTACTGTCCCAGCAAAATAGAGTGCATTTACAAAACTTGCTTTATCGAAAAAAGTTAATATTAATGGCGGAAAAGATACGATAGCCAAAGCAATAACTCTTCTAAATTTATTCTTTTCTGATCCTAATTTAAATTGATCAAATACATTACTAAATAATGCACCTCCCATTCCCCAATAGGATGTTAATAATGCTAGGAGAGCAAAAATACTTGCCGCATAAAATGCCCAAGCTCCCAGATTTCCACCCCAAGTTAATGTTGCAACTTCATCTTTGATATTATCAATACCAACCAGTGCAATCACCGAGGCAGGAATAATTACAACAACTAATAAGACAAGCCCCATACCCACTATAATGAGTTTAGGGATCGCTTTGGGCTTATGCATATTACCCCGAACAATCTCCGGAACGAGAAATTGCGCTGCTAAAATAAAAACAGATACGTTAAATATAGGGACAATGTAAGCCCAATTAGATTCTAGTAAGTTATCAATATTCGTATCATTATGAAATAGTGTAGCGATAATTAAGAGCACGATGACTGCTGTCATCCCAGTACTGATTATTTTCTGACCGACCCCTAGCGCCTTAAATCCTATATACATTGGCAAAATAGCAGGGATTAAAAAAAGAATACTTCCCATCTGACTGGTTAGCCCTAGGTCTCCAAAAAAGGCATGTAAGATATCACCACTGCCTGCAATATAAGCAATTAATGCGCCATAACAACTACCTGCAATACCTAAAAAAACAATCCATGAACCGATCTTACCAAGATAACGATCTGTAAGACCACTTAACTGCCGATTCCCTCTTGTACGTAAACAGACCTCAGCAACATATAACATCGCAATTGTACAGATAATATATGTCACAGATAGACTAATAAGCATCGGAACAAAGCCAGCCTTTCTTGCAGCAAAAGCTAAACCTAAAACGCCCGCACCAATATTTGTGCCCACTATATAACCCAGCGTCTCCACAGTAGTAAATCTCGCCGTTTCCAAACCAGATTCTACAATTTTATCTCCTACGTCCTCTTTTATACTAATAGACATAACTTAACCTCCTACAGATAGTTTTTTATTTTCATTGGAATATGTAGTAGTAAATTTTTTAAGAGGATAATGCTTTAATCAGCAATTCATCAGCATAGGCGTCATTGAAATTACATAGCCCTTTTAATTATTTTTCTTTTTATGGATTTACTACTATCTAGCAATGTAGCCAACTGTATTTTTCATGTCTATGTTACATATGTATGAACTGCTTCTTCGCTTTTATCTTTTTATCAGAGGCTAATAATGGATCCAATGATCCATTTCACAGTAACAACTTATATAAAACAGTCCCCTGAAAAAAACCGTAGATTATATCGAATCATCAATGATATTAATCGCTCTTAGAAAGACTAATTACTAAAATTATCAATAGATCTATTAGCCAATGTCTATCATAGAAATGATTTAGCGAAACCAATAGGTTTGATATTAATGACACAGATAAACTTTAATTAAATTCCCCCTATAAAAAAACGTCTTAGAAATCTTTCTAAGACGTTTTAAGACTCGCTATTTATTAATTAGCACAGGAAGTCATTTCCTCTTTTAACTCCCTCCTAATAACAACATGAGATAAGCAAAGAAAATAACTAAATGAGCAACACCATCTACTTGGTTTGTTCTTCCACTATCAAAGGTTGCCTGACATAGAACAAAAAGGCCACTAAGCAGGACGACATCCGTTACAGGTAAACCAAGAATAATCTGACTGCCTGTAAAGAGTGAGATCAAAGCAACCGCAGGAACGGTTAAAGAGATTGTGGCTAATACCGAACCAAAATAGATATTGACGGCTCTTTGAAGGTTATTATTCAAAACAGCACGAATTGCACCTAATCCTTCTGGTGCAAAAATCAAAATAGCGACAATAAGACCCGTTAGGGCTTTAGGTGCATTGAGATTCGTAAGTAAAGACTCTAAAGGTGCTGAATCTACTTTAGTCACTGCCACAACAGATACTAAATGGACAACTAACCAAATCGCATGCCAAGTATTAGAATAAGGTGATGGCATTCCTTTATGATTCTCATCTTCATCTTCATTGTCATAAATGAAGAGACTTTGATGTGTCTTAGTTTGAATAACTAAAAATACCGCGTATAAAGACGCAGAGAGTAGCGCAACAAAAATTAGTTGCCCTTTAGTATAGCTCCCTCCAGCGAGAAAGCTCGGCAAAATTAATACCACTAAAACTAATGGAATAATCGCTGTTGTATATTGCGTAACACCAGCAAGGTTTACATGCTGAGTTTTATATTTTTTACCGCCGATTAAAAGTGAAACCCCAACAAAGCCACTGATTACTAACATAATCAATGAATAGAGCGTATCGCGCATCAATGTTGCATGAGGATCAATCCCATCAGGACCTGGCCCTGAGCTTGATGACATGACTACCGTAATTAAACTCACTTCTAAAATGACAACTGAAAGGCTCAGAATCAATGAGCCATACGGTTCTCCTAGACGATGCGCAAAGATATCCGCATGACGAACAACACTAAAGGCACTATATAAAATAGCCATTAATGAAACGATATTGATAAAAACAAGGAAAAGTGTCGAATGTGTGGATCCAAAAAATAGGTCAAACGCCACGACAGCTATTGCAACAAGAACCGCATACTCTTTATGCCGCGTTCCTTTATACTTCTGTCCATCTATTAATCCCATTGGAACTCCTTTTAATTTTAAATGATTAAAACGCCGCACTCATCAAAACACGACACCTGTATAATGAGGCATAATTTGTCATTAATTGGACAATTGATAACAATTAATTATCATTATTGTTGTTTATTTTACTTTTTTTATCATAAAATTTCCACGTCTAATAATGTCTTAACGTGATATTCAGCAGATTATCTACTCGTCGAGAACTTGATTTTTTTCCTTCATCCCACAGGTTGGGCAGTAATTCAAAAACGCATTTTTCTTCATGTGGCAAGAGGGACAACGTTTTACTAAATTAATGCCACAATGAGGGCAGAAATCAATCGATGGATCCCGGTAATTAATCCCCCGTTCGCATGATGGGCAGAGAGACTTATCAAGTCTTTGCAATACAAAATTATAACTGAGCATTTTTCGACGCTCTTCCTCTGTCGCATTCTCTTCAACTCGTTGTTTTTCACGATATTTCTGAAAACCTCGAATTGCGTAATACCCGCCTGCGATCGTTAACAAAATTCCCACAGAAAAACGGACATATCCGCCGTAACTCGGAAGATATGGAACCAATTCAAAGAAAAACGCAAATAATGCGAAGAAGATAAAGCCCCAAGTAAATGGCCAATACGGACCTTTACGACGTCTTACAAAGAGCCAAATAGCAATCACAATTAAGGGCAATGTCATTAAAAGGCGGATTAAAAATTCTTGAGTACTTTGCTTTTGAACCGCTTTGTAATACTCCCCTTCTGCAATCGTGTTAATATCTCTATTTTTCTCTTGCAGCGCGATTATTTGGGTACCAATTGCACTTCGCTTCTGTTGAGCTTCTAAACGAAGTTTATCTGTTACCGAAAGAGCTTCCCGCAGTTTTTCTAATCGAGCAGTACGCGCAATAAGCTCAGCATTTTGAGAAGGATTTAATGTCGCTGTACGTGTTTTAAGCCAATTTTCAAATGATTCTTTTTCACTATCATAAGCCGCTTGTTCTATTGACAGTTGATCAGTATATTGCTGATATTGATTATAGATATCTTCGCTACTAACGCGAAGATTTTCGATCGATTCATTGTTTTTATCATATGCATCTTGATCTCTAAAATCCTCATAGACTAAAGGCTCGCTCATCAAAGGGAGATCTTGAATAATCTTTCCCCCCAAACCAATCAAAAATGCTGCAAACAATAGAGCGATAATCCACAATAAACGGTTAAACCACTTTTCCGTACGACGCTTCGATTGCCCCATATAAGATCACCTTTTAATAAGTTAATAATTAAATCAATTAGTAGTTTACCGTCTTTCACAAAAAAGGATGGAAGCATCCCATCCTTCATGAGTCTAGTTATCTATCTACTCATATTTAAAATTTTCGGATAACTGCATAATTTGCTAATGTTTTCAACGCTTCTTTATAAGGAGAATCTGGAAGCGGAGATAATGCTTCAATCGCCATTTCTGCTTGTTTAACAGCCTCTTGATGTGTATAATCGAGCGATTTTGTACGATCGATAATTTTCAAAATTGTATCTAGCTTTGAAATATCAGCATTCACTAATGCGTCATTAATAAGTGCCGCATCTTCTTCTGTACCGGCTCTCATTGCGTAAATGAGTGGCAATGTAGGTTTCCCTTCTGCAAGATCATCACCAGTATTTTTCCCCATCTCTGCTGCTGTTGCCGTGTAGTCTAAGATATCATCCACCAATTGGAATGCAGTTCCAAGATACATGCCATAAGTCGCCAGTGCCTCTTCATAATCTTCACCGCCCGCTTCTCGCGTCAAAATCCCTGCAACTGCGCCTGCCGCTTCAAACAGCTTCGCTGTTTTGGAGTAGATGACGTTCATGTAATTCGCTTCTGTTGTATCGGGATCACCAATATTCATCAGCTGCATCACCTCACCTTCGGCGATAATATTCGTCGCATTAGAGAGAATGCGCATAATTGGCATTGAATCAAGACTTACCATCATCTGAAACGAGCGAGTATAGATAAAGTCACCAACTAGGACCGCGGCTTCATTTCCCCACAGTTCATTCGCTGTTTCACGCCCGCGGCGCATATCTGAATGATCCACGACATCATCATGTAGTAATGTTGCTGTGTGAATAAATTCCACAAGTGTTGCTGCTGTAATATGTCCTTCACCTTTATAGCCTGCAGCTCTTGCCGCTAAAAGGGTGATTAATGGGCGCAAACGTTTCCCACCCGATGACACAATATATTGCCCAACTTGATTAATCAAAACGACATCTGAGTGTAAAGCCTCTAGAATTTTCTGATTAACAGCGGAAAAATCATCTTTTGCGAGCGCTTGTACTGCTTCTATGGACATTATATTGATACCTTTAATTTCTCAAATATAGAAAAAGTCATTAAATAAAAACTCCCTCTATTATAAAGGAAATTACAATAAAGGGAGGAGTTGTTTAAAAGATTATTGAAATTAAGAATTTACTTTCTGCCTCATCTATTTTCTTCTAAAGAGTTTGCTAAAAATTCCCAAAATAATAAGAAATCCTACTAATAAACCAATGATTAATAAACTTGCAGCATGCTTTATCAAAAAACTTACGGCCATCGGTTCAGACAAAGCTTGGTAGTTCTCCATAGTAATATCTGCCACTCCCCTTCCAAAATTTACTCGAACATAATTCGCAATAGACACAATTTGTGCGGGAGTTAATTGTTGCTCACTTGCGGAAGGCATAATCACCTCTTCACCACTTCGTATTTTATCTACTCCATTGATAATGATTTGTAATAAATTTGCAGGATTATCATCACCGACTGTTGAATTATTTGTCAAAGAAGGGAAAAAATGATCTTCAAAACCCTGACCATTTACGCCATGGCAACTCGCACAAACAGCATTATATAAAATAGCGCCATCAGTGGAATCAAATTTTGCTAGCATCTTTTCATCTATCATTCCTCCCCGTTCTATAACATTTAAATCAACAGTTTTTGAGGAAGTATAACTATAACTCGGGCGACTTTCCTCACTCTGATTAATGGCTGGTACCTGTTTTAAGTAAGTGGCAATAGCAACCCGGTCAGTTTCTGTTAAATATCGTAATGAATTCATCACGGCTTCATTCATAGGACCTGTGGCACCACCTTTTCCAATGACATAATCACCTTTAAAATAATCAGCCAATTCTTGAATACTCCAACCACCAATACCGCTTTGCACGCTCGAGGTGATATTAGGAGCCTTCCAACCCTCAACAGAACCTCCCCCTAAATATTGAGAAGAATCTTCCGCCATTAACGCATTTCTTGGCGTATGGCATGCGCCACAATGTCCCATCACATCAACAAGATATCTTCCTCTTTCAAGTACAGGGTTTGATGAGTCAGAGATCGTACCACTAACGCCATCTCTATAAAGAAAATTCCAAACAATCATTACTGATCGAATATTAAATGGAAACTTTAACGTTGTCTTTGTTGCTTGAGTATCGACGGCTGGGACTTCTGACATAAAATAGCGATAAAGACTTTCAATATCTGCATCACTCATATTGTGGTAACTGTTATAGGGCATTGCAGGATAAAGATGGGCTCCATCCTTTCTTATCCCATTCCGCACTGCATTACTAAACTCTTCTAAGCTATAATTCCCTATCCCACTAGTTTTAGATGGAGTGATATTGGGAGCAATAATATTCCCCATAGGCGTTTCGATGGGCGCGCCTCCTGAATAAAGAGTACCATCAGGAGAATTATGACAAGCCGCGCAGTCACTAGCACGCGCTATATACTCACCTTGATCGTCAATCTTCGCGGCTTGAGAATAAGGCAATAGCAAAATTACGACCGATAGAGCCACTTTTAATATCTTCATATTATACCTCTCTCGCGATAATATCTGCCGTACGAATGCCTAAAGCGATACCTGTTAATGTTGGATTAATAACACCTGAAGCAGGAATAACACTTGTCGAAACAATAAAAAGATTCTCATGATCATGCGTACGACATTCACCATTGACTACGGAGTCTCTGGGATTTTCACCCATAATAGTTGTTCCCATAATGTGATCTGAATTTTGAAAATCTTGATCAATATCTATAATTTTGCCATTCATTGCTCTAACAATATTGAGATAATCGTTATGTGCTAATGGCTTAGAATCATTTAGATAATAGTCAACTTCACTAAATATCGAAATTAATGGTAATCCTAGAGAATCTTTTTTATGAGGGTTTAACGTAATTCGATTCTTAGGGTAAGGTAACTGCTCATGCATCGTTGATAATACTGTGAATCGCGATATTTCATTTCGAAGTCGACTATCAAGCTCTGATCCTACTGTACCTTCACCTAAAATACGCTTAGTGTTCATGGCAACAGTTTGATTGTTCCACATAATATGTCTCAATGCTGAAAACTTCTTACGGTGCTCACCATCCCTCCAATTAACAATACTACCAATCTGCCAAGACCCTCGACCAGACCACAATTCCTCATCCGCTAAAAACATAAAATTTGTTGCGGGATGATTCATAATATTTCTACCCACCATATCTGATGAATTTGCTACATCCGACATCAATAAAATTCGCGGAATTTCATAGGCATGAGCAGCCAATACATAGTATTTTGCAGTTAAACGATAATCTTTTCCAGTAGGATCCTTATAATAGACCGCGCTAATTTTACCATCGGAACCTTTTTCAAGCTTATGAACGACTGCATCCGTAATTAATTTAGCACCTTCTTTAAGTGCTTTATCAACATGAATATCTCCGTGATACATCGCTCCTATCGGGCAGACTGGTGTACAGTTATTATTACCCACACATGCAGGCCGGCCATCATAAGCTCGTGTTAACCTTGTATGAGGCTCATTAATCGCCCGATAACCTAAAGGCGCTATTTGGGCTTGTAAGCGCTTAAATGCATAAGTTTTTTCTTCTGGTGGATTAGGATAAGGAACCGAACGATAAGGAAAAGGCGCGCCGCCTTTACCACTTTGATCTTCTTCATCAGATCCACACGATCCCACTGCAATTTCTGCGCGACTATAGTACGGTTCTAGCTCATCATAATCAATAGGCCAATCTCTTCCAACACCATACACAGAATGAAGCTTCATATCATTCGGAAGATATCGCCATGTTGCCCCTGTCCAGTGTCGAGTAGTACCACCAACAATCTTTAACGCTCCAGCACTATACTTAAAACTCCCGGTATTAGTAATATAATTTTTATCATAAGTCGTAGGAGCCCAAGGTTCATTTGGATAAGGCGCATTATAATCATCTTGCTCAGCAGAGTTGCGGAAATTATCAACAATCTTCCAACGAGGAATATTGCTACCAGCCTCCAAAATAATAACTGATTTTCCTACTTTTGCTAATTCATATGCTGTATTCGCACCTAATGCGCCTGAACCTACCACAATTACATCTGCATCAAATTCCTGTCTCATATTACGCTCCTAATCCTGCTGGTTTTTTTATCAATAATTGTGCTAATCCTTCTTCTATTTCATCCATCGAACGTAATAATTCACCACTATCTGTTGTGCCTGGAACGGATACATTAAATTGTGGAAATCCATTGCCCCACTGATCGATCCCAGAGAACATCGGCGGTACTTTCACCCATTCAGGTGGATTCTTCCAATAATTAGGCCGTGCGTGAGAATAACTTGGTAAATTTAGCGCATCCTTAACAGGTCTCCACATTAGCGCATTTGTAAACGTCACAAATCCTGGATGTCCATCCAATAAATTTTCAGTTACCCCTAAGTACCAGGTTGCAATAATCGCTAAAATAAAATCCTGTTGGTCGATATCAAGATTCAAGGCATGAGGGAGAAACTCATCCATATCATTTGTTTTAGATTGCATAATGGATGCATATAATTCGTTAAGCTTGGCATCAAACTCCCTATCAATCAATTGCAATAAACGATGTGCTCGATCTGCAATAGATATATCTAAGTCCTCTTTCATTGTTAAAAATTGGCTAATATATAAAAAGCGTTTTTGGCTTTCATCCGTCAACTTAGGATTATAATCCTGAGAAAAAACAGCTGTTCCTCCTAAACTTACTATTGCCAATGTCATGGCTCCCATTTGTAAAAACTTTCGTTTGGAGCCATCTTGTAAATCAACCTTATTTCTTAACATACTGAATATCCATATTAAATTATTGAATTTAAATATGAATCTAGCATGATGACAGGAATGAGAATAATAGATTTTATCTAATAAAATTTGAGTTTAGATAGAAATACACTATAAATTTTACACAATATGATTTTTTGTTGACCAAACTATTTGAAAATAAATATTATTAATCACCTATCTTAAATGTGACTTAGAGCATTTTATAACGTTTTGAAATACTTAATGATGCTCCGCAAAAGTATTACAAGCACTCATATCACCTGTATTGAAGCCTCGCATAAACCATTTTTGACGATCTTTCGAACTCCCATGCGTGAAACTATCAGGAACAACAACACCTCGAGCTTGCTTTTGCAGACGGTCATCACCGATTGCAGCGGCAGTTTTCATGGCTTTTTCAATATCGCCAGCGTCTAAAAGATTTTGATTCTGTACCGACCGTCCCCAAATTCCGGCAAAACAATCAGCTTGAAGTTCCATTTTTACAGATAACTTATTCGCTTCCACTTTACCAACTCTTGCCTGCTGTTCACGCACTTTTGTAGAGATTCCCAATAAATTTTGAACATGATGCCCAACTTCATGTGCAATCACGTAACCTTGAGCAAAATCACCACCACCGCCGAGATTATGCTTCATATCATTATAAAAACTCAAATCAAGATACACTTTCTCATCTGCTGGGCAGTAAAAGGGCCCCATTGCAGCTTGCCCATAACCACATGCAGTGCCAGTGCTTCCACTATAAATGACTAACGTTGGTTCACGATAGCGCATCCCATTTTCCTGAAAGCGAGCTTTCCAAAGATCTTCTGTTTTAGCAAGTGCAACAGAAGTAAAATCTGCCATCTCTTGCTCTGCGGCAGTCGGGGTATAAGGTTTTCCATCGGTTGTTTGACCCATTGCCGGTAATTGACCATTCAAAATTGGGGTTAAATCAAATCCAAAATAGCCTGCGGCTAAGACAATGACTAAAATCGCTAAGCCCGATTTACCTTTTAGAGGAATGGGAATTCCACCTCGCCCACCAGAAAGCCTTCCACGACTTTTCTGACCTCGACGATCTTCAATATTTTGGCTACGACGTTCATTTTCCCAACGCATTGTAAATTCTCACTTTCATTTAATGACCATTAATGGAGCTAATTATGCCGTTTTTTGTGGTAATAAAAAAGCACCTATTTATGATAGATGCTTTTAACGATAAAAATAATTATTGGCTACTATAAATGTGAAAATCTCTTAAAAATCAATTGAGAAACCTGCACCAAGACCGAGCTTTTTCTGTGTATCATACGCCCCCTGAATTTTAAGACGCGTATCAGAATTAATCTTGAAGATTAATCCCATCGAAATAGCAGATTCCCCATCATAAGTACCGATACCCATTCCGAAAGAATGCTTTGGAGAATCAGTATACGGAATTGAACTCATTGCTATTGCGCCCGAAATACCGGCACTTGCAATCTTACGGTTTTGGTGCACTGTTTTCTCAATATGATTAAGTCGATTACCATAATGATTCAACGTATTATTAATATTAATAATCTCTCGCTGATTCGCCTTAATATCATCTTGCAGATTTTGCGTTACAGCCCAAAGCTGCCCACCATTCACGGCATCGAGAGAGCCCTCTTTAATTTCCCCATTCGCAACGCCTGTTAATTTACGGTTTGCATCAATTGTTCCATCTTTATTCAAAATCGCAATGTTCACAGTGTCTGTTTTTTGGGCAGAGGCATTATCCTTATCGACAATGATCTGATGGCCATCTACCACAAACAATCCTCCGGAAGAATGAGAACCATTGCCGGAGTTTCCACCACCATTGCTCCCATTACCTTCGCCATTTCCACCATTACTTCCACCTTCCTCAGGTTTCTGAGCAAGCGCATCTTCCACATTTTTAATCTCTCTGAAAAGGAAATCAAACGAATCTTGCAATCCACCTCGGGATTCACCGCCAATAATATAGTCGGGCGCAATCAAGATACCTTTCTCATCAAAATAGGCGCCTCCACCAAAGGCTTTCGCAATACTATTGTTTGTTACAAAATATTGAGAGCCATTAATTGCATCGGTGGAGTTTTGCGATATTTCACCGGCGCGAACACCTGTCAATTTTCGTGTTTGCGTGCTTGTAGCAATATTAAAGTTTTCAATATGATCTGCACGATTATGATCAATCACTAATTGATCTTCGACAATCGTTAATAATCCATTATCTTGTTTAACAATGGTTGCGAGCTCATTATTAATGTTATTGATTTCATTCGAATGAATATTGACTCGATTATCCAAATCATACAGCGCATCTCCAACAGTGAAGAAAGTTTTATTAGCCAAACTAAACTTAGGAGACACAAAATTACCCTTTTCATCAATTTTCGCGCCGCCGCCAAGTGCAGTTGCCATAGGGGCAAGTTGAGCAACATTCACGGCGTCATTAAATTCTATCCCGTTCGCAACGCCTGTTAAAGTCCGCAATTGTGCATTATCAGCGGCAATATTAAAACGATCAGCACTGCCTGCGAGCTCCTTATCAATCACGATCGAATTGCTTGCACTATCGAGCTTCACAATGCCGGCAGTTCCTTTTTTAAGGTTGAGGATTGCATCATGATTACTAGTAATGCGCTTGTCATGATCCGCCAATTGACCGCCCACATACTCGAAACCTTCATAAACACTCAAAACCTCGCGATCTTTAACACCTAATGCGAATGTGAAATTTACATTCTCCAATTGACCATTTTCATTAAAATTAGCAGAACCACCAAATGCTTCGGCAATCCCTTTTAAGCTTTGGCTATTTTGATTTTGAATCTTCACGATTGTCTCATAATTATTAGTTACACGATTATCGATAGTAGTGACCTTATTATTGATTGATTCAACTTCTTGGCTGTTGTTATCTGTGCGCTGATCAAGATCCGTTAACGCATCCCCAATAGTCGTAAAAGTATTATTGGAAAACTTATATTGCGGAGCGACAAAATTACCCTTTTCATCAATTTTCGCGCCGCCGCCAAGTGCAGTTGCCATAGGGGAAAGTTGAGCAACATTCACGGCGTCATTAAATTCTATCCCGTTCGCAACGCCTGTTAAAGTCCGCGATTGTGCATTATCAGCGGCAATATTAAAACGATCAGCACTGCCTGCGAGCTCCTTATCAATCACGATCGAATTGCTTGCACTATCAAGCTTCACAATGCCGGAAGTTCCTTTTTTAAGGTTGAGGATTGCATCATGATTATTAGTAATGCGCTTGTCATGATCCGCCAATTGACCGCCCACATACTCGAAACCTTCATAAACACTCAAAACCTCGCGATCTTTAACGCCTAATGCCGTTGTAAAATTCAGATCTTGTAATTGACCATTCTGGTCAAAGAAAGCTGCACCTCCGAAAGCTTCGGCAATGCCTTTTAAACTCTTTTGAGTCGTCAATTCAAGTTTCTGAATATTCTGCGAGTTTTCAGAAGTTCGATTATTAAGTTGAATAGCATCATCGCCTAACTGTTTGATATTTTCAGTGCTTGTCGCAACACGACCGTCAAGATCATACAATGCATTACCAACACTCTTATGGCTTCCTTCTTTGAAAGTATATTGTATCGATTCTAATCGCCCATTCTCATCGTAATGATGGTCTCCACCTAAAATTAACACCATATTACGAATATTATCCTGATTAATCGCAATATTCTGTTGATTAATAGTGATAGCTCCTCTATTTTTTTCGACTTGTTGGTTAATATCAAAAAGCTGACTTCCATTGACTGCATCTGTTGAATCCTTAGAAATCGAACCTTTCTCTATATTCACAAGTTTTCGCTTTAATTGAGCGTTGCCAAATGACACAACATTCTGCTGTTTAGCCTCTGAGTTATCCCCAATCGCAACACTATTATTAGATGCGTTTGATTTGCTACCAAGCGCTATTGATCCATTCCCCTTTGCAGTTGCATTTTCTCCAAGCGCTATTGATCCTTCCTCCTCTGCAGTTGCATTTGCCCCAAGTGATATAGCTCCCCGCTTACTTGCAATAGCGTCTGCACCGAAAGCTAAGGATCGATTACCACTCGCCTTAGACTGATGACCAATTGCTACTGCAAACATATTTTCATATGCTTCAGACTGATATCCAATGGCTATACCATCCCAATCACTTTGCGAAAATGCCCCGATACTAATCGAAACATTCCCTTTGGAAGATGCACTGCCACCAAGGGCTATGGTTGAATTTCCCTTACTTTTAGCATCCTTTCCTATTTCTATGGCAGTTTTAGTTTGCAAAAGAGAATTAACACCATTTATGATGCTTCTAAAATCGATAGGCTTTGCCCAATAATTATATATTGGACCACTCTCCAGAGAATTGAATTGAGGAAGCAATGGTAACTTCTTAGTCTTATTTCCCAAAGATCTGGAGCTAAAAGCAACCTGTTCATCCGAAAAAGTCCGAATATTTTTCCCAATAACAATAGGATTAGTTACATTCTCAATTTCTTCTCTTACCTGTATAAGAGACCTATCTATCTTATCTGATGATCTTTCTATTGATAGTTCTATACCTCTCACAGGAGATTGAACAAACGCTGATAAAAGCGTGATACTTAAAATCGTTTTTTGATACTTCTTTAAAAAAGTATCAATACTGAACAACCCCTTTTTAAACGTAAATCTATCCAAAATCCATTGTTGTTTCATACAGTGCCTTCTATCCTTATTTTTATTGTTAAATAAAAAATATAGGTAGAAGGCTTCTGTAATTTGTACTAACAGATAAAAAAATTATTAATAACTTTCAGGATTAAAAATAGATTTCAAGGCTTTAATTTCTGAAAAAGCCTTTCAAATACTTACTTCGCACCATAACGAGATAAGATTTCAACAATCGTTGTATAACCACTATTTTTTGCATGTGATAGTGCTGTAACACCTTTATTATCTGGAATATTAGGATCTGCACCACCTTCTAAAAGCGTTTCAATAATATCAGCATATAATTGTGAGCCATTACCTAAAATAACGGATTCTAATAATGCAGTCCAACCAAGATTGTTAATATGATTGGGATCTAAACCCGCAGCTAATAAAATTTTAACAGTTTCTAAATGTCCCTTTTCTGCCGCTGGAATAATAGTTGTACCGCCATAACGATTGGTATCTTTAAGATTTGCGCCATGAGCTAACGTCATTTTTAAAATTTCATTATATCCTTGAGCTCCCGCCAATAAATATGGTGTATCTTGGATATTATCTTTCGCGTTCACATTGGCCCCAGCCTCAATTAATCGTTTAGCAATCTCTGGATTATTTTTTTGTGTTGCAATCATTAATGCTGTTCTTGCTTTAGCATCTCTGACCTCGAGATCCACTTTTTTTTCTATAAGTTCCGAAACTTTTTGAAGATCTCCTTTGACGACCGCTTCATGTAACGATTCTCTATTATCAGCAAAACTCATCATTCCCCCTAAAATTAATATGGTAGTACTTACTAATGCTAAATTTTTAACGAAATTTTTTAATTGAACTACTTTCATTGAAATTCCTCCATCTAATGACTCTTTCTCTCAACATATCATTCAAAAGATAAAATTGAGTCAAGAAATCGAATAAAAAAATTTGCTGCATGCAACATGCATATAATCGAAGAAATGCTCGTTTTATATCTTTTAATTAAAAAAATATCTCTTCAATCCGCTGTTCATCGCTACCTTTTTAAACGCCTTTCTTTTATGATGGAGAAAGTAAAAGGAAATTTTTACAATCCATTCTAGTTTATCTGTCATAAGTATAGATATATAAAGAACTAAAATAATAATTCATTAAAGGAGATAAAAGATGAGCGACAAAATTATTGTCACAAATCCTGCAACAGGTGACGTTATTACAACCATTAATGCAGATAATGCAGAAAGCGTTAATACAAAAATTAAGGCCGGTTTTGAAGCATTTAAAACATTTTCTAAAACAACCGCTTATGAGCGAGCTGCTCTACTGAATCGTTGGGCTGAATTAATTCTCGAGCACAAAGAAGAGCTTGCTGAGATCATGACCAAAGAAAATGGTAAACCGTTAGCAGAATCACGTGGTGAGGCTGTCTATACCGCTAGTTATTTAACATGGTTTGCAGAGGAAGCGAAGCGCCTTTACGGACGGACAATTCCTGCGGGAACCAATAGTAAGCGCCTAATGGTCACCCGTCAAGGAATCGGCTTAGTCGCCGCAATTACCCCTTGGAATTTCCCTGCTGCAATGATGACACGTAAAGCAGGCCCTGCATTAGCTGCTGGCTGTACATTTATTGTAAAACCCGCAGAAGATACACCCTTAACGATGATTCGTCTTGTAGAACTCGCTCATGAAGCAGGGATTCCCAAGGATGTTGTGCAAATTGTCAATGGTAAAGGGTCTGAAATTGGTCCACTTTTCACTAGCAGTCCATATGTTCGCAAGATTACTTTTACAGGCTCTACACCCGTTGGAAAGCTCTTAATTCAGCAAAGTGCTGAAACCGTTAAAGGCGTATCGATGGAACTCGGTGGCCATGCGCCTTTTATTGTTTGTGAAGATGCTGATATTGACTATGCAGTCACTCAAGCACTTGCTTCAAAATTCCGTAATGCTGGACAAACCTGTGTCTGTGCTAACCGTTTCCTCGTACATGAATCCGTCATTGCAGAATTTAGTGAAAAATTTGCAGCCGCAGCAAAAGCGCTCAAAGTCGGTAATGGAATGGAAGCTGGCGTTGAAGTTGGACCTGTAATTAATAAGAAAGGTTTCGACAAGATCGTTGCACAAATTGAAGATGCAAAAGCAAAAGGAGCAACCGTTTTAGCAGGTGGTACAACCCATAGCGACGAAAAAGGTTTTTATTTTGTAAACCCTACCGTGCTTGGTAATGTCACGCTCGATATGGATATTATGCAAGAAGAGACTTTTGGGCCTGTGGCACCGATTGTTCCTTTCAAAACAGTTGAAGAAGCAGTTGAAATTGCAAATAGTACGCCTTTTGGATTGGCAGCATATTTCTTCACGAATAATTATAAAACAGGTATTTTCTTCCAAGAAAATCTCGATTTTGGAATTCTTGGTTGGAATGATGGTTTACCAAGTACCGCACAAGCACCATTTGGTGGTATGAAAGAGAGCGGTATCGGTAGCGAAGGTGGAACTGAGGGGATCGAACCATATCTTGAGACTAAGTATCTCTCTATTGGAAATATTTAAACCATTTTTATCTCCATTGATTATACAAAAAGCGGTTCACTTCAAATGTGAACCGCTTTTTATCCCTTAATCGTATTTAAGACTCTTCAGCAAGTATCAAACTTTCCATAATAGGTACGCTCTTTTTAAATCCTCCCGTTAAGAAACAGAGATAAACAACTCCTACTCCAAACCAAATAGAACCAAGTAGCAGTGAATAACTATCAAGATTCATAAATAGCCAGATATCTAAAAGAGCACCGATTAAAGGAATTAAACATAGGGCTATAAAATGACGAATCCCTTGTTTTTTCTCTTTAAAATAGAGAAAAAGAACCGCGATATTCACCATAATAAATGCAATAAATGCACCAAAATTAATAAATGACGCAATAAGTCCCAAACTTAACACAATCGCCAATAATGAGATAATACCAATTAAAAAAATATTAAATACTGGCGTTTTATATTTCGGGTGTAGATGCCCAAAAAAACGCTTAGGCAACTGTCCATCTCGTCCCATTGCGAAGAGAATTCGTGCACCACTTGCCTGAGCTGATATAGCGGATCCCAAAATACTTAATGCAAATATTGTTAAAAATGTCGCATGCAAGACGCTTCCACCCACTAATCGAATCACATCTGCCGCTGCTGAATCGAGATCTGTAAAGAGTGTATAATCTGGCCATGCTTGATGAGCCACATAAGAGACAATAATAAATAGAGTGCCTCCTATTAAAGTTGCCATAAAAATGGCCCGAGGAATAATCTTTTGAGGGTTTTTCACCTCTTCAGAAAAGGTTGTAACAGCATCGAACCCTAAAAATGAAAAACAGAGTAACGATGCTCCTGCAATAATATATTTCCAAGGATTTTCTTCATCAAAGTGAATAATGGGTTCTAAAGAAAGAAGCGTTTGACCAGTCTGTCCTCCGACAATTGTATAAAGTGCTAATAAAGAAAAGATGATCGCAAATAGAATCGATGCCAGCACAATGACTAAATTTACCGTTAATGCAAGTTTTATCCCAATGAGATTAATACCAGTGACGAGCACAATAAGCACCACAATAAAAAGCCACTGAGGCACCATAGGAAAAGCATCATGGAAAAATATACCAAATAGCATAAAATTAACCATTGGGATAAAAAGGTAATCCATCATAATAGCCCATCCTACAAGAAATCCTGAGCTTGGATTAATTGCTCGTTGAACATAACTATAAGCTGAACCCGCGACAGGATATCGCCTCGCCATGACACCATAACTGTAAGCAGTAAATAACATCACAATTAATGCAACAATATACGCGCCCGTTATCATTCCCACTGAAAGCTCTGAAGCAATTCCAAATGTGCTAAAAACGGTTGTCAGTGCCATAAAAGCTAATCCAAAAAGTACCACAGACCAAAGCGATAAGGTCCGTGGTAAATACTCTTGCGCCGGTAGTATATTTCCTTTTTTTGTCATATTAAAATCCTCCAGGTTGTTATCTTGATGATATTTTTATTGTTATAACGCTTTATCATCAAAATATTTATAAACAGTTAAAAGAGCTTAAGTTCGATAATCCATAAAGTTAATAGCCTCATACATTTCAGGGCGTCGATCTCTAAAAATACCCCAATGTTGCCTTTTAAGTGCGATTTTTGCCAAATCAAAACTTGCCATAGCGATGCCTTCAGAATCCCGATCTAACTCCTCAATACGCATGCCTTCCTCATTGCCAATAAAACTCGAGCCATAAAAAGTCATAGAAGAGTTTTCATTAGCTTCAATCTCGGTACCGATTCTATTTGCCGCTAATACCGGCATAATATTAGCCGCTGCATGTCCAAGCATGACATTTTGCCAATGGTTTTTAGAATCATGTGCTAGAACAGGCTCATTGCCGATAGCTGTTGGATACAATAAAATCTCTGCTCCCATCAATGCAAGTGAACGGGCAGTTTCAGGAAACCATTGATCCCAACAAATACCAACACCAATATTGCCAAATCCTGTTTTAAAGACTTTAAAGCCCGTATCCCCTGGTGAAAAATAGAATTTTTCCTGATAACAATGACCATCTGGAATATGTGTTTTACGGTAAAGGTCAACAATCGAACCATCATTGTTAATGACCACAAGCGAGTTAAAAAAGACATTACCCGCTTTTTCAAAAAAGCTAATAGGTATTACGACATTTAATTCTGCTGCAACCAACTGAAATTGTCTGATATAACTACTATCTTCAACATCTTGCGCTAATGCAAAATAATCATAGTTTTGTACCTGCATAAAATAGGGTGATTGAAAAAACTCCGGTAGGAGAATAATATTCGCTCCTTGTGAAGCAGCTGCTCGTACAAAGTTTTCTGCTTTTACAATATTCTCTTCAATATCCCAACTCATCTGCATTTGAACCACTGCAACTTTAACGTTCATAACGCCTCCTTATAGTATTGTTATTATTACGTTGTATATGATACATAAGCTTAAAATAGCTAATTTAACGCCTTTTATAAGGGCAAAAAAAACTAGCAAAAAATTTTGCTAGTTTTCTCCTCTATTATCGAATCGCAAAAGCGATTCTATGTTAGAAAAAAATTTTCATTATTGTGGAAACCAACCTGGCGATTCAGGATTTAAACGCACGTTAATCTGTTTCACTTCTTGGAACTCGTCTAAACCGTATGTTCCTAAGCTATGACCAATCCCACTCTGTTTATATCCTCCCCAAGGTGCCTCATTAAATGTTGGGTGATAATCATTAATCCAAGTAATACCTGAGCGTAGCTTCTTAATCACGCGCATTGCTCGAGAACCATCTTTCGAGAATACCGCACCTGCAAGACCATAATTTGTAGAGTTTGCAAGTTCAATTGCTTCCTCTTCGGTCTTAAACTTCTGCACAACCACAACAGGCCCGAAGATCTCTTCTTGTACGATTCGCATATCATTTTTCACATCAACAAAGATTGTCGGTGCAATAAAGAAGCCTTTTCCAAGCTCACCATCTGTCACGCGCTTACCACCTGTTAATATGCGTGCGCCCTCTTTTTTACCGATTTCGATATATTCAAGTACACGATTCATCTGCTGTTCACTGACAAGTGGCCCCATATTAGAAGTTGGATCAAGTCCAGGACCGACTTTAATCTTCTCTGCTTTTTGTGCAAGAAGCTTAATATAATCATCATAGATCGACTCTTCTACTAGAATTCGACTTCCTGCTGAACAGACTTGCCCTGTACCGTAGAAGATGCCAAAAAGGCCATAATCTACGGCTAAATCTAGATCTGTATCCGCAAAAATGATATTAGGTGATTTTCCACCAAGCTCAAGCGAGATACGTTTTAAATTCCCTGTTGCTGCTTGCATGATCTTCTTACCGACACCAGTACTGCCCGTAAAGGAGACAATATCAACCTCATGGCTTTCGGCGATTGTTTGTCCAACCACTGCGCCTTCACCCATTACAAGATTTGCAACACCTTTCGGCAAATCCTCAATTTCATCAAAAATTTGGAAAAGTACCATCGATGATAATGGTGTAATCTCAGCAGGTTTAAATACAAATGTATTTCCCGCAGCTAATGCCGGCGCAATTTTCCAAACACTCATTAAAAGTGGATAATTCCAAGGAACAATCAATCCTGCGACGCCGATTGGCTCACGCACGATCATTGATTGATAATCACTCGAGGCATTAATAACTTCCCCTTGGGGTCCTTGAATTAATCCTGCATAGTAGCGGAATGCTGCCGCAGCATCACCTACATCGCCTTGCGCTTCCGCGAGCACTTTTCCATTATCAAGTGAATCGAGCTTCGCAAGTTCATCTGCTCTCTCATCGATTTTATCAGCAATCTGATAGAGAACCGATGCACGCTCTTTAGGTGATTTATCAGACCATACACCACTTTCAAAAACACGACGTGCAACCGCAATCGCTTCTTCAGTTTGTTCTTTTGAAGAGTGATAACCTTTTCCAATCACATCTTGCGTTGCGGGATCAATCACAACATTCTCAACTTTTGAATCAGGATTTACCCACTGACCATCAATATAATTCTTTAACTTTCGTACCATATAAACTCCTTTAAAGCGCTAAATACGAGAGGGCTAAAGCTTAACTGATTTAACCTCTCTCTATTCATTATTATTTTTATAGACTCTCTAACACTTCTTTAAACGATTTAATAACATAGTCTACTTCTTCATAGGTAATCGTTAATGGTGGTTCAATACGAATTGTTTTCGAATTGATTAATGTTCCTGCCACAACGATTCCTCGTTGGAAGATTCCTTTTGATGCTTCATAACCGATCTCATCTTTATGAAATTCGATACCAATCATCAAGCCTTGCCCCCGAATTTCCATCACCTTATCTTCATGACCTTTTGCCACCTCTTTCAAGCCTTTTAAGAAATACTCACCCACTTCTGCTGCTCGTTGTGGAAGTTTTTCTTCTAAAAGTACATCAATCGTTGCAAGTGCTGCCGCACAGGCTAATGGATTACCTCCAAAAGTCGTTGTGTGCATAAATGGGTTTTCAAACATTGGCTCAAATATTTTTTCTGAAGCGATTACGGCACCAATTGGCATAACGCCACCACCAAATGCTTTTGCAAGACACATAATATCAGGTGTTACACCATCAAGTTCACATGCGAACATTGCACCTGCACGTCCCATACCTGTTTGAACTTCATCAAAAATTAAGATTGCACCATACTCATCACAAAGCTCACGAACCTGTTTGAGATAACCTTTTGGTGGAATAATAATCCCACCTTCACCTTGAATCGGCTCCAAAATAACCACTGCAACATTCTCTTGCACCGCTGCACACGCTTCAAATGTTTTACGCATCATCTCTATGTCACCATAGATCACATGTCTAAAACCAGGGGAAAGTGGCATAAATGGCTTACGGAATGCTCCACGCGCTGTTCCTGATAAGGATCCTAAACTCTTACCATGGAATGCGCCAACGGTTGAGATAAAAGTTGTACCCCCACCATTTTTATACGCATAAAGTTTTGCAATTTTTAATGCCGCTTCCACACTCTCAGTACCAGAGTTTGTGAAGAAAGAATATTTAAGGTCACCTGGCGCAATTGCTGCAAGTGCTTTAGCGAGCATTGCACGAAGCGGATCGAGTAGATCTTGGCTATGAAGTGCTTGATGTTTTAATTGATCTGTTACAGCTTTTACCACTTTAGGATGCCGGTGACCAACATTATAAATACCGTATCCACCTAAGCAATCGATATAGGTATTGCCATTTACATCAGTAAAAGTATTACCCCCATCAGACCATTCGACTGCCGCAAAACCTTTATCTTCTGTAACAGTTTTACGATACTCCAAGAACCCAGGATTCACATTCTCTCTAAAGCCTTCGAGTGTCTCTTTTGTAACCCAAGCTGCATCATCTTTGGTGAGTGAATCTTTCGCAATAAATCCTAAAACCTTCTCAATATATGCCTTCACTTCCGCATTATGACTCATAGTTGTCTCCTCATTTCCTTAAAATAAAATATTCAAAATATATTGTCGTTATTAACGTTATTGTTATTATTCTGCTGCTTTTCAGCAGTTCCTATGCTGAAGCAATGACTCCCGCTCCAACACAAAAATCGTAAATTTACATCTCAATCTAAAATTCTTCTTGTTATGTATTTCGCACGTGTTCAGAAGTTAGTGCAGGATTAGCATCGATTAAGACAGAACCTGAATCGGGATAATGAACTTCTTCAGGTTCATTCTTAGGGACTCTCGCAATCTTAAAGCCAGTATATCCATAGATAATCGCCACAATAGGGCTAATAAAACCAATAAAGACATAGGGTGCATACTCTATCGTTGCAACGCCCAATGTGGTTGCCATAAATGCCCCACAAGTATTCCACGGCACTAGCGATGATGTCATTGTTCCCGCATCTTCTACCGTTCTTGAGAGGTTTTTTAACTCTAAACCTTGATCTTGGTACGCTTGCACATACATTCTTCCCGGCAGGAGAATCGAAAGATACTGATCGCAAGCAATCACATTGGCGGTAATTGATGATATAACCGTCGTAGTAATCAAACTCCCTGTCGAACGAGCAAAGCGTAATAAGCGATTAACGATGGTCTCTAATGCGCCCGTTAGCTCCAAAATTCCGCCTAAACTCATCGCAAGCATGACTAAACTTACTGTTGGCATCATTGCTTCCATCCCCCCATTATTAAGGAGATAGTCGATCATTTCGTTACCTGTTTTCTTCTCAAAGCCTACCACCATCATATTGAGGATTGAGCTCATACTCTCGCCTTGAACGGTTAACGCGACCAAAGCACCAAGAACCGATCCAATAATCAATCCCGGAATTGCTGGGACTTTAAACATAATCAATCCCAGTACAAATACCGGCACTAAAATTAGCCAAGGAGTAATTGTAAAAATACCTTTTAATTGCACCTGTAATTCTGTGATTTGCGATACATTCCCAACATCTGCTTTAAAAAATATTCCTAAAATAAAGAAGAGGAAAATGGTTAAGAGCCACGATGGAATAGTGGTATATAGCATGTAACGAATATGTTCAAATAAATTAACCCCGATAATGCCTGGTGCCATATTGGTCGTTTCAGACAGTGGGGAGATTTTATCACCAAAATACGCGCCCGAAATAACGGCCCCAGCCACCATTGCAGGATTATAACCCAGTACAATTCCCACACCCATTACCGCGATTCCGATAGTTCCTGCTGCCGTCCACGCATTACCTGCTGTCAAAGCAACAAGGCTCGTAATCACTACCGCAAGTGGTAAAAACCACTCTGGCGAAAGAATATTGAGACCGTAATAGATCATTGTCGGTACGATACCGCTTGCAAGCCAAGTCGCGATCAATGTCCCTAAAATAATTAGGATCAATAATGCCTGAACAGAAAGCGCAACACCCGCCGTAATTCCCTTCTCTATCTCAATCCATGTATAACCAAGATAAAGCGCAACACCGCCAGCAACGACTGCACTCATCAAAATAGGGATATGGGGCTCGGCCCCGAACCAAAATATTCCAAAAAATAGAAATATCACCATGCAAATGATGGGAATTAAAGCAATTTTTAAGCTCGGCAATGGTTTGTCTCGTTTAATAAAGACTTCATCATTGCGCAACTCACCATTATCGCAACAGCTCATGCGCATCCTCCTCTGGTTATTCCGTTATTTTTATCGTTCTGTTTGCTACGTTGTTATATTTTTTTATTTGTAGCATTTGTGGTTTTACCGCCCCTTTATTGTTTGTAATGATTTTCTCCATATCTTTTTCGGGGGAGTGAATTCAGTATATTCACAGCCTAATTTTTAAAGCAAGGTAAGAATTTTGTATCTTTTTTATCTCTCTATTTGTACTTCTATCAGGAGGTACATCGTTTCCCTCTCGATGTTTAGCGATTTCTAATTACTTTGTCGTTCACTCTTTTTTAAGATCCCCTCTTTAAGTTTTGATCATTAATTATACAAAATTAAGGAACTACATTAGGGTTGAAAATAACTTTTTTACCCTAATTTTTTCATAAAAATAGATATTTTCGTTTGTTCATTAAACTTATTTATAACTTCTATTTTCTAAAAGTAATCATTAGTTAAAAAACAAAACCAATTTTTTGATTAGTACACCATTATTGATTTTCTTCGCAATATTTATAAAACATGGCAAAATTAGGTGAACTACTTATTTAATTCAAGAGCAACAATATTCTTGTGGAAACTTTAAAGAATCGTCCGATTACGAAATTGAAAGGCGTAGGCCCGAAGATGGCGGAGACCTTAGAGAAAATTGGGATTAAGAACTATCTTGATCTCCTTTTCCATTTGCCTTTTCGTTATCAGGATAGGACACGCATCACACCAATTGCGGCGCTTCAACCTTCTCAGATTGCGATTATTGAAGGAGAAATCTTTAAAAAAGAGATGACTAAAGGTCGTAAACCGACGTTAGTTGTTTGGTTAAAAGATGATTCTGGCGTGATTGCGGTACGATTTTTTAACTTCTATACCAATATGATTAAGCGCTTCGATGCGCTGAAAACACTTCGTTGCTATGGAGAGGTGCGCTATGGCTTAAATCGTCTTGAAATGAGTCATCCGGAGGTTCTTAATTTTGCTGATCAACATGCCGAGCTTGAAGAACGAATGACTCCCATCTATTCGCTCACTGCCGGCATTACCCAGCGCCAAATGCAAGGATTTATCGACAATCTCCTCAACGAGTTAAAAGATGAATATTTCCCTGCCTATTTAGAAGATCCTTCTGTCAATCTTAAAGATGCTCTCTACTTTCTGCATAAGCCACCGACAGATGTCAATATTGAACGCCTTGAACAGAAGCATTATCCCGTACAAGAAACGCTCGCCCTCGAAGAAATCGTCGCACACCAATTAGCGCTTAAACTCTCTCGAGCACGTTTTAAAACAGAACATGCTCAGCCCATTCATCTTGACCCTAGGGCTATTACCAAATTTCGCGAAAGCCTTCCTTTTACACTCACTAATGCCCAAAATCGCGTGATTAGCGAGATTGAAAACGATCTTCAATCACAATCACCCATGATGCGTTTGGTGCAGGGAGATGTCGGATCGGGAAAGACTGTGGTAGCAGCAGCAGCGCTGATTCATGCAGCAAAAGCAGGTTTCCAGGCAGTATTCATGGCCCCGACCGAACTTCTTGCAGAGCAACATGCGATTAATCTCCAACGCTGGTTTGAACCACTCGGAATCCGTTCACTACTCTTAACCGGCAAACTTACCGAAAAGCAGAAACGCGAAGCACAAGCGAAGATACGCACCGGCGAGGTCTCTATTATTATTGGTACTCATGCCGTATTTCAAGAAAGCGTTGAATACCAATCACTCAATTTAGTCATTATTGATGAGCAGCACCGTTTTGGCGTTGAACAGCGCCTAACACTCCAAAAGAAAGCGCCGGCAGGTTTTACACCACATCAACTGATGATGACCGCAACCCCCATTCCTCGCACACTTGCAATGACACTCTATGCTGATCTATCGAGTTCCGTGATTGATGAATATCCTCCCAATCGTATTCCAATCACGACAACAGTAGTCAGTGATAAAAACCGTGATAAAGTGATTGAACGGATTAATCTCCAATGCCAAGAAGGCACCCAAGTCTATTGGGTTTGTACTCTGATTGAGGAATCGGAAGTTGTGCCGGCAAAAGCGGCAGAAATTACCTATGAAGATCTCTGTAAGCGTCTGCCCCATTTACGTATTGGGCTGATTCATGGGCGACTAAAAGCAGCCGAAAAAGAGGCCATTATGGCGGAATTTAAAGCGCATAATCTCGATATATTAGTCGCGACAACGGTGATTGAAGTCGGCGTTGATGTTCCCAACGCTTCCATCATGATTATTGAAAATGCCGAGCGTCTTGGCTTATCACAATTACATCAATTGCGCGGACGTGTTGGACGGGGATCAAAAGCTTCTTTCTGCCTCTTAATATACTCACCGCCCCTTTCTCATATGACGCGCGAGCGCTTGGAGATTATGCAAGCGACTAATAATGGTTTTGAAATTGCAGAGAAAGATTTTGAACTGCGGGGTGCTGGTGATATTTTTGGTACGCGCCAAACCGGTGAATTCCGCTTTAGAATGGCAGATCTATTTCATCATCAACACCTTATTGAACGCGCGACTGACATCGCTAATAAAACCATCGAAAATCCGGAATTGAGCCAGAAAATTATTGATCGGTGGATCGGCGAGAGTGAAGAATTTGTGTGGTCTTAATCCTAGTAGCAAGTCATTACTACTAGCCTTTTCGCCAAGGCAATTTGGGTGCCAATAACCAATTAAATGGCGGAATACTCGCAAGCCCGGCAGCCGTTAAGATTGTTAAAAACGTAAGAAAAAAGGCCGTTGAGAGATTAAGGACTAACGCATTTTGTTGCAAAAAATAGAGTGCAATCACGCATAAAATGGGGTGAATAAGATAGATCCCTAAAGATCTCGGTGCGATTGTGCCAAAGAAATCGATATAACGCACAAAATAGACCGCAAACGCACCGTAAAGCGCATTAAGAAACATAAAGATCAGATAGGTCGCGCCGGCATCAAGGAGCGATGTGTTATAGAGTGCCATTAGATCCTGCTCAAGCGGCAACTGTGTAAACACAACAATCGTGATCCCGATTGCAATCGCGAAGATCATCATCGGTAATAACGGATTTTTCGCGCGCCATTTTTGGATTTGCGTAGCAGTTAAGTGATGCCCCACAAAAAAGACTGGGAAATAACCCAAGATCAGCGCAAAACTGGTATAAGGTTGCAGCCAATAAAGCCCAATAAAACCGATGAATAGCAAGATTAAAAAAGTGATAAAGGGATGACCAATGATCTCAGCATGTTTTGAGCTTATCCATTGCCAGATCGGCGTTGCCAAAATAAACCACACACCATCGAGCGGAAATCGGAAAAAATTCGCCCATGAAAAATCCCCACGAATCAGGACAGGAATGGTATTGATGAGCTGGAAAGCAGTACAGGTAATAATCGCTGGCAAAAACGCTTGATAAATCGCCTTACGATTCATCCCTTGCGAGAGAACGCCAGCGATAAAGACAAACATCGGGATTAAGGTTGTATTAAAGGCAAATAAAACGCCACTTACACCTTCCCCTTTTGTGATAAGGTTTTCTAAATAGAAGGTGAGCACCATCAAGCTACTTAAAATAAAGCGCAATGTTTGCCAAAAAGGTTTTGAGCTATCCGCCTTGGTCATCATCTTTCCCTTTATAAGTGATCGTCTAAAAATATTTAAAGGATAAACCATCATTATAACGACAATTGCCGGCGAAAGCAGGAATCACACCTCAAACATTATCCCTTTACTCTCAAGGGGAGAATATCGTCTATAATCATCTTTGTGTAGGCTTCTTTTACCGCGCGATTATAGCGCAAGCGCATCACCGGTTTTTCTGTTATTTCTCGATATTGCTCGTAACTACTACTTTTACGGAGATCATCTTCCCCAATTTGGGACTCATCCACTTTACTCGGATTGAAATTATCCACCACAAATTGTAATTGATCGGGTTGGACTGCCCATTTTTTAGCGAAATTCTCGACTAAATGCTCAATTGTATTGTTGATCATCTCATTCAGGAGTTCATTAATATTTTTTCCACGATAGAGCTCGGGTGATTGCTGAATATTGTGCCAGAGCTGTTCCATAAGATCTGCGAGCTTGCCATTTTCAATTCGTAAGCGCGCGATATAATCATCGATCTCTTGTGACTTCACACGACTATTAAATTGCTGTGCCGGCTCATGATTCTCTTGCGGTACAAAGCGTTGAATCAGTGACAAAATATAGTGGTAATTGATCTCATCGCGATGGTGCGTTTGTAGGTCATATTCAATATCGAG
Source organism: Ignatzschineria sp. 22MB058224 (assembly GCF_058188435.1). Classification (NCBI taxonomy): domain Bacteria; kingdom Pseudomonadati; phylum Pseudomonadota; class Gammaproteobacteria; order Cardiobacteriales; family Ignatzschineriaceae; genus Ignatzschineria; species Ignatzschineria sp. 22MB058224. The sequence goes on from NZ_CP187366.1 coordinate 1,575,250, forward strand.
CGGCTCAATTTCGGGATCTTCGACAATATTCTCACGCAATTCCTCGAGAACGTTCTGATATTTTCCATGATACTCTTCCATTTCACTGTCGATAATCCCAAAATCATCAGCTAAACTCTCTGGCTTAAATTCATAATAGGTTTTTATCGCACTCAATGCTTTATCGAGCTCTTGAAACGCTTTTGCAAATTTTCGTTTTTCCTCAATCAAGAGTTCATCAACAACTGCCGGCGTTGGTACGATGTTTTTAAGTGCGGCAAAAGCTTCGGCCAAATTCTTCTTTGCCTCTTCAAAACTTGGTGCAAGCAGATAATTCTCACCGCCATTTGAATATAAAACGAGTGCTTCATTCACTGCTTGTCGGAATATTTCCGGCATTTGACACGTGACAATCTGCCCAAACTTTTTCCCTTGATCATAGAGCCGATTAGTACGAGAAAAGGCTTGAATAATATTCGGTGCGCTCATCGGCGGGCGATCGATAAAGAGTGTTGAAATGGCCGGTGCATCGAATCCTGTTAATAAGCGGTCTACAACAATGATAATATCAATCTGCTCATTTCGATGCTGATAGCGTTCCTGTTTGCGTGCAAGGCGTAAGTTCACATTTTGGTTGTACGCGCGAATCGTTTCTAGCGTGTAACTGGTGCCATACATCGCATTATAGTCAGCAATTGAGGCGGCCATCTTTTCCTGATTATCAATAGAGCTCTCCTCATTTTCCGAGATAGAGTACGTAATTGCCACTTTAGGAAAATCGGGTAAAACTGCTTTGGTTCGCTCGCTAATTTTCACCGTTTCATTACCGGCAATCACGCTTTGAAAAAGTGCATAATAATCTTGAGCGGCAGCAATACTAGAAACGGTTAAGATCGCACCATAGGCTTTCCCGATACCATTTTCGGTAGTGAATCCGAGCTTACTACGCGATTGATTTACAATTGAATCGATCACTTTTAAGCGATGCTCTTTCTCTTCGTAAAGTGCTTTAGGAATTAATCGCTCTTTCTCGACTTTTGAAAGTAATTTGAGCTGTTTAGTCGGATGATAATGCTTCACGATATCATCGATCATATCCTCTTTAAATGGATTTTTATATTCAATCTGAAATCCAAGAACCGCGCCATCATTAATCGCTTCTTTTACGGTATATTGATGCAGACACGAGCGATCACTATCGGCTTCTATGGGTCTGTTTTGTGCGCTGCTGTAAAGCATTGCGGTGGTGGTTTTCTTATTCAGTTCCCCAAAAATGGGCGTGCCGGTAAAGCCATACCAAAGTGCATAACGGAAAATTCTATCGAGTTCATGTTTCTTTTGCGGTGTAACCGCTCGATGACACTCATCCACAATAAAAGCCACTTTTAGTGCTTTAATTTTGGCATAACGCTTGGCACTACGTTCACTTATCGCTTCTTCATCCATTCTTTTCATCAGATGATTGAGCTTTTGAATCGTCGTCACAATCACGGTTCGATCATCGCTTGCAAGACGATTGACTAGGTCATTGACATTATCTGTTTCATCGATCGAAATGGGGTCAAACTCAGCATAAGAGGCGAAAGAACTCGTTGTTTGCTGATCTAAATCGACACGATCCACGATAAAGATCGTTTTATCAATCGCCGGTATTTGAAGCAGATTACAAGCAACCTTATAAGATGTTAAGGTCTTTCCGGAGCCGGTTGTATGCCAAACATAGCCCGATTCTTGCAATCTTGAAGCATCTTTTACTGCTTCGATGGCGTGAATTTGATAAGGGCGGAGCAAAATTAATGCCTCCTTATCACGATCGGTAATGGAATATTGGGTCACCATTCTATGTGCTTGCGGAATAGATAACACCTCTTTCGCAAAATCGAGATAATCTGTCACAGGTTGGTTATTGGCATCGACCCATTTACTTAAAAATTTCTCATTAAGATATTTATAATTACTCGAAGCAATGTAGCGGGTATCTGTGCCGTTACTCACCACAAACATCTGGACACTCGAAAAGATCCCTTTAAATTTCTCCTCTTTAAGATACTTTTTAATCTGCCGAAAGCTATCCATATAGGGATGCTGACGATTTTTAAGTTCCACATGAATCATCGGCAATCCATTGATGAGCAGTGAAACATCAAAACGGCGCTCCCGACTCGCTTCTTGCCGGCTCGTATATTGATTAATCACTTCATAAACAGTCGTGCCGCCGGCGATATCCGCACGATTAATAACATTCAGGCGGATAGTGCCGAGCGTTGCATCTTCCCGTTGAACTTGAACTTTTGCAACACCATTTTCCCCCGAAAGCCATATCGCCGCTTCGTAAAAGTTGGGGAATGTGAGCTGTGCTTTAATCTGGTTAAACTCTTGCTCGGTCAGATTCTGACCATCGAGAACCGCACGATTATTACGCTCTAAAATCGTTTTAAAGTTTTCCCAAAGATCTTTTTCGGTCCGCAGATCTTCACGGTAAATCCATTGTGATTCGCCGGAGATCAATTGATTGATGAGATTCTCTTCAAGCTTTGCTTCTTTTGTAAATTTAACCATTATTTTTTCTTCGCTGGCAACGCAAGTTTACATAAATCCTATTCATTTAAGAAAAAATTTTTCAGGGGAATTTCTAAATTAATCACCATTTTTCACCTTAAAATTTGAGGCGTTTTCAAATATTTTTTCATAAGGACCCAATACATCTTTGTGCTTTTTATCTAGAACATCAGAGGCTTTAAAGGCAATTGCGTTAATAGTAGAACTCAACAAATCTTTAAGCATTGTTGTTTCTTCATCAAGAGCATCTATCTTTTCAACTTGTCGTTTAAAACCTTCGTATGACTCTGCAATTGCTTTTTTATGTGCGTATTCTTCTTGCAATCTGAATAAATGTCTATTTTGTAAGGCATTGTACGAAGTGAACCATACAATAGGAGAAATTAGTAATAAACGATAAGATAGATAAACTAAAAAACTATTCACAGTTGAAATGTCAGGCTTATTGCATGCATCCCAGATAATAATTACTAAAGCAACCACAAATAAGAGGCCTATTCCCAAATTAAATCTACAAGTTGTTTTGGATATTTTTGTTGCATATTCATCCTTTGCTGTTTTATAAGAAAAAGCTAATCCAGCACTTGTCGCCCCAGGTAATAGAGATTCTATTTTGTTTTTCAACTCATCAATTTTAGTTTTTTGTAACTCATCGAAAACATGTAGTTCATTTTCTAAATCAGTCAGTCTCTGTTGCAAACCTTCTTCTTTAATATTTCCTTCAGCAGTAAACGTACCTAACATCTCATTTTTAAAAGTTAATAACTCTTTTTGCTCATCTTTAACTTCTAAAATAATACCTTCAAACTCACTATTTTTTTTCTCTATTTCTTCATATAAAACATTAACCTTTTGATCAATAGAAAGCGTCTCTCCATCAAGTGGTTTAAATATTTTTTGATGTGTTGCTTCTATATCTGAAGCTAATTTTTCATACTTTTCTTGAACATCTGCAATATCCTTTTCATATTGAGCTAATATCGCAGCATTCTTAACTTGATTCTCTTCAAATTTTTGTTGTAGATTTTCAAAATATTCTTCCCATGATGGATTATCTTCACTTCCTTCATAGACTTTTTTGTGAAAATCTAAAATTTCAGACTGATAATCCAATATATTTTCTTCAATCTGTTTTATATTATTTTTTATAACAACAATTTGATCAAAAGCTTCCTTCGATTTTTCTTCATACGTTGTAGTTGCTCTATTATCTTCATTCGTCTCGACCGTCATTTAATACTCCTATCCGTCCACACATTCATCAAATGATTCGATGATTTTATCCACAATCATTACTCTTTACGACTTCCGGGAACAGTGCGACACGATTCGCACCAATCGTAGTTACTCTGTTTGTCTCGATATATTTTGAAAAGTTTTCCTTCTTTGCAATTGCGGCAATTAGCTTGATCTTCTAAATTTTGAGTATATGCAATTTTACTCATTGATTGCGGGAAGAAGCGGGTTAAAAGTGCGTAGAGTTGCCGGCGGTCAATTAAGATCAAATTATCATCTGCTGCTTTTAGAGCATAATCATCGAAATAGTGTGTCGTGATAAATATTCCTTGTTCAATTTTTTTACTCGAAAGTGAACCTCGAAAAGCATTAATTTCCTGAGTACTAATGCGCTTATTGAGCTTTTTAGGATTCCACTGTTTACATTGCACGCCGATTTTACGCACATTATTTTGATAGCCAACAACATCAATCCCGCCATCTCTCATTCCATCGACAATCTCGGCGTTATACCCTATTTTTTCCAAAATTGCTTTTGCAATCTCATTTAAATCTTGAGGTGGAACATTCCGATCATATTTCCTCATATCTAAATTCTGAATAGCGGTGATGAGATCTAAAGGTTCATCACTATCACAAGCGAGTAAATCAGCTAACCGGATTTCCGGCATTTTTTGAACATCTTCTACACTATTCTTTTCCTTAAACCAATTTTTAAAAAACACTTTTATTCTCCTCTTTAATCGCATCTAAATGATGAGCACTGATTTTATAGATATCCATATCGCCCCTTTACACAAACATGCGTTGTAACATTGCTTTTTTCAGCTGTTGATAAGTGGCAAGTTTCTGCGCTTGTTGTTCGATCTGTTGGTCGAGCTTTTGAAAGAAATTGCCGATGGCGGTTTGTTCTTCTATTTTTGGTATTCTCATCTTTATCTGCATCATTATATGAGCATTTAGTTTTGCTCTACCTCCTCCAACTAAGAAAGGAATAAAGTTAATTCTTTTCAGAGCATAAGATAAAAATTTTACATCACAGGAAGCTTTAGCAGCTAAAACATGAGCATGGTTATTAACCCAGATTTTTCCTTCTACATATTGAATAGGATAATCTCTTAAGTTATTAGCTCCATCCTCTGCTACCAATATGTGCTCACCTTCATGAGTATAGCCTTGAACATAATCCTGAATACCATTGGCGCCATAGTATGGCGTAGTACCCAAAACTCTCTCTGAAGCTGTTACAGGCTTCCTCAAATTATCTAATCTATTTGTTATTTTATGTAAAGCATAATCCTCCCAATCCCCACTAAATCCGGCAAAGCGCACACGCGGAACTTTTTCCCCTTTTTGTGGAAACATCTTTTGTAACATCGATTGTTTATAAGCACGCGCTGTATCGAGTGCCTTTTGTTGTAGCTCAATCACCTGATCGATCTTTTGGAAAAAATCACCGATTTGGGTTTGTTCCTTTTTATTTGGAAAATAAATACTTACTTTTGCTATATCATTTTGACCAATAGTTGTCATAGTTCCCGTTTTACTAACAGAAATTAATTGCTTCCTAACAAAATTAGATCGAAAATTAAAATGTAAAAATAAAGGGATATATTTAGTTAAATCAGGGGTGAATTTAATAAGATGTCCATCAAAAGTTACATCCTCACTAGAATTCAAATATACGTTACTCCAAGCAATTCCTTCTTTTACTAACGATGATCTTGTAAAAAATAAGTCGCCTTGCTGTACTTTATTCAAATGAAATTCTTTTTCAGACAAATTTAATAAACTCAAATTGTTTTCCTTAATATAAGGATTATCAAACATATTGGTTACATTAATTAATTTGTACCCTTTACCCACCTTTTTAGGGTCATTAAAAACTCCATTACTAAACTTCTTATTGATAGACATATCTATCAGAAGCTTTCCCCTCCACTCACCTTCAAATCCCTTAAACCGAATTTGAGGAATATTCATTTTATCCTTCGCCATCTTATTCCCCTTTTAGTGCTGCTTTAAAGGCGGTAAGCTCAGCTTCGGCTTCGGCAGTTGTGCCGGTTAGCTCATCGAGCATGGCAAAGAGTTCTTGCTCGGCGCTTTGTAGCTCGCTATTAACGGCTAAAAGATCGGCGGAGATGTCGGCAAGTGGAATCTCGGGCTCGGGCTCAAAAGTATCCACATAGCGCGGGATATTGAGGTTAAACTCATTTTCAACAATCTCTTCAAAACTTGCCACATAGCTATATTTATCAATCGTTTTACGCTCCACATAAGTTTGTAAAATCGTATTGATATGCTCGGCGGTGAGAATATTTTGCGTGCGTACCTTTTCAAACTCGTTTGAGGCATCAATAAAGAGTACATCGCGCTGATCATAATCTTTTTTGAGGACAATAATCGTTGTAGGAATGGAAGTATTAAAGAAGATATTCGAAGGCAGACCAATTACGGCATAGATATGGCCATTTTCCAGTAAGACTTTACGGATCTTCTCCTCCGCCCCGCCGCGAAATAGAACACCATGCGGCAAGACAATCGCCATCGTGCCATTGGATTTAAGATGGTAAAAACCATGCAAAAGAAAGGCAAAATCCGCCTTCGACTTCGGTGCTAAGACGCCATAAGGGGCAAAGCGCACATCGTCTAAGAACCCTTTTGCCGCACTCCAATCCGCAGAATAAGGCGGATTCATCAACACCGCATCGAAGTTCGTGGGCTCTTCGGTTGGCCAATCCTCATCGAGTGTGTCGGCATTACTCAAATGTTGATTGGCGATCGGCACACCATGAAGCATCAAATTCATGCGCGCTAAGTTATAAGTAGAGGTATTAATCTCCTGCCCAAAATAGAGTACCGTATTGGGCTCGGTTGTCTCTTTTTTAATATTGAGCATGAGCGAACCTGAGCCCATCGTTGGGTCATAGACACTAAAGCCTTTTTGATCCTCTTTGCCATGAATGACGATTTTCGTCATCAATTCCGCAACGGGCTGCGGCGTGTAGAATTCCCCGGCTTTCTTGCCCGAATCGGAGGCAAACTGCCCAATCATATACTCATACGCATCGCCGAGAATATCGCCCGAATGACCTGCAAAGTCGATCTCGGCAAGGGCTTTCATAATGCCGGAGATAGTTTCATTCTGCTTTTGAGGTGTTGAGCCTAATTTACGGGAGTAGAGATCAATATCTTGGAAGAGATTGGCAAAAGCATCGGATGATTGCTCGATATTCCGAAAGCCTTGTTGTAAACTTTCGAGCTGGAAAGATTGGCTAAACACTGCACTAATCAGTGCGGTAAAGGTATATTCCGGCGCAATCACATAGGAGAACTCCTCCTTTAACGCATCTTTCAGATCGTCTTGAATGTCCGGATTTTCATACGCGGCACGATACACTTCCTGCTTAAAGTTTAATGATTCCCGAGCGTGGCCGGTGAATTTTGCTAATATCTCCGCCGGCAGTAGCATTTCGATCTCATCTTCGAGCTGTGTTGCAGCGTAATGGAGCATTTTATCGGAGAGATATTTATAGAAGATAATGCCTAAAAGATAATTTTTATATTCGTTGGCATCCATTTTTGAGCGCAGAATATCTGCCGATGCCCAAAGTGCGCTATATAAAGTTTTCGAGTTCTGATCAGACATAACTTGCCCCAGTTGTAAAATGTAAGAATACGCATTATGAAATAAAACTCGATTCTAGCAGATTTACAAGATCAATTGGGGCAAATACGGACAATTGTCCGCTTAAATGATGATTTAAAACACCATGTTACTCTTTTGGGAGCTAAGCAAAAAGATCCCCATTTTTAATATCGGTGATAAACATATGTCCCGGCGCATGAGTAATCACAAAATCGAGTTTGGCAGAGATCGCCGTATATTGTGCTGTAATGCCACATGACCAAAACACCGGTACTTCATCAGGACGTAAAATGATCGTATCACCAAAATCGGGATTAAATAGATCGGTAATCCCAAGCATCGAAGGGTCGCCAATATGCACCGGCGCACCATAAACATCAGTCAGCGCGTTCGTTACTGTCACGGCTTTTACTAATTTCTGTCGAGGAACGGGAACCATGCTCACGAGCATTGGTCCACTAAAAATACCCGCGGATTGGGTCGGTTGATTGGTAATATAGATCGGTGCATTCAATCCATCTTCAAGGTGCCGCACATCGATACCCGCATCCATCAATGCCATTTCATAGCTAATGCTGCTCCCTAACAGAAAACTGACAAGATCATCGCGCCAATATTTTTCTACTGATTCCGCTTCACCTTCTAAAACACCATCACGATAAAGACAATAACGAGGAATATCGCGCGCAATATCAGATCCTTTTGCCGAGTGTTTAAACTCCCGTGATCCGACATCACTCACCTCTAATATTGGACATATTTTGGCATTACGCTGAATATAAAGAAGAAAATCATAAGCATGTATCTTAGAAAGAACCACTAAATTACCTTGAGCAAAACCAGCAGAAATGCCAGCCGTTGGTTGACGGATACGTCCTTCACGAATTAATTCTCGTACCTTTTGGGGATGAAGTTGGTAAAGAAGCTCTCGAGTAAATTGATCAGACATCGCGAAATCAATCCTTTGATCATTAGTAAAAACTACTTAAAAATAAGACGACTATATTGAATAATATTATCAAACATCTGTTATTTTTTGTAAAAAAATACCTACCAAGATATTTTTCTGCAACGTAAAAATAAATAAAATGATTAGCAAAACCTTGTAATTACATTTACTGGTCGGCTATCGTCTCGCCGGAGATATGCGTATAATTGATGGAATAACAGATTTTACAAATCATTTAAATTTATGGCATATGGGCTAATTAATCATGAATCGCGCGCTTAATCTTCGCCTCTTTTTAAAAAAACTACTCTACACACTCACGATTATCGCTTCAATTATCCTCATTATCGATATTACAATTGTGGATCTACCAAATATTCAGCGTAATTTAGATGTTACACCGACACGATTGCAGTTTTGGATCTGTATCTATTTTTTAATCGACTTTTCTTTACTAATGCTGATTGCGGATGACAAAGCGCAGTACTTTAAACGCTACTTTCTATTAGTACCGCTATCAATTCCATATCTCAATATTTTAGGCTACTATCAAGTTGATCTCAGTACGAATGTGCTCTATCTCCTTAAATTCCTCCCCATTATTCGCGGCGTTGTAGCACTCATTTTATTAGTCAATCTCCTTATCAGTAATCGGATCACTGGGCTTTTTATCGCTTATCTCTCGATTTTTATCTCTATTGCCTACATTCAAACACTGATCTTTTACCTCTTTGAAGCGCCTGTAAACCCCATGGTGAAAAGCTATTATGATGTGCTGTGGTGGGCATCAATGACCATGACAACATTAGGCTCTAACATTATCCCTGTTACCGGCGTTGGCAAGGTGAGTACTGTGGTATTAGCCATCACCGGCATTACCATCTTCCCGATCTTTACCGTCTATATTACAACGCTTATTCAAGCCTGGAACAATAAAGATAAAGCGCATCATTCAAAGAGTAAATCAGCAACAGCAATTGCTTCTAAATCGGCACAATAATCAATATTTACAAATACTTATAAATATCTATTTTTTAAAAATTGTTAAAAAAAAGCCATACATCAAACTTTGGGCAGATATATCCCTACAAGTTCATATCTAATGGGCTTATAATGATACTATATAATTTACAAATTTATATATAGTAATGACAATAAAAAACATCTTTGTCAGTGCTATATGACCGTGATTTTTTTAAATCAACTTAGCGATACGCTAAAAATAAGGAGTAAAATTATGAGTAGCACTTTCTTTATGCCACCGGTAAACGTGATTGGTGAAAACGCCCTTGCAGATGCTGTTGCAACGTTAAGAGGCTATGGCTTCAAAAAAGGTTTAATCGTCACCGATCATTTTCTCTCTAAATCAGGAATGGCTGATGAAGTCATTAAGCTTTTAAACGAAGTAGATATTCAAGCGGTTGTTTTTGATGGTACAAATCCTAATCCAACAACAAAAAATGTTGCGGATGGTTTAGCAATTTTAAAAACTGAAAAATGTGATTTCGTCATTTCACTTGGTGGTGGTTCACCACATGATTGTGCTAAAGGAATCGCACTTTGTGCGACAAATGGCGATGACATTAGTGCATTTGAAGGGTTAGATAAAACACAAAAACCACAATTACCAATGGTTGCCATTAATACAACTGCGGGTACGGCAAGTGAGATGACCCGTTTTTGCATCATCACCGATGAAGAGCGTCATGTTAAAATGGCCATTGTTGATAAAAATTCAACGCCTATTCTTTCTGTGAACGATCCACACATGATGAAAGGTATGCCAAAAGGCTTAACAGCGGCAACAGGGATGGATGCGTTAACCCACTCAATCGAAGCATATATCTCAACAGCAGCAAATCCTATTACGGATGCTTGTGCCCTTAAAGCGATTACTTTAATCGTAGATAATCTTCAAACAGCGGTCGAAAATGGCGATAATATCGAAGCTCGTGACAATATGGCCTATGCGCAATTCTTAGCGGGTATGGCGTTTAACAACGCTTCTTTAGGTTATGTACATGCAATGGCGCATCAGCTAGGCGGTATGTATGACTTACCACACGGTGTTTGTAACGCTGTACTTCTTCCACACGTTTTAGACTTCAATAAATCAGCAGCGTCAGGTCGTCTGAAAGATGTGGCAAAAGCAATGCACATCAATGTTGAAGGCATGAGCGATATGCAAGCTGCAGATGCAGCAATTGCAAAAATCCGTGAGCTTTCAGCAGCGATCAATATCCCTGCGAACTTAACACTTCTTAATGCAAAAGCAGAAGATATTCCGCTTCTGTCAAAAAATGCGTTACTTGATGTTTGTTCTGCAACAAATCCTGTTCAAGGTACACAAGCAGACGTTGAAAATATCTTTAAGGCTGCAATGTAATTATTAGCAATACCGAACACTTTAAAAAAGTAACAGCATTCTTTTACGAATGCTGTTTTTTATGGGGTTTTATGGGGTTTTTATGGGAGTTTTATGGGGTTTTTATAATAATTTTTATGCCAATCTAATGAAAGGATCTTTTGTAGTAGCAATAAAAAAACCATCGAGATATTGATTCTCGATGGCTCTACCCTGTTATTAGCAATTTGTGTTTATTTTCTATCGGTCAGTTATCGATCGATCCTCAAACATGTTGCCTACTCTTCACTTTGCAACCAAACGCGACCAAGGCGATCTGCTGTGATCATTGCTGCATAAACATCTTCTTCCGTTACTGAAAATGGCATATTATGAATAGTATCAGTATCCGCACAACTCAGTTTCGCGGCTGCTTTGAGTTTTTCATGATAATTCGGTGCATCATCGTTAAAGCCTAGTTCAGCAAATGTCACGGGTAATCCTACCGATGTGGAGAACTCTAAGACTTCTTCAATCTCTTCTAACGGACTATTTTCCAGCACTAGTTGTACCAAAACTCCAAAAGCGACTTTCTCACCATGATACATATTGTGGCATTCTTCAATCACCGTTAAACCATTATGAATCGCATGGCACGCGGCTAATCCCGCACTTTCAAATCCCAAACCGCTTAAAAGTGTATTTGCTTCTACAATATTTTCAACCGCTTTAGTACTGACTTTACTCTCTACGGCAAATTTTGCTTTAAGCCCTTCTTCTAAAAGCGTTTCATAGCAGAGCGTTGCTAGCGTCATCGCCGCACGCGTTGTTAACCCCCCCGCCATCGTTGGTTTTTGGGCATCGGTACAGGCTTTTGCTTCAAAATAGGTTGCTAATGCATCCCCCATTCCCGCAACAAAGAGACGTACCGGCGCATTGGCGATAATTGCGGTATCCATCACAACAACATCAGGATTTTTCGGATAGATAAGATAGCTCTCAAATTCACCTTTATCGGTATAGATCACCGAAAGAGCACTAGTTGGAGCATCTGTTGAAGCAATTGTTGGGGCAATCACAATCGGTACTTCGCCATAATAAGCAACTGCCTTAGCTGCATCTAAGGTTTTACCACCGCCAATACCAACTACAATATCTGCTCCGCTCTTTACAAAGAGTTCACCAAGGCGCTTAATCTCATTTTGCGAGCATTCGCCGTGAAAGATCGCTTTGTGATAGGTCAAGCCACTCGCCTCCATACTTGTTTTGACCATTGACTCAACAAGCCCAAAGACAAACTCATCGGCTATCACGAATGCATTTTTGCCAAGTGGCTTGATATACTCTGCGATCGCTTTAAGTGCATTAGGACCTTGAACGTATTTACCGGGGGATTGCAACACTTTTAACATATAAACTCCTTTGTAAAATTGAGCCAAATTGTAAAACTTGCCAAAACAAGGGATTATCGACCACTATCTATATAAATCCCTACATTCACTATAACAGATTTACACTTATCCCGTAGTTATTAAAAAAGCGCTACTCTTTCGGTAACGCTTTCAATTCTTAAGACTCTTTCTTGATTACGGCGTCTTATTTAAGCCGCACCAATCTCTTCTAACTGATCCAGTGATGGCACATAGAGAAAGCTACCTGTCACTGCATGCGTGTACGACAACATATGGTCAAAATTTTCATCCTCTTCACCAAACATCCGAGCAAGCATCTTCTCATAACGGGTAAGTTCAGCACTATAAGCTAAGAAGTAGAGGCCTTTTTCACCGCTTGCATAACCGTACGGCAAGCTGTGGCGAACAATTTCAAGCTCTTCACCATCTTCGTCAATCACCACACGTTCTGTATGTGCACCAACAGGTTTCTCATCATCATCCATCTCAATGTCATCCACTTTTGTGCGACCAAAAACATTCTCTTGTGTTTTAAGGTCAAAGTGTTCGATCTGTTCAAGAGAGTGCACCCATTTTTGCGCAATCACATAACTACCACCGGCATCAATGCCATCATTAATTACCGCGACATCAATACGATCTTCTGCACCTTTTGGATTCTCAGTACCATCGACAAACCCACTTAAATCACGCGCTTCTAACCATCTAAATCCATGAACTTCCTCTTCAATAGTGACGAGACCTTTAAAGAGTTTTACAAAATCTTGTGCAACTGAAAAATTAATACGATGAGAATGAGAGTTAATATGGACAAACATATCGCGTTGAGTTGCCTTTGCCATGCCGTAACCAAGCTCTCTAAAATCAACAAGCTCAGGGGCACTATTAGCGTTTCCGGAAAGTTTTGTCCAAGCATCGCGTCCAAAAGCCACAACTATTTGCAAGCCACACGTTGAATAACGAGAAATATAGGATCTTTGACGTGCTAATAGACCGGCAATTGCCTCTTTAATCGCTTCTAGATCATCACTTTTAAAATTCACTTCCATAAAAATAGCATGATCACGGTTTTCAACAATTAAACCTTCTTGGAAATTGAGTTCACTCATTGCTGCTCCTTATACTTTTCGATTATTGAAATCACATTGCCGACAATTCCCTGTTTGGTCTTATCAGGATACTATCGATTTATTCAATGCCCTCACTAAAACTTCCTTCATAATACCGCTTTTTACGCAATTTTACATGATTTACGGTGCTATTTTATGCAAAAATATTCTATAAAAAACGGGAATTTCACATCAAATTCCGAAATATCCTACAATGGATCTTTCCCTTTTTAATAATCGAAAAATTTATGACTATTGATGAAAATCGACTCTTTATTCTCGCTGCGGGAATTATTATTGATCCCAAAGGACGTTTACTAGTGGTGCGGAAAAAAAACACCCACAAGTATATGCTTCCCGGTGGAAAAATTGATGCAGGTGAAACACCCATTGAGGCGCTGTTACGAGAATTACAAGAAGAGGTTAATCTCGTAATTCCACCCGCTTTAGCCCATTTTATCCAAACATATGAAGCGCCCGCTGCAAATGAGCCTGGGTACTTTATTCGCTCTAATCTTTTTATGGTACTACTGCCAGAACTCAAAGAGATTATGCCAAGTTCCGAGATTGCCGAAGCAATTTGGATTACCCCAAAAGAGTGCGATCACTATGATTTTGCACCACTTATGACAAGCTTTGTGATTCCTACATGGCTTGAAATGATCAAAAATGTCGGCGATAGTCTAGGATTTGATCCTCATTTTGATGCGTAATTGCCCCAACTTATCATTCAACATAGGAGATGACATTTATGGAAACCCCCATTATTTTAGAACCCAAAGCACACGCTGATTCTGCCGTTATTTGGCTCCATGGCCTAGGTGCTTCAAAAGAGGATTTCTTACCTGTTGCGCAGATATTACAACGCAATATTCTTCCAACAACGCGTTTTATTCTGCCACAAGCGCCGGTAAGACCTGTCTCTTTAAATAATGGTTTCCCGATGCCTTCATGGTATGACATTATCGCACTGACTTCGCCCCGCGAGATTAAGCAGTCGGAACTTGATGAATCGAGCCAATATGTGGTCTCACTCATTGAAACAGAAGTCGCTAAAGGGATTCCGCGCGAACGTATTATTCTTGCAGGATTTTCACAAGGCGGTGCAGTTGTACTTAATACTGCATTTATCGCTGATGAAAAAAATGTTGGTGGTGTGATGGCACTCTCTACTTATAGTGCAACATTTGATGAGTCCCTCAATATCGGGGATGATAAAAAACAGATTCCAACACTTCATCTTCATGGCACAATGGATGATGTCGTGAATATCGAACTTGGACGAGCAGCAGAAACATTCCTGCGTCATCGTGGTGTCAAAACCACTTGGCATGATTATCCGATGCGCCATGAGGTCATCAATGACGAAATACAAGATATTGCAGTTTGGCTGCAAGAACACCTAAATCCATCACTTTAATTCGATTGATCAGCAGAAAATATTGGGAGGAGAGATGCCACAATCATTAAATATCATTATTATTGGTGAAATTGCCGCGGGGATGAGCGTTGCTGCAAAGGCAAAACGTGAAAACCCCGAAGCCAATATTACCGTCATTGAAAAGCAGGACTATATCTCATTTGGTGCTTGTGGATTGCCCTACTATTTGGGAGAGCAGTTTACCAATCCTCAACGAATGTTCGCTCGTACGCCAGAACAAATTATGGCAAGTGGCATAAATCTCCTTCTTGAAACGGAAGCAACTGCGATTGATTTCGACCAACAATTCGTTACGATCAGAGATCTAAAAAGCAACCGTCAAAAAACACTGTCATATGATCGACTGATGATCGCTACGGGTGCCCTGCCCAATCGCCTCAATATCCCAGAAATGAATGCAGAAAATGTCTATCTCCATACATTATTAAAAGATGTGGAAGTACTTAAAAGAAATCTTCACCGCTACCATAAAATCACTGTTGTTGGCGGAGGGTTTATTGGTGTTGAAGTGGCAGATCAATTAGCACAACTTGGCAAAAAAGTGACACTCATCCAAAATAGTGCGGCAATCATGGACGGGCCTTTTGATCATGAATTTTCAGAATATATTGAAAATGCACTGACAGAAGAAAATATCACCATTAAAAAAGACCAGCTTGTTAAAAGCTTTTTAAGCCATAAAAAGACTGTGAATGCCGTTGTTACAGACAAAGAATGTATTGAAACAGATGCGATTGTTGTCGCGATTGGATTTCATCCAAACACCGAGTTTATTACCGATACGCGTTTAAAAAAACTCCCAAATGGCGCCATCATTATTAATCAATATGGTGAAACATCGATCCCTAATGTCTTTAGTGCCGGTGATTGTGCCACTGTTCCTCATCGTCTATTAGGGGATCGTTATATTCCTTTAGCAACCTCAGCTAATAAACTGGGACGGATCATTGGAAGCAATATCGTTTCAGATCGAGAACATTATATCGCTTATCCCGGAAGCCTTGGTTCAAGCCTTATTAAAGCTGGACAATATGAGGCCGGCAGCACCGGACTAACAGAGACAATGGCAGCAACCATTGGGGATGATTTCAAAACGACCTTAGTGACAACGCCCAACCATACCAACTACTATCCCGAGCAAGAGATACTCACCATTAAACTTGTTTATCATAGAGTAAGTAAAGTATTGGTAGGTGCACAAATCTTTGGAAAAAAGGATGCGGCACTCAGACTGCATGCTTTATCAGTAGCAATTCATGCAGGTTTGACTACCGATGAGTTAGGGCTTTTAGATTTAGGATATGCCCCTCCCTTCACAACAACATGGGAAGCCATCAATATTGCGGCAAATACGGCTAAGTAATAAAACATTATGGAATATAAATATTATTAAACTCGCTTTTCTTCAATCCTTTTTACAATTAATATAAGTCCATAATCTTATAATGGAATGATGGGGAGCGATCTTTTAACACGCTTTCATTACCGAATAACGCTATTAAAAAAATACAAAACTAATATGAAAAAATTACTAATTGCGAGCCTCTTTATAACAACTAGTTCATTTGCATTCGCTCAGACGAGCAATTTAAGCCTCGGCGTAGGGGTTGGTTATCAACAAAAACCGTATGTCGGTGATAATTCTGACTGGGTTCCTGTGCCCCATTTAGAGTATCAATCAGGCGCTTTTTTCATTAAAGGGCTAAAACTCGGTGTTGATGTCATTGATATTAATAATACAAAGGTTGATCTCCACTTAAATTATCAATCATTAAGCTTTAAACCGGGAGATTCTCATTGGCCGTTCAATGGATTAGATCGCCGTAAATCAACCATTCAACTCGGTGCGGGTATTAGCCATCGCTTTGATAATAACCTCTTTGTGAGTGCTGATATCGGTGGCGATATTCTTGGCCGAAGTAAAGATATGGTGGCGAATGCAAATGTTGGATATATCTATCGTGTCAATGATCATTTTAATCTTGTTCCACGCGCCGGATTAACATGGGATGATAAAAAACACAATCGCTACTACTATGGAGTTTCAGCAGCTGAATCAATGCGTACAGGGATTCGTCAATATCGCCCAGGCAGCTCTGTAACACCTCATATCGGCATTGGTATGACTGTCAAAGCGACAAATAACTTCCACGTTTTTGGTGGTATGGAATTTAAATTCCTCCCAAGTGATGTAAAAGATAGCCCAATGACAAACCGCTCTACCTTATCGAGCTTCGCATTAGGTCTTAACTATAGTTTCTAACACTGTTAGCCATAAAATAATATCGACCAAGCACTCACTTCAAGAGTGCTTTTTTATTGTTCGCCATAAGGCCTTGTAAAAATATTTATTGCGCAGAACGCACTTTTGTGCAAAAGTGAAATTGTTCCGATTTTTTAAATACACAAGCCTATCAAAAATAATCATGCGATCGGTTCTCATACAACAATAATAATAAATAGACTGCGCATAGTGGTTTATCCCATACGATGAGTCATCCTATACACTTATAAAAAGACTCAAATCGACCATCATTCTATAGGAGGAATATAGTATGAAATTGAAAGCTGTTGAGCGTCCACCCCATGAAGAAGTGATTGTAGATATTATGGAAATGATTGAATCTGGCGTTTTTCTACCCGGAGAGATCTTACCCTCCATCGAGCAACTCTCAACAGAGCTCAACAAAGAGCTCAAAGATGTGACAGAGGCCGTTGAACTTCTTGTCGCTGAAAGTATTTTCCTTGATAAAGAAGGGCTACTCTTTTTAACCCACAGCGATAAAGATCTTATTTTAAGCCGCTTACGCTATCGCCTTTTAAATATTCACTCGGCCGATATTATCGAGCTTTTAGAAATTCGAGAAGGCTTAGAAACTCGCGCCTTTATTCTCGCAACAAAAAGGGCGACAAATCAGGATTTAGAAGCCATTGAAACGGCACTAATCGCGCTTGAAGAGCGGATTAAACTCCATAAAGCGGCAACAAAAGAGGATCTTCGTTTCCATTTAGCACTCGTGAAAGCAAGTCATAATAGTGCACTTGTGGATATTGTCGAAACGCTTTATCAACAGCTCTTTGAATCGATCTATGAGACGCGCACAACCATGCGTAAATTAAGCGATGTATCCCATTTTGTTGAAATTCATCGTGAACTTTATAATGCGCTTTTGCATAAAGATGCAGTAAAAGGTGTCACAATTTTGCAGCAGCATATTGAAGATACCATTTCACTGTATCAATCGGTTCCACAATAACCATTCTTTTGAAGAATTTGATCATCATAAAAAAGCGAATAGTGTAAAGATCTATTCGCTTTTTTCAACTCTCTATTGGGATAACTTCTCTCTTATCCACAATTTCTTAGGACAAGGTTATGGATAACTCTGCGCACGGCAGGATAATAACTTCTATCCTACTGATTTATCACCTGTACAGCCGCTTGATAAAAGAGACTAATCGCAAATCCAATAAAGAAGATTCCGGCAATCCCATCAATATAACCGCCGGCACGCTGATACATTGCTTTAAGCTTTGGCATTGAGAAGAGTAAAATAACAACACAAAACCAAAGAAATGTCTCAATTACTACTAATGAGAAGATCTCAACGCGCATTACATTGGAAATATGATCGCCGACAAAAATCACAAAGACGCTGCCAAAATAGATTAATGATTTAGGGTTCGAGAGATTGGTGAAGAGTCCTTTGAGAAAAAGATGCCAACGAGTACTGTTTTTGGAAGGTAGATCAATATCCACAACCCCTTCTTCTAAAGGATTATCAAGCATCTCTGCCATCGCTTGCTTCGGAGTCTTAATCTGTTTGTAGCCACTTTTAATTAGGAGAATTCCTAAATAAGTTAGATACATTGCCCCACCTGCAAAAAGAATCGTTTGAATCCAGGGGAATTTTTCCACAAGTACATGTAAACCCAACAATGCGACAATCGCCCAAACAGCAACCCCCATCGTAACACCTAGAACAGTCATCAATGCATCTTTACGCGAATGACTGACAGCGATTTGCGTCACTAAGAAAAAATCAGGCCCCGGTGTTACTAATGCCATAAAGTGAATCCCAGCGAGCGTGACTAATAACATTGTTGCTTCATACATAATAGACGTATTATCCCTCAATAATTATTTTAATTACTAACAAGTAGAATATTATCAATAAGTTGTAGATAAAATCACAAAAAAATACTGACATGTAGAATATCAGTATTTTTTATAGGATAGTGCAGAAAACTCAAAACGGTTTTATTCCGTTTTATTCATAAGGCTTTTATAAAAGCGGCTTTCCAATCATTCCCTCTAATATCTTTAAAGGCGATTGCGCAGGATTAACCATATCTTCGACATCCAGCTGATAAGTCTGTTCTAGCATAAATTGCCCACTCATTGCCGCATGTGGCGTTTGATCGGAGAAACAGATCCAAGTTGAACCCGGCATAAAATTGACATCCCATTGAATACCATTTTTTTGATAATCTTCATCTTCTTTCATCAGATCATGAAATTGCAGCATAATATGATCATAATGAGTTCGACGACTTTTAGTGATCTGTAACTTATCCAACAATGATGCACCTAAACTCGAATACGACTTGGTTTTAGGTAATAAACGATTGGCTAATTTCGGAAATGCTTCACCAACACGCCATTTACGAGGAATACCATTAGGATTAATATTATTAAAGATACGAATAATACGTTTACCATGAAGAGGACGCGATGGGAATGCATCCACATGTAGACGGCGGTCATCTTTACGGAATGAATGACTATCACTCCACTCATCAATCGCATTAAGTCGTAACGTATTCATTGGGCTATGAAGCTTGCCTTTGTACTCAGGAATAAGATCCGTTAATAGACGATAACTCGACTCAGCGTACCGTTTTAATAATCCTTTTAATGCCGCTTGTTGAGCATCTGATACATTATCAGCAACGCCGCGAATAGCATCTTTGTCCGCCTGATACATGATATTTTTACGCTTAGGACTAACTAAAGCAGGATCTAACAGGGCCGATTCTTCAGACGTTAAAATAAAAGGAAGTGATGGAAAATAGAGCACATCGCCTGCTTCGAGATGACGAACGATATTGTCGTGATCATTCTTTTCTGAACGCCACTCTGTAATTCCTAACTCTAAAATGGGTGCATCTTGTTGTGAGTTGACCGTTTCAGACATGTGAACCTCCTAAAATAGCGTCGATAGGTTAACGTTTGATTAAAAATCAGTTTTTTCCGTAACAATTGAATTTTAACTATTTGAAGTTAAATAAAAAATATTTAGTCACTAACTATCAATTGAACTCGTTTTCAATGGCAATATTCTACCATCAATTCTTATTTTGCGGGAATGGATTAGGACAAACTTGACCTAGCACCAGCGGCAAATGGCTACCGGTTGCACGTGGAACATTCCCCGCTTGCCCAAGTTTCGCCAAATAACCGAGTAACGCAAACGCAACAGCTTCTTTAGCATCACTAGAAATACCGATATCTTCATTCGTCAATACAGATATTTTGGGTAATTCTTCTTGTAAACATATCATCAGTGCAGAATTATAAGCACCACCGCCCCCGACAATAACCTCATCAACCTCAATAGTCGGAAAAATAAATTGACGATAACTCTCAGCCATCGAATACGCCGTAAAACGTGTTAACGTATGAATAATATCTTCCGGAGAATAGGACTGATATTGTAAAAGAAGCTGCTTAGTATAATCTTGTCCAAATAGTTCTCTACCAGTCGATTTGGGAGGTTTTTCCGATAGATATGGATGCGCTTTGAGCTCTGCTAAAAATTCTGGGATAACCGTTCCCTTACGCGCCACTTCCCCATTATCATCATATGACCTGTTGAATAGTAACTGCATAGCATCATTGATCATCATATTTCCCGGTCCCGTATCAAATGCCCATAGATCATCAATCGTACTGTTGCTCGGCAAAACCGTTACATTTCCGATTCCACCAATATTTTGTAATAATCGGTTTTTAGAAGCGTCACGATATAAAAACCACTCCGTCATTGGTACAAGTGGCGCACCATCTCCGCCAGCGGCAATATCCATCATCCTAAAATTAAAGTAAACATCAGTTTGATGTGTAAGCGCCATCATCGATGGGTCACCGATTTGCAAGGTTGAACGACAAAGCCCCTCTCTTTGCGCTTTTGTTTGTGGTAGATGGTAAATCGTTTGCCCATGGGAAGCGATAAAATCGAGCTCCCCAGTAAAGTCTTGAAAGCGAAGAGGTTCATGTTTTTTCAGCTCATTCACCTCATTCAACAGCACTGTAACACTTTCACTGTAAAGCTCCCCAAGTTCGCAATTTAATGAACAGATTTGCGAGACTTTCGCCGTATCATCATGACAAACTGCTTGCAGCCGCTCCTTTAAATCATTCGCTAAAGGTAATGAGATAAAATGTAAAAGCTCGCAAGTAATATTCTCCTCCGCACCATTAAGCACGACCAATGAAAGATCAACTCCATCTAGCGATGTACCAGTCATGATCCCAACTGCAAACTGTCGTGACATTATTCAATCCTTTTTACTGACTCATCGTTCTTTAAGAGCCGATGCACACTACCATTATACATTTGGAGAAGTCGCTCGGCCTCCGAAAAATCAACATCTAATAATTCCATTACAATGGCACTTTTCACATGATTATTCGCTGCCGTTAGAAGCTCCACGGCGCGCTCATATTCACAATCGGTGAAATAGATCACCATTTTACGCGCACGTTCAATCAGCTTTGCATTGGTTGCCCGAAGATCAACCATCTGATTTTGATAAACTTTACCCAATTTAATCATCGTACCAGTGGAAAGCATATTAAGGATCATCTTTTGAGCACTTCCTGACTTCATGCGTGTAGAACCAGTAATGACTTCCTCCCCCACAATCGCTTCAATTACGATATCGGCTCTTGCCGCCATTGGGCTCTCTGCTGTGCAGGTTAAGGCAATCGTTTTGCTTCCAATTCTTTTTGCATACTCAAGCCCTGCAATACAATAAGGTGTTCGCCCTGATGAGGCTATCGCACAGAGAATATCTCGCTGATTAAAATGAATTGATTTTAAATCCTCCACTGCAAACAAACAATTATCTTCCGCAGCTTCAACAGGATGCCGTAGAGCACGATCACCGCCGGCAATCAGAGCAATAATCTTCTCTTCCCCAACACCAAATGTTGGTAGACATTCCGAGGCATCTAAAACGCCTAAACGCCCAGAAGTCCCTGCGCCAATATAGACTAACCGACCACCATTATTGAGCGATACAACAATCGCATCAATACTCTTAGCAATAGCATTTGTTGCCGCTTCTACCGCATCTATAACTGAGCGATCTTCCTGATTAATCAATCTCACCATCTCAACAGTAGAGAGTTGATCAATATGCTTTGTACGAGGATTAACCTGTTCGGTACCAATATTCTCAAGAGATATTCGCTCACTTTTCATCAATATTATTCCACTATTTTCTAATCAACAATAGAGCTATCTTAACGGTTTTTCATAAAAACCGCTCAATTGGTAAGCAATAAAAAACCTTGCGAAAATAGTAATATACTTTCACTATGTTCGTAAGGTTTTATTTTATATAAGGATTATGAATTAATAATTCAAAAAGTGGAATGTACTTTCTTAGAATGTATAACGAACACCTAGATTCAATTCGTTTGCACGAAGTTTAGAAGTTGCTTTAACATTATTTTCTGAAGCATTAAATTTCACTTTACCATAATCAGTAAAACGGTAGCTCACATCTAATGCAAGATTTTTATCAATCTTGTAAGCTGTTCCTACTGAAGCATTCCAAGCAAAATTACCTTTGCTTTTTGACATTGAGAAACTTTCTTCAGCATCTGTATACCCAACACTATTTTTCAAGCGGGCATAACCAATACCAGCACCAATATAAGGTGTAAAGTTTGTACCTGTATTGAAATCATAATAGACATTTGCCATTAATGATTGAGACTTCATACTGTTTTTAAGTTCGACATGCTCATCACCATCAAAAAATGACTTATTCATTTTTTGCTTTCCATTTAAACCATACTCTAATTCAGCACGAAGAGTGTTTTCGCCCATTGGGAAGATTAAACCATAAGCCAGACGGATACCTGCAACGCTTTTATTCTCTTTAAATTTCTCAGAGTCTTTATGACTTTTCACCTTATAAGTACCGTAGCTCCATACACCTTTACCCGATACATATTGCTCAAAATCTTGCGCCATTGCTGATGATGCAAAACCCATGACTGAAACCATTGAAATAATAAGTAACTTTTTCATTTTGAAATCCTAATATTCATTCTCATTAAGAAGGAATGTTAGTTTACAATATAAATATTTTTAAATAGTAGTTTTTTTTGTTAAATATATGTGAATTTAAAGCTAAACCATTGAAATTTTTGGTCATTTAATTCTCAAAACTTACTAACTTTTTTATAACAAACAAAAAACCACTCATGAAGAGTGGTTTTTTGTTTGTTATGAAAAAATAACTAATATTGAGGGAAAGTATAACGAATACCAATGTTCAATTCATTACCTCTGAGCTTCACTTTTCCTTTCGGTACAAATCCTTCTTTATTAAAGGTATGTTCTACTTTTCCATAATCCGTGAAACGATAGCCAATATCCATTTTTAAATTTTCATTAAATGCATAACTAACACCAGCCCCCACATTCCAAGCGAAATTACCTTTGCTTTCAGAGCCATGATAGCTAGATGGAAACCCAACTAAATCTAAACTATTTTTTACTCGTGCATATCCAAGTCCTGCTCCAACATAAGGGGTCCAATTCGAACCTGTATTAAAGTCATAATAGAAATTTGCCATTAATGTTTGGGATTTTGTTTCGCTTTTATCACCATCCATCGTTATTTTTGCTTTCCCATTAAAACCATATTCTAGCTCTGTTCTAATTTGATTTTGACCAACAGGAAATGCAATACCATATGCTAAACGAAGACCCGCAACACTTTTACTCTCACTCTCTGAGCTTGATCCTTCAAATTTATTCGTCAAACGATTAAACACACCCTTACCAGCAACATATTGTTGAAAATCCTGAGCCATTGCAACTGATGAAAATGTCGCCATTACTGCTACTGTTAATAATAATTTTTTCATAAAAATCCTTAATATGAGAAAGAGATAATTAATACAAGTAATTGTATTAATTGTAATTTTACATTTATAAAAATAAAGAGTAAAGGATCGAATCGCTCACAAAAAAGCTTACCAATTTCTAATTGGTAAGCTTTGAAATATATTAGTTACTTTAAATTAGCAACGAATTAGAAAGAGTAACGAACCCCTAAGTTGAACTCGTTCGCACGTTGTTTCACTTTTCCTTCAGTTTGGTCTTCAAATTTATGTGTGACTTTCCCATAATCTGCAAAACGATAGCTTGCATCTAATGCTAGATTCTTATCGATTGCATAAGTTGTACCGACACTCACGTTCCAAGCGAAGTTACCTTTACTTTTTGATGTTAAATAACCATCATCTCCGGTCTGCCCAATCGTATTTTTCAAACGCGCATATCCAATCCCCGCTCCCACATAAGGAGTCCAGTTTGAACCTGTATTGAAATCAAAATAAGCATTAACCATTAATGTTTGTGATTTTGTATTACTATGGAATTTTGCAAAGCCATCACCTTCACGCCAAGAATCCTCATATTTCACTTTCCCATTGTAGCCATACTCTAATTCAGCACGAAGATTGTTATCTGCCATCGGCACAATCACACCATATGCTAGACGAATTCCGCCAACATTTTTATTTTCCTTAAAATGACCGTCTTCATCTTCAAACTTATTATTTACGTGCGCTAATACACCTTTAGCGGATACATATTGCTCAAAATCTTGAGCAGTTGCGATAGATGTGAATGAAGCAGCTGCAAGCGCTGAAACGATTAATAATTTTTTCATCTGATCTCCTATTAACTTTTAAGCACTATAAAGAATCAGTATTTTAACCTTTACGTAAATATTTTTAAAGATTATTATATTTTAATAATTTTACACTCTACTATTATTAATTTTTATTTCTACAATCAATGTCTTGTAATAATCATTAAGTATTGAATGATGGATAATTATCTTTAAAGATTTGATAATTTCTTCAATAATCTTCGCTTTTAATTCTCAATTCCAAGCTAACAACATATTAGAAAACATGCGAGGTTTTGTTTTTTAGCGCTACAAGCCCCCACTGACAACATAAGGCTAAGAAATAGAAAAAGGTAAAAACCCAATCCTTCGACTATGCAAGTGATATATCAATTCTATCCGCAAATTCAGAATGATAGTCTCTTTCTAACCTTACAAGAACCAAGCAATTATTTTGGAAATTACGGGCAACACCTTCAGCATTAATTATTTAATATTTATTAAAATAATTATCGACAGATAATTAATCTATTTTCGCCAATTACTAAAACCATTACCGATTTTATTTTTTGAGTACCTGATGCCATTCTTTACCTCCCTATAAATAATCATATAGGTTTTCTAGCCTATCATGTTCGTTTTTCGAGGCGAATAATGCGACTAATTATCGAAACAAAAGCTTACCGAAATTAAATATTTTAGTGATCTTAACCGCATGATCAAACAAAGTATGAATCGTGAAAACAGTTTCTCATTATTAAGACTGCTGATTTCACGATTTTTGATTGCTTAACGTAACGATGACCTCTTTCTACTTTTCCCAGAGAATATTTACAACTTACTATCCATGAATTTCACGGAAGGCATCAAAGGAAATATCAGGATAACGCTCTTGAGCAAGATGTAGATTTACACGAGTTGGTGCAATGTAGACATATTCGCCATGATGATCAACCGCTAAATTATCTTCTGCTTTACGTTTAAACTCATCAAACTTCTTCGGATCTTTTGAATGCACCCAGCGCGCAGTAGAGACATCCACGTGTTCAAAAATACAATCCACATTATATTCGAGCTTTAGACGATGAGCAACGACATCAAATTGTAGAATACCAACAGCGCCAATAATGAGATCATTATTACGAAGGGGTTTAAAGAGCTGTGTAGCCCCTTCTTCACAGAGCTGTTCAAGTCCACGCTCTAGATGCTTCATTTTCAGAGGGTCACGTAGACGTGCACGGCGGAATAATTCCGGTGCAAAATCAGGAATCCCTTTAAAGCTCAACTCTTCACCTTCGGTAAAAGTATCGCCGATACGAATTGTTCCATGATTATAAATACCGATAATATCACCTGCATAAGCCTCATCTAAATGCCCACGATCAGACGCCATAAAGGTTAAGGCTTCAGGAATACGAATATTTTTACCAATACGAACATGACGCGCTGTCATCCCTGGCTTGTATTGCCCCGAGCATACACGCATAAAGGCAATACGGTCACGATGACGTGGATCCATATTTGCTTGAATTTTAAAGATAAATCCAGTCAGAGGCTCTTCATCCGCCATCACATCACGAGTAAGCGTTGCTTGCTTTTTAGGGCACGGTGCAATCTCCACAAAACCATCGAGCATCTCTTGTACACCGAAGTTAGTAATTGCGGAACCAAAGTAGACCGGCGTCAAGCGACCTGCTAGATACTCTTCAAGATCAAATTCATGACTTGCGCCACGAACAAGTTCGACCTCTTCACGAAATGCATCTGCTCGTTCTTTTCCAAGCACGTCGTCAAGCTCTGAGCTATTTAACCCTTGAACAACGCGCCCTTTACTTTTTGTTCCGCGCTCAGTGGAATCATAGAGATGGATATAATCCTCTAGAATATGATAAACCCCTTTGAGATCACGCCCCATTCCAATCGGCCATGTTACCGGTGCACAATTGATTTTAAGCACATCTTCCACTTCATCAAGAAGATCAATAGGTTCTTTTCCATCGCGGTCAAGTTTATTGATAAAAGTAATAATCGGCGTATCTCGCAGGCGACAAACATTCATTAGTTTAATTGTCTGCTCTTCAACCCCATTCGCACAATCAATCATCATTAATGCTGAATCTACCGCAGTTAAAGTACGATAGGTATCTTCGGAAAAGTCCTGATGCCCAGGGGTATCAAGTAAGTTAATCATACAATCGCGATAAGGGAACTGCATCACAGAGGAAGTCACTGAGATTCCCCGTTGCTGTTCAAGTTCCATCCAGTCAGAAGTTGCGTGTCTCGCGGCTTTTCGGCCCTTAACTGAACCTGCGAGATTAATCGCTCCTCCAAATAAAAGGAGTTTTTCAGTCATTGTTGTCTTACCCGCATCGGGGTGAGCAATAATGGCAAATGTACGGCGGCGTGCAACTTCTTTCGCTAATTTACTCATGATCTCTTATATTTAAATTCTGCTATAAATCGGTGCCCGTATTGTACACGTTTTTTTAATCTAGGTCGTTTTTTCAAAGCTTTTCAATTGCTAAAAAGCCCATCTCTTGCTATAACGAAAAAAGAAATTATATTCTTCAACAGTAGAATGGAAACTTACTTATCACATATCGGAGATTCAAAAAATGTCTGAACATGAAACTGAATATCAACATATTCTTGTAGCAGTTGACCAATCACAAGATGCAGAAAAAGTTGGGCGCCAAGCCTTAGTGGTGGCAAAACGTAATCACGCAAAAATTACACTTCTCAATATTCTTGAAGGAATCAGTATTAGCGCAGGGTATGAATTAATGCCTATTATTCCTCAAGTATCTGATAGTGAAATTATTGCAGAAGCGAAAAAGACAATGCGTGAACTATCGATGAAGCTCGGCATTCCTGATGCAGATACTATGGTCATTTCAGCACTTTCAACCAAAGAAGGCATTTTACGCGCAGCTGAAGAATTAAAAGCGGATCTTCTTGTTATCGGTTCACATACGCGTTCAGGCTTAGGTGTTTTGCTAGGATCAACCTCTGGAGCAATCATTAACGATTCTCCTTGTGATATCCTAACGGTGAAGGTGTAATCCCTTTCTATCATTCAAAATCGGTGATGGCGTTTAAACATACTCAAAAGGTGCATTTGTAAATGCACCTTTTTTATCGATAGCTAAAAAATTATTTATAAATCAACTCGATACTATTTTGCTAAAAATTTATAAATACTACCGGCAACTTCTTCGGTAAATGCCTCCCATGAAGCATGTTCTTCTTGAAAGAAATTATATTGAATCAACGGTTCTAAAATTAAACCTGTATAAAGTGATACCAACGTTAATAAGGAGATTTGATTATCAATTTCTCCTGCTTCAATACCTTGCTCGAGCATTTTTTGCATCCAAAAATGGGGTTTCAGTGCATCATCAACTTGTGCCCAAAATTTATATTGCGACAATAATGCAAATTGAACGCTTGCCGGATCCGCATGATAGAGCGCATAAGTATAGCGTTGCATCGCTTGAAGCCGCTCAATCGTTGTCTTATTCGTATCTAAAGCAATTCGTTCGATCTCTTTGGTATATTTTTTTAAAATGAGGCTAAAGAGATAGAGTGCCATCTCCTCTTTGCTTTTAAAATGTTTATAGAGAGCAGCTTCTGATGTACCTGCCTCTTTTGAAATATCACGAACTGAAACAAGATCATAACCATGTTCCGCAAACAGTGTTAGCGCCGCAATAAGATAGCGGCTTTTACTACCCTCATTTGAAAAATCAAATTTCATACTTGCCTCAAAAAAGATAACGATCGTTAACGTTAAGTCTAGCAAATATCGAATGATTGATAAAGAATCTTTCTTTCTAGTCTTTCAGATAGATACAAAAAGTTAACGATTGATTACTTTTTTCTTGACATCTAAATAAAGAGACTTTAACCTACAAAAAGTTAACTATCGTTTACCAAAAATATTTATGACAAAATGGGCGATGGGAATTAAAAAATTTATTTTTAAAAAGGATTAATAAAGGCATGAGAAGCTTCTTGCGCATTCTCTTTAAACTCTTCTATCGCATTGAAGTATCTATTGCACCGGAGAGCCAAAACTGTGAGGGGATTATTATCTGTAATCACCAATCTTTTCTTGATGGTTTACTGCTAGGCGTCTATCTTCCACAGCGCCCACTCTTTGTTATTGATCGGGCCATAGCAAATCGTTGGTATTTTAAATATCTACTGAGGTTTGTTCCCCATTTAACTGTTGATCCGCGACATCCTATGGCGATTAAGACGTTATTACAGCATGTGCAAAAAGGAGAAAGTATCGCGATTTTCCCAGAAGGACGTATCACTGTAACAGGCACTTTTATGAAGTTTTACGAAGGCGCGGCTTTTATCGCCCAAAAGAGTGGTAAACCTCTTATTCCCGTCTATATCAATGGTGCGCAATTAAGTTATTTCAGCCGACTGAAAGGCATTATTAAACAACGCGCTTTTCCTAACATTACTCTTTCGGTAAAAGCTCCACAACATCTTGAAAATTTACCAAATACAGATAAATCAACACAATTAGATCGCTATGATCTTGCTACTAAAACTCAGGAAATTCTTATGAATACACGTCTTGATGCCTTTAATCCCACATCTATTTTTGCGAGCTTTGTTACTGCACGCAAAACCTTTGGTAAACGAACGATCTGTATCGAAGATATTCAACGTAGGCCCATGAGCTATGGCGATATTATTACTCATAGCCTCGTACTTTCACGTCTCTTTTCACGTTTTACAAAAGAGGCTGAACGCGTTGGGGTTATGCTTCCCAACACAATTGCCGCAGCAACAACGATATTGGGATTAAATGCCATTAATCGTGTTTGCGCAATGTTAAACTATACATCGGGCATCGAAGGCATTAAAGCTGCGATTACCGCTGCCGAACTCAAAACAATCATTACTTCACGCCGTTTTATTAAAGAAGCAAAGCTGCAATTTTTAATAGACGCATTCCCCGATATTCATTGGCGATTCTTAGAGGATCTCAAAACTGAAATGCGCTTAAAAGATAAACTCTGGGCTTTTTGGGTGCGACGATCACCGTTAAAATATCTTCCGAAAAATAGCGCCGACAATGAGGCGGTCATTATTTTTACCTCTGGGTCTGAAGGAACACCAAAAGGCGTTGTTCATACCAACCGCTCAATCTTAACAAATGTTGAACAACTTCATACTGTGGCAGATTTTTCTCCCAAAGACACCTTCATGGTAATGTTGCCACTGTTTCATGCTTTTGGATTTACGGTTGGTTTACTCACCTCAACGCTCTCTGGTGCAAAAGCCTTTTTATATCCATCTCCGCTTCACTACCGAATTATTCCAGAGATGATTTATGAAATTCGAGCGACGGTACTTTTTGGAACTTCAACATTCCTTCAAAACTATGCTCGTTACGCTAATCAATCCGATTTTGCATCGCTACGTTATGTTGTTGCCGGTGCCGAAAAACTCAATGACAATGTTAAAGCTACATGGCAGAAAAAATTTGGCATTCGTATCTTAGAAGGCTATGGCGCTTCTGAATGTGCACCGGTCATTTCGATCAATCTTCCTTCACTCTATAAAGAAGATAGCCTTGGAAAGTTATTGCCGGGGATGAAAGCAAAATTACTTCCCGTCGAGGGGATTGAGAAAGGCGGACGATTATTAGTGAAAGGAGACAATGTCATGAAAGGTTATCTATTTGTCGATCATCCTGGCGTAATCTCCACTGAAACACTTGATAATCATAAAGGTTGGTATGATACCGGCGATATTGTCGATATAGATAAAGCGGGATTCCTAACCATTGAAGGTCGCGTGAAGCGATTCGCTAAAATTGCCGGCGAAATGGTGTCACTTGAAACAGCAGAGCGAATCTTTCGTGAAACCTACCCTGACTACCAACATGCAGCAGTGATTCGAAAAGATCAAGCAAAAGGTGAAGCGATCGTGATGTTTTCAACAATTCCTTCAGATGTTGACCGTAAAGCCCTCTCTCAATCAGCACGAGAACTAGGCTTACCGGAAATAGCGATTAGTAAAGATACACGTTTCATCCCTGAGCTCCCTCGTTTGGGTACTGGAAAAATTAATTACCAAACACTCAATACACTCGTAGAAACAAGTAAATATGAGGAAAATGAGATTTAATATGACTGCCAAAACTCAAACTTTGACTAATCAAGGCTTCAATCGAGAAAAGCTTTTTAACCGCGGGATTATCACAACCGTTAATGCGCAGTTTTTCTCCGCTTTTGCCGATAATGCTATCTTTTTTGCACTTCTTGAGATGTTACAAACCGATTCATATGGTAAAGAGAGCACCTACATCTTACAAGGCTCATTTGTGATCTTCTACATTGCGCTCGCCCCCATTGTCGGATTTTTTGCGGATAATATTGCAAAATCAAAGATCTTAATGATTGGAAATAGTCTCAAAATTTTAGGAGTACTTCTGCTCTTTACCGGCATTAGTCCTTTTCTCTGCTACGCTTTTGTCGGACTTGGAGCAGCAGTCTATTCTCCAGCCAAATTTGGAATTTTAAGTGAGTTTGTAAATGAAAAGTTATTGATTAGAGCAAATGGTCTAGTAGAAAGTTCCACCATTCTGGCAATTCTTGCAGGCTCTGCAGTCGGAGGGATCCTTGCTGAGATAAGTATTTATCATGCTTTAGCATTAACAATTTTCGCCTATATTCTCGCAGCATTTTTTAATGGATTTATCCCAAAGATTATTCCGAACGCTCCACAAAAACTCGAGCCTAAAATTGTGGCATACCAATTCTTAACGACGCTCACAAAATTACTACAAGATCGTAAAGCACGCTTTGCCATTATGGGAACAAGTCTCTTTTGGGGGGGCGTCGCAGTATTAAAGTTACTGCTCAATGATTGGGTACGTGACATCTTGGGCGAAGGAACGGAGATGGTGTCACAACTAAGCGTTATTGTTGGAGTCGGCGTCATCATTGGTGCAGCACTTGCGGCAATTTTTATTCATCAACGCAATATTCGCATCAGCCTTTTTGCCGGCATCACGATGAGTATGTTAATTTTTCTCTTTTTACTACAAAAAAACTACCTTCTAACTTATCTCATTCTACTGTTGATCGGTGCTTGCGGCGGCTGTTTTCTTATTCCCCTCAACGCTCTTCTACAAACTCGTGGGGGAATCTTTAATACCGTTGGATCTGCAGTGGCGATTCAAAATCTCTTTGAAAATAGCTTAATGTTAACTGCTATCGCCATTTTTGGTGTATTAACAAGCTTTACTGTCTTTAGTATTACAACGCTTATGGCGCTCTTTGCTGCACTCTTTTTCTGTGCCATTTTAGGACTCTTTTATGATGCCCGTAAATATAAAATCTTTGCTGAAAATCATCGTTCAGATCATGCTAAGGTTCAAGTTGAGTAATTATCTTACAAATATAAAAGCCCGCTATCAAAGCGGGCTTTTCACTACGTTAGAAATTACAAAATGTTTATCACAAAACTTATCCACAGAAATTGGGGATTACTCTACATAAGGTTTAAAATCATCGCTAATCATCGCTAAAAAATTAGCGACGTTTACGCCCCCCTAGCGTTCCACGTACAATTTCATTGCTCAATTGGCGCATTAAAGTTTTACTTGTTTGTTGCACAAGACCATCCTTTTTTCCACCTCGAGGCCCCGTTGATCCAAAGAGAAACTCTTTCAGTATCCCAAATAACCCACCGCCAGCAACTTCTGCGGGTACTTTTTTTGCAGCCTCTGCTTCCGCTTTTTCTCGTTCTGCGACAGCAGCCGCTATTTCAGCTTCTTTTGCTGCTTCAAGCTCCGCTTTTTCTAATATTTCATACGCAGATTCACGATCAATCATCTCTTCATAACGCCCATAAATAGATGATTGATTAATTAATGTATTGATCTCAGCCGGTGTTAAAATCCCCATTCGTGATTCTGGTGCGAGAATAAATGCGCGTTCGACAACATTCGGAGCACCTTTCTCTCCTAAGAATGAAATTAACGCCTCACCAGTACCAAGCTCACCAATCACTGTTTCTGCATCAAAATTAGGATTTGCACGCATCGTCTGTGCTGCTGCTCGAACTGCTTTTTGATCTCTCGGCGTAAATGCTCGAAGTGCATGTTGAATACGGTTCCCTAGTTGACCAAGAATATTATCCGGAATATCTAATGGCGTTTGAGATATAAAGTAGATACCAACCCCTTTCGAACGAATCAGACGTACCACTTGCTCAATTTTATCCAAGAGCGCTTTAGGTGCGTCTTTAAAGAGTAAATGCGCTTCATCAAAGAAAAAGACAATTTTAGGTTTATCCATATCACCTACTTCCGGCATACGTTCAAAAAGTTCCGACATGGTCCAAAGCAAGAACATTGCATATAGTTTAGGCTGGTGATAGAGTTTTTCTGCCGATAAGATATTGATCATTCCTCGACCATTACTTTCTCGCATAAAGTCAAAAATATCGAGATTCGGCTCTCCAAAAAACTGCTCAGCGCCTTCAACTTCTAATTGTAATAAACCACGTTGAATCGCACCAATTGAAGCAGTTGCGATATTACCATACTCTTTTTGCAAAGATTTTGCATTATCTGCAACATAGCGCGTCATCGCACGCAAATCTTTAAAGTCAATAAGAAGTAAACCATTATCATCTGCTACTTTGAAGATGATATTTAAGATTCCTAATTGAACCTCATTTAATCCCATCAATTGCCCTAAAATAAGCGGTCCCATATCGGAAACAGTCGCTCGGATAGGATGACCTTTTTCTGCAAAAACATCCCAAAATGTCACAGGGTTATCATGCGGCGTCCAATCTTGGTAATCCGTTGCTTCTAAACGTTCTTGTAATTTAGGGTTGAGCGCGCCTGCGGCCGCAATACCTGAAAGATCACCTTTCACATCAGCCATAAAAACAGGGACACCAATTTTTGAAAAACTCTCTGCGAGTTTTTGCAATGTCACCGTCTTACCTGTCCCCGTAGCTCCTGTAATAAGCCCATGACGATTGGCCAAATTAGAGAGAAGATTAAGTTCTCGATGATCTGCTGTTTTACCAATTAAAAGAGGATAACCGCTCATATTCTTTTTCCTTTTACTAATAATTCGATAAGGTGACATTACTATTTAACATGCATATTCAAGGCGCAATTGTACTAAATATTCGATCATTTAGGGATAATTTCCTGTATTTAATGATAAATTTTGATTATTTTTTGAAAGTTATTGCTCTAAAAAGCGTAACATTTCACCTAAATCATTATACCCCCTATCTTTGCCTTCTTTTCTTCGAAGCCTCATTTAAAATTTTATTTTAAAAAACAATATATTAAATTTCACCCTATGAGAAAATACCATTTAATTTAACAAATAAATAATCATTAATATCATTATATTTACAAAAATCATTGATAATCCTTGAAAGATAGGTAATACTACGCACACAATTATTTTGTCTTAATAAGATTTCTTATTAACTATCCTCGTTAGGTGAGGCTCCTATATGGAGATACGCTACTGCCCAGAAACGTCGAGAGACACCAACGGGTCAGCAGAAACTGTCGAGCTAAGGCAGTATCTAATGTAGTCGGAATTCTTCCATGCCATATAGTGCTAAAACTTTACGAAAGAGGAGCGATCTTTGACAGATCTTTTGAATATACAATTCAATACTGATGATCATGTCATAAAAACACCCTCCTCACTCTGTGATTGGGTGTTTTTTTGGATCTAAAAAAGTAGATTTTTTTAAAGTCTGCCGACTCTTTTACGTGGATACCACGCGTTAGCTTCAGAGCGACGCTTAACAAAATATTATTTTTATGTAAATAAAAGATAGGAGTTAAGCAAATGGTAATTCAAGACCGTAATAAAAAATTTGGTTACGAAACAGCAGGTTCATTGATGTCCGATGATTTCATCACACTACCAATGGATAAAAATGTGGATGATACCATCAACTATTTACGAAAAACCCTCTACCAACGAGAAGATATTCACTATATCTATATTCTCAATCCTGAAAAGGTGTTAGTGGGAGTGATCGCGATTCGTGAACTTTTAGCTGCTAAAGGAGATGCAACATTAGCAGATATTATGAAAACAAAGCTCAAGAAGGTCACCACTGATATTGACCAAGAGCAAGTCGCGCAATTGTTCCAGAAAACTGATCTTGTTACTGTACCTGTGGTCAATAATGCTAATCAGATCATCGGGGTAATCCATATGGATCAAATTCTCGATGTCATGGAGCAAGAAACAACAGAAGATGTCTATCGCATGGCCTCAATCAACAGTGATCATCTCGAGAGCCAAAATATTCTAGTTGCAACGATTGGGCTACTCTATCGCAAACGTATTGCGTGGTTGATTATTCTGGTCTTTATGAATATTTTCTCTGGCGCTGGTATCGCAACATTTGAAGAATTGATTGAAAGCAATGTTGCGCTTGTCTTTTTCTTGCCACTTTTAGTCGATAGTGGAGGAAATGCAGGTGCGCAATCTGCAACATTAGTTATTCGTGCAATGGCGCTTGGTGAAGTTCGGATGAAAGATTGGTTTAAAATGATGAGTAAAGAGATTGTTATATCTGCTCTACTTGGTTTTACCATGGCACTTGCTGTGTCATTGATCGGTATATTCCGAGGAGGACCAGAAATTGCATTTGTTGTCGCATTAACCATGATTGGGGTTGTGATGATTGGTAGCTTAATTGGTCTTTCACTTCCATTTATCTTTAATAAGTTAAATATGGACCCTGCAACAGCAAGTGGACCATTAATCACCTCTATTTGTGATATCGTCGGGGTCTTTATCTACTTCGGTATTGCCAGCGTCTTTATCTCTTTGACTTAATAGTATCATCATCAAAAAAGCTAGCGGATCCTTTCACAAAGTCGCTAGCTTTTTTATTAAGAATGAACACTCCAAAGAGCTTTGATTCCTATCAGTCCACGTTAGGAAATTTTTGCACCAGGCTTCAATTCACCTAACGACGTTAAGACAGATAAAGAATCATCTGCAGCGGCTGAAAGAATCATTCCCTCACTCACACCAAAACGCATCTTCCGTGGTGCTAGATTTGCAACAACAACTACATATTTACCTTCAAGTGCTTTGGGGTCTTCGTAGAATTTTCGAATACCAGAAAAAATAGTACGCGGTTTTTCCTCACCTAGATCAATCTGGAAAGTTAGAAGCTTATCGGCACCTTCAATAAAATCACACGATAAGACCTTCCCTAAACGTAAGTCAATCTTTGAAAAATCATCAATCGAAATATATTCACTCACTTCTGATTTTGTTCCTTCTTTACTCGATTGTTTATTCTCAGATTTTGTATCGACAGTTTTTACAGCATCTTTACGAACCGCTGAAAGTGCCTCTTTATTTGCTTCAATTAAACGATCTAAGTCCTTACGATTTAAACGTGTCATTAAATGCGTATATGCTTCAACTTTATGCCCTTTAGGTAATGATTTCTCTAATGTTGCAAAAGAGAGTGGCTCAATATTTAAGAAGTTTTCGACACGCGCGGCAACCACAGGGATCACAGGCTTAAGGTAGAGCGAGAGTAAACGAAACGCTTCTAGATAGCCTGTACAGAGATCTTGTAACTGTACACGCTTTGTCTCATCTTTCGCGATTTCCCATGGTTTCATCTGATCAAAATGTTCATTTACATCATCACATGCTTGTGAGATTTCACGAAGCGCTGCACCGAAATTACGATTTTCAAAGCCAGCTTTAATTTTCTCCGCTCGAGCTTTAATCGATTCGATAAGATCATCTGTTTCTGCTGATACTGTTCCTAATTGATTATTAAACTCTTTTTCAATGAAACGGCTTGTACGGGACGCAATATTGATATATTTACCAATAAGATCAGCATTTACACGATTCACAAAATCATCAAGGTTTAAGTCAAAGTCATCAATCACACCACTTGATTTTGCTGCAAAGTAATAACGTAACCATTCGGGATCAAGATTCTGTTCCACATATGAACGTGCTGTAATAAAAGTTCCGCGTGATTTACTCATTTTAGAACCATCAACTGTTAAAAAACCGTTAATCGCATATTGCGATGGAACACGATGTCCCGAAAAGTTTAACATTGCTGGCCAGAAAAGGGTGTGGAAATACATAATATCTTTACCGATAAAATGCACCATTTCAGTACCCGCTTCAATAGCTTTATCCCGTTGAATAAAGCTCTCAAAATCAATATTACCTTGTCGGTCACAATAGTTTTTAAAAGAGGCAAAATAACCAATTGGTGCATCTAGCCAAACATAGAAATACTTATTTTCAGCATTAGGAATCGGGAAACCAAAGTAAGGCGCATCACGAGAGATATCCCAATCCGACAGTTTACAGTCGCCTTCTTCACCAATCCATTCACGCATCTTATTCGCAGCCTCTGGCTGTAAACGTGATTTATCTTCTAAAAATTCCCGCAAGAATTCTACACAACGTGGATCTGATAATTTAAAGAAAAAATGCTCAGATGGACGCATAACCGGTGTTTTCCCAGTTACCGCTGAAAATGGATTAATCAATTCCGTTGGACGATAGGTCGCTCCACATGCTTCACAATTATCCCCATATTGATCTTTTGCATGGCATTTGGGACATTCACCTTTGATAAAGCGATCTGGTAAGAACATTTGACGTTCTTCATCATAAAATTGTTCAATCATTTTTGTTTCAATCAGCCCATTTGCTTTCAGCGTTAGATAAATCTCCTCAACTAATTGCTGATTCTCTTTTGAATGAGTTGTGTAATAGTTGTCAAAGTTCACATAAAAACTATCAAAATCTTGCAAATGAGCATCATGAGCTTTCGCAATTAGTGCTTCTGGAGTGATACCAAGCTCATCAGCTTTAAGCATAATTGG
Organism: Ignatzschineria sp. 22MB058224; assembly: GCF_058188435.1. Lineage (NCBI taxonomy): Bacteria > Pseudomonadati > Pseudomonadota > Gammaproteobacteria > Cardiobacteriales > Ignatzschineriaceae > Ignatzschineria > Ignatzschineria sp. 22MB058224. Next base: position 1,612,789 of record NZ_CP187366.1, read on the forward strand.
TGTTCCATGCGTATCATCCGCACAGATATAATAGACATTGTTTCCGAGCATGCGTTGAAAACGAACCCAAATATCGGCTTGTGCATAGCCTAAAAGATGACCAAGATGAATATCACCATTTGCAAATGGTAAAGCGTTCGTTACAAATATATCTCTCTTCTTTTGCATACTCTTTTAAATCCTATTAATAATAAATATATCGAGTTATGACTTTGATACTTTTGATCAGCCATAAACTCTCTTTTCTCTTTTGGGCAAAAATAAAGCGATTTAAGCGACTGGAAAGAGACTAACCACAACTTGTGCTGCAATACCTTCCTCTCTCCCTACAAAACCCATTTTTTCCATCGTCGTCGCTTTAACATTGATATCGTTTACACTAATAGCAAGATCTCCAGCAATTGTCCGCTCAATGGCTTCGCGATATGGCATAATCTTAGGCCGCTCAGCTAAAATAGTAATATCAATATTACCAACCTGATATCCTTTGTCTAACACTCGCTTATACGCAGCAATTAATAATTTTCGGCTATCTGCCCCTTTATAGGCCGGATCGGTATCTGGAAATAATGTACCAATGTCGCCAGCTTTTGCTGCGCCTAAAATCGCATCCGTAAGCGCATGCAATACAACATCACCATCGGAATGCGCCTTAAATTTTTTATGAAACGGGATTTTCACCCCGCCCATCATTAAATGATCACCCTCTTCAAAAGTATGAACATCAAACCCGAATCCTACTCGCATCGTTTTCTCTCTTTAAAATAGAGACTCATCAACTCTAAATCTTCAGGATAAGTGACCTTAAAATTATGAGTATAGCCTCGATATACCTTTGGGAAGAGCCCATTATACTCTAAAACAGAAGCCTCATCAGTGGCATTTACACCCTCTTTTTTAACGCGCTCCATCGCAGGTAAAAGCACGGATAACTTTACCATTTGCGGCGTCTGGGCCTGCCATATTTTTGATCGATCAAGTGTTTGCGTAATACAATGGTTATTATCTACAATTTTTAATGTATCCGGTGCAGGAATCGCCATAATACCGCCAGATTCAGGCGCATCTGCAATCACTGATTGTAAAAATCTTGATAATTCCGACGGTGCTAAACCAGGTCGTGCAGCATCATGCACCGCAACCCATACGTTGTCTATGGGCTCACCTTTCTGCTCTAAGGCCGCCTTCAACGATTGCACTCCTGCTAATACTGAATCAAAACGTGTTACGCCGCCTTCTACTCGCCAAATGGGTTTGACAAACCCTGCTGGGGAAAATGAATCATTCGGAGCAAGCACCAAAATTCCCCCTTTAATTTCCGGTGTTAAATCGAATAAAGTCAGGGTTCGATGCAAAATCGACTGCCCTGCAAGATGAAGGTGCTGTTTAGGAGTTGCACTCTCCATGCGCTGCCCAAACCCCGCAGCAGGAATGATAAAATAGATCGGTACTTGCATAAAATGCTCTAATAAATTCGAAAAAATAGTAACTAATATCTTACCGCAAACTCAAGACCCTAATAAAATAAAAGAGTATCTTTATAAAGATACTCTTTTATAAGTTACATTCTAGCAACAGATATTTTAAACAAGTAACATTTTAAGTGATCTTATTTTGTCAATGTAAAATGTGCTTTACTTGCATCTACGCGCTCACGCAATAATTTTCCAGGTTTAAAATGCGTTGTATATTTACCACTTAATTTAACTGCATCACCCGTTTTAGGATTGCGACCAATTTTTGGTTCGCGATAACGAACAGAAAAACTTCCAAAACCACGAATTTCGATGCGGCCACCGTTTCCTAAAGTATCCGTAATCTGTTCTAAAATCTTTTTCACACTTTTTTCTATCTCCGAAACAGAACAATGTGGATATTTTGCACTTAAACGTTGAACCAATTCTGATCTTGTCACTATTTAACTCCTTTAAATATATGTATCTCAAGCGTTTGATTTAATGAAAATTAGTAAATATATGTATATTTTGATGAATATTACAATTTATTCTTTTGTTTCGCAAGATTAAATATAGAAAATCATGATTTTTAAAACATATAGGAATCAATATGATCAAAGAAAAAACCGCAAGAAGCTTGCTTCTCACGGTTTTATTAATATTACATTTTTTTACAAAAATATTACTGCTGTTTCATTTGTTCTTTTAAAAGATCACCAAATGTTGTAGCAACTTGACTGTCATTATTGTACTCAGCGATATCTTGTGAGCTTACTTCATCCACAGCTTTCACAGAGAGTACGATTGAACGATTACGACGATCAACGCTTACAAAACGCGCTTCAACTTCATCACCAACATTGTAGACATTACGAACATCTTCAACGCGCTCAGATGAAATTTCAGATGCACGAAGGTTACCTTCAACACCGCCACCTAAGTCAACAACTGCATATTTAGCATCAACTTCTGTCACAGTACCTTTTACTAAAGAACCTTTCTCATGCTCTGCTAAGAATGCAGAGAATGGGTCTTGGTCTAATTGTTTGATACCAAGCGAGATACGCTCACGGTCTGCATCTACGGCAAGAACCATTGCTTCGAGCTCATCACCACGGCTGTAATCACGGATTGCTTCTTCACCAGGCATACTCCAAGAGATATCTGAAAGATGAACAAGACCATCGATTCCGCCATCAAGACCGATAAAGATACCGAAATCAGTGATTGATTTAATAGTACCGGAGATACGATCACCCTTGTTGTGTTTCATCTCGAACTCAGTCCATGGATTTGGCATGCACTGTTTCATACCGAGTGAGATACGGCGACGTTCTTCATCGATATCGAGAACCACAACGCCCACTTCTTCACCCGCTGTAACAACTTTAGAAGGGTTAACGTTTTTGTTAGTCCAATCCATTTCTGAAACGTGAACAAGACCTTCAATACCTGGCTCGATCTCAACAAAACAACCATAATCAGTAATGTTAGTAACTTTACCTTTTGTTTGAAGTCCTGCAGGGAAGCGCATAGCGATATCTTTCCATGGATCTTCACCAAGTTGTTTAAGACCAAGTGATACACGGTTACGCTCTTTATCGAATTTGAGAAGCTTCACTTCAATCTCTTGATTGATTTCTACGATCTCAGAGGGGTGACGAACACGCTTCCAAGCCATATCAGTGATATGAAGAAGACCATCAATACCACCAAGATCAATAAACGCACCGTAGTCAGTAAGGTTCTTAACGATCCCTTTAACCACATCACCTTCTTCGAGGTTTTTAAGTAATTCTTCACGTTCTGCAGAATACTCTTCTTCAAGTACCGCACGGCGTGAAACAACGATGTTGTTACGCTTTTGATCAAGTTTAATAACTTTTAACTCAAGCTCTTTACCTTCAAGGTAAGCGATATCACGAACAGGACGAACATCTACTAATGAACCTGGTAAGAACGCTCGCTCTGTACCAATATCAACAGTGAAGCCGCCTTTAACGCGACCTGAGATAACCCCTTTAATGATTTCATCATTTTCGAGTTTTTTCTCAAGGAACGCCCAAACTTCTGCACGTTTCGCTTTTTCACGTGAAAGACGAGTTTCGCCGAAACCATCTTCTAGTGACTCAAGGACAACATCAACTTTATCGCCAACTTGAACTTCTAACTCACCGTTTAAATCTTGGAACTGTTCGCTAGGAATGCGGCCTTCACTCTTAAGACCTGCATCAACGATCACAAAACCATTTTCGATTTTTACAACCGTTGCTTGGATAATTCCACCGACTTCACGTGCTTGTTCTTCGGCAATTGATTGTTCAAATAATTCTGCAAAACTTAATGACATATATATAAAAAATGCATAGACAATACGAATATCAATTATAAAGGCAATTACCTTTGTTAATATTCCATCTACGACTTGTTTAAAGGAATAAAAAACATAAATAAAATTACGGTTTCATTACTTCCTAGAAGTTTGTCCCCGCTATTTATGATACCAACGCTCTTTTATCGAAGTAGTATGTGAACCGAAACGATTAAGCTAGCCTTTTTTCAACTAACGCCCACACAGCTTCAAAAACTTCTGAAACCCCTAATGTCGATGTATCAATAACAACAGCATCATCTGCGGGAAGTAAAGGAGAAACGCTACGAGTTCGATCTCGTTCATCACGTGCTTCTACTTCAGATAAAATCTCGTCTATATTAACGCATATACCCGCATCTAACAACTGTTTATATCGTCTTTTCGCACGTTCCTCGGCACTTGCTGTTAAAAAGATTTTTAACAGTGCATCAGGGAAAATCGCCGTCCCCATATCACGACCATCAGCAATTAAACCGGGAGCAATCGCAAAAGCACGCTGACGTTCAATGAGATTCTGCCGTACAAGAGGATGTTTAGCCACAATTGATGCATTACTACCAGTAGACTCTTTTCGAATTATTTCTGTCACATTCTTACCATCGAGAAAAATAACTAAATGATTCTCTTGTGCTTCAAAACGAAGCGGTAACTTGATCGCGAGTTTTGCAACTGCATTTTCATCTTCTAAGTCAACAGCTTGTTGAGTTGCGAATAGACCAAGCGCCCGATAAATTGCTCCGGAATCCAAAAAATGCCACTGTAATTTCTTCGCTAATTGCAGCGAAAGCGTCCCTTTCCCAACACCACTTGGTCCATCTACTGTAATAATCTTTGTCATGACGCTTCCTTCTGTTATTTTGTCGCCAATTATATATACTGTTTTATGATAGTAACGAATAAGGGGAATTTCTCCTTGATTCCCTAATTATTACTTCAAATAGATCTCTGAATATGATTCATTTTGATAAGCAATCAATTCTATCGCAAGAGATATTTATTATAAATATCGATATAATAAAGCGTATTTAATCAACAATAGATAGGAATTACTCGATGAAACTCACCATTGCTACGCGTGAAAGCCCTTTAGCTCTCTGGCAAGCGAATCATGTTAAAGATCAACTTCTCAAGCATTTTCCTGAACTGCAAGTAGAGCTACTTGGCATGACCACAAAAGGCGATCAGCTTCTCTCTTCGCCTCTTAGCAAAATTGGTGGAAAAGGTCTTTTTATCAAAGAGCTTGAAGTTGCGATGATGGAAGGTTTAGCCGACATCGCTGTACACTCGATGAAAGATGTTCCGATGGCTTCACAGTTACCGGAGGGATTTAGTGTCCCTGTTATTATGAAACGTGAAGACCCTCGGGATGCGTTTGTATCTAACAAATTTAAATCCATTAATGAGCTTCCTGCCGGCGCTATCGTTGGCTCTTGTTCCTTACGTCGCCGTGTACAACTGATGGCAAAACGCCCAGATCTTATCCTGAAAGATTTAAGGGGCAACGTCAATACACGCCTCAAAAAACTCGATGATGGTGAATACGATGCAATTATTCTTGCGTCTGCAGGTCTAAAGCGTTTGGGATTTGAAAGTCGAATTACTGAAGCACTTGCAGATACGATTTCTCTTCCAGCCGTTGGACAAGGTGCAATTGGTATTGAATGCATTACAGCTAATCAAGCAATTAATGATATTATTAAAGTATTAAATGATGCTAACACGGCAATATGTGTCAAAGCAGAGCGTGCTTTTAATGCCCGTCTAAATGGAGGGTGTCAAGCACCAATTGCCGGGTTTGCGCAATTAACAGATCAAGGTCTCTATCTTCGCGGTTTAGTAGGCGATCTTGACCATAATACAATTATTTTCCATGAAATGATTGGCAACCCTGAAAATGCTGAAAAAATGGGAGAAGAACTCGCCGACAACCTTTTAGCGCGTGGTGCAAAAGCGATTCTTGAAAAAATTTATGGCTAAACAGATTTTAGATCATCAGATTGGAATTATTGTCACTCGGCCAAAGGGACAAGGTTACTCTTTCCTCGAAAAAATCAAAAAAAGTGGTTGTATCCCGTTTGAATTACCGGGTATTTTAATCGTTCCAACGCGATACGCCAAAACCGCTATCGAGACATTAAAAAATGCACAACAATATGACTATCTTCTCTTTACCAGCCCAAATGCTGTTCGATTTGCTAAGCGATTACACTTAGATTTCCGAAAAATAAATGGTTTTATCTCTATCGGTTCAGGAACACGTAAAGTATTAAACCCCTTTATTAAGGGAAAGCCCATTATTACTGCACCCAAACCATATACTTCTGAAGCACTTATTGAAGCGCTCAAAAAACATGGAATCGCTGGAAAATCCGTACTCATTATCAGCGGCGAAGGTGGCCGTCGGCTACTCGATGAAGCTATTAATGAACTCGGGGGTAATGCACAATATTGCGATGTTTATCGCAGACAAGTACCTGAAGAAATTGATATCTCAAACATTATTGCTTTCAAAAAAGATTCTCGTTATAAAAACCGAAAGCTATACCTCACCATTACTAGTCAAGAAGCATTTAAGAATCTTGTGCCAACACTTAAAAGTAGTGGTTTAAAAGACCTCATCGAAGGTACTTTTGTAGGTAGTGAACGTCTTAAAAACATTGTAGAAAATGAAGGATTTAGCAATATTTTTGTCGCAAAATCGGCATTAGAAGCTGATCTCTGGCACAAAATTAATGAAAGCGTAATAACTCATTCCCCTACTCAACCAAATTCCCCTTTAACGATCTCATCTGATAATAATAAGGAGCTCTCTATGAAAAAAGAGCAAAAGCAGAATAAACCAGTAATTAAAGACGATGTTGTAGATACAACTCAAGAGCATACACAAAACGCTATCGAATCGAATGTGCCTGATATCAACACCGAAAGCGTCGCTATTCAAGATACAACAAAGACAGAGGCGCCTATTCCAAATCCTCTGGAAGTTGAATCAGCATTACAAGCAGAAGCTGAAGATCAAGAGGAAGCCAAAGAGACAAACTCTCCATCAGCTGAAAATAATAATGATAGACCGACAACAACAGAATCTTCTAAAAAAAGTAGCAATAGAGGTATTAGCTATCTTGCGCTTATAGTAGCGTTAATAAGCGCTGGCGTTGCAGGATATACCTATTATCAAGGATCTGCCTCCCAAACAAGCCAACTCAATACACTAATGGCTTCAATTGAGAAAGAGCGATCAGCTGTCACCTCATTAACTGATCAGATCGCCACTATACAAAAAGAATTGATAACAGTTAAAACAGACATTTCAAAAAATAACGCTTCAGATGGGAAATCTCCGCAAGATCAGATCGCACTCATCGCCCAAAAAGTTGAAACCATTAATAACGCCTTAGCACAATCGTCTAAAAATTTACAAACTCAGATCGATTCACTCAATAATGAACAAAAGGTTCTCTCTTCACAATCTAGTAAAATTGATGATGTCGCAAAAGTGAGCCAACAAGCAATTACGATTGCCAATAATTTTGATAAACAACTTGCAGAACAAAAGCTAGAACAATCTGTTGTATTAAATGAGGCTAAAGATCTTATTACAACGATCAAAAGCATTACTGATTTAGAGATGCTTCGCACAACAGAAGTGGACTATTTACTTAAAGTTGCTATACAAAAAGTTAAGTATGATAAAGATTATTCTACCGCTTCGAATTTGTTAACAACTGCGCTAGAACGATTGACTGAAATAAAAAGTATTAACTTTAGTGAAACCGAAGCACTGATTCGCAACAACATTAAAGAACTAAATGCGCTTCAGCCTGTTGACTTAGTCAACGTAACCGCTCGACTCGAAAAAATCATTGTATTGACACAACATGCTCCACTTAAAAGCGATAGCGCCCTAGTCAATTTAAAAAAAGAGATCTTCGACCAAGCGGAATCTGATGGTGAAACATGGAGTGCAAAACTCAAAGACTCATTAAAACACCTTATCGTCATCGAAGATAAACGTGCTGATGTACCAGAGTTAATGGCAAAGGATGACCGATTCTTCTTGCTGCAAAATATTCAACTTGAAATATCTGCTGCAAAATATGCCATCCTCAAAGATCAATATGCGATCTTTGACCGTTCTTTAAAAACAGTAGAGACGTGGATTCGTACATATTTTGATGAAGATAATGCAGATGTTCGCGAAGCACTTAAGCAAATTCAATGGTTATTAGATGCAAAACTAGAGGTCACTCCACCAAATATCGAGCGTAGCTTAACCGATTTTGAAGCAACACTCCGAGCTTATAAAGGAGCGTAATCATGGGGAAATTTTTAAAAATTATTGGATGGATCATCCTTATTCCATTATTGGCGATTTTGCTCTTTTACACCGTAAAAGATGACACAGGACAAGTACTCATTACAGGTACATTCCCAATTATTGGTCCCAAAACAATTCACACCACAATTATCGGCGGTATTCTCCTTGCTGCTATTACTATCTTAGTGATCTATGTGGTTATTCGCTTATTCATCACAATCGTAAAAATGCCAAAAAATTGGCATCGTTTCTCACTTAACCGTAGAGCAAGAATTGCAGATAAAAAATATACGCAAGCAGAATTAGCACTACTCGAGAATAAACCGGCAGTTGCTGAAGACCTCTTTTTAGCAGCAGCTAAAGGAAGCAAAAGTCCTAATCTTTGCTATATTGGTGCCGCGAAAGCTGCACAATTACTACATAAAACAGATCGACGGGATCGATATTTGCGTGAAATTGATCTTTCAAAATCAAAACATGACCGTGAATTTGCAGAGATTAAACGTGCGGAGATCCTCATAGATGCAGATGAAAACGATAAAGCAGAGGCATTATTAGAAGACATGCTTCATCGTCAACGTAACTATCCGGCAACACTTTTATATGCCGTTACGCTACAAAGACAAGGGAAAAACGAAGCGCTCTTTAGGCTCCTCCCTGAACTCCAGAAAGCACTTCCTCGTTTAACACCGAGTGACAACGTGACCAAATACACACACGATGTCTATAAAGCTCTTTTTGATTATGCGAGTCGCATCAGCAAAGAGTCAGATCAACTACGCTTAGTTTGGGGCCGTTTACCCAAATATCTTCGGCATGATCCAGCACTTCTGATTCACTATGCAAATCGATTACTCGATGTTGGCGATACAAAACGTGCTGAAGAACTCTTACGAAAAGAGATTAACCAGACACATGATGATCAATTAATCTTAGCCTATGCTCATCTCTATCGTGGAGATCAAGTAAAGCTCTTGAAACATGCTAAACGTTTTCAAGAAAAAGATCCGGAGAGTGCAATTACTCAATATACTTTTGCCCATATGCTCTTTCGGAATCAACAATATAAAGAAGCGAAAGAACATCTGACAAAAACATTGGAGCTCGACCCTCATTTCGCAAAAGCTTATCGCCTTTTAGGGGAAATCAATCTTATTGAAAATGATGAGAAAGGTGCACTAAAAGCATTTAAAGAAGCTACAACATTGATGCTTGAAGAGCGTCCGAAGGATGTAAAAGTTGTTGATGGCCAGCTACTCATTGCCTCTACCGATAAGCTCTCACACAACATTGAAGGAAATAAAGAGACTGTTGAAGGAGAGCTCATTGAAGATGAAGGTATCACTGATTCAGATATGCATAACGCTTCTACTATCGAAGATAACGATAATAAAGCAGAAGATCTTCCCAATAATCCAGATCCTCGCCGCACACTTTAAAATTAATATTTATTGCCCCTATTTAATGAGGTAAATAGAGAGAAAGTAGCATTGATTGTTACTTTCTCTTTTTTATAGCAGGCCTTATATTCTACAATCAACTTCTTCGACTCCATCAAATCTAATTATTAAAACTCATTATGCAAATTACCTTTAACAACCAAACGCTCGATCTCACATTCCCCAAAATTATGGGTATTTTAAACCTCACTCCCAATTCATTTTCTGACGGTGGTGATTTTTTTGATCCTGAAAAAGCACTGGATCATGCATATCAAATGATCGAGGATGGTGCTGACATCCTCGATATCGGAGCTGAGTCGACCAACCCTAAAGCAATCCCGATATCAAGCAATGAAGAGATCGTGCGCCTACTACCTGTTATTCGGAAACTACGTAAAAATATTACTGTACCGCTCTCTATCGATACTTTTCGCGCCGCAACAATGAAAGTGATGATCGCAGAAGGTGTCGATATCATTAATGATGTGACTGCCTTAAGCGATCATGATGCTCTTAAAACAATCATCAATTCAGATGTTGCAATTATTTTAATGCATATGCTTGGTAATCACGAAAAAATGCATATCATCGGTGATTATGTAAACGATGGTGGCGTAACTCAGTCCGTTGGAAAAAAACTAATTGAAAAAGCACAGCTTTGTATTCATCAAGGAGTTTCGAAGTCTCGAATTATTCTTGACCCTGGCTTTGGTTTTGACAAATCGCTCCAAGATCAACTCACACTTCTCAAAGAGTTTGATCAACTAACCCAATCCCCCTTCCCGTATCTCGTTGGCGTTTCTCGAAAAGGATTTATCGGGGCTATCACTGGCGTAGAATCGCCTAAAGATCGGTTAGCAGGTAATTTAACAATCGCATTACATGCTCTTAATAAAGGGGCAAAAATTCTCCGTGTTCATGATGTTAAAGCTACTAAAGAAGCCTTTTTAATGTGGGATGCAATTCAAAATGCCCCAGATTCATAAGAAAATAAAGATGGCTTTTCTATATCATTCGTTTTTTTCGGTATAATAACCGCCTTATCATTTCACGATACCTCTAGACTAATATGACAAAATACCATGATTGAATTTCAAAATCTTACCGTTCGAATGAACGCAAATATTCTGATTGATAACTTTAACTTTTCAGTCACTCCCAAAATGCGTGTCGGACTCGTCGGTAAAAATGGCACCGGTAAAACAACACTCTTCAATACGATCCTCGGTCGAATTGAGCCCGATAAAGGGGATATTCAAATCCCAAAATCAGCAGTTATGGCAGAAGTTGCCCAAGAAGTTACCGATACAGAACTCACTGCATTTGAATATATCCTCAGTGGCGATGAAGAATTGGTAACACTGCGCCGAGCAGAACAAGAAGCGCTCGATACCGAAGATGGTATTCGTATTAGTGAAATTCATCAACGATTTGCCCAAATTGATGGCTATCGTGCCGATAGCCGAGCATACCAATTATTGGATGGTTTAGGCTTTAAACAAGAAGATCACCATAAAAAGGTGAAAGAATTTTCTGGCGGTTGGCGGATGCGTCTTAATATCGGCAAAGCATTAATGTGCCGTTCCGATATTTTGCTGCTTGATGAACCCACAAACCATCTTGACTTTGAGACAGTTGTTTGGGTTGAGGATTGGCTCAAACAATACCAAGGGATTTTAATTGTAATCTCTCATGATCGCGATTTTCTTGATAATATCTGCACCCATATCATCCATCTTTATCAACAAAAAGCGACACCTTATACTGGAAATTATACCGATTTCTTGCGCCTTAAAGCCGAGCGCCTCGCACATCAACAGGCACAATTTGAAAAGAATGAAAAAACACGGGCTCATTTACAGAAATTTATTGATCGTTTTAGCGCCAAAGCAACAAAAGCAAAACAAGCTCAAAGCCGCGTAAAAGCGTTGCAAAAATTGGAAGATATCTCCCCTGTTGTTGCCGAAAACGAATTTTCTTTCCAATTCAGAGAACCTCATCGCCTACCAGATCCTTTAACACGTTTAGATGATGTGAGCTTTAGCTATGATGGATCTCACAATATTCTTAAAAATATCGAACTAACCATTACTCCTGAAACGCGTATGGGAATTTTAGGTCGCAATGGTGAAGGTAAATCGACACTCATTAAGATGATTGCTGGAGAGAACCTCCCAACAAAGGGACAAATTATCGCTTCGGAGCACCTTAAGATTGGCTATTTTTCACAACATCAAGTGGAATATCTCAATTTAGATGCCGATGCTATTTGGCATCTTCTTCAGCTCGATGGTAATCTCACGACCCAAGAAGCACGGAACTTTTTAGGGTCTTTTGGCTTTCATGGCGATAAAGTAACTGAAAAAATTGCACCATTTTCCGGTGGTGAAAAGGCTCGTCTTGCGCTTGCAATGATCGTTTATCAACGTCCTAATCTTCTACTTCTGGATGAACCAACGAATCATCTGGATATTGAGATGCGTGAAGCAATTGCCCTAGCCTTGCAAGAATTCACCGGCGGCGTATTAATGGTTTCGCATGATGCATCTCTTTTAGAACTCTGCTGCGATCAATTTGTCTTAGTAGCGAATCAAGGTCTCAAAGAATTTAAAGGAGATCTCGAAGATTATCGACAGTACCTTATTGAGCAAAATCGTGCCGCAAATCGTCCACAAAAAGATGATAACCCAACACACAAAAAGGTCGAGAAAAAGCCAAAGCCAGAGCTTGATCGCGATACTAAAAAACAACTTCAAGCAGCACTAAGAAAGGCTCAAAAAGAGAGCGAACAGAGCGAGAAACAGATTCCTAAACTTCACGCCGCTATTGAAAAAATTGATCTTATTTTAGGAAATCCTGAAACTTACAACTCACACTCTCCGGAAGAAGTTCAAACACTCAATGATGAAAAAGCGGTGCATGAAAAAAAATTGGCAGAAATTGAAGAGAAGTGGTTACACTACTCAGAAGAGATCGAAACAATTTCTGCGCAATTAAGTGAGTAGTTGCGCAATTAAATCATCGACCACCCGATTTTTCTTGTAACCTAAACCGACATACGTCACTCAAAAGCTTGAGTACACTGATCTGAATAAATCATGCTACTATGAAATCATTATCATAAAAAGATCATCGGAGGTTTCATGAATATTCTTATTACAGGTGCTTCATCAGGATTTGGCTTAGAAGCTACAAAAATTTTTATCGAAAATGGGCATACGGTTATTGGACTTGCTCGTAGACATGATCGTTTAATGGCTCTGAAAGAAGAATTAGGCGATAATTTCTATCCATTGACAGCTGATGTAGCAAATCTACAATCCGTTCAACAAGGCATTGAAAATCTTCCTGAACCATTTGATAAAATTGATGTACTCATTAACAACGCTGGACTCGCTCTCAATCTTGAACCTGCTTTTAAAGCTGATTTTAGCGATTGGGAAACAATGATTAATGTAAATATTCGTGGTCTTACCTTCTTAACTCATCTGATCCTACCACAGATGGTTGCACGTAATGATGGATATATCATTAATTTAAGTTCCACGGCTGGTAATTATCCTTATTATGGTTCCAATATTTATGGACCAACAAAAGCTTTTATTACAAGCTTTTCAATGAATTTACGCGCAGATTTAGTAGGCAAAAATATTCGTGTCACGAATGTAGAACCTGGACTTTGTAGTGATACTGAATTCTCTAACATACGCTTTAAAGGGGATAATGAACGTGCAGCAAATGTTTATGCAGATGTTGATGCTGTCACCGGTAAAGAGATCGCCGATATTCTCTATTGGCTCACAACACAACCTAAACATGTGAATATCAATCGCATTGAAATTATGCCCACACTGCAAACATTCGCAGGGCTTACCGTTGCTCATCCCAATAAAAAAGCATAATACACTCCTATTTTAGACCTACTATAAAAGTTCCATATCTATGAAAATTATTGATCTGCATTGTGATGCATTAATGAAGCTCTCCGAACAGAAGGGAAAAATTCGTTTTACAGATTCTGACCTTTTAGATGTCAATTTCAAAAAAATGCAACAAGGCAAGGTTAAACTCCAAGCTTTTGCCATTTTCGTCTACCCCTCTCTTCCAAGCGCTTCTCAATTTCAAGAAGTCGTTGACCAGATTCATTACTTCTATTCTGAGATTCTTGCAAAAAATCCACAAATACGTTTAATTCGTTCATGGCCAGAAATTCATTCTCTTCAAGAAGATGAAATCGGCGCAATTCTAACATTAGAGGGGGTGGAACCTATTGGCAACGATCTCCATAAATTAACGCTCTTGTATGAGCTCGGAGTACGATCAATCGGGCTTACTTGGAATAGCAGCAATCTAGCAGCCGATGGTGTAGCTGAGGTACGAAGCGGAGGATTAACCCAATTTGGTAAAAAAATTGTCGAATGGTGTAATGAGCATAAAGTATTTGTTGATGTATCCCACCTTCATCCTGCAGGGTTTTGGGATGTGATGGAGCTTGCTAAATATCCTATTGCTAGTCATTCAAATACCAAAGCCATTTGTGATCATCGCCGAAACTTAGATGACGAGCAAATCAAAGCGCTTATTAAACGCAATGCAATGATTCATATCGTATTCTGCCCAGCATTTGTCTCAAAAGCAAGGCCCGTAAACATTGCAGATGTGATTGCACACATTGATCATATCGTTGCACTTGGTGGTATCAAAAATATAGGACTTGGTTCTGATTTTGATGGCATTGAATCTAAAGTAGAAAATCTAAGTGACGCATCAATGTTTCCAAACCTTACTGATGAATTAACGAAAAAATATTCACCTGAAGAAATTGAAGGCTTTACCTCTAAAAACTTTCTACAGTTTATTGAACGTTTATAAGATATATAGAAGCTTTGTATCCAGACATAAATATAGGCACCAATTTATAGGTGCCTCTATTTATGTATGAGAACATTTAAAGTTTTTTCATAAACTAAAAACGTTTCTCACCAAGATTATCTCTAAAGCTTGCACTATGATTACTGTAATTTGTACGCTCAAAACTTTCTCTTAACTCAGGCGTAACATGATCTGCATAGATATTTGTCACTGGTTGATTTTCATCTTCTGTATACCATTCGCCAAGCATATAACGAATCCCCAAAGTAATTTCATTAGAAGCTACCTTCGCTTTCATCTGTTCTGACGTACCACCAAAGTTTGTCATGCCACTATTGGCTTTCCCTAAATTCACATGACGAAAGCCAAGATCAATATAGGTATTATTCACAGGTTTAAATGAAGCACCTACCCCTAGTGACCAAGCAAAGTTATTATCGCTACCTGAGTTAAAAGGAGCCGAACCACTATTTTGATAGCCCGTCGATTTTAAGCGCGCATAACCAATACCTGCCGTACCATAGACAGCGAACTGTTCATTGATAGGATACGATGCATAAGCATTTAACATCAGGCGCTGCGATTTAATTTTATGGTGCGCAAAACTTCCTGCTTGCGAACTAATAAATTCATTCTTTTTAGGAAAAACGTATTCAAGTTCAACACGAAAAATATCATCGAACTTATAACCGGCATCAACCGACCCTGAAATAAATTTTTTCTTCTCTTTCTCTTTTATAAATACGCCATTAGGTCGAATAGAATCTTCCATATCTTTCGCTTTATGTTCTGCACCAATTAAATTGGCCCCTACATAAAACCCCTTTGTTATTTCTGCTTCCGCGTTAGATACTGCGCCTAGTAACAATGCGGATGCCAATAAGGCACGGATCTTCATATTACCTTCTTCCCCTATATTAAAAAATGTTAATCTACATAAACTCGTTAATTCTACCATTGTATCAAGCAATGTGTATAATTATATAAAACAGAACGTTATATTGTGATAATAATCATTTTTTATTTGTAAAGCCAAGTACAAAATATTTCAAAAAATTCAATAACCCGCTGAAATACATTTATATTTTATCAACCTTAAAATGTACTCTGTGCGCAATATGCGTCAATATTGTATAGGGAATTGTTCCTGCCCACTGAGCTACCTTTTCAAGCGGTAAGCGATCTCCAAAAATCTCGACTTCATCTAACCAAGCAGATTGTGGAACATTCCGTAGATCTATCATCATCATATCCATCGCAGGTCTTCCAATAATGGGCGCAACATAATCCCCGACTAAAACAAATGCCTCATTGCTGATCTCTCGAGGATATCCATCCGCATATCCACAAGCAATAACACCAATAGGCATTTTTTCTGGAGCAATAAATTTTGCGCCATATCCAACACTTTCACCCTGATCGATCACTGTTGTATGAATAACTTTAGATTTTAGTGTCATCAGCGGGCATAACCCAAAATCTTTACCTGTATAGTCATCAATAGGTGAAATACCATAAAGAGAAATGCCCATGCGTACCAAATGATGATGTGTCTGCGGAGCAGTTAAAATCGCAGCTGAATTAGCAAAAGATTGCGCTAGTCCTAAGTCATTTAACTGCGCCATTCGCTTAATCTGCGTGGCAAAAAGAGGTGAATCTTTCTCATCAGAGGTCGCAAAATGACTCATCAAAATGATTTTTTTAACAGAACTCATGCCCAATAATTCTGTCGCAACTTGTTTAACGGCTTCAGGCGAAAATCCTAAACGGTGCATTCCAGTATCAACTTTTAAAAATATTGTTAATGGACTTGGGATATCCGCATCTTTTAACATTGAAAGCTGTGTTTGATTGCCAATCACCACCGCATAGTTTTGCTCAGAAGCGAGCCGATATTCATCAACTGAAAAGAGACCTTCCAACAGTAGAATAGGTAGTTCGCTACCTTTCGCCCGAATGTCATCCGCTTCTTCGCGCATAGCAACAGCTAAATAATCCACTGATCGATTCAAAATTGGTAAGAGATTTTCAACTCTATGACCATATGCATTTGCCTTAACAACAGCGCAATAGAGGCTATTCGGCGATTTTGCCTTTAATATTGCGATATTATTTTCTAATGCTTTCTCAGAAAAATGGGCGACAAGCGGTCTCATGGTTCTCTTCTCTATCGATAATGATGCTCTGCAAAGTGTATCATTTAAACGATACACGTCACGATCAAATTAAACATTTTTAAATAAAATACCCCCTCGTTGTTTCTGAATCTCAATAAATTTATCATTCCAATCACCCGCTACCATCTGCAAAACAGCATGATGGGTAAGTAATTTATTGCTCAATGCTTGTAACTTTGGAAAGCCTTCTAAAATATTTTCAGTCTCAAGTGAGGCTAATAAATCAAAACGAATAAACATCGGAGCCAAGACAATATCCACAGCCGTCATTGATTCACCACTAAAAAAGCTTCGACCACATTTCTCTTCTAACGCTGATAAAGTGACTTTCATTGTCTTAATATATTGTTGTAATTCTTCCTCAGTTTTTGCCCCCATGCTCATATATTGCGGACCATAAAGCTCTCCTGCGATACCTGCCCATGCTCGTTGAACTGCTCTCTTTGCCGGAAGCTTCGCATAGATCGAGGGCACTTTATGAAGTTCCTCAATATATTCCACAATTGCCATTGACTCAAAAAGAACTTCCCCAGTAGTCACTTTCATCACAGGCACTTTGCCAAGTGGTGACCATTCTTTGAACCATTCAGGTAAATCTGCATGAGGATCAAGCCAAATCGATTCAAAATCGATGGCTTTTTCATTTAAAGTCATTAAAACGCGTTGTACAAAAGGACAAAAAGGGTAACCCACTACTTGATAACTCATACATATCTCCATTGATAGAATTCGGTTAGAATAAACACATATTTGTAGTATGCTAAATAATAGGTATATCGCTATTTCATTCTACTTATGAGAGATACCTATGTAAGGCGATTATACAAAGTTCTAACGGAATTCCAATACTGTAATGAAAGGAAACTTATCCCTCATTATTAGTGTTGTAAAATAGACTCACAGAATCAATATGATCCATATTTTGGAGGTTATATTTATGTCAATTAAGCTTCGCCGATTAATCGTACAAGGACAAGATGCGGCGAATTTTCTGCAAGGACAAATTACTGCAGATATTTCTAAGCTCTCTTTTATTAATCAAGATCCTGATAATCATACATATGGTTTATCCGCGATTTGCAACCGTCAAGGACGTGTAATTGCATTATTTTGGGCGATTAAGAAAGAGACAGATACTTTTCATCTTCTTCTGCCAGATTCATTAGCGGAGAAAATTCAAAAGCATTTGACTGTCTTTATTTTCCGTTCAAAAGTCACAATGACGATCGATGAACCAAGTGAAGAGGATTTAGCAACAATTCCGACAGAGCTGATCATTCCTTGGATTATTGAAGAAAATAGTGAAGAATATGTCCCTCAAATGCTCAGCTTAGATATTCTTAAAGCAATTAATTTCAAAAAAGGTTGTTATACCGGTCAAGAAATTATTGCTCGAATGCAATATCTTGGCAAACATAAAAGACGTCTCGCCTTAATCCGCTCAGAAAAACCAGAAGAATTTCAGGTCAACGTAAAAATTCTAACTAATAACAATATTAATGCCGGTGAAATTGTACATTTTGATAAAAACCAAGCATTAGCTGTTTTACGTTTAGAACAACGCGATAATCCATTAAAAATTGACTCGCCAATAGAAATTACTCATATTTGGCAAGATGATGAAGATATCCTCTAACCGATAAAAAAGGGATAAAAATGACACAAAAACATATTGGTGTATTAACTGCCGGCGGAGATTGCCAAGGGCTTAATGCCGCGCTTCGCGGAATCACACTTTCAGCACTTCGTGAAGGTTGGAAGGTTACTGGGATCCATGATGGTTTTGTTGGTTTAGCAGAAAAATCCCACAGCGAACTAACATTTGCAAAGGTCTGTGATATTGCGGGAACTGGCGGCACAATTTTAGGAACCGGTCGGGGCGGTGGTCGCGCACGTAATACTGAAGAGGCTGTTGCTGCTTGTGTTGAAAGTTTTCATGAACTTGGCCTAGATGCACTTGTATGCCTCGGTGGCGATGGTACACAGCGCTTTGCCAGCTATCTACATGAGGCAGGGATTCCTGTTGTGACATTACCTAAAACGATTGATAATGATATTGCTCACACCGATGTCACATTTGGTTATGATACCGCAGTCCATGTTTCTGCAATGGCACTTGATCGTCTCCGTACTACCGCAGATTCTCACCATCGCTTAATGATTCTAGAGGTTATGGGAAGAGATGCTGGCTGGTTAGCTGCCGGGGCTGCACTAGCGGGGTCGGCCGATATTTGTTTAATTCCAGAGATCCCTTACTCGCTTGAAGCGATTGTTAAATATATCCGAGATAATATTCGTAACCGCCGATCAGCGCTACTTGTTGTCGCGGAAGGCGCAATTTCGCAAGAGAACGATAAATTAGGTCTAACACCTAAAAAACATGTTGAAGCGATAAAACTCGTCGATAGTATTCCTGAACTCACCGGTATGCAATCACGCCTAACCACACTAGGCTATGTCAGCCGCGGTGGTTCGCCGACAGCAACCGATCGTATCTTTGCAACACAATGTGGCACCAAAGCCATTGAATTTATCAAAGAGAGTCGCTTTGGTGTAATGGTTGCAGAACAGGGACGTATATTAGTACCCGTTCCCATTGAAGAGGTTGCCGGAAAACCGCGTTTACTTCCGGTTGATCATCCTCTTATTCAAACTATGAAAGAGACTAATATTTGTTTAGGAATTTAAATTAAATTTTGAGAAAAACTGGGATGTTAATCACAAAGCTGTTAATATCTCTCCTCGTTAATCGCAACTTGTAATAGACAGAAATAGATTATGAAAAAAATTATTAATACCGATCATGCACCTGCAGCAGTAGGACCTTATTCTCAAGGGAATGCATTTGGTAATCTCGTTTTCACATCAGGTCAACTTCCACTAAATCCTGAAACAATGAAATTTCCCGAAGGTGGCATTAAAGAGCAAGCAGCACAAGCATTAGAAAATCTCAAGGCAATTTTGGTTGCCGCGGATGCTGATTTTTCAACTGTGCTCAAAGTAACCTGTTACCTCGATGATATTAATGACTTTGCAGATTTTAACGAAGTCTATACAGACTTTTTCGGTACTGAAAATGCACCCGCACGCTCTTGCTTTGAAGTCGGTGCCCTTCCTATGGGTGCATTAGTTGAAATTGAAGCAATCGCTTATCGTAAAGAAGATTAAAATCGACTATTTCAACGCCAAATTTTCGAGTAAGTCTAGATAAATCAAATGCAAAAGGTAGCTTAACGCTACCTTTTTTAATATCGGCAAAACTCTCACCCTACTATTTTCTTAGTAAAAAAAATATCAGTAGTACCAATACTACTGACATTTTATCTTTATAATGTATTCTACTTATTACTCATATTAACCAGAATCGTAAGCAGCTTACAAATGATCAATTACGATTGAGTTACAACCTTAACATCCCTCTCTTGCTGATCCTGCTTAGAATCAGGAGATGTAGGCGGATTCCCATCACGTTTATTCGCATCACGATTCAGAACAAGGAAGAAAATTGGTGTGAAGAGAATAACTAATAGTGTCCCTCCAATCATACCCCCAACAACAACCTGCCCTACAACGTTTTGTGCACCAGAGCCTGCTCCTGCTGAAAGCGCCAATGGCAATACCCCAAATCCAAACGCTAACGATGTCATGACAATCGGTCGCAAACGCTCTTGTCCTGCGCGAATAGCTGCCTGTGTTGCAGTCATACCAGAGCGAACAAGATCACGGGCAAACTCAACAATCAAGATCGCGTTCTTCGATGTTAAACCGATCGTTGTTAACATCCCTACTTGGAAATAGACATCATTTTCAATACCCATCATTCTTGCTGTAATTACAGAACCAACAACACCAACAGGAATAGTTAACAGTACTGAGATCGGCACTTTCCATGATTCATAAAGTGCCGCCAAGCTTAAGAAGATCACAAATACCGACACTAATAGTAACATGACCTGTGAATCACCCGCTTGACGCTCTTCATATGAAGTATCTGTCCATGCAACTGAAACCCCTTGTGGAAGATATTCATTCACAATGTGTTCAATCGCATCCATCGCCTCACCGGTACTTTTACCTTCTGCGGCATTGATAGAGAGCGGGAATGAAGCAAATCCATCAAAACGATTTAGCTGCGGTGCACCGTATGACCAACGACCTTTCGCAAATGCACTAAATGGAACCATTTCCCCTTTTGCATTACGAACATACCAACGTTGAAAATCATCGGGCATCATTCGATAAGGCGCATCTGCTTTTACCTGAACGTGTTTAATACGGCCACGATCAATAAAATCATTTACATATGAGCCCCCCCAAGCAATAGACAACGCCGTATTAATATCTCCGACGGATACTTGTAATGCTTGTGCTTTTTCACGATCGATATCTACGTGATATTGCGCAGTATCAAACTGCCCACCAGGACGCAAGGAAGATATATCAAGCGCTGGACTCTGTGCCGCCATCCCCATAAATGTCGTAACCGCGTTCATTAACTCATTATGACCAAGTCCAATTGTATCTTGCAATTGAAAGCTTACCCCTGTTGCAGACCCAAGCTCAATAATGGGTGGCGGACTGAAGACAAAGATCTGCGCTTCAGGAACTGTGGCGGTATACTTTTGAACTCTCTCCATCAATGCGGGGATTGATGTTGCCTCTGTTTCACGATCTTCCCATGGTTTTAGCTTAATAAAGAACATTCCTTGTTCACTACCTTGCCCGGAGAAGCTGAAACCCGCAACGGTCATCACAGAATCAACCGTACTGCTCTCTTCTTTAAGAAGATAATCCGTAATCTGCTCTAATGGAATTTCTGTCTGATTCAAAGAAGTACCATTTGGATTAATCGTCATACCGATAAGCATCCCTTGGTCTTCATCTGGTAAGAAGCTTTTTGGTAATTGCATAAATTGGTAGCCAACAAACGCAAGCCCAATCACTAATATACCGATATAGACAATCGGTCGTTTAAGAACATTAGTGATTCCTCTTGTATAACCATCACTTACTTTGTCAAATCCAATATTGAAGTATTTAACAATTAACCCGATCACATGTAGTACTGGCGCAAATAACTTCGCAAAAAAACGACCTAACGCTGTTTTAGGTTCTTTTTTCTCTTCATGGTCACGCAATAATGTTGCACACATTGCGGGCGTAAAAATAATTGCCACTAATACTGATAACAGCATTGCTGTGATAATCGTTACGGAGAATTGACGATAAATGACCCCTGATGCCCCCCCTAAGAATGCCATTGGGACAAATACAGCCGATAATACAACACCGATACCAACCAAAGCACCTGTAATTTGATCCATCGATTTACGTGTTGCTTCTAATGGAGAGATCTTCTCTTCTTCCATGATACGTTCAACGTTTTCAACAACGACAATCGCATCATCCACTAAAAGTCCAATTGCCAGTACTAAAGCAAATAGAGTTAGCGTATTTAAGTTAAATCCAAGCGCATTTAAAACAATCATTGTTCCCGCTAGAACATACGGAATAGCGAGCATTGGAATGAGAGTTGCACGGATATTTTTAAGGAATAAAAATACGATAATAAATACAAGACCAATCGCCTCAATCAACGTATGTTCAACACTTGCCACTGAATATTCAACAAATGGCGTTGTATCATACGGGAATGTGTATGCCATTCCTGATGGAAGATCTTTTTCAATCCCTTTTAAATAAGCCTTAACAGTATTTGCCGTATCTAAAGCATTAGCCCCTGATGATAAGCTTATCGCAACGCCCGCTGCTGGTTGATTATTGTATTTAGAACTTACCGATTCAGATTCAGGCGATAATTCCACTCGCGCAACATCTGAAAGCAGTACTTCACTACCATCTTCATTAACACGGAGTTGAATTGCCCTAAATTCTTCAGGGCTTTCTAAAAGCGATTGAGATGTCACCGTATAACTGATGAGCTGTTCCTTCACATTTGGCATCGCTCCGAGACTTCCAAGTGTTGCCTGTGAGTTTTGCTCTCGAATTGCTGCAACAACATCCGTAGGTGTCATATCATATTGATAGAGCTTCATCGGATCAAGCCAGATATTCATCGCATAACTAGAGCCGAAAAATTGGATCTCTCCGACCCCCTGGAGACGACTCATCTGATCTTGCAATGTCGAAGAAATATAATCTCCGATATCCCCCGATGACATAGATCCATCGGGTGAATAGAAGGCAACAACCATCAAGAAAGAAGTACTTGATTTTGCAATAGTAACCCCTTGCTGCTGTACAGCTTGTGGCAATTTGCTCAATGATTGTTGGATCTTATTTTGTACCTGTACTTGCGCTAAATCAGGATCAACACCCTGATTAAAGGTTACATTAATTGAGAACGTACCAGCGCTTGAGCTTGATGAACTCATATAACGATAGCCATCAAGCCCACTAATACTCTGCTCGATAACTTGCGTCACACTCTCTTCTACTGTTTGCGCACTTGCACCTGGATACACCCCAGAAATACTTATTTGTGGAGGCGCTATTGGTGGATATTGAGATACTGCCATGTTCCGAACAACTAATAGTCCGATAAACATCGTCAATATCGCAAGAACCCACGCAAAAATTGGTCGGTCTATAAAAAATCGTGCCATATTATTTAATTAAATCCTTTTATTGATAACGGTAGGATTGACGTTTACTACGACAATAGCGTGATTTACTGAATCGAGATGTCATCTTCAACGACATCAACAACAACATCTTTACCGCCACTGCGTTGCAACGCTGACTGAACTGTTTGTAGTCCTTTTATAACTACTCGTTCACCTTCTTCTAAACCACTTTCAATGACCCAATCTTGCTCGTAAGAACGAGAGATTTTCACTTGACGCATATGAGCAACATTATCTTTATCCACAACAATCACTGTACTCACACCACCGGGTCCTTGCGTCACTGCTTTTTGTGAAACAACCAAAGCACCATGCTCAATACCTTGCTGAACAACTGTTCGAACAAACATGCCAGGCAACAAGCTGCCATCATTTTCAAATTGCGCTTGTAGGAAGATTGAGCCTGTCGTTGGATCCACTGTTAAATCTGAGAACTTAATATAACCAACTTTGTCATACAGCGTTCCATCTTCAAGGTAGATACGCACTAAATGACCATCTTCTAGTTCACCTGTTTCAAGATTTTTTACTTGCGTTGGTCTATAAATACCCGACAAAATCTTTTTGCGTACTGCTGCATATTCAGCAGAAGAGTAGGTGATATTGACCTTCATAGGATTTAAAACCTGAATCACAGCCATTTCGGTCGATTGTCCAGGAGACACTAATGCACCCTGAGTAAAGTTTGTACGACCAATTTGCCCTGAAATGGGTGCCTCCATCTGGGTATAATCAAGATTAATTTTTGCATTAGTAACTTGTGCTTCTGCACCAATTACTTCAGCATTCGCTTGCATCAAGGCAGCATTTGCATCATCAACATCTTGTTGACTAACCGCTTTTGATTGCTTGAGTGCATTTAAACGATCCGCTTTTAATTTTGCCGCATTTTGATTTGCTTTAGCA
This sequence comes from Ignatzschineria sp. 22MB058224, assembly GCF_058188435.1. Classification (NCBI taxonomy): domain Bacteria; kingdom Pseudomonadati; phylum Pseudomonadota; class Gammaproteobacteria; order Cardiobacteriales; family Ignatzschineriaceae; genus Ignatzschineria; species Ignatzschineria sp. 22MB058224. The sequence continues at coordinate 1,636,982 of NZ_CP187366.1, forward strand.
CGTTCTAAAGTTGCCTCTGCTTGCAATAAACTCGCTTTATAAACTGCTGGATCAATCTGATAGAGTTGATCACCCTCATTGACATAGCTCCCTTCTGTAAAGTTAACTGACAAGATAATCCCACCAACTTGCGGTCGAACTTCTGCAATTACCGATGCCTCTGTACGACCGGGTAATTCTGATTCAACGGTAATATTCTTACGTTCAACCGGTTGAACTACCGCTTGAGGAGCTATTGCATGCGCTTGTTCTGGCGCATTGTCGCTACATGCAGTGATCACCACTCCAAGACCGATGATTCCTAGCATATTTCGAAAATATTTTGCATTGCTACTTTTTCTCATTTTTTCTCTCATCTATTGATTAATAGTGTTTGACTTTTACTTCAGCAATTAGTCCTACTTCGACTGTTCACTCTTTTTAAAACTAATAGAGCTTATTGCATTGTCTAATTCCCTAATTGACGTTAACATTTTCTCGCCTTTTTCAGCGCCCATCTTAGTTGCTATCTCCATTAACCAATTGCCATAAACTTCCTGACCCAATTTTTCATAATATTTGGCACCCTTTTCAGTCACCGTATAGAGCGGAGATCGTTTATTTTGAGGATTTTCTAACGCCTCAATGTACCCATGCTCTAACAGAAATCCTATTTGGCGTTGCACAGCTTGTCTCGAAGTAAAACGAAACTCTGCAATTTGCGGAACCGTTAAAGGCCGCTTCTCACAATTGATAATTGAAAAAATTGTCCAACAAGAATGGGTAATTTCACTATCTGCGGCAATCAAAAGATCCTCACCAATGCGGTGAAGTTTTGAAAGCAATGTAAACAGTTCTTGAAATATTGATACAAAAAGCTGCTTCTCAGGGGGAACTTCATTCGGACACATAGCGACTCTTTATAACGGATTGGACAGAGTTAAATAGTAAATGTTGACAACAACGTTGTCAATAACATGATAGAACATTTTTTCATAAAAAATAGGGATTTAATAAATAAAAAAAACGCTTACATCGGGAAAATGAAGCGTTTAAGAAATAATATAGGCTCAGTTTAAATTAATCTAGACTCATTCGTATTGAATAGGTCGTTACTAATGGTGCAACTAAAAATGCAGCAATATTACCGCCAACTAATATCATTAATAAGCCTGATAATGAATGCCCTTCTTGCAATCGTTGCAACAATTGCACCCCCACTAATAACACAGGAATATAAAGAGGTAATGTAATAATCGATAATAGTAATCCCGCTTGCCGCAATCCTACAATCAACGCGACACACATGGCCCCGATAAAACTTAATAATGGCGTACCTACCAATAAAATCAATGCGACACTGAAAGAGCTATCAAGGCTAAAACCAAGCATCAATGCTAAAATTGGTGAAAAGATTACTAATGGCAACCCCGTTAAGAGCCAATGTGTAATCATCTTTGCCAAGATAATGCAATAGAGCGAAGAGCCACTAATCACCATCTGTTCTAAAGAACCATCATCGAAATCGTTTTTAAACACTCGATCAAGTACTAATATCGTTGAAAGTAAGGCTGCAATCCATAGAATTGCTGGTGCAGCAGCATGGAGTGTTTTCTGATTTTCAAGTCCTAATCCAAGAGGAAAGAGCGAAACAATAATTAAAAAGAAGATCAATGGCATCATAATTTCAGAGCGATTACGCATACCAATCCTCAGATCACGAGCAATTACCGTAAATAGAATCCTAAGCATTCTTAGAGACTCCTTTAATCATCAAGGTCTGATTGAAGCTTTCATCTGCAGGGTTTTGATGAGAAGTAAAAATAATCCCCCCACCTTGTTGGCAATGACTCTGCATTTTCTGCTCTAAAAGAGTCACAGAATCACTATCAAGTGCGGTAAATGGCTCATCTAAAATCCAGATTGGTGCAGGTTCTAGCCATAAACGAGCAAGAGTCACTCGGCGTTTTTGTCCGGCAGATAGATATCGTACAGGACGGTCTTCAAGTGGCAATCCTAAAATTAAAAAAACGTCTGTTACAACCTGATCACTTACTATTACACCTCTCAAAGAGAGCATGAACTTAAGATTTTCTCGAGCAGTTAGATCTAAATTAAGACTCAAAACATGACCAATGTAAAGTATTGGTTTACAGTAGAAATGCAGTAATTCTCGGCGATCATCGCCATTGAGAAAGATTGCTCCTTGATAACGTTGACTCACCCCCGCTATCGCCCGCAATGATGTTGTTTTACCTACACCATTACGACCTCGTACAAAAATCGAATCTCCATTTCGTAAACTCAAAGAGAATGGTTCAAAAATCGGACGATAATTTCGAGTCACACTTAACGATTGAACCTCAAGTAGAAATTTCGTTTCCAAAATCACTCCACAAATCGATCTAAAACAAGTTTTACTGGAGTTTCAATTTCTAAAATATCGACGACTTGAGCTTCAATATCCCCTTTTCCAGAGATAGGATCGCCCGTTAAACTAATCTTTGCGGAGATCGAGAGCCCATCTTGCTTTGCTAACGATTCCCCATTTTGCATTAAAAGATCAGCATCTGTAATTGCTACCTGAATCGGAAATTTTTGAATATCTTGTACAGGAATACGCTTTGCGGCCAAAGGTGGACCGACTTGACTATTACGCACAAAGATATAAAGGACCGCACTACCAGGCAATGTTGTGACATCTACACCTGCTAAATCAAGTTCGACATTAATCGATGTACTCTGTGGGACTATTGATATGTTTTTCTCACCGGCACCAGTTAAGGTTTCAATCATATTCATGATTAAATCGCGATTTTCTGACCCTTCAGGATAATGATCTGCCAAGATTGAGAAATAGTGCATCGCTTTATCGATTTTCTGATTTTCAAAAAGTACTGTTCCATAATAGAGTAGCAAGCTCTCATTATCTTGATTTCGCGTAACAAAATTATCAAAGAGTGCTTCCAATCGCTCGTTGAGTTGATAGTTATTCATCGCTAATTGGATATTGAGTAATGTGTAATAAGTATTTGTATTATTAGGATTTAAACGATACAGATCAAGATAAGCTTTTTCAGCTAATGGTAATTGATCCATATTAAGATAAATTTTCCCTAATAAATTTAATTCTTTCGGACCCGTATGATGATCAGAAGAACTCATTAAATTAAGTGCCGTCAATGTGCCAACGAGATTACTCTGCAATTCAACAGGAGGATTTAAATCAGCAATTGTGTTAGCGCTTTGTAATTCTTCAATCGATAAGCCAGCGATCCATTTTTGAACATACGGCATCGCAATACGTCTTTGTGTATCTAGATTACGAGCATCTTCTGGATAGCCATCTTCCCAAAATATGAGTGCAGCTCCTGCAATAATAGCGCCACCAAATAACAATAAAAAAAGTTTAGTAAAACTGTTAATTTTTCGATCAGGGTGAGCAACAGCCAAAAGATCCTGAGCTAGAGCCACTTTTGTTGCTTCATAAGTTTCAGTATCAATTTTCCCGCGTTGAAGATCATCATCAAGTGTTGCAGACTCATCTAAAAACTTATCTCGATAAACACTTTGGAGGCGAGGATATTTTGCAGCCCCTTTTCCCCACAATGCAAACGCAATTAGTAACAATGAGATACCAAGAAAAAGTAAGGTATATATTAATTCAATTCCCATCATTTTAATTATCCTTTCCCTTTAGTATCTCATTTAATCGCTGTTTCTCATCGGTGCTTAATGTCACTGCAACGGCATTGTCACTCTCTGTGAAAGACGTTTTTTTCTTTCGGCTCTTTGAAATAAATAGAATAACTAAAATCAAAAAGAGCAAGGAAAATGGGCCAAACCACAATAACCACGTAATAGGTTTCACAGGTGGATTGTACATTACAAAATCACCATAACGATCAACCATAAAGTTAATAATCTGCGCATCAGCTTGACCATCAATAATCATATTATATGTTAGATCTCGCATATCTTGAGCAAGAGGTGCATCGGAATCTGCAATATTTTGATTCTGACATTTTGGACAACGAAGCTCTCGTGTCAAAGACTGAAAACGTTGTTCATCAACTGGATTTTTAAATTCATAAAGATTCACTGAAGCAACTGAGAACGAAGATATAAGCAGCATCGATACGGTAAAGAATATTCTGATACAACGGATCATGATTCATCTCCTCTGCTCTTAGCAGCTTTAACAGCATTTTCATAAATAGGCTTTAACTCGTTTTCCCACAGCTCTACCGTAATTTCACCTACATGTCGATGGAGTATGACATTATTTTCATCTAAAAAATATGTTTCTGGCGCACCATAAACGCCCAAATTCAGACCAATTTGTCCACTCTCATCTGCAATCGTAAAGATATAAGGATCACCTAGCGTCTGAAGCCATTCATAAGCTTTCACGGTACTATCTTTATAATCTACGCCATAAATAGGTACGCCGGTTGAGCCAATCGTTTTTAATGCTGCATGTTCTGCTTCGCAAGTTGGACACCACGTCGCCCAGATATTTAAAAGTGCAGGGCCTTTAATATCTTCATCGGTTAAAATCTTAGCCGTTGTGCCGGGAGGCGCAACTTCATAGGCACTAAAGGCCGGTAAGGGTTTTCCCTTTAATGCAGAAGGAAGGTAGCTGGCGTCATTATTTAAACTCATAAAGAGAAATATAAGGAATCCAACAAGGATGACCACAATCCCAGCAATGACTGCTCTTAACATATCGTTCTCCTATACAACTTCGTTCGATTCACTACCATTTTGTAGCTGCTTACGCCCAATACGGTAACGGCGATCAAGTATCGATAACAATGCGGCAAAGGTAATAATTAGGCCTCCTAGCCAGATCCACCGAACAAATGGTTTTACATAAAGACGAATCGCCCATGCATTTTCTGCTCGTTCTTCAGCCATTGCAACATAAAGATCATCAATTAATGATGGGCGAAGAGCAACTTCACTAATTGGCATTCCACTAACGGTATAAGTGCGTTTCTCAGGGTGCATAATCCGCAGTGGTTTGTCGTTTTGATATACCTGAATTGTACCGCGAGTACCGATATAATTTGATCCTTGAATATCCTCAAGCGCCAATAACTCAAAACCGTATTCCTGCACTTTGACTGTTTGACCTACTTTCACTAATCGATCTTGTTCATCGCTATAATGTGACGTCAGCGTAATCCCCACAATCGTAACGATTAATCCTAAATGTCCAAAATTCATCCCCCAGCGAGATAATGTCTGACTTTTAAGGCACTTAAAGAAGTTATCTTTTTTACGACCATTGAGTTTAATTTCAAAGAGAATCCCAAAGAATACCCAATAACAGAGGACTAAACTTAAAAGAACAATTGACTGAATTGGTTTTGTATAGAGATACGCGACCCAAATACCTGAAGCTATACCCAAGATTAACGAGAATAGCGCCATAATTAACAATGGTTTTGCAATTCGCGAAAAAGAATCTTCTTTAAAACGCAGCAATGGGGTAAATCCTAAAACTACAAGAATAATTAGAGAAATAGGCACTAAATATTGGTTAAAGTACCCTTCACCAACAGAAATTTTCCCAATCTGCAAAATATCAACAATAAGCGGATAAAGAGTTCCCAAAAGAACAACAAAACATGCGACCGATAAAAAGATATTATTAAATAAAATCCCTGATTCTTTTGAAACCAAACTTAAATGAGACTCTTGGCGAATCTTGTGCGCTCTAAAAAGAAGAAGAATAAATCCAAAGAGCGCGATAATCGCAAGCAAGAATAGAATAAATTGTCCGCGCGATGGATCCGCTGCGAATGAATGGACGGAGGTTAAGACACCTGAACGTACTAAAAATGTCCCTAAGACACTTAAACAGAAGGTAAAAATAGCAATAATAACTGTCCAAAGCGTAAAGGCTTTGCGTTTTTCTGTTGCAGCGAGTGAATGAATAAGGGCTGCACCTAAAATCCAAGGGATTAACGAGGCATTTTCAACCGGATCCCAGAACCACCAACCGCCCCAGCCAAGCTCATAATATGCCCACCAACTGCCGACTGTAATTCCAACCGTTAGGAATCCCCAAGCCGCTAATGCCCAAGGACGAACCCATCGAATTGATAAGCGATCAATATGTCCTGTCATTAAAATTGCACAAACAAAAGCATACGGTACAGCAAATCCAACGTACCCCATATAAAGAAGTGGCGGATGAATAATTAAGCCAACATCTTGTAAAAGTGGGTTAAGATCACGTCCATCATACATATCAAGCGTTAAATTACGCGCAAATGGATCGGATGTAAAAATCAAAAATGCGATAAATCCGGTGGTGATTCCACCCAGTACCGCTAATGTTGTTGATGAGAGTTCCAGCGGCATTTTACGAGTAAAGAAAATAACCGCAAGCATCCACATAACAAGTGTAAATACCCAAAGGAGCATAGAGCCTTCGTGTCCACCCCAAATAGCCGTAATTTTATAGATCGCCGGCAACTTTGTATTGGAATTTAAAAAGACATAGGAGTAACTAAAATCACTAATCCAAAAGAGATGCCCTAGATAGATAAAGGAAAAAGCCACAAGAATGAAGAGCCAAATAGTTAATGGACGCGCACTATACATCAATTGTGGGCTACGAAGCTTTACCCCGATAAGCGGCAATATAAAGAGAGCAATCGAAACACCGAGTGCGATATAGAGTGCTAGCTGACCTAATGGAAGCATAATTAATTCTTAACCTTTTCTAAAATATGACATCAATAATTAGATATCTTTTTCTTTAAATGGATGCCCTTGCGCTTCAAGTGTTGCTGCAACTTCAGGAGGCATATATTCTTCATCATGTTTTGCGAGAATCTCTTCTGCTACAAACTCATTTCCTTGAATCAATTTTCCACGAGCAATAATTCCCTGCCCTTCTCTAAAAAGGTCTGGCAAAATTCCATCATAACTTACCATGATCTCTTTTGCTGTCCCATCAACTAAGGCAAATTCAACCGCTAATGAGTCTTCTCCCTTCTTTAATGTTCCGGGCACGACTAATCCCCCGACTCGAATTGTTTTATCAAACGGCGCTTCTCCATTATTCACTTGTTCTGGTGAATAGTAGAGATTAAGATTGTCTCTTGAAGCAAACATGGCAAATCCGATCACAGCAAATGCCGCAACGACAATTGCAATAATCACATACATCCGTTGTTTCTGCTTCGGCGACATCATTCGCTTTTTACCCATCGTCTTCATACTATTTTGTTGTGTCATTAATCATCCCCTCCTGCTTCATTGCACGCTTTAAACTTCTGCTTTCAGTCCATAACGAAACAATCAATCCTAACAGACAAACCGCAACAAACCCATAGCAAGCCCACACATAAGCGGTATGTTTTCCCATATCAAAAAGTGTTACAAAATCAGATAACATCGAATACTCCTCTTCTTAACGACCTTTTTCAGATTAATGCTTACTATAAACCTGCAATAGTTGTTCTTTGTAAATTAAATGGATACTTTTTAACAGAATATAACCTACTGTAAAAAATAGATAGGCAATCATCATCAACGCAAGTGGTTTTAACATAGTCGGATCAAGACTAGGACCACCCGATGCGAAAATCGTACTTTTTTGATGTAAAGTCGCAAAAAGGTAAACAGATGCTTTAATGATCGGCACAATCACTACACCAATAATCGCTAAAATAGAGATGCCAATATTGGCTTTTTCACGGTCTTCAAAGGCGGCATCAAGTCCGATATAACCTAAATAAAGAAAGAAAAGAATCAGCACCGAAGTCAAGCGAACATCCCATACCCACCACGTTCCCCAAGTAGGAGCGCCCCATATAGCGCCGGTAACAAGTGTAATTAACGTATATACGGCGCCCAAAACGGCTACCGAGCGTGCAATTACTGGAAATAGTTTGATCCGAAAAACCAAAAAAAGAAAGCTCAAAATAGCCATCACAACATAGAGAGCCGAGGATAAGATTGCTGCAGGCACATGGATATACATAATTCGTACGGTATCACCTTGTTGATAATCCACCGGCGAATTAAAGAGTCCATAATAGAGCCCCACAATTGCAAATAGTGCGCTTAATAAAAAGACCCAAGGAATAATTTTACGCGCAAAAGGCACAAAATATTTATAACTAATGAGCCGTTTCAAAGCGCTAAAATGCGACTTCTTCTTCTGCTCAGGAGCTATTTTCTTTACTTGATTTATATTCGACACAGCAACCCTTTTTCGAAGAATTTTTCCTAAACTAATTCACTCTTTTTTCAGCTGATTAGTATAACAAATCTTATAATATCAGTATCAAAAGATATTGAAAAAAGTTCTGTTTTCAGCTTTTAAAGCGCTTTTTTATATTCATGATGCCACTTTTAGCTAATTTATCTTTAAAGGGATAAATGGTACTATGAAAGTATCATTTTTTGCCACAAGGAGCCTATAAATCTATGATCAATACTATCATTGTTCTCAAAGAATCGAGCGCTCTTGAAAAACGCGTTGCGCTCGATCCTAAGAATACCGCACGCTTTGTGAAAGCAGGCTTCAAAGTTATTATTGAACCCGAGGCCGGAGCCCATGCTTTTTTTACAAATGAAGATTACGAAAAAGCCGGTGCTGTTGTTAAAACTCCCACATATAATGAACCTGCGATCATTCTCTCAATCAATACACCTGATGACAAAACTGCTCAAAAATTTGCAGCAGGTTCCCTGACAATCTCGTTGCTAGATCCTTATAACCACAAAAAACTAATCAACACTTTTATAAAAAATAAAATTAATAGCGTTGCATTAGAGTTTATTCCCCGTATAACGCGGGCACAAAGCATGGATGTTCTCTCTTCACAAGCAACAATTTCAGGGTACCAAAGCGCTCTTCTTGCCGCAGAGTTATCACCTCGATTTTTTCCAATGCTCACAACAGCCGCTGGCACAATCCGCCCGGCAAAGGTATTAGTGATTGGCGCCGGTGTTGCAGGTCTTCAAGCGATTGCAACAGCAAAACGACTCGGTGCTCAAGTAAGTGCTTACGATATTCGTCCAGATGCGAAAGAACAGGTTGAATCATTAGGCGCAAAACTTGTCGATACAGGCGTTAATGCTGCCGGTGAAGGTGGATATGCACGAGAATTAACCGAACAAGAGAAAGCTCAACAAGCCGCTGCGCTTACCGCATATGTTAAAGATATGCACGTTATTATCTCAACGGCAGCAATTCCTGGTAGACGTGCCCCTATCATTATCACTAAAGAGATGGTTGAATCGATGCTTCCAGGATCGGTCATTATCGATATGGCCGCAGAAACAGGCGGCAACTGCGAAATCACCAAAGCTGGCGAAAAAATTGACCACCATAAAGTCACTATTCTTGGCCCACTCAACTTACCATCGACAGTCGCAATTCATGCTTCTGAGATGTTCTCTCAAAATATTTATAATTATCTCTCACCATTTATTACAGAAGAGGGGTTAGTACTCGACCTTGAAGATGAAGTCATTAAAGATTCTTTAGTAACCTACGAAGGCGAGATTGTTTCCGAACGAATTAAAGCGGCTTTTGGCGCTTCTGAAAAATAAGGAGTATTTATGATTACAGGATTTGCAGCACTCTATATCGTTGTGCTCTCCGCCATCTTGGGATATGAAGTTATTTCTCGCGTTCCAGCGATTCTTCATACGCCATTGATGTCGGGATCAAACTTCATCCATGGAATTATCCTCGTTGGAGCAATGATTGCACTTGGCCACGCTGATGGTTTTTTTCAAACAGCCCTCGCATTTATTGCAGTGGTTTTTGGAGCAATTAATGCTGTTGGTGGCTATTACGTCACTGACAGAATGCTTGAAATGTTTAAATCTAATAAAAAAGAGGAGAAATAATTTATGGGTTCTCTAATTGTTAACATTGGTTATTTCGCCGCTGCTATTGCGTTTATCTATGCACTAAAAAGCATGAGTCATCCATCCACTGCTCGTAAAGGGATCCATTACGCTGGCCTAGCAATGTTACTTGCTGTCGTAATCACGCTGTTCCATCCAGCAATTACACACAAATCCTACTTTACCAATCTCATCTTAATCGTGCTTGCGATCGGCATTGGTTATATCATTGCAAAACGCTCGGCGCTACAAGTTGCGATGACAGATATGCCTCAGATGATAGCAATCTACAACGGTGTTGGTGGCGGTGCTGCGGCGATTATCGGTGCAATTGCATTACTTCAAGTTGGGATGCCAGATACAGGCTATAACTCTACAATGCTATTTTTAGGCGCAATTGGTGGGTTTATCGGAGCGGTCTCTTTCACAGGTTCAATCGTCGCTTGGGCGAAACTTGATGGCCGTATGAATAAAACAATCCGACTTAAAAATCGTAATCTTATTAACTTATTTTTGTTAATGTTCTCGCTCCTTTTTGCCATGATTCTTGCAAGCGATAACATTGTTCACCCATTCTTACTCTTTCTCTTCTTTGCATTTACGTTAGCGCTTGGTGCATTAGTTGCCCTTCCAATTGGTGGCGCCGATATGCCCGTTGTGATTTCACTCTTTAATGCATTAACCGGAGTTGCAGTTGCATTTGAAGGGATCGCGCTTGATAACGGAGGATTAATCGTTGCAGGTACAGTTGTTGGTGCAGCAGGAACACTCTTAACGATCCTTATGGCAAAATCGATGAACCGCTCACTTCGTAACGTGCTTTTCTCAAATTTTGGAGAATCAACCGGTGAAGAGAGTGAAATTGAGGGCGCGATGACAGAAACCGATGCAGCAAATGCAGCAATGACAATGGCCTATTCTGATCGCGTCATCGTTGTGCCTGGTTATGGTTTAGCCGCAGCCCAAGCACAACACAAGGTTGCAGAACTTGTAAAAATTCTCGAAAATCGTGGTGTCGATGTTCGCTTTGCCATTCACCCTGTTGCAGGTCGTATGCCAGGACATATGAATGTTCTATTGGCAGAATCAGGAATCTCATATGAAAGCATCTTCGACTTAGATGAGATCAATGGTGAGTTTAAAGATACAGATGTTGTCCTAGTCATTGGTGCTAATGATGTGGTTAACCCTGTTGCGCGCACTGATAAATCAAGTCCAATCTACGGAATGCCAATCCTCAATGCTGACCAAGCAAAACAGGTATTTGTCATTAAACGTGGACAAGGTGCTGGATTCTCTGGAATCGAAAATCACCTTTTCTATCTTGATAATACGGACATGGTTTATGGCGATGCACAAAAAGTTTTAAATGAGATGATCACAACTCTAAAATCTCTCTAATAGCCGCTAAAATATCTGGCTAACAAAACTAAAGAGCGTTAAATCATTTAACGCTCTTTTTCTATTCTGAATACAATTCATTTAATTCCAACAACGATAACGCATCTATTCCCGATATTTTTTTAATGCTACTTTCATCTTAAATAGCTTCTTTTCCCATAGTTACTCACAGAGTTATCCACAGAAAAATCATTGTCATACCCTAAACAATCACTTTTGAAAATCTATATACCAAAAAAACGAACGAATATTCTCCTTTTTGTGTAATCAATGTTGCGCAATCTAACCGGCAGTCTCATCCCAGTTCTTGCCGCGACCGACTTCAACAATTAACGGCACATCAATTTGAATAACATCGGTCATCGCTTCGACCAAGAGGTTTGTTGCCGCCTTTTCACTCGTCAGTGCAGATTCCAAAATTAATTCATCGTGCACTTGAAGAAGCATTTTTGCATCAATATCCGTTTTCTCTGCTAATAATCGATCCACTTTTAGCATTGCTAGTTTAATAATATCGGCAGCCGTTCCCTGTAATGGCGCATTAATAGCAATACGTTCTGCTCCCGAACGAGCAATCGCATTTGAGCTTTTGATTCCCGGAAGATAGAGTCGTCTGCCAAGAAGTGTCTCCACATAACCGAGATCTTTCGCTTTCTCTTTTGATTGATCCATGTAGTTAAGCACACCAGGGTAGCGACTGAAATAGAGACTAATATACTCTTGTGCTTGTGTACGAGAAATCCCTAATTGCTTCGCTAAACCAAATGCACCCATCCCATAGATCAATCCAAAGTTAATCGCTTTAGCCGCTCGGCGTTCATTACTGGTGACCTTTTCTAATGGCACGCCGAATACTTCTGCAGCCGTTGCGGCATGGATATCCTTATTCTCTTGGAAGGCTTTGAGCATTGCCTCATCTTGTGAAAAATGAGCCATTAAACGTAATTCTACCTGCGAATAGTCCGCCGCTAACAAGATCGCATCTTCTTTAGCAACAAAAGCCTCACGAATGCGTCGACCTTCCTTGGTGCGAATTGGGATATTCTGTAAATTTGGATTAGATGACGATAATCGACCGGTACTTGTTTGCGCTTGATTAAAAGAGGTATGAACGCGCCCTGTATCAGGATTAATTTCCGCGACTAACGAATCAGTATAGGTTGAGCGAAGTTTTGAAAACTCACGATATTCAATAATAATCTTCGGTAATGGATAATCTTCTGCGAGTTTTTGTAGGACATCTTCTGCTGTTGATGGCGCCCCTTTTGGGGTTTTTTTAATAACAGGCAGCGCTAATTTTTCAAATAGAACTTCCCCTACTTGTTTAGAAGAGCTCATATTAAACGCTTCACCAGCAAGCGCATAGGCTTCCTTCTCAAGCTCTACAAGTTTAACTGAAAACTCTTGGCTTAAATTTTGGAGGTGTTCTGCATCGACCTGAATCCCTTCATGTTCCATCTTTGCTAAGACTGGAATTAGCGGTACTTCTATATCTCGATAGACTTTATACTGACTCTCTTCATGTCGTAAGCGCGGTAAAATACTACGTTGTAATTGTAGTGTAATATCTGCATCTTCTGCTGCATAAAAGCTTGCCGTGTCAATATCAATCTCATCAAAAGTCTTTTGAGATTTTCCTTTACCAGCAATCTCTTCAAACGACGTCGTTTTAAACCCTAAATAGAGCTCTGCAAGCGCATCCATATTATGTCGGTTACCCGTGGGATCGAGAATGTAGCTTGCGATCATTGTATCGTCGGCAATGCCTTTTACCTCGATGCCATATCGTTTTAAAACATGCCAATCAAACTTCACGTTTTGACCAACTTTTGGAATAGTTTCATCTTCCATTACAGGCTTTAGAAGAGGTACAACCTCATCAATTGATAACGGGCTATCAAGTCCCGCTTGCTTAAAAGGGATATAGACCGCTTCCCCCGGCGCAATCGAGAGTGAAATGCCCACAAGATTGGAACGCATAAATTCAAGACCATCGGTTTCCGTGTCAAATGCAAGAAGTGATGCCGAAGGAATTAACGCAATATATTCTTCTAACGCCGAAAGCGAGGTAATCGTTTGATAATCCTTTGTTGCAGGTAGTGCTGGATTCACCCAAATCGATTCAGAAGCCGAACTTATAGCCGCTTTTGCAACCGGAGGTACGAAACTTTCGGGACTTTCGCCTTTATCAAGTTCTAATAATAGCTGACGGAAGCCAAGCTCTTGATAGATCGCACGCAAACGATCCATAAAGCGATCTTTAGGCATTAATTCTTCAACTTTAAAAGGTAAATCAGCATTAGTGAAAAGCGTTGTTAATTCTTTTGACAACGCCAAAATGTCCAAACTATCTCGCAGACGCTCACCCACTTTACCTTTAATATTCTCGGCATTTTGAATAATGCCATCCAAATCGCCCCATTCATGAATCCATTTCGCGGCAGTTTTAGGACCAACCCCTTGAACGCCGGGAATATTATCTGCACTATCCCCCATCAATGAGAGATAATCACGAACTTGTTCTGGGTAAACACCATATTTAGCAAATACTTCTTCTCGGCCGAGCATCTCATTTTTCATTCCGTCATACATATTGATGACACCATCTTCAACGAGCTGCGCAAGGTCCTTATCACTCGAAGCAATAATTGTGCGAATACCTTTTGATTTTGCCTCTACTGCTAATGTCGCAATAACATCATCTGCCTCAATTCCTGGAATCGAGATTCGTGGATAACCAAGAAGATCGATAATCTCATAGAGTGGCTCTATCTGTTCACGAAGATCATCCGGCATTGGTGGTCGATGGGCTTTGTAGTCCTCGTAGAGATCGTTACGAAAACTCTTACCACTTGCATCAAAAATCACACCAAGATAATCTGGTTGAAACTCTCGCATTAACTTTTCAAACATATTAATCACGCCACGAATCGCACCCGTTGGACGTCCATCAGGACTTTTTAATGGTGGAAGAGCATGAAAAGCGCGAAAAAGAAAGTTAGATCCATCAATTACTAGGAATGTCTTCGACATAAAAAACCTTTATTTACCGATAGATAGCATCCAAAAGATCACATACTATCCGAAAGTGAAACAAAATCAGAATGATTGTGCAATTATACAAAAAAAGCGAAGGGATCGCTGAGGGATCTCCCTTCGCTACTACTCAACTAATTCAATTTTAATGAAACCATTGTGTCAGACTCGCAAAATTATTATTAATAAAGATGATTAAAATAATTATTAAGAAGAGTGCAAAAATCTGACGAATACGTTTTACCGGTAATATATAGACCAACTTTGCACCTAAAGGTGCAAAAATAATACTTGTTAACGAAAGTCCAATAAATGCAGGTAGATAAACAAAGCCAAAAGAGCCTGATGGTAATCCTTCCACGCTCCAACCATTTATAATGGCGTTTACGGCTCCAGAAAGCGCCATAAACATTCCTACCGCTGACGACGATGCAATCGCATTCTTCATTTTATAACCAATTTTATTAAGCACCGGAACAATCATCACCCCGCCACCGATACCCACAAAACTCGAAATAAATCCAATAATGCCACCAATTACCAGATAAAACGGTTTCGCAATTTTTGAAATGGTTTCCGAATCTTTTTTCGATGCACTTTTAAGCATATTGAAAATGGTATATGCCAAGAAAACACAGAAGAAAAGCTGAAGAATCACATCTTGCAACATGCTTACAACTCTGCTTCCTATACCCACACCAATCATTGCCCCTATGCCGAGTAATATAACAACCAACCAAATTACCGACCCGCGACGCTGATGAGCGATGACCGATGAGAGGCTCGTCATTCCCACAACGGCAAAAGATGTTCCTAGCGCAAGACTCATAACCGGGCCAGTAGTCATTCCAATAAAATTTAAGAAAAAAACGACCGTTGGAACAACAACTGTACCGCCACCCACACCTAAGAGTCCGGAGATAATCCCGATAACACAACCTAGTAACAAAAATATTACTAATTCAATCCCCATTTCTGATCTCCATCTATCCTTTTTTAAAATTCATTATTCACTTTGAAGATATTGTAATGAGAAAAAAATAAAGCGAAAGAAAAATCATCTCTCAAATCATTCGATCTCCTTACTAAGCATTTTTCAATGCTGAAGCAATAGATCAGATCTTGCATGCAACATGCATTAAATTAAATATTTTTATTACGTGTTTAATTGTGATAATCAATGTTTTCAAATAGTTGAGTATTGTTGGGAAATTATTTTTAATAAAAGTTTGCATTTCAAATTTAGATACGATAATCATAGAGATGTTCAAGTTACAAAATTTTGTACTTAGATTGATAAGAATATTAATAAAAGTATCACCACAATCTAAGTGCATTCAAAGGAGGACCAGATCAAAAAGGAAATATATCCTTACGATTTGGTAAATATGGTGAGTAGTATCAGCCTCGATAATAAAAGAGTTATAAAAAATGAGGCACGATAGGCTTAAAGATCTAGGAACCTATGTAGCTGTACATAGGTTCCTAGATTATTTATTCAAGATCACTCTGCGGTAGATTCTAACGTAATTTATTCGAGAGTCGGTCTTGTCAGGGTGAAAGAAAACATTCCCCCTCTTGATGCTTTCTCGATGCTAAACCCGCATTAATTCAATCAATTAGACAATCACGATCAGCCCACCGCAAATCGCGGAACATTCGATGAATCTTCCCCTGAAAAATTCTACAAAATACCCTATAATTAAATAATTTGCTTTTCAAACAATTAATACAGCTCTTAAAAGCGGTATTAAGATTTATTTTATTAAGGATTACACATTATGCGATCACATTATTGCGGACTAGTGAACGAAACGCTTATCGATCAAACTGTTACACTTTCTGGCTGGGTACATCGTCGCCGCGACCACGGTGGTATTATCTTTGTTGACCTTCGTGATAGAGAAGGCATTGTTCAAGTTGTTATCGATCCTGAACAATTAACAACGCCTTTTGCAGAAGCAGAAAAAATTCGTAATGAATATGTTATTAAGATCGAAGGTAAAGTAATTGCTCGCCCAGAAGGCATGATCAATGAAAATATCGTTTCAGGTAAAATTGAAGTAATCGCAACTAAACTCGATATTTTAAATACTTCAGCACCACTTCCATTCCAATTAGGTGATGATAAAACATCTGAAGAAGTCCGCTTAAAATATCGCTATTTAGATCTACGTGATACACGTATGCATCAAAATTTAATCCTGCGTTCAAAGGTTACTCGTTATATTCGCCAAGCACTCGACAACCAAGGTTTTTTGGATATTGAAACCCCATTCCTCACAAAGGCAACGCCTGAAGGCGCACGTGACTATGTGGTTCCTTCACGTGTACATCATGGGGAGTTCTTCGCACTTCCACAAAGCCCACAGCTCTTTAAACAGCTTTTAATGGTGAGTGGATTTGATCGTTACTACCAAATTGTTCGCTGTTTCCGTGATGAAGACCTCCGTGCAGATCGCCAACCTGAATTCACTCAAGTGGATATCGAAACATCGTTCCTCTCTTCAGATCAAATCATGGATATTGCTGAAAAGATGATTCGTGATGTATTCAAAGAATCGATCAATGTCGATTTAGGGGCCAATTTCCCACGTATGACATGGCATGAAGCGATGACTCGTTTCGGTTCAGATAAACCTGATCTTCGCATTCCATTAGAATTCACAGAAGTGACTGAGCTAATGAAAGGTTGCGAATTTAAAGTCTTTAAAGATGCAGCAAATCGTGAAAATGGCCGCGTTGTGGCGCTCAATATTCCTGGCGCTTCTGATCAGTTTACCCGTCGCCATATTGATGAATATACAGATTTTGTGGGACGCTATGGCGCAAAAGGTCTTGCATATATCCGTGTTAACGATATTAATGCTGGTCGCGACGGGCTACAATCACCAATCGTAAAATTCTTAGATGATGCAACATTAACTGAACTTCTGAAAGCAACAAACGCTCAAAATAACGATATTATCTTCTTCGGTGCAGATAAAGCAACCATCGTGAATGATGCAATTGGTGCGCTCCGCGTGAAAATTGGTAAAGATCTCAACCTACTAACTCATAAATGGGCACCAATGTGGGTAGTTGATTTCCCAATGTTTGAATACGATGAAGATGCAAAACGTTATGTTGCAGTTCACCATCCATTCACAACACCAAAAACAGGCATTGAATCATTAAATGATCCTGCAAATGCAATCGCAAATGCATATGATTTAGTATTAAATGGTACCGAGCTCGGTGGTGGTTCAATCCGTATCTTTAAGCATGACATTCAAATGAAAGTTTTTGAACTTTTAGGAATCGATAAAACAGAGGCGGAAGAGAAATTTGGCTTCTTACTCGATGCTTTAAAATATGGAGCCCCTCCTCACGGCGGTATCGCTTTTGGCCTTGATCGTTTAGTGATGTTAATGGCTGAAGCGGGCTCAATTCGTGATGTGATTGCATTCCCGAAAACACAATCAGCTTCGTGCCTCTTAACGGAAGCACCGGCGCATATTAGCCAAGCACAACTCGATGAGCTTGCAATTGCTATTGTTCCTGATGAAGAAGAAAAAAAGTAACCTTTAAACAATAACGATTCATATAATCGTTAGAAAATTAAACCTCGAAGAAACTTTGCTTCTTCGAGGTTTTTTCATTATTCCGCCACTAACTTTGTTAAGTTCATCACAAAAAAGCCCCTAATGCTAAACAACATTAGGGGTAATTGCCGACTTACACTAGGGGGATGCGCCTAAGCCGACAAAAGACATAATCACCTTTGCAATTTTGACAAAAAGATAGAGAGAAACAACACCTCCTAACCAAAGAATCACCATCCACATCCATTGTGATTTAAGGCTCTCCTGTGGAATAACTTCCACTTCAAGATGTTCTTCCTGAACATCTGAAACATTCTTTTCAATGACCATTTAATATCCCTCCCCTTGAACTTTCCCCCGAAATACATAATAGATATAACCGGTATAGATCAATACTAATGGAATAAAAATTAACGCGCCTACCAATGAAAAGGTCAACGTTGAACGCGGTGCCGCTGCCATAAAGATCGTAACCTGAAACGGCACAATATATGGGAGTAAGAATCCAACAAGTGCAGCAGCGCCTAAGACTCCAAGAATCAACGTTAAAACAAACGGCTGCCAATGCGTTTTTGGATTATTAATTGAACGAACTAGAATTATCGTCACAATAAAAGCAAGCACCAAGACCACAACAAAGATATAGAGCTTCCAAATATGTGCTTGAGTGAAGAGTTCATTTTGCCAAATCACGGTTGTCCACGCCAAAATAACGGTTGCAAGAAGAAAGAATGCAACAGCAATCTTACGGGTAATGACACGAACTAATTGCTGCAACTCCCCTTCGGTCTTTTTAATTAACCATGTTGAACCTAAAAGCGCATAAAAAACCGTTAATCCTACACCACAAACGATAGAGAACGGTGACAACCACGTCCATATACCTCCAGCCATGACTAAATCAAGCGCGCTTTTAGCCACATATCCTTCCGGAGCATTAATCGCATCAGCTGCAGGCATAAAATCAAATCCTTGAACTAAAGCCCCAGCAATGACACCTTGAAAGAATCCTGCAAAAAGAGAACCGAAGAAGAAGGCATTATTCCAAAATTGGCGACGATTCTCTGAAACGCGTCCTCGGAATTCAAACGATACACCTCTAAAAATTAATGCCATAAGCAGCAGAATTACCGGGATATAGAATCCTGAAAGTACAACTGAATAAGCAATAGGGAAAATTCCAAAAAGTGCAGCACCGCCGAGAATTAACCATGTTTCATTACCATCCCAAACGGGTCCTATACTATTCATAAGCGTTGTCCGATCATCTTCATTACGGACAAAGGGATAGAGCATCCCAACGCCTAAATCAAAACCATCAAGAACAACATAAATGGCAACTCCTAACAGAATAATCCCTGTCCAAATAATGACTAACAAATTATAATCCATCCTGAACTCCTTATTTCTCAACGACTGATAGATCTGAACTTTGCGGACCTTTTCGCAAAATTCTGAACAGAATGGTCGCCCCAAAGATAAAAACAATAAGATAAGCAATCATAAAGAGCGCTAAAGAGACAGTGACATCACCTGCTGTATGGATAAATGAATGCCCTTCCGTAACGCGCATAATGTCATATACAAGCCAAGGCTGACGGCCAATTTCCGTCACAAACCAACCTGCCAATACAGAGATTAAACCACTAGGACCCATCCACAGAGCAAATCGTAATAAGCCTCTCTTTTCTCCCAAAGTTTTCTTATGTCGTTGCCAAACACCCCAAATACCGAGGAATACCATTAAAAAACCTAAGCCGACCATCACTCTAAAGGCCCAAAAAACCCAACCAACAGGTGGAATATCTTCTTTTGGAAAAGCTTTTAAATTAGCGACTTTCCCATCCAGACTGTGTGTCAAGATAAGGCTTGCAGCATAGGGAATTTCAATTTGAAAATAGTTTTTTTGTGCTTCTTGATCAGGAATTGCAAAGAGAATAAACCCCGTCCCTTCACCTTTCGGGGTTGCATCCCAATGCCCTTCTATTGCCGCTAGTTTCGTCGGTTGGTGATCCCGCACATTTAATCCATGAATATCCCCAATCAATACTTGGAAAATCGAGACAAAAAAGAGCGTCACTAAGGACATACTCAGCATCTTTTTCACAGCACTATTTTTATTCCCTTTCAACATGTGCCATGCTGCAGTGCCAGCAATAATTAAGGTCGCTGTTAAAAGTGCCGCTGTTAACATATGTACCATTCGGATAGGTAGTGAAGCGCTGAATAAAATAGCAAGCCAGTCTTTGACAACCACTACGCCATCAACAATTTCAATTGCTCCTGATTCCAATGATGGGGGAGTTTGCATAAAACTATTAGAGACCAAAATCCAATAGGCCGAGAAAGTGGTACCAAGCGCAACCATTGCTGTTGCAAAAAAATGCATCTTAGAACCGACGCGATCTTTACCAAAAAGCATAATGCCCAAGAATCCAGCTTCTAGGAAGAATGCAGTAATCACTTCATAAATTAATAGTGGACCCGTCACAGAGCCTGAAAATTTTGAAAACTCACTCCAATTCGATCCAAACTGAAAGGCCATTACAACGCCGGAAACAACGCCCATACCAAAGGCAACGGCAAAGAACTTGACCCAAAAATTGTAGATATCCATGTACACAGGCTTTTTAGTCTTTAACCAAAGCCCTTCTAGTACCACCAACCACATCCCTAAACCGATGGTAATGGCGGGAAATATAATATGGAATGAGACCGTAAACGCAAATTGAATTCGCGCCAACAAAATTGCACTCATCATATATGTACCCCATTAAAATTTATGTCGATGAAATTGCAGCGTTCTTATTGATAAATCACCACAAACCTTGAGCTACATTCAATAAATTTCAATAATTGTAAATAGCTTATTTTTTAAATATTATCAAATTTTATATTTTATAAATAATACCTTTATTATAATAGAGATATACTTTTTTGTTATAATCCAAATATCTAGATATTGAGTATTATTTCAGAGGTATTCCAACAAAAAATTATGGAAAAACGACAGCTGTATTACTTTATTACTGTTGCTGAACTTGGGAGCGTTGCAGCCGCCTCTCGATCGTTGCATATTGCTCAGCCTGCCGTTACGCGTCAAATTCATAATTTAGAAGAAACAATCGGCGTTCCTCTATTTGAACGACACGCGAGAGGGATGAGTCTTACAGCAGCGGGACGGCGCTTCTATCAAGACGCTGTTGCAATCCTTAACGCGCTATCCAGCGCAAAAGCAAAAGCAATTAAAGCTGACCAAGGAGATATAGGGCAGCTTAAAATCGGTATCACACCACAACATATTTGGCTAACTGAGATTCAACAACATTTAAGTGAATTTCGTAAACATCATCCTGATATTGCATTAAATATCTGCACCATGCATTCTCGTAAACAGATTATGGCAATGCGAAATGGGGAACTCGATGCGGGTTTTATGTTTTTGCGTCCGCAGGATGACTCTGATTTCCAAGGACGGTTCCTTTATAAGGAATCGATGCTTCTAGCGGTAAACAAAAGCTCTCGATTTGCCAATGATCCCCCACAAAGAATTGAAGAATTACTCACAGAGCCTTTTATTTGGTCTCCAGAAAATCAGGCCTTTGATCTCTACAAAGTCATCATCGATGAGCTACGCAGGCAAGATTTTATTCCTAAAATTGACCATGAAGGCTGCGACTACAACTCAATGCTCAGCCTCGTCTCGGCTGGGAGTGGTTATACTTTTGTACCAGCCGTCGCGAAATATCTAAAAGTATATGATGTCGTCATGCATGCATTATCTGAGCTCTCTGTCACCTTTGATTTAGAGCTCGTTTGGCGCAAAAATAATAGCAACCCTTGTCTAGCCCATTTCATTAAAAATTATCATCATCAAATGCGGCGTCTCACATAGAGCATCATTCTATTTTCAGTAAAAAGTCTACCCCCTCACCCATCAATCTGCGGTATAATAGACTACAAATTTTACTTATTTTCACTTAAGGAGAAAAATATGTCGATGATCGATGAAACAGGAATTAATTTTACCGATTCCGCAGCACTAAAAGTGAAAAGCCTAATTGATCAAGAAGGTGATCCATCACTTAAACTTCGCGTCTATATTCAAGGCGGTGGTTGCTCTGGATTCCAATATGGATTTGCATTTGCTAATGAAGTTGAAGAGGGCGACGTTGAGGTTGTAAACCAAGAAGTAACGCTTCTTGTTGATCCATTAAGCTACCAATATCTCGTTGGCGCAGAAATTGACTATGTCAATGATCTACAAGGCGAACAGTTTGTAATCCGCAACCCAAATGCAACAACTACTTGTGGCTGTGGAAACTCATTTAGTGCTTAATTTTCAGCTAGATAAATACTATAATCAAAACGCAACGCTCTATTGAAAATAGGCCGTTGCGTTTAATTTTATTATCGATCACTTTATTAAAGAGAAATAATTATGATAGGAACCATACTTGTAGTAATTATTGCGGTAATTGCAATATTGCTCGTATTCATGGGCATCAAAATGGTCCCGCAAGGGAGTGAATATACAATTGAGCGCTTCGGACGTTATAGCAAAACTATTACGCCAGGTATCTCATTCATCGTGCCATTTTTTGATCGTGTAGGCCATAAAATCAACATGATGGAAAATGTCGCTGATGTCCCGTCACAAGCAGTCATTACCAAAGATAATGCCATGGTTCGTGTCGATGGTGTTGTATTCTTCCAGATTAATGACGCAGCACGCGCAGCGTATGCGGTCAATAACCTTGGTTCTGCAATTTTAAATCTTACTATGACCAATATCCGTACAGTGATGGGATCGATGGATCTTGATGAACTTCTCTCTAAACGTGATGAGATCAATGCAAGCCTCCTCTCAGTCGTCGATCATGCCACAGAACCATGGGGTGTAAAAGTTACACGTATTGAGATTAAAGATATCGAGCCGCCTAAAGATTTGATCGATTCTATGGCAAAACAGATGAAAGCTGAACGTGAAAAACGTGCAGCAGTTCTTGAAGCGCAAGGTTTTCGTGAAGCTGAAATCCTCCGTTCTGAAGGGGAAAAACAATCTGCTATTTTAACAGCTGAAGGTAAACGACAAGCTGCATTCTTAGAAGCAGAAGCACGTGAGCGTATGGCAGAAGCGGAAGCAAATGCGACGTTGATGGTCTCTAAAGCAATTGGCGAAGGTGATATTCAAGCAATCAATTACTTCGTTGCACAAAAATATGTGGAAGCGTTTGGTAAGATTGCTGAGAGTGACAATGGCAAAATTATTATGATGCCAATGGAGTCTTCCGGAATGATCGGTTCAATTGCCGGCATTGCTGAATTAGTCAAATCTGCAGGAAAGGATACTCAATAATGGTGGAACTTTTTTCCAATTTTAGTCCGATGATGGTCTGGCTGATTATTGGGGCCATCTTAATTCTTCTGGAGCTCTTAGCTCCAGGAGTTTTTCTATTCTGGTTAGGAATCGCAGCACTTGTTGTCGGAGCAATTCTTACCTTCGCAGAATTGACGATTACTTGGCAAATTTTACTATTTGCTATCTTCTCGATTATCTCGGTTCTTATTGGCGTCAAAGTCTACAAAGGTAAAGATCGTGATATAAAGACATCCGATCTTAATCAAGTTCGTGGAACTAGCTATATTGGACAAGTTCATACATTAACTGAGCCCACAAAAGATGGCGAAGGTCGTCTAAATCTTGGGGATACTGTATGGCGGATTGCTGGCGAAAACCTTCCTGCGGGAAGTAAAATTCGCATTGTTAGCGTCTCCGGAAATGTTCTTACCTATGAATCAGCAGAATAGAGATACACTAAAAAAAATCGAAAAACGGGAAAAAGAGCAATCATTTTTCCCGTTCTCATTTAGCTTACTCTCATTTTTTTCAGCAGTTTTACTGTTAATCACTATTTTTGGCAGTAGTGCATTACTCTCATCCCCCATTCAACCATTGAGCTTAGTCCTTGGAATACTGATCCCCTCCTACTTTTTTCTGCTCTTTGCACTGATCCGCAAACACTCTTTTTTCTCTTCACTTCTCCTCTTTTTACAAAATATCTGGCATAAATTTCAACATAAATTAAATCACTCAAAATACTCTCAAAATATTGGGAAAAGTGATATTCCTCTTATAACCGTCGATCAAAAACGTTTTATTTTGAATGCAAAAGTGATCATGCACTACTCTTGGGTATTGATTTTCTTAGGATTGATTATTGGCTTTTTTATCAATTTTAGTTTTCAACAATATCAATACAGCCTGCACAGTACGCTTTTTCCATATGATAGCCACTTCTATCTACAAATATTCCATCTACTCAATTATCTCCCCAATAACATCACCGGCAACATTATTACTCCTGAGCTTGTCAGTGCTACATTAGCAGAGACCTCCTCCGCCCCCGACAATGCTACATGGTCACTTTGGGTCATGCTCATGCTCTTCTGCTATGGATTTTTACCACGATTTATATTATTCGCTATAAATGGTTTTCAATTATGGCGTTATCGTAAAATATCGCCATCAACCTCCACACTTCATATTGATACAGGCAAAATTCTTGATCCTGCAAAAAAGCGACCGCAACAAGAGCGCCCACCAAAGTTGATCACAGTAGGACAACATGAGATAGCAGTTGCGCTCGATTACTATCGAGAATTATCACCCGATGTAAAAATCCTTAATGATCGAAAAGCATTTAGTGTCTTACAAGAATCGCTTGAGCAAGCACCATTGCAACATTTGACACTCTATATTGATAGTGCATTAACACCTGATCGTAGCCTCTTACGTCGAATCTACACGCTACTCAACCTCTCAATGAGCTCCGAGATCATTTTAGTAAAAGCGCAAAATGCTCGAATTGAAGAATGGCAACAAAAATTAGCACCACAACTTTACGATAATGAGATTTTAACGATCGAAACATTATCTCAATTAAGTCGAGTAGATAAAACTAGATAAAGTGGTATAAACAAGGAATCAGCGATTGTACAAAAATATTGGTAAAATGAAAGAAATCGTCTTATACCCATACGATAAGATCTAAATCTATGAATACTAAACTACTCAAAATTGCCATTGTAGGGCATACTAATACAGGAAAAACATCGCTTATCCGTACGATTACTCGTGAGCGTAATTTTGGAGATGTCAAAGATGAAGCATCAACAACAATTAATGTTGAGGCAATTAAGCAATCATCCGATATCCTCACTCTCACTTATATCGACACACCAGGGCTTGAAGATGCGATGGGGATTCTTGACCTATTAGAAAAGAAGTATCCTTCTACAACTAAGATTGAAGAGTCACAAAATCTACTTACTTTTGCTGAGGATAGCGATATCGAGGTCTTATTTGAGCAAGAGGTTAAAGTTATCAAACAGCTCTTTTCGGCGGATCTCATCTGCTATGTCATTGATTGTCGCTTGCCTTTTCTCCCCAAGTTTGATGACGAATTAACCCTTATTGAAAAAACTCATAGACCGATTTTACCGATCCTCAATTTTGTCAAGGGAGAACATCTAGCAACTTGGAAACAACACCTTAAAGCACATGGCATCCATCATTACCTCGAATTCGATACCATTATGCCACCGCAAAAAAGACGCTTTTATGAACAAATTGCCATTCTGTTTCCTGAACTATATCAAGAAATCATGGCGTATATTGAACTAGAGGAGATAACTGAAGAGAACCGTCTACAACAATCCTTCAAAATTGCTGCAAACTTTTATCTGAATTTGATGTCATTACAGATTAAAAAACACCGCAACACTCCGGCAGAGAAGATCTTTAAAACACTCAATCACTCCATTCAAAAGATCGAAAAACGTGCGATTTATTCACTACTAGCGCTATATCAATTTAATGAAGAAGATATTGCCTACTTTGCGGTACCCGTGGAAGGTGCACAATATGAGAGTGATTTTTTTACAAGTGACAATTTAATCGACTTTTCAATGCAGTTTGGCAAAGGTGCAGGCGTTGGTGCGGGACTTTTTGTCGGTGTTGATGCACTAGCAGGTTTTACAACTCTCGGTGCAGCAACTGCAACAGGTGCAATTTTAGGAGGGCTTACGGCATCCTTTAAACATTATGGTTCGTCTTTAATGGATCATTTACAAGATCTCAACACATTTTGTATTAATGATAAAGCCGTTGAACAATTACTCTCTCGTTTTCTCTTTATTATCGGTGCATTAAATGGTCGAAGCCATGCACAATTAACACCGATATATCTTGAGCAGATCGACACCAAAGGATCACAGCTTCAAGAGCTACTCCATGATACCCGTTATCTAAGAGCTCATCCTGAATTTTGTGAAATTAATGGGAGTATAATCAATAATAAACGCGATAAAATCGTTGGATCATTAGCCGAAAAATTTGCACTGTTTTATCAAAAAACATTACAGATTACACCCTCAAGTATTGAAAATAACAACGATGACATCTCTCAAAAATAATTAAATACGATACAGTTTTGCCCGTTTACTTCATAACTTCAATTGGTAGAGAGCAAATTTTTCATCATCCTCTCCGATATATTCCAGTGGGTATTGACTCGATTCATGAATAATTGTCGCTGCCATATCACTATTAGCCGTCTCTATAATCAGTTTCTGACCTTTTAAACTCGCTCTATCAAGTTCCCAATTATAATCAGGACTTACTATCACCTCTGAGTTATCTCCCATCTGTGCTTCAATATATTGCAACAATACTTCTGGTATCTCTTTCATCGTACTACATACAACATTGCCACTACCGGCACCGGGAAATCGATCCACTAACGCGCGGTAGCTATTTGTCGCTAGGTAAAACCGATCCATCTTTTCCACAGGATGACCTTTATAAGTAAGATCAACAATCCGTTCACTATCAGTATCCCAAAGCGATAGATCTGATCGATAACGAGGTAGTTGAGTAGGGTTGATGCGATAATCAATGCCTTTAATAATATCGAAATTATAAGGTCGGTACTCTTTCCAGTTGATAAGATGTTGCGGCTCTTCATTAGGTTGAATCGTATGATAGATACTGGCGCAACATTCAAGCCACTCTTTCAAATTTTCACCGGTAATTTCAAGTACCACAAGATAATTAGGATAAACATAGAGATCAGCAACATCTTTAAAGTAGAGATCGCCGGCAGGGATCTCTGTAAAATACGTCGGATCATCCTTGCGACTTCCAACTTTAAAAAGTGGAACCGCTGATAAAAGGGGGAAACGATCGATAAGCCCCTGCTCTTCCAATAACTTATTAGCATAATAACTCTGAGCATCGGCAACAATTTGAATACAATGATCATCTTGAATTAAAGAGAGATAACTATAAAAACCCACTTGCGACTGTCCAATAGGGATATTCATAATTTCACGTACTGCTTTATGAGCATCCGTCATTAATGCTAAATAATCTGTCGAAACAGTATCATTTTCATTCCAATAATCATTGATATAACGAAGATGTGCCTGATGACTTACAACTTGCCAAGATCCATTATCGATTTTTAAGCTCAAATCAATCACACCAAGCCATCTTGCCCATGAACCTGCCATAACTGTTGGGGTATTGCAGATGGTGCCATTTTGACAATCAACACCTACCTCAGACATCTCTTCAAAAGTATCTGAGGGAAAACGCCGATGTTGATGTCCCGTAATTAGTGCATCAACACCTTCGATTTGCGCAAGGTAATAACCACTATTTTCCATACAATTACTGTAAGGTGCTAACGAGATGCCTGTGTGCGCTAATACAATAACAAGATCGGCATTTTGCTTTTCTTTAAGGTGTTTAACGGCTTTTTGTACCATTTCTACCGTATCTTTAGTAATCAGCGCAGGATGCTCTAAGGCATATTCATCAAGATGATTTTTATCCCACGTTGTAATTTGGGGCGGTAATATCCCAGTGATACCGATTTTTAAGAGAACTTCATCTCCTTTTTCGGTTTTAAAATAACGATCTAATACAACCGTGTTAGGTAAAAATTTTTGACCAGTCTCAGTTTCGATATTGGCATTCACATAAGGGAAATCTGCTTGTTTCAAAACTGACTGAAGATAAGGAACACCAAAATTAAACTCATGATTCCCGATTGTTGCAGCATCATAACCGATTGCATTCATTAACGTAAATGCAGGGTGTTCATAATCTAATGCAAAATCTCGAAGATAATCCGACATTGGAGAGCCTTGCAGCAAATCACCATTATCAAAAAGCAACGTATTTGCAACTTCATCCCGAGCATTTTCAATCAATGTTGCAAGACTGATAAGTCCAGTTTGTGGAACCTCTTGATCCCGATAATAATCATAGTTCATATAAAAACCATGAATATCGGTGGTCGCTAGAATTCGTAACTGTAACTTATCACTCTCACTGCTCATTATCTATTGCTCATCACCAATCGCGGCCAATAGATCTGCTTGATTTTCTTGAATTAATGGCTCAATTACCTGATCAAGATCGCCATTGACGATTTCATCTAGTTTATAGAGCGTCAGATTAATGCGATGATCGGTAATACGTCCTTGTGGGTAATTATAGGTACGAATACGTTCAGAACGATCACCAGAGCCTACAAGACTACGACGATTCTCACTCATCGCTTTCTGCTCACGCTCACGTTCTGCTTCTAACAAGCGTGCTCCAAGTAGACTCATTGCCTTGGCTTTATTTTTATGCTGTGAGCGCTCATCCTGACATTCCACTACAACGCCCGTAGGTAAATGCGTAATACGAATAGCCGAATCAGTCACGTTTACGTGCTGACCACCGGCTCCCGATGAACGGAATGTATCAATTTTAAGATCCGCAGGATTAATCTCAATCATCTCTGTTTCAGGGATTTCCGGCAAAATCGCTACGGTTGCAGCCGATGTATGCACACGACCTTGAGATTCCGTCTCAGGAACCCGTTGCACACGATGTGCACCGGATTCAAACTTCAAACGAGAATAAGCACCTTGCCCAGTTACTCGAGCAATTGCTTCCTTATAGCCCCCATGTTCACCATGATGTTCGCTAATTAATTCAACACCCCAACCTCGCTCTTCGGCATAACGCATATACATTCTTAAAAGATCACCAGCAAAGATCGCCGCTTCATCACCACCAGTTCCTGCTCGAACCTCAAGGAAGATATTACTATTATCATATGGATCAGTTGGTAGTAATAAAATGCTGAGTGATTTTTCAAGACGCTCTTTTTCTGCTTCAAGAATAGGAAGCTCTTCTTTTGCAAGCTCCTTCAATTCATTGTCGGATCCATCAAAAATATCTTTAACATCTTGAAGTGCTGATTCATTTTCTTTCCAAGCATTAAATTCCGCAACAACAGGGTCAAGGTGCGCATATTCTTGCGACAACTCCCGAAATTTATCGTTATTGTTTATAACATCTGGATCTGAAAGAAGATGTGATACCTCTTCTAATCGTTCTTTTAACTCTTCTAATTTGGTAATTATACTGTCTTTCATTCGTTCTTTTACGTTATAATAGGTGGCTGAAATTTTACTTTCCATTATCTCAAATCTAAAGGCTTTCGTACATTGCGAAATGATCAAATATGAAGTTAATGTATTCTTTACTTCTCTTACTGTTACTGATTCTTGGCCTTCTCATCAAACAGACTTGGTTTGATGAAGATTCAGGAAGTAAACGCCTAGATACCCTTCAAGCGTCTCTTGAAGATCTAAAAAAACAAAATCAAGCATTAATAGAACAAAATGAACATATCCGTCAAGTGATTAACGGCATTAAAAATAACTATACAGCTCGCGAAGAGTTAGCCCGTAAACATCTTGGATTAATCAAAGAAGATGAAACATTTTTCCATGTTATTCCATCAGAAGATCAGAAAACTAACAACGGCGAATAATTCCTCACTCAATAATGTAAAGTCGCCAACGCCTTTAAACTCTGTTATCTTAATATTATCAATATGATAGATGGAGAAGTAATGATGAAACTTTATGTCTTTGACCATTGTCCCTTTTGTGCCCGCGCATTACTCGCTGCGGGTTTAAAGAAAGAATATAGTATCCCCGTTAGCTATATTTTAGAAGATGATGCGGAAACACCTATAAAGATGATCGGCAAGCAAATGGTACCCATATTGCAGTATAATGACAACCAATACATGCCTGAAAGCCTTGATATTGTCGATTACCTTGATCAACTCGGTCATGAGCCATTTTTAAAAGGAACGCAAGATCCCGATATCATCCAATGGATTGATAACAACTTCGGACTAATCAGTGAGTATGTAATGCCGCTTTATGCCAAAATGGATCTTCCTGAACTCGCAACACCATCTGCTCGGAAAAAGTATATTGACCGTCATGAAGTGCTATTTGGTAGCTTTGAGAGCTTGTTAAAAAAATCTAAAAATCAACTTATTAAAATTAACGAGGAATTAAAAATACTCGATAACAAAATTAAGATTTCACATATCGAAAAAAAGCAATATTCTCTAGATGATGTTCTCCTATTCCCCCTCTTAAGAGCACTTACTGCGTCAAAAGACGTATTATTACCAAATACTGTTAAGGAGTATATCGAACTTCTGAGTACTCACAGTAAGGTACATCTATTCTTCGATAAGGCAGTTTAGCTCTCAATAGCAGTTAATAAGCTGCTACTTATAATAATCATAGGCTAATTTCGATTTTATACTGAAATTAGCCTTTTTTATGGTTAGTCTGCTGCTTTAAATCGGTATTTTATTTTCTATTACTCAAATGCCATTCAAGCTCAAAGCAATCTCCGGCGGGGATTGTTGGTATTGGTATTTGTATTGGCCTAAAAATCGCGGACTTACCTATTTTCGATTGGTTATGATTATTCCGCGCAGCAATGAAAAAGCCCCTAGTTCAATGAACTAGGGGCCTTCAAATTAAGCCCTGGAAATGACCTACTCTCACATGGGAACTCCCACACTACCATCGGCGCTGCTACGTTTCACTTCTGAGTTCGGGATGGGATCAGGTGGTTCCATAGCGCTATTGTTTCCAGGAAAACTGGTGTGTGCTTGAAGTGATACTCACTCCACTCACAAATAAATTTGATTAGTTGGTTGTAACAGCAATGGCGATTTATCTCGCGTTGATTGTTTTGTTGTGCACTTAAGTTTGTGTATTCACATTAACTTTGGAAACGCTTTCATGTCTCGTAGTCAATTGTCTAAGACCTATTATATGGTCAAGCCTCACGGTCAATTAGTATTGGTAAGCTCAATGCATTACTGCACTTACACACCCAACCTATCAACGTCGTAGTCTTCGACGGACCTTTAGAGGGGTTAAACCCCTAGGGAAATCTAATCTTGAGGAAGGCTTCCCGCTTAGATGCTTTCAGCGGTTATCCCGTCCGTATGTAGCTACCCGGCAATGCCATTGGCATGACAACCGGAACACCAGAGATACGTCCACTTCGGTCCTCTCGTACTAGAAGCAGCTCCTCTCAAATTTCCAACGCCCACGGCAGATAGGGACCGAACTGTCTCACGACGTTCTGAACCCAACTCGCGTACCACTTTAAATGGCGAACAGCCATACCCTTGGGACCGACTACAGCCCCAGGATGTGATGAGTCGACATCGAGGTGCCAAACTCCGCCGTCGATATGAACTCTTGGGCGGAATCAGCCTGTTATCCCCGGAGTACCTTTTATCCGTTGAGCGATGGCCTTTCCATACAGAACCACCGGATCACTAAAACCTACTTTCGTACCTGCTCGACGTGTCTGTCTCGCAGTCAAGCACCCTTTTGCTTTTGCACTCAATAGCCCGATTTCCGACCGGGCTGAGGGTACCTTCGTACTCCTCCGTTACTCTTTCGGAGGAGACCGCCCCAGTCAAACTACCCACCATACAATGTCCTTAGCCCAGATAATGGGCCTAAGTTAGAATTCCAAATCTTTCAGGGTGGTATTTCAAGGATGGCTCCACTAAAACTAGCGTCTTAGCTTCAAAGCCTCCCACCTATCCTGCACAAAAAGATTCAAAATCCACTGTAAAGCTATAGTAAAGGTTCACGGGGTCTTTCCGTCTTGCCGCGGGTACACCGCATCTTCACGGCGATTTCAATTTCACTGAGTCTCGGGTGGAGACAGCCTGGCCGTCATTGCGCCATTCGTGCAGGTCGGAACTTACCCGACAAGGAATTTCGCTACCTTAGGACCGTTATAGTTACGGCCGCCGTTTACTGGGGCTTCGATCAAGAGCTTCGCTTACGCTAACCCCATCAATTAACCTTCCAGCACCGGGCAGGCGTCAGACCCTATACGTCCACTTTCGTGTTTGCAGAGTCCTGTGTTTTTGATAAACAGTTGCAGCCAGCTTTTCACTGCGACCCTCCTCAGCTTACTGCGTAAAGCATTCACCAAGGAAGGTGTACCTTCTCCCGAAGTTACGGTACGATTTTGCCGAGTTCCTTCACCCGAGTTCTCTCAAGCGCCTTAGAATTCTCATCCCAACCACCAGTGTCGGTTTGGGGTACGGTTCTCATATCACTATTGCTTAGAAGCTTTTCTTGGAAGCATAGCATCAACCACTCCGGAGCTCGTAAGCTCCTCGCATTCACATCTCAGTATTAAGATCCCGGATTTGCCTAAGATCTCTACCTACTTGCTTACACTGGCATACCAATCACCAGCTGGTCTAGCTTTCTCCGTCCCTCCATCGCATGATACGAGAGTTCAGGAATATTAACCTGATTCCCATCGACTACGCATCTCTGCCTCGTCTTAGGGGCCGACTCACCCTGCTCCGATTAACGTTGAACAGGAAACCTTGGTCTTTCGGCGTGCGAGTCTTTCACTCGCATTAACGTTACTTATGTCAACATTCGCACTTCTGATACCTCCAGCAGCTCTTACGAGTCCACCTTCACAGGCTTACAGAACGCTCCCCTACCACATATATTCTATAATATACATCCGCAGCTTCGGTATATCGCTTTAGCCCCGCTAAATCTTCCGCGCAGGCCGACTCGACTAGTGAGCTATTACGCTTTCTTTAAATGATGGCTGCTTCTAAGCCAACATCCTAGCTGTCTATGCCTTCCCACATCGTTTACCACTGAGCGATAATTTAGGGACCTTAGCT
>NZ_CP187366.1:1675000-1685000 GCF_058188435.1 Ignatzschineria sp. 22MB058224
ATCCCTTGGGGTAGAATCCATAAATTAGTGCCCACATCTCGCTTCCAATCCATTGACCGAGCAGTGATATTTCGATTATTATCACCATGAAAGACTACTCTGGTACAGGCATTAGCGGTTACTGTTAAAAAAATTGCTGCACTTAAAACTACAATTATTTTTTTCATAGGCGTTATATTTCTTCCCTTTTTCATTCAATCACTCATCTTACTTCTGATTTTTTCGAAAATCTTTTACAGGGACTCCTGCAATTCCCCAATTGTTCATTGGGACTTCATCAATCACAACAACTGTTGTTGCTGGATTTTTACCTAAAACATCCACTAAAACCTGAGTCATTCCAGCAATAATTGCTTGCTTCTGTTCAGCAGTGACACCTTCATCAGTAATTTTTACATTTATATATGGCATAACATTTTCTCAAGATATGTTAGTCAAATTATAAGGCAATTAATCCACAAAAGGCTAAAAATTACTCTCAATCAATCAAGAATAACGCATTACTTTTTACACCAGACTATACGATCCAATATACATATAATACGAATCAAATACTTAGTAGGAATTTTCAGCAACTATTTTATTGACTTCACTTTTATGAAATAAACTAAATAATTCATTCTTCTTAGTAGCATTCGGTTTATAAGTCTATACGCTCCCGAAAATCTACCAAACCAAAGGTATTTAAAAAAACCTACAATAAAAAAGGAGCATTACAAAAATGCTCCCTAACAATTCTTTTTACACAGTCGATGTCTTAATTTAACGATCTATTCTAAAACATACAGCTATTGTTTTTGAATAAAAAGCATTACCGGTTCTCCATTTATATAGAGAACACTTTCCCGATCCGCACCGTCTTGTAACGAAATTTTGTCAGTCTTTTTAATCATCACCTTATCTTTCACTTCCGATGAAAGTTTCAATTCAATTGGATTTCCTTTTTCATCTAAAGCTTCGATATAAACGAAATCCTCTTTATCGTCTAATTTTTCAAACTCATCCGACACTCTACCTGCCAGTATCACGGGTAAGATAGAGACACCAACAACAACGACAGATGTACCAAGTACAACACTTTCATTAACATTTAATTTGATTGTATGCTGAGCATTTACATACTGCAAAGCAATCAATGTACCTATCGTTAAAACAATTATTTGAAATTTGGATGGACCCGCCATGATCAATCTCTTTAATATTTTTAGTGTATCGTTATTGTATTTTATAGCCGAAAAATACGGCTTTTGAGGAGTCTGTAATATATGTTTTTTTTGCTCTTTCTACAATACTCAAACGATTAAATTATTGTAAAAAAAACCCTAGAAATGTCGCGATATCTCTAGGGCTTAGCTAAAAAGACGAGAAAATCAATTTTATCCTCGCCTGCTACTCAAACTATTTACTAAAAAATCAGCTACCAATCACGCCTCCATCAAGTTTTTGAATTACAACAGTAGCTGAACGAGGACGACCTGCCGCCGGCCCATCTGGCCAGTTAGAGATTGCTAACGCTGCATCTGGTACAGTTACACCATTATCTGGTTCACCTGGATGTTGGATATTAATAAACATTGTTTTATTATCCGGAGTAAATGCAATACCAGTTACCTCACTACCATTAGGAGCAGTCAAGAAACGTTTAAAAAAACCATCAGCAGGATCGACCGCTAACATTTGATTATTCCCCATTCCTTGATACGCTTTTTTATTAATTGTTGAAGAAGAGACATCTGTTTGCACCCAGAGAATCCCATTATGATCAAAGGCAAGACCATCGGGAGATCCAAATGCATCCCCTTTATTCTGAGCTTGATGATTCGATGATGTTTCATAATCTGATCCTGCAAGTGCTAAGATATCCCATTCAAATGTCAACGATGTAACATCATCATTCTTTTCATGCCAATGAATGATATGACCAAATAGATTATTCTCCCGAGGATTTGCGGCATCAATACCTGGATAACCAGCTTTACCTCGATTACTATTATTCGTTAATGTACAATAGATGTTACCTGGATTTTTGGGGTCTGCGGCAATCCACTCTGGTCGATCCATTTTCGTTGCACCTACGATATCAGCAGCTTTTCGGGCATTGATCACAACATCACCTTGATTATTAAAACCATTTTCAGTAGTCAGACCATTTTTTCCAAAGACTAACGGTAACCATTCACCTTTACCTGAATCATCAAAGCGAGCCACATAAAGCGTACCATCTGATAACAGCGCACTGTTCGCCTTACCTTTCATTGGATCATACTTCTCGTTACTGACATATTTATAGATATATTCAAAACGCTGATCATCTCCCATATAGACAGCTAAACGCTGATCTGGTCCAACAACGACCTTAGCACCTTCATGTTTAAAACGACCAAGACTTGTATGCTTAATGGGAATCGATGTTGGATTTTCTGGATCTATTTCAACAACCCACCCAAAACGATTTGGTTCATTCGGATTTTTATTAACATCAAAACGCGCATCAAACTCTGCCCAACGATAAGAGGGATCTTCTGGTGCAATACCATAACGCTTTTCAAGTGGATTTAATTCTGTATTCGCTTTTACAAAAATATCGGCCCAGTTCTCTTCACACGCTAAATATGTTCCCCACGGCGTTTCACCATTTGCACAGTTTTGCATTGTTCCAAGAACTTTACTTCCTGTAGGATCCGCCGATGTTTTAAGAAGCTCATGCCCTTTTGCAGGACCTGATATTACCATCTCCGTAAGAGGCGTTATACGACGTGCATATTTAGATGGACGAACAACCTCCCAATCACCTTTAGCATTTTTCATGATCTCGATGACTGAAACACCCATCGCATTTTGAGATTTTAATACTTTATCTGCGGACCAATTAGCATCACCATCTTTGAAAAGAAGACCATTATCAACATATTCATGGTTCATTACTAGTAGACCATGATGTGAGCGCTCTTCACCTTCACCTATTGGAAAATAGGACATTCCATCATGATGCATACCTGCTTGTACTGCTTGCTCCTCAGGGGTATTTGAGCCATCTTTTTTAAATTTCGGACTATTACCCTCAATCCCAACAGGATCGCCCCACTTATAGAATGCCACTGCTTTATAGCCATCCGGTACGATAACGGTATCGAGCGTTGAGTAGGGAATCGCTTTGAAAGTAACTCTACCGCTTTTAGCGGCGGATACAACATCTTTGCGTGCAGCTTCTTGTGCAAGAAGAGTTACAGGAAATATTGAAAAAATTCCAGTAGTTACACCAAGTCCTCCCATTTTAAACAATGAGCGGCGAGAAATACGAGCATCCATTATTTCTGAAAATACTGCGTTTTGTGCTTCGTTATTCACTTCAAATTCATCACGTTTACGTGTCATGAGTTATCTCCAAATGATTCAAGACTATAAAAAATATCCCGGTGCAATTCCGAGCTATCCATATCGTAAAAAATGAATATGACACTGATATGACAGTAAATTAAATTTCGCGATTTTATACTTGAAAGTAATAAATTAGAGACAAAAAAAGGAAATCACTGATTTCCTTTTAGAAAACTCAAAAAATGGACTGAATTTTCAATCACCTAATTCTTTTATTGAAACTTTTTCGATGAAATTACTTACAACGTAAAACAGTATTGACAATGCTACTATTTTTACTATCGACACGAGCATAGGTACTATCAATAGCTCGATAGATTTCTACCGAGAAATCTCCAGAATTTGAAAATTTAATCCCGTTATCGATGGCCGATTCATTTGGGGAATAAGGTGCTAAACCAGCGCGAACACATGCACTGAATTCATTAAAATGCTTATCGGATACTAATTCTAAATCATGCTCTGCATCACGCTTATAATCAGCATAACTCACACTATTTTGGGAACTAGAGCCCGCACATCCTGTCAGGCTCACTGCTACTATACCTAATAAAAATACCTTTTTCATTGTTTGTCCTTATTTAAACTCAATAAATTATTCATTTAAAAATAGATAACTCTATTTATGGAGCTAATAATAACGACTTAAAATGCATTCGTATAGTAGTTAACGTAACTCTTTTATTTTAAACATTTAATATAAATGCGGAGCCGTACAATCTGGATTACGGTGATATGAAAATTGTTGCCAAGAAAATGTTAACGCATTATAGAGATAGATTTTTCCTATTGCAAGTTGCCCAATACCTAATAAAAATTTTAGTGCTTCTTGTGCCTGAGTAACCCCAATAATATGAACAACAGGCGAAAAAACACCAAAGAGCGCACAATTACCATCATCCGCGTGTTTACCACTAAAAAGACACTCATAACAAGCCGCGCCTGAATCTCGTAAATCAAAAAAAGTTATCTGACCCTCATAACGCACTGCAGATCCCGAAATTAATGGAATTTTATGATGCATTGCCACTCGGTTAATTGTCTTACGCAAATCAAAGTTATCACTGCAATCTAAGATTAAATCTGCATATTGAACAATTTTTTCCAAATCCTCAAGCCCAACTCTCTTTAAGATGGGATGAAACTTCACATCTGGGTTTAAGGCCTTTAAATGCTTAGTAGCTTGTGTAACTTTTTCAAGCCCTATATCACTCATTTGATAAAAAGTTTGCCGGTGAAGATTTGTCAGCTCTACTGTATCAAAATCAATAAGCGTGATTTCACCGATGCCACCTCCCACTAAGATGGGAAGAGCAGCCATTCCAAGCCCACCACAACCAACGACAACAACATGTGATTTTCGTAACTTTGCCTGCCCCTCAATATCGAATTGCTCAAGCATAATATGACGAGAATACCGTAATAACTCCTCATCCGTCAGAGAAAACTCTGAAAGTGCCTGCTGTTGACTCATGGTATATTCCTTACTATGTACTTATTGCGAGAGTTCCTTACTTGGAAATTTCTTTTTTATAGCTTTAATAATACTACAAATCAAAAATCAAGTCCTACAACCTCCATCTATTAGGATATCGATTAATTAAAAAATAAGTCAATTCCATACTAACGTCTCTAATTCCGCTAATAGCAATCTTATATTTTCATTACGTGAGATTGAGATTAATTATGATGTTTCTCTTGAAATCAATTTAAGGAACCGCATTATAAACTCATGCAATTATTTTAAGAAGGAGTTTGCAGTGGAACAATTTAGGGGTACAACAATCTGTGCAGTTCGCCGAGGAAATGAAGTTGCCATCGGTGGAGATGGTCAAGTTTCTATGGGTAATACTATTATGAAAGGTAATGCTCGCAAGGTACGTCGCCTTTTTAATGGCAAAGTAATCGCCGGATTTGCTGGAGGGACTGCAGATGCCTTTACACTTTTTGAACGTTTCGAAGAAAAACTTGCACAACATAGTGGCAATCTCACCCGTGCAGCAGTAGAGCTAGCAAAGGATTGGCGTACTGAACGTTCACTTCGTAAACTCGAGGCGTTATTAATTGTCGCTGATGAAACCGCAACACTTGTAATCTCTGGTCTTGGCGATGTCATCGAACCTGAGCATGATATCGCGACCATTGGATCGGGTGGAATGTTCGCACAAAGTGCTGCACTTGCACTAATTCAAAATACAGAACTTTCAGCAGAAGAGATTGTCCGTAAAAGTTTAGAAATTGCAGGTAATGTCTGCATCTACACTAATACCAATTTGACAATTGAAAAATTAAGCTTCTAATAAAAATTACAAGTTACTTTTCAATAATAACGTTACTCAAAAATTTAGATTTAAAAAGGGAAATAACTTATGAGCTCTATGACACCTAGAGAGATTGTACAAGAACTCGATCGCTATATCATTGGACAAGATCAGGCTAAACGCTCAGTCGCAATTGCTCTTCGCAACCGTTGGAGACGCCAACAAGTTGAGAGCGATATGCGCAAAGAGATCACACCAAAAAATATTTTAATGATCGGTCCGACTGGCGTTGGTAAAACTGAAATTGCTCGTAGACTTGCAACACTTGCAAATGCACCATTTATCAAAGTAGAGGCAACCAAATTTACAGAAGTTGGGTATGTAGGTCGCGAAGTTGATTCGATTATTCGTGACCTTGTTGAAGTGTCAGTAAAAAAAGTTCGGGAGCAAATGATTAAAGAGCTTTACCCAAAAGCCGAGGAAGCAGCAATTGAACGAGTTTTAGATTCAATTTTACCGCCTCCTAAAAATATCGGTTTTGCAGATGAACCTACAACACAAAGAATAGATAACCCAACTCGGCAAAAATTTCGCGAAAAAATTATTCGCGGTGAAATGGATGATAAAGAAATCGATATTGAAGTTTCCAGCGGTGGACTTGGCGTAAATATTATGTCGCCTCCGGGAATGGAGGAGATGGCCGATCAGCTTCAATCGCTTTTCCAACAATCGGGCATGGAAAAGAAAAAAACAAAAAAAATGAAGATTAAAGATGCACTTAAAGTAGTCCAAAATGAAGAAGCTTCCCGCCTGATTAATGATGAAGAAGCCAAACAAAAGGCTATCGAAGTTGCAGAGAACCAAGGAATTGTTTTTATAGATGAAATTGATAAAGTGTGTCGTAAAGGAGAATCTTCTGGTGCAGATGTTTCCCGTGAAGGCGTACAACGAGATCTACTTCCATTAATCGAAGGGTGTACTGTATCCACAAAATATGGTGCTATTAAAACTGACCATATTCTTTTCATTACATCAGGTGCTTTCCATTTATCAAAGCCCTCAGATCTTATCCCTGAACTTCAAGGTCGATTACCGATTCGCGTAGAACTCAAATCACTCAATGCCGATGATTTTTATCGTATCCTAACTGAACCCTCCTCTGCGCTTATCAAGCAATACAAAGCCCTTTTAAAGACGGAAGGTGTAGATCTAGAATTCGATGATGCAGCTTTGCACAAAATTGCCAAAATGGCCTTTGATGTAAACGAAAAAACTGAGAATATTGGTGCTAGAAGACTTCAT
This sequence comes from Ignatzschineria sp. 22MB058224, assembly GCF_058188435.1. NCBI lineage: Bacteria > Pseudomonadati > Pseudomonadota > Gammaproteobacteria > Cardiobacteriales > Ignatzschineriaceae > Ignatzschineria > Ignatzschineria sp. 22MB058224. Next base: position 1,681,942 of record NZ_CP187366.1, read on the forward strand.
ACAATTCTAGAAAAACTTCTTGAAGAAATTTCATTCTCTGCCTCTGATCATGATGGCGAAAAATTTGTTGTAACAGAAGAATATGTGAAAAATGAATTAGACGATCTAGTTGAAGATGAAGATTTAAGTCGATTTATTCTCTAATAAAATCTTGCAATCAGCAGTTAATAAGCTGCTACTTATAATAATCATAGGCTAATTTCAATTTTATACTGAAATTAGCCTTTTTTATGGTTAGTCTGCTGCTTTAAATCGGTATTTTATTTTCTATTACTCAAATGCCATTCAAGCTCAAAGCAATCTCCGGCGGGGATTGTTGGTATTGGTATTTGTATTGGCCTAAAAATCGCGGACTTACCTATTTTCGATTGGTTATGATTATTCCGCGCAGCAATGAAAAAGCCCCTAGTTCAATGAACTAGGGGCCTTCAAATTAAGCCCTGGAAATGACCTACTCTCACATGGGAACTCCCACACTACCATCGGCGCTGCTACGTTTCACTTCTGAGTTCGGGATGGGATCAGGTGGTTCCATAGCGCTATTGTTTCCAGGAAAACTGGTGTGTGCTTGAAGTGATACTCACTCCACTCACAAATAAATTTGATTAGTTGGTTGTAACAGCAATGGCGATTTATCTCGCGTTGATTGTTTTGTTGTGCACTTAAGTTTGTGTATTCACATTAACTTTGGAAACGCTTTCATGTCTCGTAGTCAATTGTCTAAGACCTATTATATGGTCAAGCCTCACGGTCAATTAGTATTGGTAAGCTCAATGCATTACTGCACTTACACACCCAACCTATCAACGTCGTAGTCTTCGACGGACCTTTAGAGGGGTTAAACCCCTAGGGAAATCTAATCTTGAGGAAGGCTTCCCGCTTAGATGCTTTCAGCGGTTATCCCGTCCGTATGTAGCTACCCGGCAATGCCATTGGCATGACAACCGGAACACCAGAGATACGTCCACTTCGGTCCTCTCGTACTAGAAGCAGCTCCTCTCAAATTTCCAACGCCCACGGCAGATAGGGACCGAACTGTCTCACGACGTTCTGAACCCAACTCGCGTACCACTTTAAATGGCGAACAGCCATACCCTTGGGACCGACTACAGCCCCAGGATGTGATGAGTCGACATCGAGGTGCCAAACTCCGCCGTCGATATGAACTCTTGGGCGGAATCAGCCTGTTATCCCCGGAGTACCTTTTATCCGTTGAGCGATGGCCTTTCCATACAGAACCACCGGATCACTAAAACCTACTTTCGTACCTGCTCGACGTGTCTGTCTCGCAGTCAAGCACCCTTTTGCTTTTGCACTCAATAGCCCGATTTCCGACCGGGCTGAGGGTACCTTCGTACTCCTCCGTTACTCTTTCGGAGGAGACCGCCCCAGTCAAACTACCCACCATACAATGTCCTTAGCCCAGATAATGGGCCTAAGTTAGAATTCCAAATCTTTCAGGGTGGTATTTCAAGGATGGCTCCACTAAAACTAGCGTCTTAGCTTCAAAGCCTCCCACCTATCCTGCACAAAAAGATTCAAAATCCACTGTAAAGCTATAGTAAAGGTTCACGGGGTCTTTCCGTCTTGCCGCGGGTACACCGCATCTTCACGGCGATTTCAATTTCACTGAGTCTCGGGTGGAGACAGCCTGGCCGTCATTGCGCCATTCGTGCAGGTCGGAACTTACCCGACAAGGAATTTCGCTACCTTAGGACCGTTATAGTTACGGCCGCCGTTTACTGGGGCTTCGATCAAGAGCTTCGCTTACGCTAACCCCATCAATTAACCTTCCAGCACCGGGCAGGCGTCAGACCCTATACGTCCACTTTCGTGTTTGCAGAGTCCTGTGTTTTTGATAAACAGTTGCAGCCAGCTTTTCACTGCGACCCTCCTCAGCTTACTGCGTAAAGCATTCACCAAGGAAGGTGTACCTTCTCCCGAAGTTACGGTACGATTTTGCCGAGTTCCTTCACCCGAGTTCTCTCAAGCGCCTTAGAATTCTCATCCCAACCACCAGTGTCGGTTTGGGGTACGGTTCTCATATCACTATTGCTTAGAAGCTTTTCTTGGAAGCATAGCATCAACCACTCCGGAGCTCGTAAGCTCCTCGCATTCACATCTCAGTATTAAGATCCCGGATTTGCCTAAGATCTCTACCTACTTGCTTACACTGGCATACCAATCACCAGCTGGTCTAGCTTTCTCCGTCCCTCCATCGCATGATACGAGAGTTCAGGAATATTAACCTGATTCCCATCGACTACGCATCTCTGCCTCGTCTTAGGGGCCGACTCACCCTGCTCCGATTAACGTTGAACAGGAAACCTTGGTCTTTCGGCGTGCGAGTCTTTCACTCGCATTAACGTTACTTATGTCAACATTCGCACTTCTGATACCTCCAGCAGCTCTTACGAGTCCACCTTCACAGGCTTACAGAACGCTCCCCTACCACATATATTCTATAATATACATCCGCAGCTTCGGTATATCGCTTTAGCCCCGCTAAATCTTCCGCGCAGGCCGACTCGACTAGTGAGCTATTACGCTTTCTTTAAATGATGGCTGCTTCTAAGCCAACATCCTAGCTGTCTATGCCTTCCCACATCGTTTACCACTGAGCGATAATTTAGGGACCTTAGCTGGCGGTCTGGGTTGTTTCCCTCTCCACAATGGATGTTAGCACCCACTGTGTGTCTCCCATGATAATACTTTCCGGTATTCGGAGTTTGCATCGGGTTGGTAAGTCGGGATGACCCCCTAGCCGAAACAGTGCTCTACCCCCGGAAGTAAATTACATGAGGCGCTACCTAAATAGCTTTCGGGGAGAACCAGCTATCTCCAAGCTTGATTAGCCTTTCACTCCGACCCACAGCTCATCCCCATCTATTGCAACAGATGTGGGTTCGGCCCTCCAGTCAGTGTTACCTAACTTTCAGCCTGGCCATGGGTAGATCGCCTGGTTTCGGGTCTACACCCTGCGACTATACGCCCTATTAAGACTCGGTTTCCCTACGCCTACCCTATTCGGTTAAGCTTGCCACAGAATGTAAGTCGTT
>NZ_CP187366.1:1690000-1805000 GCF_058188435.1 Ignatzschineria sp. 22MB058224
ACATACCCGAAATTTTCTTGACCTTATAGTTACTACAGGGTGTTTAATGATACCTATAAAATTGTTTTTTTACATAAATTAATTCCTCAATCAATTAAAAATAGATAGAACCCCCTACTCCGAGAAAGGTACTTATATGGTAAGCCACAATTTCGAAAACCATGCCCATGAAACAACTCTAAACGATTCAAGTTGCTGTAATGCTTCACATGAAGAGCATGAGCATCAAGAAACTGCCAATAAAATCAATTGCTGCTCTACTCAAATCGATGAGGAGAAAGTTTCTTCGAGTAATATTCCAAATGGCTACCGGCAAGATATCCTATATATAAAAGAGATGGATTGCCCAATGGAGTCAAAACTCATCGAGAAAGCACTCGCGAAGCAAGATAATATTTATGAACTGCGCTTTAATTATCTTAAACGCGAAGTTTACGTCATTCATAAAGGAAATATCACGAATTTTATTCCCAAAATTAAAGCTCTCAATATGTCGCCTATTTTAAAAAATGAACGCGGCCCACTAAATACCCCTCGCTCTTTTTATGAAAAATATGAAACTCCGCGATTAATTATTGCAGGACTTTCAGCAGTCATCTCAGAAACTATTCACTTTATGGATTGGCACCCTGCTCTCAGCGCGCTATTTGCATTTATCACTATTGGATTAGTCGGACTGACCACTTATAAAAAAGGTTGGATAGCCATTAAAAATAGAACACTCAACATCAATGCATTGATGAGTGTTGCAGTAACTGGCGCTATTTTACTAGGAATCTTTCCTGAAGCAGCAATGGTGATTTTCCTCTTTACGCTCTCAGAATTGATTGAGGCAAAATCGCTGACTAAAGCTCAAAATGCGGTTGAGAAATTACTGAAATTGACACCAGATAGCGCCAAAGTGCTCACTGACGAGCAAAAACCTGTGGAAAAAAATATCGAGGATATCCAAATTGATGAAATCATTCGCATTATGCCTGGAGAACGTCTGCCGCTTGATGGAATCATTATTCGCGGACATTCAAATTTTGACGAAGCCGCGATTACCGGAGAAAGTCTTCCTGTGGATAAGTCTGTGGAAGAGGCTGTGTATGCAGGGAGTATAAATCAGCAAAGTGAAATTGATTACCGCGTCACATCGACCGCTAACAACTCAACAATTGCCAAAATTATCCGTACCATCGAAGCAGCACAAGTTAAAAAAGCACCGGTGCAACGCTTCATCGATAAATTTGCAGCGGTCTACACACCAATTGTCTTTATCGTGGCAATATTAATAGCGCTTCTTTCTCCTATTGTTGGCGTTTCATGGTTTGATTCTATCTATAAAGCATTGGTGATTCTTATTATCGCATGCCCCTGTGCCTTGGTTATTTCAACGCCTGTTGCAGTTGTTAGTGCATTAACACAACTCGCTCGCCACGGTGTTTTGGTAAAAGGTGGGGAATTTATCGAAAAAGGAGCACACCTTACCCACATTGCTTTTGACAAAACCGGTACATTAACAGAGGGCAAACCACAATTAAATGAAGCATGGTTTGTGACTAATGATGTTGTAAGTGCTGAAAAAGAACTAATAACAGAACAATATGCGTTGAGTCTTGCTAACCGTTCTGACCATCCTATTTCTAAAGCAATTGTCGAGAGTTATAACGGTGAGCTTCTAGACGTTGAAAACTTTACCGCTATTCCCGGGCAAGGAACACAGGGCACAATTGGCACACACGTCTTATTACTAGGTAATCCTCTTTTAATGCATAATAACGGTATATCGCTAGAGATGATTAATGACAAACTCACAGAAATTGAGCGGATTGGCGCAAGCCTCTCGATATTCGCCCTTGATGGTGAAGTTCGTGCCATCTTTGCAGTGACAGACCCTGTAAAAACGAATGCCGCAGAGATTATTCAAGAATTAAAATCCCGAGGCATCATCTCGATGCTACTATCGGGTGATCATGCCGGTGCAGTTCATCATGTTGCAGGGCAAATTGGCATTGATGAAGTTCATGCAACACTAATGCCCGAAGGAAAACTCGCAATCCTCAATAGTCACCAGGAACATCATGCACAAGTTGGAATGATTGGCGACGGTATCAACGATGCACCCTCGCTTGCTCAAGCCGATGTCGGATTTGCAATGGCTGCTATTGGTAGTGATATTGCTATTGAAACAGCTGATGTGGCGCTGATGGATGATAATCTTGCCAAGATTCCGTACTTTATTGAAGTATCGCAAAAAACATTACGCCTCATTAAACAAAATATTGTGATAGCACTAGGGATAAAAGCAATCTTCTTTATTGCGATTTTCCTTGGTCACGAGAGTATGTGGGCAGCCGTATTTGCAGATGTTGGAGCCAGTCTTATTGTAATCTTCAATAGCCTTCGTATTCTAAAGCTTGATGCGACAAAATAACTGTTAATTTATTAACTGATTTTACAATCACCCATAAAAAATCCCCTTAAACAGACCATTTAAGAGGATTTCTTACAGAGCTTATTTAAAAATGGAGAGAGTTACAGAAGCATTATGGGATGCACCGTAACTCACTAGAGATAAAACTTATTTTTTAATAATATGTTTTACTTCGATATCTGCTGGGCGATGACGATGCTGATCTACTTCACCGTAGATGGTAACAGTGTCCGCTGGTGTCACTTGAAGACCATTCCAATCATCGTTATCAATCTCAATAATAATCTCTCCGGTAGTATCTCTAAAAAGATATTTTTCTCTGCCCACTTGTTCAATAATATTACCTTGCAATGTTACTCTTGAGTCATCTCGCATCGCTTGTACATCTCTCACTGCAACAATACCGCCAGTATTTGTTATTTGAGTATTTTGGGCGGGTATTGGAGGCGCCGCAGCTGGACCTGAAAATTGAGCAAATGCCATTGAAGAGCTTGCTAATAAGGCTGTTACTAAAAGTACTTTACGCATAATTTTCTCCTTTAAGAGATAAGTAATTGATAGAAATTATTCGGGTTTTGGGGCATCTTGAGGAATTGGCGCTTTCTCACCTCTTGGGCCATCTGCTTTCGGACCTTTTGGATGGTCGCCTTTAGGACCATGGGGACGCTCTCCTTTTGGACCTTTAGGATGATCACCTTTAGGACCATGAGGACGTTCTCCTTTTGGACCTTTAGGGTGGTCGCCTTTAGGGCCATGAGGACGTTCTCCTTTTGGGCCTTTAGGGTGGTCACCTTTAGGGCCTTTAGGACCTTCGCTTCTATCATGTTTTGGATCACCAGCTTTCGGTGGAACAGGTTTTCCCCCTTCAGGGCCTTTTGGCATTACCGCGGCTTCTTTTGCTGGTTTTGCTGCGGGATCAACATCAGCGGGTTTTGGTGGCTCTACAAATTGAGCCGAAGCAATTGATGTTGTTAAAGTTAACGCTGTTAATAAAACCAATTTACGCATTTCAATCTCCTTCTCTATACAAGATATAAAAAGTGCTTCTTCTTGATGCTTACTATTTAAACAGGTCAACCTTAAAGTTATCTTAAGTAATTATTTTTATTTCATATTTTTTTAAAGAAGAGAGAAACCTCTAATCCATCAATATCAGGAGTGGATCTTAAACGCATATCACCCTGATGCAATTCCACAATTTTCTTAACGATTGAAAGCCCCAAGCCACTTCCGGTCTCTTTTGTACCTAATACGCGATAAAAACGCTGTGTTAAACGTTCTAGCTCCTCTGGATTAACACCCTTACCATTATCTCGAATAACAATCACAATATAGGATGCTTGTTCTTTTGCGGTAAGCGTGATCGTTGAGCCCATAGGGGCATATTTACAGGCATTTCCTAAAATATTTTTAACAGCAATCAGTAACAGATCTCTATTTGCTAAAACTCTATAAGATGGAACGTTGTAATCAATCATCAAAGATTTACGAGTAATTTCGCCTTGAAAAAGATCAATAATTTCCTTGAAAAGTGCATCAATAGAGACTGGCTGGAGAGGCAGTTTTTCAGATGAGTGCATCGACATTGGATCTAAACGCGCAAGCAACAAAAGATGTTCTATTAAATGTGTTGCTCGACTGACATCCTGCTGCAGTGGTGCTAAATAGGATGCTAATTCAGGTTTCTCGCGCTGTAATAACTGTAATTTCATCTGAATAGCACTTAAAGGCGTACGTAACTCATGTGAAGCATCAGCAGTAAATTGACGCTCATGTTGACGTGCGACCTCCAAATTAATAAGTAACATATTTAATGAATCTTCAATCGCAATAATCTCTTTACCACGAGTTTTCACAGAGATTGGCATAAGATTTTTCGGGGAAAGTCGACTCAACTGTTGAGATATCGCTGTTAGTGGCTTTAGACCAAAAAAAACAATAAGAGCATTCAGAAACAGAGAAAGAACTAATCCAATAAGCCCCGATGAAATTAACTCTTCAGTGAGATCTTCTAAAAATTCATGACGCATCTTTACCGCATGCCCGACTTGGATCTCATAGGCAGAATGTTTTTTTTGTAACACAAAGATACGCCAAGGCTCCCCTTCAAAAAGAAGGTTAGTAAATCCTTTATGCGGTTTTGGTCCTTCTATAAAGGGCTCATTCGGAGCACGACTACTCTTCGCAATAACACGCCCTTTACTAATCACTTGGAAATAAAAATGGTCATCATCAAGGTCAACCCGTCCCCCAAAAACACGATGCTCGCGCATCGGGGGCGGCGCCTTTTCTACTAATTGAAAAAGCACTTGTGCCGAACGGACAAGCGCTTCATCCAAGACTCTCTTAGTCTGATTCCAACTAATGTACGTAGTAATCGCCAGGCTCATTCCCCACAGTATCAATGTTGAAAGAACAATACTGGTAATGAGCGTTCCTCTAAGAGAATAGCTTTTTCGTTCTACTTTTTCTTTCTTAAAAAAACGCTTCAAGTTACACCTTTCTCTTAATCGCTACTTAATGTATACCCTAATCCTCGACGCGTGCGGATAAAAGTACTACCCAATTTTTTACGAAGATGATGGATATGGACTTCTACGGCATTACTCTCAACCTCATTCCCCCAAGCATAAAGCTTATCTTCAAGCTCTTCTCGTGTAAAAATTCGAGTAGGATACTGCATTAATGTATGAAGTACAGCATATTCTTTCGCTGTCAGCACTATCGACTCATGATCTTTTTCGACCATCTTTGTTGCAGGATTCAGTGTGACATTATCATGCTCGAATACTGTTTCGACCTGCTGACTAATGCGTCGAGAGAGCGCACGAATACGTGCAGATAACTCTTCCAGATCAAAAGGCTTGACTAAATAATCATCCGCCCCTAAATCCAGCCCTTCAATACGATTGGCAATGCTATCCATTGCGGTAATCATAATAACCGGGAGCGACTTTTTCTGACTTCGAAACATCTTCAAAATCATATCCCCCGACAAGCCCGGTAGACCACGATCGAGTAAAAGACAATCGTAAGTGTCGATAGCAACATTTTTAGTATCACCACCATTTGTAAGCCAATCAACAACATACCCATCCATTTGAAGCCACTTTTGGATAGTCTCTCCCAACGATAAATCATCTTCAACTAATAAAATTTTCATCTTCACCCTAGCGTATTATTCTTAAGATAGCCTTAAATAGGCATGAGTTTTTTTGCTTAAAATCCCCAAAATTGTCAATATCTTATTGTGCTATTATAACGACTCTATGCTACTACAAAATAAACTTCAAAATCGAACTTGTGACAAAGGTTCGTTATTTTAATAATCTGTGGACTTTAATATGGCAGCTCTCTCTACTCGATCCCTTCCTGAACGCATCTTTCATGCTTGTCTATTTGAGTTTTTTGCAATTCTTTTTACTACGTTAATCGGCGTTTATCTATTGCATCAACCTATGACGGAAATGGGAATTGTCGCAATCCTTATCTCTCTTATGGCACTGTTGCTAAATATCGTCTTTAATTGGATTTTTGATAAGTTTTTTCCATTTGTGAATGGAGATCGCCCTGTCAAAATAAGGATATTACAAGCAATAGGCTTTGAAGGAACCCTGATTATTTTTACCGTTCCCATGATTGCTTTTGTCCTTAGAATTTCGATTATTGAAGCATTTATGATGGAGATCGGATTATTAATCTTCTTTCTCTTTTATACCTATCTCTATAATTGGAGTTACGATCACATTCGCAAACGCATTATCTCACGCCGGCAACAATAATTTATGAATGACTCTTGTTACGCGCGATATCATCAAGTGAATTAAGATATTGTAATTTTTCACCTATCTGCCGCTCTAAACCACGATCTGTCGGTTCATACCATTTCATCTCTTCCATCCCTTCCGGAAAATAGCACTCCCCTGCGGCATATGCACCAGGCTCATCATGCGCATAGCGATAATCACGTCCATGCCCCAACTCAGCCATCAATTTAGTGGGGGCATTTCGTAAATGAATCGGAACGGGACGCGTTTGGTCATTGACAACAAAAGCACGTGCTTTTTTAAAAGCCATATAGCCAGCATTTGATTTCGCCGCACACGCAAGATAGATTACCGCTTGAGCTAGTGCAAGTTCACCTTCTGGGGAGCCTAACCGCTCGTAAGTCGTCAGTGCATCCGTGGCAATTTGTGTTCCTCTTGGATCCGCAAGGCCAACATCTTCCCATGCAATCATTAAAATACGCCGACCAAGATAACGAGGATCAACTCCCCCTTCGAGCATTAATGTAAACCAATAGAGAGCAGCATCAGGGTCAGAACCTCGTATTGATTTATGAAGTGCTGATATTTGATCATAAAAATAATCACCGCCCTTATCAAACTTCTTCGGCTGTGTGGTTAAGATCGTTTCTACCAGTGATTTTTCAATCTGATATTGGGAATGAGTTTGTGCCACAATCAATAATTGCTGTAATAAGTTTAGCGAACGCCGACCATCACCGCCGGCATACTGAACCAATAGCGTTTTTGCCTCATCAGAGAGAGAATAATCTGGATAATATTGCGTAATTGCTCGCTCAATAAGCCCATCAATTGCACGATCATCAAGAGGTTTTAACACATAAACGAAGGCTCTTGAAAGTAATGCCTGATTAATTTCAAATGAGGGGTTTTCGGTCGTTGCACCAATAAAAGTCACCAATCCCGACTCTACAAATGGAAGCAATGCATCCTGCTGCCCTTTATTAAAACGATGTATCTCATCGATAAAAAGAATCGTCCGCCGACCTTGTAGACGATAACCTTCCGCCTCTTTGACCGCTTCACGAATCTCTTTCACTCCCGAAAACACCGCTGACAATGCGATAAATTCAGCATCAAATTCTTGTGCAACAAGATTCGCTAATGTTGTTTTACCAACGCCAGGTGGCCCCCAAAAAATCATTGAATGAGGAATACCACTCTTAAATGCTTCAAAAAGCGGTTTTCCTTCTCCGAGAAGATGCGATTGCCCGACAACTTCCTCAAGTACTTTCGGGCGAGCAAGATCCGCAAGTGGTGCAAACTTGAGGTTATTCTCTTCGACTAATCCCGAAAATAGATCTACCATTATTTTGTCTCGTCAATCACATCAACATCTTTAGGAATCGTAAAATCAAACATCTTCGGATCAATGTCACGATTTCCCGCAACTTTTTTCATCACAAATGAGATTTTTTGGCCAGTTACATCTTCCACTTCGAACGAGTAGATTTTACGGTTAGCAAATATCACTTGTATATCTTTCACCTCTAATCCTTCTTGGCTAGCTTTCGGAGTTAATAAATACTCCCGCTTTGGACGAATTGTTTGGATATCAAAACTTTCATCGAGTCGTTGATTACCAAGCAAAATCTTTAATACGGGATTATTAACCACTTCTTTCAATGGCTTAATAATAACCTGCATGAGATCGACATCATAGAACCAGAATTTCGAGCCATTACTAATCAAAATCTGATGATAGGGTTCTGTATAATCAAAGACAAATTTAGGCTCTAGTACCTTTGGTGAGCTATTAGAATCATCTTCTTCTGCCACTACCTTTTCGATAATTAAATGGCCAGAAGTTGTATCGGTTCGATCTTTAGTGATAATCTCTTGGGTAAAGTTTGCCTCAAGCGTACGAATTTTTTGGAAATAATCAACGATAAACTGTTGATCAGCAAACAAGTTTAGCGGCAAGAGCGAGAGTAGCGTAAGCGCTCCCCATCGGCTGATTTTTTTCATCATAGACGCGACCTTTTGGCAATTTTTAGTGTTGTTAAAGAGAATTAATTATAACAGATCCCCAATCTTTGGAGAACGATTCGCTAAATTTGTAAAACAGATGGCTATATTCATTCTCTTTCACAATACTCCAAAGCAGATGTTCAGTAAACATTGGGTATCTCTCGATGATATTCATCACTAAAAGATCATTTGTTTAAAACCAAACTGTTTATAGAGATGCGATCCATTTTTATAAAAAAATAAGTCTCTAAGCGAGACTTGCTGAAAAGCTAATAATTACAAATTATTCAATAATCATATAATTAGGAGTCTTTATGATAAGTTCAAATATGATATCGTTCGATGTCTACGGAACAATGGTTATGGCCTGCTTAACATTACTACTTGGCCGTGTCGTTGTTGCAAAAATCCCTCTGCTTGATCGATTTACGATTCCAAGTCCTGTTGCCGGCGGTTTAATCGTGGCATTTACTATTTTAATTTTAAAATCATACTTCGACTTTGAAGTGAAATTTGATACCGTTTTACAAACACCATTTATGCTGATGTTCTTTGCAACTGTTGGATTAAATGCTAACTTCAAAAGTCTTCTCTCCGGTGGATTGTCGCTTGTCATTTTCCTCATTGTGGTTATCCTTTTCTTGATTATCCAAAACGGCGTTGGAGTGGGTTTAGCATCGGCATTAGGTTTAGATCCATTAATGGGGCTTCTTGCAGGATCAGTCACGCTTTCTGGCGGACATGGAACGGGTGCCGCTTGGGGCGATGTCTTCTCAAAACAATACGGTTTTAATAATGCAACTGAAATTGCAATGGCATGCGCTACATTCGGCTTGGTTCTTGGTGGATTAGTCGGTGGACCGGTTGCTCGATTCCTACTTCGTAAACGTCAGCCTAAACTTGATAGCTCTATCTTTGATGATCCTAAACCCGACGAAGCATCGGATGATTCAACGGCGTTTGAACAACCTCGCGCAAGCCGCCGTATTACATCCCGTGCACTTTTAGAAACAATCACGATGATTGTCATTTCTATTACCCTCGGAACAATTATTTCCAACGTGCTCGCTGACACAAAATTCGCATTACCAACGTTTGTTTGCGTTTTATTTGTGGCAGTAATCATCAACAACGTTTTATCACTGATTAGTGATCAAATTATCTTTGAACGTTCGGTCTCTATTGTCGGTAATGTCTGTCTCTCTCTTTTTCTTGCGATGGCACTTATGAGCCTTAAACTGTGGGAGCTTAAATCACTTGCGGTACCAATGATTATTATTTTAGCGGTTCAAGCAAGCTTTATGGCACTCTACGCAATTTTCGTCACCTACAATGTTATGGGGCGTGGTATTGATGGTGCTGTATTTGCGGCTGGTCACTGTGGATTTGGATTAGGCGCAACACCAACTGCTATTGCAAATATGCAAGCAGTTACAGAACGTTTTGGTCCCTCGAAAAAAGCATTCCTTGTTGTTCCAATGGTGGGAGCTTTCTTTATTGATATCGTCAACGTCCTTGTCATTAAAGGGTTCTTAATGTTGCCGATCTTCCCATCGGTTACTCAAGCGATTGCAGGATAAACATACACATCGTGTTTATATAGCTTAAAGTAAAAATTTATTAAAAAATTAAACGCCTTGAATTTATTTCAAGGCGTTATCATATTAAATAAAGCATAAATTATATGCGTAAACAGGCTAATGAACGATCTTGAGTAACTCTACAAATTCATCTATCACAAATGTCGGACGCTCGGTAGCGATTGCCTCTCCGAAATTATAGCCATACGTTACACCAACCGTTTGCACCCCCGCACTTTTCGCTGACAGAATATCATTACGAGAATCACCCACAAAAATCAGTTCCTCTTGTAATAACCCCCAATATCCTAATGTCTGAAATATTGGTGCAGGATGCGGCTTGCGTGCAGCGACATCATCAGCGCCCAATACAAGAGTAAAAAATTGAGCAATCTGAAGGTCTTGTAATAAACGTGGTAAAAATTGACTCGGCTTATTCGTAATAAGTGCCAACTTGAAACCATCACTATGCAGCTTCTGTAATGTGTCATAAACACCTACATATAATTCACTTCCTTGCTCTAAAACTTCAGCATAAAACCGATTAAAAAGTACAAAGGCTTCCTCAAACTGCGATAAACCTTTCTCACCGGCAGTATATTGCAGCGCAGTTTCAACCAAATTCACCGCGCCATTCCCAATCCAAGTACTCACTTTTTGAATCCCAACAGCTTGATAACCAAGCGTTTTCAGCATTAGATCAACCGCATCAGCCAAACCTTGGCCACTATTGACCAATGTACCGTCTAAATCAAAAGCTACTGCTTTAAACTGTTTAACCACTATTAATCCTCTTCACTTTGATATTGAACAACAGAGGATCAATTCATATCCCCTTACAACATCATATATATTGTTCTTTTCCATATTACACTACAAGATCTATGGATCTCGAGAAATTACTAAACTCCATATAATTCTGCTGAAATAACAGCTATTTTGACATCTTTTTTACCAAAAACGATTTAACTCCTCGATTTTTAAACAATCTTTCGGTATATTGCCTCCTGTTAAAGTGATTTATATATTTTATTTGAATTTGGAGGTTCATAAACATGTCTGATTTCCCAGCCTGCCCTCAATGCACGATGACCAATACATATAGCGATACAGAATTTTATATCTGTCCAGATTGTGGCTATGAATGGTCGATGACAGAAGAAGCAGCTACTGATGAGGTTTTAACTGCTCGCGATGCTCATGGAACGATCCTTCAAGATGGTGATTCTGCAACCGTCATTAAAGATCTTAAAGTCCGTGGATCATCGATGGTTATTAAGCAAGGAACCATGGTCAAAGGTATTCGCATCATTGAAGGCGACCACAATATTGACTGTAAAGTGAATGGCTCAAGCATGCAGTTAAAATCTGAATTTATGAAAAAAGCATAATTCCTTTTTTCAATGATAAGCCTCGAAGATCTAGATATCTTCGAGGCTTTTTTATTTCTCTATTTTTTAGCGCCTTAAATATTTTCAAAATCAACGATTATATATTTATTTAAATAACTTATATTAATTGTTATTTTTTTAAAACTCCCCTACTATGAAAACTCCTCTTAATAATCTTTAAAGGAGTTTTCGGTATGAAAGAGACAATGAAAGCAATGGTTTATTATGGTGAGAATGATATTCGTTTTGAAGATCGCCCGACACCCAAAATTTTAGAACCTACCGATGCAATTATCAAACTCACAAAAACGACCATCTGTGGCACTGATCTTGGCATCATGAAAGGGAAAAATCCCGAGATCGAAACTGCTGCCAAAGAGAAAACTGGAGATTTCAATGGCCGTATTCTTGGACATGAAGGCATCGGGATTGTAGAAGAAATCGGCAGTTCGGTGAAAAAGTTTAAAAAAGGCGATAAAGTGATTATCTCGTGCGTTAGTCGCTGTGGAACTTGTGAAAACTGCCAAAAACAACTTAATGCTCACTGCATGAATGAGGGGGGTTGGATTATGGGCTATATGATCGATGGTACTCAAGCAGAATATGTTCGGACACCCTTTGCTGATACGTCGCTCTATCATATTCCTAAAGAACTTGATGAGGATATTGCGGTTCTTCTTTCTGATGCGCTCCCAACCTCTCATGAAATTGGTGTGCAATATGGCGATGTTCAGCCCGGCGATACTGTCGCAATTGTTGGAGCCGGCCCAATCGGAATGGCAGCGCTATTAACAGCCCAACTCTACTCACCAAGTGAGATCATTGTTGTGGATATGGATGAGAATCGTCTCAAAATGGCACTTGATATGGGAGCCACACAGATCGTGAATTCTGGTAAAGAAGATGCAATTGCGAAAATATTAGAACTCACAAATAATCGCGGTGTAGATTGTGCGATTGAGGCTGTTGGGATTCCGGCAACATGGAATGTATGTCAGCATGTTGTGAAAGAAGGCGGCAATATTGCAAACGTCGGTGTTCATGGTCAATCAGTGGATTTTGCCCTTGAAAAACTTTGGATCAAAAACCTTAAAATTACAACTGGTTTAGTCAATGCGAATACCACCGATATGTTGCTAAAAACTTGCTGCTCAGGGAAACTACCACTCGATAAAATGATTACTCATCATTTTAAATTTAATGAGCTTGAACACGCCTATAAAGTCTTTAAAAATGCTGCTGATGAAAAGGCAATGAAAGTCATCATTGATTATACATAATATTTATTTTCGAATAATAGCGCTTAAAATGTAGCAAAAAAGGGATCGAATATGATCCCCTTTTTTAATGATATATCCATTATTGACAGATATAAATAGCGGGAGCATATTAAAATAAAACGATTTTGGAGAAATATCATGGATGAATTTCAAAATATATTCAACAATATAAAAATGGATCCGATGAATCGCAAATATACAGAGAAATCGATTGATCCTCTTTACTCTGTAAATAAAAATGCGACCATTTTGCTTGTCGGTCAAGCTCCTGGTGCAAAAGCTGAGGCTTCAAAACTATTCTGTAATGATGCTAGTGGCGATCTACTACGGGATTGGCTATGTGTTTCACGAGAAACATTTTATAAATCAGATAAGTTTGCCATCTTACCAATGGATTTTTACTTTCCAGGAAAAGGAAAATCTGGCGATCTTGCTCCACGCAAAGCATTTGCAAAAAAATGGCACCCACAGCTATTAGCCTTAATGCCTAATATCGGGTTGACTGTTTTAATTGGTAGTTATGCCACACATCATTACCTCCATTTGCCTAACACAGTTCGCTTAACCGATATTGTGAAGGACTATCGCTCTTATCTTCCTACACAATTTCCGATTGTGCATCCCTCTCCTCGTAACAATATTTGGCAATCTAAAAATCCTTGGTTTAAAAAAGAGGTCATTCCCGCATTACAAAAACGGATAAAGCAACTTCTTTAGCTGTCACATCCTATTGCCATTTAATTATAAAAAATGCCCAAGCCATTGAACTTGAGCATTTTAATTTTATTGTAACTATCGAATCATCATTTGATGATGAGTACCTTAGAACTCAAACGCAACTCCTGCGCCTAAGCCCACTTTGTTTTGCGTATCATATGACATTTGCAGTCTATAATAAGTACGATCACTAATTTTCCCTTGGAAACCAAGTGAAATCGCACTCTCACCATCATAGTAACCGATACCCATACCGAATGAATATTTCGAGTATTCCACATACGGAATCGAACTCATCGCCATAGCTCCCGCGATACCGGCACTTGCCACTTTACGATTCTCATGGACTTTCTTCTCAATCGTATTCATACGAGTATTGTAGTGGTTCATAGTATAATTAATACTCTGAATCTCCTCTTTAACTGCATGAAGTTGACCTCCATTTACAGCCTCTGTCGATCCTTGACCAATATAACCATCTGCAACACCTGTCACTTTACGTGCTACATCACCATTAGCAAAATTCACAACAGTCGCATTATTATTCGAATTGACAACAATCGCATCCTTTTCTGATTTTTCACCATTAGCATCAAAAACAACCGCTTTGCCTGAGGTAAACATTTGATTTTCGTCTAAAGATTTAATTGCATCGTCGACCGAACCATATTTTCCTATTGCCGAATCCGAATTATATTTAAATGAATTCGTTTTGCTGTCATAAGTCGCTCCGCCACCAATCATATTACCAACGGCAGTACTATAATCAAAAAGCTGGCCGCCATTGATAGCGTCGGAAGAGCCTTCACTGATTGTACCGTCTTTTACACCTGTGAGGGTTCGGTCACCATCGGTACCTGAAATATTAAAGTCTTTGTTACCAGTAACACCTTGATCAAGCACTACGTTATCACCATCAACTTTAACAATACCAGAAGTACCTTTAGTTACACCTTCAACAATATCTACTATCGTATTATCTTTACCGTCACTATTTTTACCGAGATCAGGTTTAATCCAATTACCATCTTGGTCTGACGTACCCCCAATAATATCTTTGATACTAGAGATGTCATTAGTGTTTTTGTCTACACGGTTATCAAGATCTACGATTTGATCGTTGACATGATTAAATGCACCACCAATATTATCAACAGATGTTTCTTTACCATTTTTATCTGTAAAAGTATATGTTGGTTTTGTAATAGAGCCATCTTCTTTTACTCCCGCTCCACCACCTAATGCACTTGCGATACTCTCGCTGACTCCATGAAGCTGTGAACCGTTGATTGCATCCGAAGAACCTTTATTAATTGCACCATCTTTAACGCCCGTAATAGTACGATCAAAATCATTACCATCGTTATCTTTACCTGAAACATTCAGTACAGTATTATTATTATAATTGTTATTGATAACAATCTCGTTTGGATTGCCTTGACCACTACCTCCTAAAATAAAAATACCACTGGTCCCATCTGTAACTGACTTCAGTCCTGACTCAAGTCCATCGATTTTACTACTCACGTGATCAAAGGCTCCACCTATTGTATTAAATGTATTACCTTCACCAGAGAACTGATAGCTTGGACCCCTCCAAATGGGATTACCATTTTCATCTAAGACAATATCTCCTGTCTCAGGATCCTTCGCATAACCAGCATCACCGCCTAGAACCGATCCGATTTTCTCATTGGCACTATAAAGCTGAGACCCATTAATCGCATCTTTTGAATCAGCAGAAATTAAGCCTTCACTAACGCCGGTTAATTTACGAGTGACAGGTTCACCCTTATCATTAACGCCTGCGAAGTTAAATTCTGTAGCATCTTTTGCAACAGCATTATCAATTACAAGTTCTTTACCATTATCTGAGAGTTGAACTAGACCAAGCTTACCGCCGGATACTTTGCTATTGATATCATTAATACTATTCGTATTATCAGTGATCGCACCTGTAATTGTTTTACTGCTACCATCTTCATTTTTACCAAGATCAATAGTCCACTTACCATCTTCACCGACTTCACCGCCGATCACATCTTTAACATTCGTTACCTGGTCGTTCACATATTTTAAACCACCATCTACGGTTGTAACTGGAGCAGCACCTTCTTCAAGACCTAAAGTTTCGTTATAATTAGGGCCTGTCACTGTGCCATTATCATTAATTTTAGCTCCACCACCTAAGCCTGCAATAACAGGTTTCAACTGTGATACATTGACCGCATCTGCATCCGCAGTACCCGCTAAAATGCCTGTTAATTTACGACCACTTCCATTGCTATTGGCAAAATTAAAGACCGCACCATCAACACCCTCTACCTCATTATCAATAACAATCTGACCACTGGCACCAAGTTGAACTAAGCCAAGCTTACCGCCGGATACTTTGCTATTGATATCATTAATACTATTCGTATTATCAGTGATCGCACCTGTAATTGTTTTACTGCTACCATCTTCATTTTTACCAAGATCAATAGTCCACTTACCATCTTCACCGACTTCACCGCCGATCACATCTTTAACATTCGTTACCTGGTCGTTCACATATTTTAAACCACCATCTACGGTTGTAACTGGAGCAGCACCTTCTTCAAGACCTAAAGCTTCGTTATAATTAGGGCCTGTCACTGTGCCATTATCATCAATTTTAGCTCCACCACCTAAGCCTGCAATAACAGGTTTCAACTGTGATACATTGACCGCATCTGCATCCGCAGTACCCGCTAAAATGCCTGTTAATTTACGACCACTTCCATTGCTATTGGCAAAATTAAAGACCGCACCATCAACACCCTCTACCTCATTATCAATAACAATCTGACCACTGGCACCAAGTTGAACTAAGCCAAGCTTACCGCCGGATACTTTGCTATTGATATCATTAATACTATTCGTATTATCAGTGATCGCACCTGTAATTGTTTTACTGCTACCATCTTCATTTTTACCAAGATCAATAGTCCACTTACCATCTTCACCGACTTCACCGCCGATCACATCTTTAACATTCGTTACCTGGTCGTTCACATATTTCAAACCACCATCTACGGTTGTAACTGGAGCAGCACCTTCACCAAGACCTAAAGCTTCGTTATAATTAGGGCCTATTACTGTGCCATTATCATCAATTTTAGCTCCACCACCTAAGCCTGCAATAACAGGTTTCAATTGTGATACATTGACCGCATCTGCATCCGCAGTACCCGCTAAAATGCCTGTTAATTTACGACCACTTCCATTGCTACTATTTGATAAATCTAATACCGTTGCATTCACAGCTAACGTATTATCAACCACTAAGGATTTACCATCCGAAGATAACTGGATAACCCCTGATTTACCGCCACTTATATTGGTAATTTTATTGCCAAGATCCGTAATATTATTACTGTTCTCTGTAACCTTTGCATTCGTCGCAAATAGCTGTGAGCCATTGACTGCATCTGTTGAGTCAGCACTTAAAAGCCCTTCTGTAACGCCGGTTACCTTACGCGTGCTATTACCATTTGATAAATCTAATACCGTTGCTTTCTCACCTAACGTATTATCAACTACTAATGATGTACCATCAGAAGATAATTGGATAACCCCCGATTTACCATCAGTAATATTGGTGATTTTATCGCCAAGTTTAGTAATATTTCCCTCGTTAGTCGTAATTCGATCGCCAAGCTGAGTAATATTTCCTTCGTTAGTCGTAATTCGATCACCAAGGTTGGTAATATTTCCTTCGTTAGTCGTTACTCGCTTATCGAGGTTCGTAATATTGTTACTGTTCTCTGTAACCTTTGCATTCGTCGCAAATAGCTGTGAGCCATTGACTGCATCTGTTGAGTCAGCACTTAAAAGCCCTTCTGTAACGCCGGTTACCTTACGCGTGCTATTACCATTTGATAAATCTAATACCGTTGCTTTCTCACCTAACGTATTATCAACCACTAAGGATTTACCATCCGAAGATAACTGGATAACCCCCGATTTACCGCCACTT
Source organism: Ignatzschineria sp. 22MB058224 (assembly GCF_058188435.1). Taxonomy (NCBI): domain Bacteria; kingdom Pseudomonadati; phylum Pseudomonadota; class Gammaproteobacteria; order Cardiobacteriales; family Ignatzschineriaceae; genus Ignatzschineria; species Ignatzschineria sp. 22MB058224. The sequence continues at coordinate 1,707,165 of NZ_CP187366.1, forward strand.
ATATTGGTAATTTTATTGCCAAGATCCGTAATATTATTACTGTTCTCTGTAACCTTTGCGTTCGTCGCAAATAGCTGTGAGCCATTGACTGCATCTGTTGAGTCAGCACTTAAAAGCCCTTCCGTAACGCCGGTTACCTTACGCGTGCTATTACCATTTGATAAATCTAATACCGTTGCTTTCTCACCTAACGTATTATCAACCACTAAGGATTTACCATCCGAAGATAACTGGATAACCCCCGATTTACCATCAGTAATATTGGTGATTTTATCGCCAAGTTTAGTAATATTTCCCTCGTTAGTCGTAATTCGATCGCCAAGCTGAGTAATATTTCCTTCGTTAGTCGTTACTCGCTTATCGAGGTTCGTAATATTATTACTGTTCTCTGTAACCTTTGCATTCGTCGCAAATAGCTGTGAGCCATTGACTGCATCTGTTGAGTCAGCGCTTAAAAGCCCTTCTGTAACGCCGGTTACCTTACGCGTGCTATTACCATTTGATAAATCTAATACCGTTGCTTTCTCACCTAACGTATTATCAACTACTAATGATGTACCATCAGAAGATAATTGGATAACCCCCGATTTACCATCAGTAATATTGGTGATTTTATCGCCAAGTTTAGTAATATTTCCCTCGTTAGTCGTAATTCTATCGCCAAGCTGAGTAATATTTCCTTCGTTAGTCGTAATTCGATCACCAAGGTTGGTAATATTTCCTTCGTTAGTCGTTACTCGCTTATCGAGGTTCGTAATATTATTACTGTTCTCTGTAACCTTTGCATTCGTCGCAAATAGCTGTGAGCCATTGACTGCATCTGTTGAGTCAGCACTTAAAAGCCCTTCTGTAACGCCGGTTACCTTACGCGTACTATTACCATTTGATAAATCTAATACCGTTGCTTTCTCACCTAACGTATTATCAACTACTAATGATGTACCATCAGAAGATAATTGGATAACCCCCGATTTACCATCAGTAATATTGGTGATTTTATCGCCAAGTTTAGTAATATTTCCCTCGTTAGTCGTAATTCGATCGCCAAGCTGAGTAATATTTCCTTCGTTAGTCGTAATTCGATCACCAAGGTTGGTAATATTTCCTTCGTTAGTCGTTACTCGCTTATCGAGGTTCGTAATATTATTACTGTTCTCTGTAACCTTTGCATTCGTCGCAAATAGCTGTGAGCCATTGACTGCATCTGTTGAGTCAGCACTTAAAAGCCCTTCTGTAACGCCGGTTACCTTACGCGTGCTATTACCATTTGATAAATCTAATACCGTTGCTTTCTCACCTAACGTGTTATCAACTACTAATGATGTACCATCAGAAGATAATTGGATAACCCCCGATTTACCATCAGTAATATTGGTGATTTTATCGCCAAGCTTAGTAATATTTCCCTCGTTAGTCGTAATTCGATCACCAAGGTTGGTAATATTTCCTTCGTTAGTCGTTACTCGCTTATCGAGGTTCGTAATATTATTACTGTTCTCTGTAACCTTTGCATTCGTCGCAAATAGCTGTGAGCCATTGACTGCTTCTTTAGAATTTTCAGAAAGATCACCATTAGCAACATTAGAGATAACTTTGTTACCTGCATTAATGCCATTTTGTGTTACAGTTGGCCCATTTTTAATGACAAGACCTTCATCGCTAAATTGTGTAAGTATTTCGCCAGTTGTCTCATCAATGATATTGATACCACTATTATTTACTGTTGTATTACCTACTTTCAAAGAGCCTGCAGAGCTGAGATCGAGATCTTTCGCGAGCTTAACACTAATGTTACCCGTTGCACTATCTACATTAACCCCAATATTACCATCAACTAAAACTTTATCAGATGCTGCATTGCCTTTAAGGTTAATCGTATCGCCAAGTTTGAAGTTATGATTACCGCTATCACCTGCAAACGTTAAACCTTTTGCTATTTCAGTGGCGTTTTTATTAATATTTGTTGTATTTTGAGTGATTTGATCTCCAAAATCCTTCACACTCTCTTGTGCTTTAAGAACCTCTTCTTCATTTTTTGTAACACGCTCATTGGTAGCAAATAGCTGTGAGCCATTGACCGCCTCTTTCGAGCCAGAGGAAAGGTCTCCCTCTGATACCCATTCAATAACACGAGTATTTCCAGCACCACCTATTGCAAGCGAGTTGCTTTTCGTTGCTTGACTTCCAGCCCCTAACGCTACTGAGTTAGCGTACGTTACTTTAGCCCCTTGGCCAATCGCAATACTATTAAGTCCTTTCGCAGATGCATTAGTACCAATCGCGATAGCAGAATTAGCACCAGCAAAAGCATGATCACCAATAACAACTATCGCATCCCCCTGATACATCGTTTTTAAACTACCATCTCTACCGTCTCCAATAATAACCCCATTCTTTCCGCTGTACCACAATCCTTCGCCTAAAAGAACACTATTAGCCCCTGATGAATAGATATTCGAGCCCATAGCAATACCGTCCTCTCCAGTTACCGTATTCAAATAACCTATTGTAAGACCGTTAACACCGGACACTGTATTTTGACTTCCTAAAGCGGTAGCATATCTCCCCGAAACCGAGTTGGAGTACCCCACCGCAGTACCAAAATTAATATTTACTGTATTAAACCCCCCGACTGCCAAAGATGAACCCGAATTGTTCCCAATTGTATTTTTATTACCAACAGCCACTGCTCCTTGAGCTGAACTTGAAACTGTACTTTCTTTCCCAAGTGCAAGAGAATTTTCTGCATTAGCTTTAGACTGAGGGCCAGCCTCATAAGCATTTAACCCCAATCTAGGAGAAATAGCGTATAGTTCAGTTTCAAGTAACTCTTCAGAAGCCTCTTCATCAGATTTAACGTACAGGATAGATTTATCTTGTTTATTCACAAATAAAGATTCTTTTTCTGGTAAAGAATTAATTTGATCAGAACCTAATGCCGTGGCAGGGTAAGCGACTGCCAAAAGTAGCAACATGAAACCGTTAGAAACAGATAGTTTTTTACAGCTATTTTTGCCAGTGGCTTTTGCAAACTCAAAGGCTACAACATATGTTTTCTTTGCATAACTCCAAACAACACTATATATTCTGTTCATAATTTCTTCATCCTTACTGAATTGAAAATATATTTTTCTTGATCAAATATTAACAGGATACATGTAAATAAATTTATAAAACAATTCTTTTTTGGGAACAAATGATAAATATATTTATAATATATAAAAAATAAATAACCTACAATAAAAAACAGTTAATAATAAATATCATTAAAAATAACCGTTTACGCCAAAACTATGGCATTATCTACCAAATCATCAATAATTTATATATTAAAAATAATTATTCCTGAAGATCTGAAAACAGTATGATTATTCATAGAATAAATATTGTTTTTTAACAAAAAACGCCTTACTATTTATTAATTTATAAAAATTTACAAATTTAAAGGCTAGAAAAACGTTTTTATTTTAATACAGATTATTAATTAATATTATTTAAATATAAGAACATAGACAAAACTAATCAGTTTTTGATAGGCTGAATATTATTAAGGCATTAAGGAAATTAAGATGAACAAACATCAAGTCATCGCTCTAGCAGGAATTATTCAAGCAGCTGAAATAATCCACCAACTCGCAACAACCGGCAGTACTTCTCCTGCTATACGAAACCCCCTTATTCATAGCCTATTTATATTCAAGCCCGAAACTATCGACGAGGTTTATAATGGATCGCAAAATCTTTCCAGAGGGTTGCAAGCATTTGCACATGGATTAAAAGATGTTCCCAACCAATCTAAAATCTATTTTTACTCCATCATTTCTTTAGAGAAGTCCCTCAGCCAGAATCAAGATACTCTTACGACACTTGCCGCTGGATTAGAATCAATAGCAGAAAAATTAAAATATTTCGAGATCGATCATGAAAACATTATAGCGAGTATCGCTGATCTCTACACACAAACCTTAAGTAAGTTAACACCTAAAATCATGATTCGAGGAGATCAGAACCTCCTCACACAACCACCTATTACTAATGAAATACGAACCCTACTTCTAGCGGGCATTCGTTCTGCCATGCTCTGGCGCCAATATGGGGGAACTAAATTCTCAATCCTCTGGCCATGGAGCGGACTTCCTCAAACGGCACAACAAATTTTGCTAAATTTTTAAAACTTTAAAAATTTTCGATATTGATATTAATGAATCATTCTATTAGCAATTTAAGCAAGAACCTTTTTGCCTCCCCCTGCGGGAATTTCAAGAATTAAACGAGGAACACAAATACCAGAATTTTTTTCTCTTAATGAATTCACTAACTCTATCGCTCTTTCATTTTCTACGACAAAATGACTTGTACCACGGGCGAGATCCATTTGATGAAGATAGTAAGGCTTAACACCATTTTCAATAAATTTCCACATTAAATCTGTTAATGCTTGTTCGTTATCGTTAATATTTTTTAACATTACAGATTGTGATAACAGCAATACTCCACGCTTCCTCAATGCAAGCAAAACCTTTTCCGCTTCTTCAGTAAATTCCGCTGCATGATTTGCATGCACCACTAATACAAGGGATACCTTACGAGAATCAATAATCTTTTCAAAAAGAGAGAGATATTGCGTCGTAATTAACTTTGGAGAAACAATAGGAATGCGGCTATGAATCCGAATACTTTTAATATGCGAAATCGCTGCAATTCTTTCCAAAATATCACTCATTCTCCGCACAGAAAGAATTAGCGGATCACCACCTGTCAAAATCACTTCTTTTAATCTTTTTGTGACGCTAAAATAGTCGATTGCCGCATCAATCTCTTCTGGAGTAAGCATCTCTCCTTTATGCCCAATCATCTCCTTACGGAAGCAAAATCGGCAATAAACCTCACATAATTGAGTAATCTTTAAAAGCGCACGATCTTGATAACGATGAACGACTCCTGCCACCGGCATAAATCTGTGGTCACCAATAGGATCATCTAGCTCCTCTGGTAAAATCGTTGCCTCCAAAATAGAAGGTACAAATTGTCCTAACAGCGCCTTAACATCTTCACTATTTCGGTTTTGTAGCTGCATCTGGATTGTTGGGCTAATCTTGATCTGGAACTCAGATGCGACTTTTTCTATTTCAACGCTCTGCTTTACTAAATCTTCTATATATAAATCTTTAAGACTCGTCCAATATCGGCTCATTACGGTATACTATCCTTATTATCTGTTAATTAGGAAATTGTAAGGGATTATATATGAATAAGAGAGTCATTTGTTTAATGGGGCCCACAGCAACCGGTAAAACAGAGCTCGCATTACACCTTGCAGATAAACTCCCTATTGATATTATTTCTGTAGATTCGGCAATGATTTATCAAGGAATGAATATTGGCACCGCAAAACCTTCTACGGCAATTTTAGCAAAATATCCCCATCAATTGATCGATATTTGTAAGCCAACGGAGCGTTATTCCACTGCCGAATTTCGCCGAGACGCACTGCACGCAATTGAAGAGAGCTTTAAAAAAGGACGAGTTCCCTTATTGGTCGGCGGCACATTCCTCTATTTTCAATCTTTATTAGAGGGAATTTCCCCCATTCCATCGGTCAGCGACAAAGTGCTCGCTCAATTAACCCTCAAACTCGAAACAGAAGGTTCGCCGGCGCTGCATGAGGCGCTCCTCGCTGTTGACCCTGAAAGCGGTGCCCGTTTAAACCCTAATGATTCGCAACGGGTATTGAGAGCTCTCAGCGTTTACCATGAAACAGGAAAGCCCCTCACTTACTATTGGTCATTGCCGAAAAAATCGGGGATTCCATATCCTTTTATTAAAATTGCATTAGCCAATAATCAGGAAAAACACCGCAACGAGCAGATTGCTAAACGCTATCAGACCATGATTCAATCAGGGCTTGTCGATGAAGTTACACGTTTAAGAGAAGCGTTCCCAATGCTAAATCTCGACTATCCATCGATGCGTGCGGTAGGCTATCGGCAAATTTGGAATTATCTTGAAGGAGAAACAAGCCTTGAAGAAGCGGTTGAGCTTGCTATTATCGCAACCCGACAGTATGCTAAGCGCCAACGCACATGGCTACGACGCGAAAAGGATCTGCTCACTTTCGATATTCACGCACAAAAAGTTCATTGTGCTGTTACTAATTGTATTACGGAATTCCTTGCTCAATAAAACCACCATAAACCGACTTAAATTGATGGCAATTCATCGATATTACGCTTCTAATTTGTTATCCCTTCAGACTTATCTGCTTCAGAAGTCTCTGCAATTGTGAGTTTTTCAATCAACGCCTTCCCAACGTCATTCAATGGTGTTTGAATATTTTGTGCATTACGCATAATTGAGTGTTCAGTGATAGGGATTTGCCGATTATAAGCGAGCTCCTTCATAAAGCTCGTAATCAAACGATCGAGCTCTTCTTCTTGTAAACGATTATTCACCGCTAAGAGATAGCGTACGCTTAATGTTTCTATATTTTTATCTATTCGCCAATAATACTCCTTGGGAACGGATGTTTGATAAAAATAACGGTGCTTCTTAAAAAATTTCGTCGGCAAAAAATCAGCGACAGAGAGTGGCTTACCATCGCATAAAGTATTTAACTGTCGCACCACTCTATTTGGATGAGCACCCGTAATAAACACTACATTCAAATCATAACTGCAAAAACGTTCTACAAGATCACGATTTTTTGCTTTCATAATATTTAATTGATTCGCCTTTGCCCCTACGGCTTTTAATACATCATCTAATACTGATACCTGATAGATCTGATCAACTACTCCATAACGAAGCTCTTTACTAAATATACGCTTAGGATCTACATCTTCATGCGCCACAATTGTAAAAGATTGCTGATAAAGTGGTAAAACTAAAGAAAAATTGCTCGCGAGCGAATCATTAAAAAACTGTTCGGAGGTAATAATAAAATCGAACCCGGCAAGCTCTTCGTTCGTTAAAATTCCTTGATCAACATAGAGTTCTTTACAACGATGATAAGGATGAAGAACTTCATAACTGACACAAAGATGATCACTAATAGCCCGATCAAGTTCTGTTGGTGTTTGCCGCAAGATTTTTATCTCCCGACGTTCATCAGCAGCTAGCGGAGATAAACTCGATATAATCATACCCAAATAGAATAACCATTGATAGATGCCATTAAAGGGCTTTCTCATAATTTTTCTCTTCATTAATAATTCAAAAAAATAATTACGACAGAAACAAAAAAGCCTGAATCAGTGATTCAGGCTTTCGCTTAATTTGGCTCCTCGACCTGGGCTCGAACCAGGGACCCCTTGATTAACAGTCAAGTGCTACTACCAACTGAGCTATCGAGGAATTAAGGATTGCTATATTAATCGATGAACCTTACTCTGTCAAACCAATCTAGCAATCTGAAGAATAATTATTCACTTTTAAAGCTGAGTTCTACATTATTCAAATAGTTACCACTAAATGGAAGTACTTTAAAGCACATATCATCAATTTCTACAACATCATTTTCAGAAGGCAAACTCCCCGCAGTCATCATAATCAATCCGCTGAGAGTTTCAACATCTTCCTCTTCATAATTCCGATCAAAATATTGATTAAAGTCTTCTAGCGGAATCAATGCATTAATCAAATAAACATTATCCCCAACTACTTTCACTAACTCTTGAGGTTCTTCATGATGATCATGTTCATCATCTATATCACCGACAATCTGCTCTAATAGATCTTCAATAGTAATTAATCCAGAAACTGAACCAAACTCATCGACAACCAATGCCATATGGGTTCGTTTCATGCGAAAATCATTAATCAACGCAGTAACAAATTTTCCCTCTGGGACATACTCAACAGGACGAATGAGAGGATGAATATCAAGCGTACTTTGACCAATATAAGGGAGAAGGTCTTTTGAGAGTAATACACCGATGATCTCTTCATGATTTTCGGATAAAACAGGAAAACGGGAATGTCCTGAAGCAATAATTCGCTCCATAATCACTTCTGGTGCTTCATCAATGGCAATAGTAACCATTTTGGCACGCGGAATCATAATTTCACGCACAGTTTGGTTTGAGCCTGCAATAATGGCTCGAATCATCTCAGCGGAATCATCACTAATTAATCCTTGAGCACGGACTTCTTCGCAATCGTTAATCAGTGTTTCAACACTAATTTCTTTATGTTTATCGAATCCTAGTCGTTGCAACCAAGACTCGCCCTTCCTACTTCCTTCTTCTGACATTGCCTTACTTTTACCTCTTACAAGAACAAAATGATGTAATGCATAATTAAAGCTTGATTATACCGACATTTTTTAAAATGGTCGCCAGAAAATTACATTAAAGTTATATTTTTCATTAGTAAAAGTATCTTATATAATACCTCAATTAAAGGAAATAAATTCAGCAGTAAGCCATTAAAATATAATACAAAAAGCTATAAAACACCGAAATTCACTATTTTTGTAGCAACTTAACATAAAAATCGGTATAAACTACCCGTATGAAAGAAAAAAAGAAACATCTCACCTTCGGTGAACGAGCCAATCGCGCAGTTGCCTATCTCATGCGTCTTGTTATCTCGATAATAATAATTGCGGCATTAGTTACATTGCCAATCTTTGGATACTTCCTCGTTAAAGCGGATCAAGAAGTAACGCCACAATTTACCAATCGCCAATGGTCATTGCCTGCTCGCGTCTACGCTCGCCCTCTAGAGTTGTTTGCAGGACAACATCTTAAACCTAAAGATATGGTGCAAGAACTTGATTGGATTCTCTATCGCCCGGCGAAAAATCTTTCGCAACCGGGAACATACTTTTTCGATGAAGCTAAAAACAGCATCTCAGTTCATACTCGGCCATTTACTTACAGTGACGGTACAGAAAATTCGCATGTTATTGAAACATTTTTTAAGAAAAATGAGATCGATAAGATTATTAACGTCAAAACAGGCGAAGAAATTTCCATCACACGAATTGAACCACTACTTATTGCATCGATCTACCCTACACATAATGAAGATCGTATTTTATTGAAGCGAGAAGAAATTCCCCCGATGCTAATTGATACACTTTTAGCAATGGAAGATCGTTCTTATTACCAACATTTTGGTATCAATCCGAAAGGAATTTTACGTGCGGTAATTACAAACTTTAAAGCCGGTCGTAATGTTCAAGGTGGATCAACCTTAACGCAGCAGTTAATTAAAAACTACTTCCTCACCAATGAAAAAACACTTGAGCGTAAAATTCAGGAAATGTTTTACGCTATCGTGCTGGATTGGCGTTTTGATAAAGATGATATTTTAGAAGCCTACATTAATGAGATCTATCTTTCGCAAGATGGGGATCGTGCAATCCATGGTTTTGGTTTAGCCAGTGAGTTTTTCTTTGGTAAACCTGTCAATGAACTATCGATTGGTGAAATTGCTACCTTAGTAGCGGTTATCCCAAGTCCAAGTGCTTACAACCCTCGTCGGCACCCTGATGTAGCTATTAAACGCCGAAACTTAATTATTGATGTATTAGTAGATCAAAATCTCCTAAGTGCAGAGGATGCGGCAATTGTGAAGGCAGAACCGCTTAAAATTTTACAAAATCCACCGCCAGCAAATACCAAATTCCCAGCATTCATTGAGCTTGTATATAAACAACTTCAAGCACAGTATAGCGCTGATCAGCTCCGTTCTGGTGGACTAAGAATCTTCACAACGCTAGATCCCATCGCTCAAGATTATGCAGAGAAATCAATTACAGAGACCTTGAGTAAAATTGAGAAAGATCGCGGTCTTTCTAAAAATGTTTTACAAGGCGCAATTGTCATTGCAAAAAATAATACTGGCGAAATTTCAGCAATTGTTGGCGACCGTAACGTTCGTCAGGCAGGATTTAATCGAGCCTTAAATACTAATCGTCCTATTGGTTCGTTAGTCAAACCCTTTGTTTATCTGCGTGCACTCGAAGAACCAAGTCGTTATTCTCTCGCAACACCTCTCGATGACTCAACACCTGTGAGTCTACCAATCGCAGGAACGTTATGGGAACCGAATAATTATGATCGTCGATTACATGGTTGGATACCACTCATTACAGCATTGGCAAAATCATATAATTTGCCTGTCATTCGAGTAGGGATGGATATTGGACTTGAAAATGTAATTGATACTCTCTATCGCGTAGGTGTTAGCCCCATTAAATATAATCTAATGCCAGTTCCTGCTTCCCTGCTAGGTTCGGTAGATCTCCCCCCCATTGAGGTGGCACAGATGTACTCAACATTAGCAAACTCTGGTTACTTCACTCCACTAAGAGCTATTCGCGAAGTAACCGATAGTAAAAGCAATCTACTTGCTCAAGCAGAAGTCGATCCAATTCAAGCGGTTGATCCCGCTCCAAATTATCTCATCACTTACGGCATGATGAATGTCGCAAATGAAGGAACTGCTGGTTCTATCCATCATAGCGTTGGAAACTTACGCATGGCTGCTAAAACCGGCACAACAAATGATTACCGTGATAGCTGGTTCGCTGGCTTTACAGGTAACTATACTGCTGTCACATGGGTGGGGCGAGATGATAACAAGCCTATACACCGTTTGACAGGTACCGCGGGAGCATTACCCTTGTGGGCTAATGCAATGAAAAACCTCTACCTAGAAAATATTTCTTTAGAGAAGCCGCAAAATATTGTCGACGTATCTGTAGATCTCTCGACGGGCTTATTACCGCCGACTAATCCATGTCCGGATACCAAAATACGGACACTTCCCTTTATCTCTGGATATCAACCGACTTATACCAGCGAGTGTTACTATTTACCAACACCCGAGTCCGGTGGATTTATTTTTGATTAACGGGAGCAAATTGCAGGCTGTTTTCAATAGACAATCTGTGATAAATTAGAGCACTACATATACATAAACTACCATTATGTAACAGAATTTATTTAAGGATATTTTCGTGAAAAGAAATACCATTTTTTTAATTAGTCTTTTAGTCTTAACAGCATGTTCTGCCACAACACCACAAGGTGCGCGTGTTCGACCTGTTGATGGACAGCCTTATCAACCCGCATTCTCAAATGATGGTGCAGCAACTGCATATGCACTTCAGGACTCGCCGGTACAAGCACCCCAAAGTAATGAAGTGGGTTTCTTAGGCATGCAAAATCAAAACCAAACAGGCACTCCAGTAGCTAATAATACTGGGTCTCCAGTATTCCCCGAACCTACTGTGGGTAATTGGCCACAAGCGAATCAAAATTTCCCACAAACTGCACCTCAAGTGACGCCAAATACTCAAGCGACACAAGGTTATAATGCACCCGCAGTAGCGGCGGCAGTTCCGACTACGCCGGCGACACCTGTTGCTGCACCAGCACCAACAGGTAAAAATGCGGTACAACTATTGATAGATGATGCCAATAAGGCGGTACGCGAAAACCGCCTTGATAAAGCTGCAAGCTCACTTGAACGAGCTGTTCGTTTAGAACCTCGTAATGCGAGTATTTGGTATGATCTTGCACAAATTCGTTTACATCAGAAAAATTACGCTGCCGCAGAGCAAATGGCCAATAAATCAATTAGCTTTACGAAAAACGAAGATCTCATTCAACGTAATCGACAAATTATCGCAGCGGCACAAAGTGCACGATCAGCGGGAAACTAGATCGCTATGATAATTTAATCATTCAACATTAAAAATGTAAGCACGATCTAGCCCACTGGACAATGTCTCTTGGGCTAGGTTTGTATAATAAATAAAATAATAATTTTGAGAAATAGAGATCTGCCGTTTAAATCTACCTTTGTAGTTTTTGTGCAATCGCTATTTTTCTATTGGAGAAACAATGAAACGGATGCTAATTAATGCAACTCAACAAGAAGAGATGCGAGTTGCGCTTGTCGATGGACAACATCTTTTTGACTTAGATATTGAAAATATTGAAACTAAACAGAAAAAAGCCAATATCTATAAAGGGAAAATTACCCGAATCGAACCATCTTTAGAAGCTTGCTTTGTGGACTACGGTTCAGAACGCCATGGTTTCCTTCCTTTTAAAGAGATCTCAAGAGATTACTTTAAGACACCAAATGATCACTCTTTAGCGATTAAAGATCAACTTGAAGAAGGTTTAGAGTTAATTATTCAAGTTGAACGTGAAGAGCGTGGCAACAAAGGTGCAGCATTAACCACTTTTATCTCACTTGCAGGCCGTTATTTAGTGTTAATGCCTAATAACCCCAAGGCAGGTGGTGTTTCTCGCCGTATCTCTGGAAAACAGCGTGCAGAAATCCGTGAAGCAATGGATGGGTTAGTAATTCCTGAAGAGATGGGGTTAATCGTTCGTACTGCAGGAATGGGTAGATCCACAGAAGAATTACAATGGGATCTTGATTACCTTATTATGCTGTGGGAAGCAATTGTAGATGCAGGAAAACGCCCTGCTCCGCTGCTTATTTTCCAAGAAAGTAATATTATTATTCGCGCACTTCGTGATTACTATCGCAGCGATATTGGCGAAATTCTTATCGATGATGAAGAGGTGTTTAAAGAAGCAGAGGTCTTTATCAATAACATCATGCCACAAATTGGTGACAAGATTAAACTCTATGATGACAATGTCCCACTTTTTACACGATTCCAAGTAGAGTCCCAAATTCAGACAGCCTATGAGCGCAATGTTCGACTCCCTTCTGGTGGAGCACTAGTTTTTGACCATACTGAAGCACTTGTATCGATTGATATTAACTCTGGTCGCTCGACAAAAGGTGCAGATATTGAAGATACCGCACTTAATACTAACCTAGAAGCAGCGGAAGAGATCGCACGCCAACTAAAACTCCGTGATCTTGGAGGCCTAATAGTCATCGATTTTATCGATATGCTCGATAGCAAACATCAACGCCAAGTTGAAAGTGTACTGCATGATGCATTGGCATCGGATAGAGCGCGTATTCAAGTCGGACAAATTTCGCGTTTTGGTCTTCTTGAAATGTCTCGCCAACGACTTCGTCCATCACTCGATGAGACCTCTCATATTGTATGCCCTCGCTGTGAAGGTCAAGGTACTATTCGTGATACACGTTCATTAGCACTAGGTATTCTGCGCCTTATCGAAGAAGAATCCCTCAAAGAAAAAACTTCTGAGCTTGTCATTCAAGTACCAATCAATGTTGCTGTATATCTCTTAAATGAAAAACGTTCTGACGTTGAAGAAATAGAGAAACGCCTGAATGTTCGCGTGATTATTATTCCTGATGAACATTTAGAGACTCCTCACTTCAAAATTACCCGTTATCGAGTTTCAGATGACGAGATTGGAAGTGAAAGCGAGCAACATATTATTAAGGAAGAAATTACACTCGAAGATATGCGCGCAGAGGCTGTAATTGAAAATAAAAAACTGATCGAAAAGCCTGCAGTTTCAGGAATTTCACCAATTGCTCCACCACCAAAAATTACAGAGAAGCTCACAGGAAAAGTAGCGCAAGTTGGTTTATTAACAACGATTATGACGTTCCTAAAAGGTCTATTTAAACCCGACACTGAAGAACTGAAGAATGATAGTAACAAGGGTAAAAAAGGCCAACGTAATAACAACAATCGTAATACTCGCCCCAAAAATAGTAATCGCCAGCGTAATAATACGCAGCGCCAACGCAATCAACGCCATAACCATCCTAGTCGTAATACTGTGGAAACGGTAGAGCGTGATATTGATACCAACGCTGAGTTTAACCAACAAACTACTGCACAAGAGGATAGCAATCAAAATTCTCGAAACAGTCGCAAAAACCAACGTGATAACGATAAAACTCAAGAAAATAATCGCAACAACAATCAAACTCAACGTCGCAATCGAAACAACAACCATCACGATGAGAGCAAGCACAATACAAAAGCTGAAAAAACAGCAGAGACGGATGTTGTTAAAACACAAGAGAACTCTCTCGAGGTAAAAGAGAATAATAAGGAAGATCGTACACCGCGCCAACGCAATCGCCGTAACAATCAGAATAAAAAACAGCAAAACAACAAAGAGCAAATATCTATTGAAACAAATGCTCAAGGAGAAGAGCTGATTGATGTTCAAGTTGGAGAGGAAGTTCGTAAACGCGCAATCCGTAAAGGTCGCCCTCGTATTGCGAAAGTAGATACTGTAAAAGAAGATGCCATCAAAAGTGATAATGTTCAAGATGAAACAAGTACACCAGATAAGCAAGTGATCGCAAGTGAGCCAATAACCTCTCACTCTTCCAAAGAGGCTTCAGTAATGCCATTACAGAAAACCGGTGAAGCTGCGGCAATTGTTATTACAGAATCTGCTATTACTGAATCGACAACAAAAAGCTCGATCAAACCCAATACTTCTACAAAAGCAATTGCAAATAAAGAAGGATTGCAGGCTCCTACTGGTGATATCGTAAAAGAGAAAGGGATAACCGATGAGAAGAAACAAAGAGCCGATAATTTTTCACCCTCTCCATCTTCGCCCAAAAAAGACGCTGAAGAAAAAAATCAATCGCTAGCTAAAAATATGGATAAAGCAAATATTCCCGAGAAAAAAACGGAAACAACTCAAAATGATAAAAAATCATCAGATAGCAGCGAAATACAGTCTCGAATTCCGTCATCTATCTTACCAGCAGATCCAGTGTCTGAAAAAGAAGCTCCTACAATAGTGGTAGAAACTGACGTAGAAAATTCGGACGAATTAGTAGATCACCCAAAAGAAGCGATCCCCACACCGAAAACAGAAGAGACCATCAAGGTAAGTGATAAAGAGGATTAATAGGAACTTCTATTTCTTATTAAAAATTTATATAAGATCCTTTCGATAATTCAATAGGGCTTTCCATTGAATTATCGATTATAAGACCCTATTATAGTTAATGTCAGGAGAGCAAATTTAACTTATTGCTCTCAACCGATTTCTAATCACTTAACAAAGGAGTTTTCAATGACTTTTGAAACAGACTTTACATACCGTATCCCTAAAACTGTAGGTGACACTTTAGACCCATTTGAAGTTGTTGCAGCAAAACCAGGCTTTAACAACCCTGAAGAGAATGGCGTTTCTGCATTTGAAACAATTACAGAAAAATCATTCCCAGGCAAATGGAAAGTTATCTACTTCTATCCGAAAGACTTTACGTTTGTTTGCCCAACAGAAATCGTTGAGTTTGACAAAATCGCTAAAGAATTTGAAGATCGTGATGCTGTTCTTATGGGCGGATCAACAGATAACGAATTCTGTAAATTAGCTTGGAGACGTGACCATCCAGATTTGGATAAATTAGGTCATTACTCATTTGCTGATCCAGCAGGCGAATTAGTAGACATGCTTGGTGTTCGTGATGAAAACTCTGGCGTTTGCTTACGCGCAACATTCATCGTTGATCCACATAACGTAATTCAACACGTTTCGGTAAACCCAGACAGCGTTGGTCGTAATGTTCCTGAAGTTTTACGTATCCTTGATGCGTTACAAACTGATGAACTTTGCCCATGTAACCGTCCTATCGGCGGTGATACTCTCTAATTTTAGAGAAGTAATTTAGACTTTAATAAAAAAGCTCATGACTTCGGTCATGAGCTTTTTTTTTAAGCCGGATTTAATTGGTCTTTATCGCCCTTATTTTTCTTTCTTTTTACGCCGTGCTCGCGGATGAGCACCATCAAATACTTTTGCTAAATGATCAAAGTTAAGATGTGTATAGACCTGCGTAGTAGAAATATCAGCATGCCCCAATAACTCCTGTACAAGACGAATATCCTGACTAGATTCTAAAACATGCGTCGCCATCGAATGGCGCAAAAGGTGTGGGTGAAGATTAATATTAACGCCACTTTTTTCTGCATAAGCCTTCACACGCCGACTAATTTGCCGCTCAGAAAGTCGCGTCCCTTGTTTAGAAAGAAAAAGAGCATTTTCAGCATCACGAACATCTTTACGCCAAACGGCTCGAGTTACCAACCAATTTTCGAGAGCTTCGATTGCTTTTGATCCCACCGGAACGATCCGATCTTTTCCCCCCTTACCATCGACAACTCTGACGATTTGTTCATTTATTTGTAAATGCGATAAGTTTAAGGCGGCGACTTCTGCTAGTCGTAATCCACTCGAATAGAGCAGCTCTAAAATTGCTAAATCACGTATTTCAACTTCATTCTCTGGTATTCTATTGAGTATTCTCCCTAACAACTCTGCATCTACAACCTTTGGAAGCCTTTGAGCTCTTTTCGGCGAAGAGACGAGACGTGCATAATTTGAAGGAATTTGATCTCGTTCAACTAAAAACTGAAAAAAAATACGAATCGATGCAAGCTGGGTTTCTAAACTACTACTTCGTAGTTTCCGTTTCGCACCTTCTACTGCTTTTTGTGCCCGTGTAATAATATAACGTCGAAGAACCTGGTCATCACATAAATCCCACTCTTGAATCTCTTCTTCTATCAAAAACTGAATCAATTGCGTTAACGCATAATATTTTGCACGTACACTATGTTCACGATAAGTTCGTTGATACTCTTTTAAAAATAGATTCGCCTCTGTAATCAGAGGCGAATCTAGCGTAATAATATTTGTCATTTATAGATGCTTATTGCAAACCTAAAGTTCTACGAAGATTGTCAATAGAAAACATTTTGTCAAATTCATCCGCTTCCATCAAGCCACGCTCTAGAACAACATCACGTACACTCTTGCCAGTTTTAGCACAAATACGACCTACAATATCTCCTTCGCTATGCCCGATGATAGGATTAAGATAAGTGATAATACCAATCGAATTTAAAATGTAGTTCAAACAATACGATTCATTAGCGGTAATACCGATAATACAACGATCTTGTAATGAACGACATGCGTTTTTAAGTAACATCATCGACTCAAGCGTTGATTGCGCAATTACCGGCTCCATTGCATTCAACTGCAATTGCCCGGCTTCTGCTGCGGTTAAGACGGCTGTATCATTTCCAAAGACTTTAAAGCAAGCATTATTCACAGCTTCTGGTAACACAGGGTTAATTTTTGCCGGCATAATTGAACTTCCCGCTTGAAGCTCTGGCAAATTAATCTCTTTAAGACCAGCTCTAGGGCCTGAAGATAAGAGGCGCAAATCATTTGCCATCTTCGACATTTTTACAGCAAAACCTTTAATTGCCGAATGGAAATAAACAAAATCTGATAAATCAGAAGTTGCGGCGATAAGATCATCTGCTGGTGCAAATGGGTATCCAGTAATCTCTGCAAGATATTTTGTTGCAAGCTTCGAATAGCCCTGCGGTGTATTAATACCTGTTCCAATAGCTGTTCCGCCTAGATTTACTGATAATAATGATTGACGCGCAGTTTTAAGAAACTCGATGCCTTTTTGAATCTGATAAGCAAATGCACCAAATTCCATTCCTAGCGTCATAGGTACCGCATCCTGCAACTGTGTACGCCCCATTTTCATCACATCAATAAATTCAGCCTCTTTCTTTTTTAAGCCGTCATAAAGATAGGTTGCAGCTTCAATTAATTGATCTGATACTTTGTAGAATGCGACACGCATTCCGGTTGGATAGGCATCATTCGTCGATTGTGATTCATTGACATGATCATTAGGATTAATTATGTCATAACGACCTTTTTCGTAGCCCAAGCTCTCTAATGCAAGATTCGCAACAACTTCATTCATATTCATATTCATCGATGTTCCTGCACCACCTTGGAAAGCATCGATTGGGAAATGTTCATAATATGTTGTATCTTTCATCAAAAGATCACATGCAGCAACAATCGCGTTTCCAACTTTAGGGTCAATCGTTCCTAAATCCATGTTCGCTTTTGCAGCGGCCTTTTTGACAGCGGCTAAACCAAAAATAAACTCTGGATTATCGCGATTTTTCTGGGTTGAAATGGTGAAGTTCTCAATTGCTCGTTGGGTATGAATTCCATAATATGCATCATTTGGTACGGATAATTCCCCTAATAAATCAACCTCTGACCGGTAACCCATTTTTTACTCTCCATCTGTATTATTAAAATATTTTTCCATGTTTGACATCACGTAGACGTCGTTTATCGCGACTCGTCATTGTTTCAGAGGTTGGTTGTGGGGATAACTTGCGCAATTCGCGTTCATGTTCACGCCTTGCGATACTCTCATCAGTTTCGCAATACATCGTCGTCGCCACAGAAGCAGGTCCTCGTTGCTCGATGAGCAGACACACTTCAACTTCGTAAATCACTTGTTGCTTACGAATCGTTATTTTATCGCCAATTGAGATATTTCTTGCCGGTTTTGCTTCAACACCGTTGACTTTAATGCGACCTTTGTTAATTTCATCCGTCGCTAGACGCCGAGTCTTGTAAAATCGAGCTGCCCATAACCACTTATCTAAACGCATAAGCCTCATCACTCTATTTCGTTATATTAGATCAAAAAAAAAATTGCAAGTTTTTTTCCATAAAAAAGCCGTACTTAAATACGGCTCTTTAAAAGTTTCCTAGTTTTAATTTTATTTCTAAAACAAAGGATTAATCATAATTTTTATGATTCTTTCTGTTCATCATCTGAGAGCACGATGTTTAATTCTAAAACATCACAATCACCATCCCTGTCCATGGAGATATTAATTTGCCGCGATTCTACTGGAAGATAACGACGCACAACTTCTAAAATATCCTTTTGAAGATCTTGCATAAAAACAGGATCACGCTCTTTACCACCATCAAGATTTTTAGCTCGCTCATGTGCGACAATAATTTGTAGACGCTCTTTAGCAATCGATGCTGTATTCGTTTTCCGGCGTTTACCAAATAATAGACTAAGCATGATTAACCTCCAAATAGACGTCCAAAAAATCCTTTCTTAGGTGCATCAATGAAACGATGCGGAATATCTTTGCCTAAAAAACGATCAACAATATCGTTAAACGCCTGCCCTGCATCAGACTCTTCATTCATAATAACCGGCTCGCCAGAGTTTGAGCATTGAAGAACCGCTTGTGATTCTGGTACAACCCCTAATAATGGGATACCCAATATATCGAGAATATCATTAACAGACAACATATCACCATTTTCTGCTCGTGCAGGGTTATAGCGATTGATCACTAAGTGTTGGCCAATCTCTTTACCTTCTTCTGCTCGTTTTGTTTTACTCGCTAATAAACCAAGAATACGATCTGAGTCACGTACAGATGAAACCTCAGGATTTGTCGTAATAATAGCATCATCAGCGAAATACATTGCTAGCTGCGCACCCTTTTCAATTCCCGCGGGTGAATCACATAAAATGAACTCAAAGCCCATTTTATCAAGCTCTTGCATAACTCGCTCAACCCCCTCTTTAGTTAGAGCATCTTTATCGCGAGTTTGCGAAGCTGGTAGAATAAAGAGATTATCAAGACGACGATCTTTAATTAATGTTTGCGCGAGCGTTGCTTCTTCATTTACAACATTTACAAAATCATAAACAACACGACGCTCACACCCCATAATAAGATCTAAATTACGCAAGCCTACATCAAAATCGATGACTGCTGTTTTATGTCCGCTTTTTGCGAGCCCCGCTGCGATGCTCGCGCTAGTCGTTGTCTTTCCGACCCCACCTTTTCCAGATGTTACAACAATGATTCTTGCCACTCGTTGCTCCCAAAATTTCTATATTGTCTATTAATCCATTTTAAAATATAAATACATTAAATTTCAAAAGATATTCTAGATAATATTCTTTCGTTATTATATCTATATTTAGACAGCATACTTCATGCCGCGCTATTCGTTTTGATGCAAATCAATCAATAAGTTGAGTGATTTTACCTTATTTTATAAACGGCTCAATCTTTAATTCTTCACCTAGCAGATATATCTGTACACTCTTTCCCCAGAACTCTTCTGGAATGTCTTCTTGCATCTTATAAAACCCTGCAATCGAGATGAGTTCGGCTTCTAAAGATTGACAAAAAATACGTACGTTTTTATTTCCATGAATTCCCGCCAACGCTCTACCTCGCAGAACACCATAAACATGGATATTTCCATCTACTAACAGTTCAGATCCCTCATTCACAGAGTTTACAACGATGAGATCGCCTTTTGGTACTGATAATTGTTGTCCTGAGCGTACTTGCTGAACATGGACAGTCGTTTCGGTAGATAAACTGGCTTCAGTCACAGATGAAGATACACTCGACTCATTGGGAGATACTGTTGTTGAAGCTTCAGAAGCTTGAACGTTTTGAGTCTGCTCCCTAGCTTTAGCTTTTCCACCATTATCAGAGAGTATCGCCCACCCTGCTAGTGCCGCCTTTTCTCTAAGCGAATCATTTGCATTACGAATCCCCACAGGAATCAAATGACGAACAGTTAACAAATTTTTAAGCCAATTAAGATCAATACTATTTCCAATATCAATTGCAGAAAGATCCACAACGATTGGAATTCCTTTAAAAATTTGTGGCGATCGCTCTATCTGCCCAGAAAGCTCATCTTCAAGTGCTTTTAAGTCGATACTATTTAAATAGAGAACCATCATTGTCGATAGTTCTCCCTTTATCTGAAATATTTTATTCTGTGCCATAGAGATTTTTTCAATCATCCAAACATTAAATTAATGATCATGGCCATCATGATGCACATGTCCATGAGATAACTCTTGTTCCGAAGCATCACGCACAGCCACTACTTCAACTTCAAAATTTAAATTTTGACCTGCTAATGGATGGTTTGCATCTAACTTGATCGTTTCATCAGACACAGCTAGCACACGAAATGCTTGCATTTGACCATCAGGTGTTGTACCTGTTACTTGCCAACCCACTTGCACTTCTTCATCTTCAGGAAAAGCAGTTCTTGGAACTTCAATAATAAAATCTTCATTCGCTTCACCATAACCCTCTTCTGGCGATACGCTAAATGAAATTGTTTGGCCCTCTACCGAGCCTTCTAATGCTTTTTCAAAGCCAGGAATCATCATTCCATGCCCTTGAATATATTCAAGCGTCTCTTGCCCTTTATTTGAATCAACCACATTACCTTGATCATCAGTTAAGGTATAAATTACGCCTACTACTTTATCTTTTGCTACTGGCATTTGATGTTCCCTTTATCAATTTTACGAGTATAATTATGGCCTACCACTATACCTTAATCTCTATACTAGATAAATGATTAATCCTTATATATTTGATTAAGTACTAAAGATACCGTCTTTAATTCTCCTCACTCTAAAAGTACAACATATGAACGCATTACAACAAAAAGAAGCTGTGGCCAAAGCAGCACTCGAATATATTGAACCTAATCAGATCCTTGGTCTTGGTACAGGATCTACTGTCGACTGTCTAATACAACTCCTACCAACGCTACCTTTTGAGATAAAAGGTGTTGCTTCTAGTTCAGAACGCACATCTAAACAAGTCGCAAAATTTGGGATTCCGATTGTTGACCTTGCAGATCTTACCAAAATCAATACCTATATTGATGGAGCAGATGAAATAAACCATCACCTTGCGATGATCAAAGGTGGTGGTGGAGCGCTCACTCGTGAAAAAATTGTAGCGGCGCACGCCGATCGTTTTGTTTGCATTGCAGATCAATCAAAACTTGTTGAAACACTCGGAAAATTTCCACTACCGATCGAAGTTATCCCAATGGCAGCTCATTACGTGATTCGTAAGATGGAACAAATGGGTGCTAAAGCACATATTCGTAGCGGTTTTATCACGGATAACAACAACATCATTGTGGATGTTGAAGGTTTGAAAATCACGAGCCCTATCCAGCTTGAAGCATCCATTAACCAAATCACGGGGGTAGTTACAAATGGTTTATTTGCCGCAAGAGGTGCGGATATACTGTTGATGGCAGATGAGAATCTAGAAATTCGTACCCTAACCAAAAAATAGTACAATAGTATTAACCGAATCTTTAAAAGAAAACCTTCATGAGTAACTCAATGATCTTAAAACGATTTTTACAGCTCTTCATTTTAGGAGTGCTCATCTATTTTGCATGGTTGATTTATAAAGATAGTCAAGATCCTCCGGCGATCAATTCAAATGAACCTCAGTTAATCATGAACAACTATGAGATTTTTCGTTACAACCCTGATGGAGAACGGATATACCTTCTTATTGGTGATAAACTTACTCATTACGATGACGCTCGCGGGAGTACTTTAGTATTTCCAAAACTTACCCATTATGACCCTCTTATGAATAAAGAAATTCATAGCGGCAACATGGAAAAATCACTAATATATGATTGGAAGGCAACAAGTAATAGTGCGGTCATCTCGGAAGACCAAAACCTTATTACCTTGACTGAAAATGTCATTCTTTTTCAACCAGACTACAAAAACCCTCAAAATGACCTTCGCGTCACAACTGAAAAATTACTAATTCATGATCAAGGTGAAAAAGTCACTTCCGATATCTTTGTAAAAATCGCTACACCTTTACGCGTAATTACTGGAATCGGCTTGATAGGATTTCCTCATCAAGAAAAGTTCACACTTTTAGATGATGTTCATTCAACATTTGTTGTAAACCAGGAGAATACCGATGAGTAACTTATACAGTTCCCTCTGGAAAAGACTCTCATTAAGAGTTATTTTAATAAGCGCTATCGTTGTGCATATTGCTTTTGCAATTCCAGAAGATCGAAATCTTCCGCTCAATATTGATGCAGACTGGTCAGAATTTACAAATGGCACTCCAACAGGTATCTATCGAGGTAATGTGCTGATGACGCAAGGCAATCTTGAAATTCAAGCCAATGAAGCAATTTTCCAATTAATCGATGGTGAGCTTGAATATATTATTGCAACAGGAAATCCTGTTAAAATTAAAGATCTTCCTAAAGCGAATGAACCTTGGGTCTTTGGTGAAGGTAAAAAACTCAGCTATTTCCCTAAAAAAAACATTCTTATACTCGAGAATGAGGCGCAAGTTGAGCAAAATAACGATATAGCTGTTGCCAATAAAATTATCTATAATCTTGAAACTCGTGTCATAAATGCTGAGCGAAACTCTGATGAACGAGTTCATTTTACTATTCAAATGGATAACAAAAAGTAAGTTAAACAACGCGATAAAGAGAAAAATTATGTTACTAACCGCCCAAAATCTTATCAAGCGTTTTAAAAGTCGCACAGTTGTAAATGGTGCTTCATTTCATATTCGACAAGGAGAAGTCGTCGGTTTACTTGGCCCCAATGGCGCAGGAAAAACAACAAGCTTCTACATGACGGTTGGTTTAATCACCCCAGATGAAGGGGAAGTTTTTTTAGATGATCAAGAAATCAGTAAAAGCCCTATGCACGTTCGTGCACAGCTAGGTATTGGCTACCTTCCTCAAGAAGCCTCTATTTTTCGTAAAATGACAAGCCGCGATAATATTCTTGCAATTTGCCAAACTCGCAAGGATCTTGATAAAAAAGCGCAAGAAAATCTTACAGATCAACTACTGGAGGATTTTAAAATTACCCACATCGCAAACTCTTTAGGAATTTCGTTATCTGGAGGAGAACGTCGCCGCGTAGAAATCGCGCGAAGCCTCGCACTCAATCCAAAATTTTTACTCCTCGACGAACCTTTTGCTGGAGTTGACCCGCTCTCTGTTTCAGATATTCAATCAATTATTATTGAGCTTTCTGAACGAAATATTGGCATTCTTATTACGGATCATAATATCCGTGAAACATTATCGATATGTGAACGATCCTATATTCTTAGTGCCGGTACAGTTATTGCTGAAGGAAATACTGAATATCTCCTTAATCATAACGATGTTCGACGCGTTTATCTTGGCGAGAATTTCTCCCTATAAATAAACAGCATCGCTTTTTATCTAAGGAACTTAAGTGACACAGACCTTCTTTTTTTATGATCTTGAGACATTTGGGTTAGACCCAAAAGAAGATCGTATTGCGCAATTTGCAGGGATTCGTACAGATCACCAATTTAATATCATTGATGAGCCTATTAATCTATATTGCCAACCGCCGAAAGATTATATTCCTGATCCTGAGTCTATTCTTATTACAGGAATCACACCACAAGAAGCTTCTGAAAAAGGAATATTAGAAACTGATTTTGCAAAAGCTATTCATCAAGAGTTTTCTCAACCTGGAACTTGTATTTTGGGATACAACAATATCCGCTTTGATGATGAGATGATTCGTTATCTGTTTTATCGTAATTTTTATGATCCTTATGCATATAGTTGGCAAAATAATAATTCACGCTGGGATCTACTTGATGTCGTGCGAGCAACTTATGCATTTCGCCCTGAGGGAATTAATTGGCCCCAAAATGAGAACAACGAAGTAAGCTTAAAACTTGAAAATCTCTCTAAAGCGAATAATTTGCTTCATGAGAAAGCCCATGATGCTTTAAGTGATGTTTATGCCACTATTGGCATGGCAAAACTTATCCAAAAAAAACAACCTCGTCTATTTGATTTCTATTTTGCACACCGTAGAGCGAGAGATCTACAACGCTTAATCGACTTTGAACAACTAACACCTCTTTTACATGTATCGGGAATGTTTGGGCAGATTCGGAAAAATTTTTCTATTGTCATGCCTCTTACCACTAATAGGAATAATCGAAATGAGCTTATTACCGTTGATCTCATGGGAGATGTCACTCCTTTACTAGAGCTAGATGCAATGACTATCCGCAAAAAACTCTATACGCCTTCCGCAGAGCTTGAACCGGGCGAACAGCGCCTCCCCATCAAAACTATTTTCCTTAATAAATGCCCTATTCTGGCGCCATTCGGCATTGCCAAAACATTACCTAAAGATGTTATCGACCCATCATTTGCGCTAGCGAATTACAAATTATTATTCAAACATCACCAAGAATTGACTTCAAAAATTGAAGCGGTATTTCAACGAGGGGCTATTTTTGATAATCCCCTTCAGAATACACCCGTTGAAACGCTTTTATACCAAGGCTTTTTTGAAACAAGTGATCGCCGCCAAATGGATCTTATTCCCCACATGAATGGATATGATTTGCAAAATTATGATTTTTCTTTTCATGATGAACGGGTAATGCCACTACTTTTCATCTATCGAGCACGTAATTTCCTCGAAACACTCCATGAACATGAAAGAATAGAATGGGATCATTACACTATTATTAAGCGAGAGTATTTTAAAAATAAGTATCAAACGAAATTCAAACAGTTGTTGCAGGATGCTAAGCAAAATGAAAATGCACAAAAGCATGCAATACTCACAGCTATTGAATATCTCTATCAATAATGAAAATTACAGTCGCCTCTTGTAACCTTCAAAATTTGCATCTTCATTCCGCAATAGAGAAGAAGCAAAATTTCATCGAAGCATTAATCGAGCAACTAAATCTCCCTGACATCATCGCATTACAAGAAATTGCCGTTCAAACAGAAGAAGATTACCATCTACAAGTACCAATCAAGGCTACCGCTATTGCAAATGAGCTTATAGAGACGATTCAAGAGCGAACTCAAATAAAATATCATTATTATGAAGTTGCTCCTATGATGAACCAATCTGGAGGAGCGCAAGGCTTAAATATTCGTTCCGCCTTTCTAATCAAAAATGAGATCACTGTCCTAGATTGTTACCCATTAATTTCAATATCTGCAAGCTCTGAAAAGAATAGTCATGAGAACAATCCATTTTTTCAATCTCGCATTCCGCTCGCCATAGAAATAAATGTCAATAATATCCAATTAACACTCGTCAATTGCCACTTAAAGTCACAACATGCACCGACAAATCAAGAGAAAAAAATTGCAAAAAAACAGCGGAACGCACAAGCGCATCTTATAATGCAAACCTTGCTATCCGGGAATAAAGATAACGCTTGTAAAAAATTAATCATCTTGGGAGACCTAAATGATACGCCCAATAGTGACACCTTAAAAATCCTTACTCAAGAGCGATTAAATTCTATTTGGTCAATCAGACAAGGTCGACTCTATACAACTAAACATAGAAATTGCCCTGTTGTTCTCGATTATATTCTGGTCGATACAGAGCTTAATATTAGTAATCCACAAATCTTCCATCTTAATACTAACCTTAAATTAGAAAAACGTTTTTCTGATCACGATCCTATCGCTATTGATATTCATCTCTAACAAAACTACATCGTCCTAACGTACTGAGAAAAATATATGTTTTTTAAACATCTATTTCCCCACTACTGCTTACTCTGCAAAGTTAGACTCGGGAAAGAAGATCACGAGACTCCTTTTTTATGCAATAACTGCACAAAAGCATTACCATTAGCTCAGCGCAAATGTATCATTTGCGATACAAAAGAGACCTTTCTGTGTCATAAATGCAAAAGAAAACAACCTCACTTAATGAATGCTCACATTTGTTTTCAATACTCTAAAGGTATACAGCAACTCATTAAGTCTATGAAATATTCACTAAAGCCATACATCTATAAAACTTTCAATGACCTTATATGGCACACCAGCACCTCTTTTATTGCCCATATCCCCTTGAATACCTTATGCATCCCAATGCCCAGTGGGCGTATACGTATTGCGCAAAGAGGTTACAATCCAGTTGCAGAAATAACTCGCGCTTTAGCAAAAAGAGCAGAATTAAATTATCAAGACAATATTTTATTAAAACGGGCCTTTTCAATCCCACAGACTAATCTCTCCCGAAAAGAGCGTCTAAGAAATTTAGAAAATGATTTTTTCATCAATCGAGTATTCAAAAATTACTTAAATAACCAAAATATTCTTTTAATTGATGATGTCCGTACAACAGGGCAAACCTTTTATCAGGCTGTTAATATTCTTCAACAAAGAAGTAAATGTAAGATTTATGCACTATTTATAGCACAATCGTAATTTGAAAAATTACTGTTTTTGTGCAAAACTATTGTTGATGCGTTCCTGTTATGTACGAGCGTTATTGACTATCATACACCTCTTGATCCTAATTTTAATATTTTGGAATATGCTGTTATCAAATTTCGGTGTGCAAGCTGATTAAATTCAGAAGCCTAAAGAAGTTTGTTCAGTTTCCACTTGAACGTACGCGTTCAAGAGTCTTGATAGTTTGCAACCGACTACTACGGGACGCATCCCTTTTACACTGTATGTAACAGACAAAAAAAGCACTCAAGTGAGTGCTTTTTTTATTATTGAAATTCTTTTAAGAATTAATCAACTTTAACTTCTCTTACTGCTTCGATTTTAACATCTACACGACGATTTTTAGCACGACCTTCTGCAGTTGCATTATCAAATGTGTAGCTGATTCCTTCACCTTTCGCAGTGATAAGAGATGCTGGAACACCGCGCTCGATTAAATAGTTACGTACTGAATCTGCACGACGCTCAGATAATTTTAAGTTGTATGCCGCACTACCTGTTGAGTCAGTGTGACCTACGAGGCTAATTGATTTTACGCCATTTTCGTTTTTAACAAGCTCTGCTGCTACTTTGTTAAGTAACTCACGACCTTGTGGACGAAGTGTTGCTTTGTCAAAATCAAAGAATGTATCTGCTGAGAAAGTTAAATCTTGAATAACGATACCACATCCTGGTACGCCATCTTTCACTAATACACACTCACCTTGACGATCTCTTACAAAATCACCTTGTCTATCGACCAACGAATCTGTCGCTGCTACAGCTGTAGAAGTCGCGAATAGACCTGCTAATGCAGCAATAATCAATTGCTTTTTCATATAAGTCTCCACTTAATTACGAATTAAAATAAATGTATTACAGACAGTTGTAACAAGTTACCTTCAAATAATACAAACTAACGGGTTAATCATATCTCATTTTTATTAGAATTGATACATTTTTGCATCAAATTTCCAACATTGTGGGATTTTTAATACAAACAAATTTCCCTTATGCAAAGAATACCTTAAAAAATCGAGTTATTCATCTGATTTATCAACTTTATATAATTTTGCGTAATAACCATTTTTATCTAATAATTTTTGATGTGTTCCTATCTCAACAATTTCACCCTCTTGAAAAACAACTATTTTATCAGCATTTTCAATGGTCGATAGACGATGAGCAATGATAATTGTCGTTTTATCTTTACTAATACTCTTAAGCGCTTTTTGAATAGCATATTCACTCTCATTATCTAAGCTACTAGTCGCTTCATCAAAAATTAAAATAGGGGCATTCTTCAATAGCGCCCTAGCAATTGCAATGCGCTGACGTTGTCCACCTGATAATTTTGCACCATTTTCACCAATCACCGTATCGTACTGATCAGGCAAGGCTTCAATAAACTTGTCTGCATTTGCAAGCCGTGCGGCACGCTGGATTTCTTCTCGCGTATATTGTTTACTTCCAAAACTAATATTATTCGCAATAGTGTCGGCAAAGAGGATAACATGCTGACCAACATAACTCAGATGCGAACGATAATTTTCGAGATCTATATCATTAATATTAATATTATCTAAAGTAATCTCTCCTTCAGTCACATCATAAAACCGAGAAAAAAGATTAGCCGTTGTACTTTTTCCACTCCCTGATGCACCTACAAATGCAACGGTCTCTCTTGGAGAGATCTCAAGATTAATCCCTTTTAATGCATATTGCTCACTGACTTCATAACGATATCGTACATTTCTAAAAGTAATTGCACCGTCAACATGCGCTAACTTTTGAGTACCGTTATCTGCCTCACTTTCAGAATCTAAGATTCCAAAAACACCTTCAGCTCCTGCTGCCCCTCTTTGTAAAGCTTCATTTGTACTCACCAAACGCTTAATAGGTGTCAACATCCCCACCATTGCAGCAAGTAGCGATAAGAAACTTCCTATTGTAATAGAATTATTTGAAGCTTGGTTAGACGCATACCAAATAACCATTGCAATAAAAATTACTAAAAAGACTTGTGATATCGGGCTCGCTAGCTGACTCGCAATGAGACTTTTCATATTTAAGTGTCTTAAATCTTTATTCACTTTCACAAAGCGCGCATTCATTTGTGAATAGGCATCAAAAAGTTTTACTTCTTTCTGACCTCTCAGCCCCTCTTCCAAAATATGGTTAAATTCCCCCATGTGCCTTTGCATTGTTCGTGCTATTCCTCGCAGCCGGCGAGAAACATATCGAAGCACAATAAATAAGATTGGCGCAACCAAAAAAACCATTAAGGTGATTTTCCAGTCATTCACCAACATAACAATAATAAGTCCTACCAAAACAGCGCTATCTTTAATAATGGTGACAAGCGTCATGGAGCTAACAGCCATAAGCTGTGCGATATCAAAGGTTAACTTCGACATAAAAAAACCAGTAGAATGCTTATCATATTCTGTTTGAGGAAGGTGCAAAAGCTTATCATACATTTGAATACGGAGCTTCACAATCACATGCTGAGAAATCCACTGCATTCCAAAGCTTCCGGCAAAATTCAATGCACTCATACACAAAAAGGCACCGATCACTAGCCAAGGCATTAACTTAATAAAAAGTGAGTTTTTTTCCACAAATCCTTCATCTAAAATAGGTTTCAATAACCAAAATAGACCTGCTTCCGAAAAACCACCTAAAATAACACACACTAACGAAGCCACTAGTATAAGCGGATATCGAAATGAATATGATAAAATCCGCTTATAAAGTCCCAAGCTCTCTTTTTTAATCACAACTAATTCCTATTGAATGAGAAAAGCACCTATATACCATATATAGGTGCCAAATTCATTTTTACTCATTTTGTTAGAAGCATCAACTAATAGACGATTTCTACACGACGATTTTGTGCCCATGCACTCTCATCATACCCTGCAACTGCAGGCATCTCTTTACCGTAACTGCGTACACGAATCTGGTTTGGATTAACACCTGATTGTAACATCAGACTACGCACACTATTTGCGCGACGCTCACCAAGCCCCATATTATATTCATGAGATCCACGATCATCAGTATGACCTTCTAACCAAACTCCACGATTAGGATTACGTTTTAACTCCTCAGAATGGGCTTTAACAACATCATAGGATTCATTACGCAAACGATCTGAGTCGAAATCAAAATAGATAATGCGATCCGCTGTTCCACGCTTGCCATAATCAGCATCATAATAGGTACTCGCCGGCCCTTGATTATAACCATAACCCGAACCAAATCCACTACCATTTGCACCACTTACGTCGGTTCCCGTTGAACTACATGCCGCAACAAAGATTCCTAGAAAGGCAATCATGATGCTTCTTACAAACAATTTATACATATATTCCCTCATTTCATTGATTCGTTAAAATAGTTTTTGTTAATTTATTTACTGAATATTAGGAGACCAGCTTGGTTTACGAACATCTGTACCCACCCCATAGAAACGCTGTTCGACATTCCCATCAGTAGAGATGATTTTTAAACCGCCACGACCATCTGAATAGAGAATCATATGGCTATTACCAGAAAAACTTGGTGCCTCATCTTTACCACCATTCGTTAGACGCTTTACTTGTCCTGTTGTCAAATCCATTAAAGCAATACCAAAGCCTTGCCCCGGATAACGCTGCATAATTGCTAAATGCTTGCCGTCAGCGGAAATAGATGCATTTGCATTGTAGTTACCATCATTGGTTACACGAACTGCCGGGCCACCATTTTCTGGCATTTTATAAATTTGTGGAGATCCGCCACGATCAGAAGTGAAATAAATCATCCCATCTCGCCCCCAAGCTGGCTCTGTATCAATACCAGGATGACTTGTCAAACGACGTAAATCAGAGCCATCTGCATTCGCCGTGTAAATCTCAGGATTACCATCTTTAGAGAGCGTAAAAGCAAGTTTACGTCCATCAGGTGACCATGTCGGTGCAGAGTTAATTCCAGGCTCACTAATAACCACTTGACGATTGCCAGTATAAAGATCCTGTACAATAATTTGATTACGTTTTTTTTCAAAAGAGGCATATGCGAGCTTACGACCATCAGGCGACCATGTTGGTGATAAAATTGGTTCAGGTGACTCAAGAACCACTTGAGGGTACGCACCATCGGCATCTGCCACAACTAATGAAAAGTTTCGATTACTACGAGAAACATATGCAACTTTTGAACTAAAAGATCCAGGCACCCCAATAATAGCTTCATAAATAAAATCTGCTATCTTATGCGCAACAGCTCGTTGACCCTTCTCATCTGCTAGATATTGAAACTGACGACTTGCACGCACTGTTTTAGTAAAAGTATCACCAACATCAACTTGCAACATATTACCTTTTGGGGTAATGATAACAATAAAATTAATTCCTGCCGCACGCCAAATACCGCTGTCGGCCTGAGTGATCGTTGTAAGCTGCTCTGGAACAGCTAAACCTGTTTTAGGTAAAAAACGTCCCGAACGTTGTAGATCATTCGTAATGATTCCTAAAAAACCTTGATTGTTTGTGGCATGATCGACAAGCGCAATCGGATATGCGTCATTAGAGGCTTTGACAATCTCTAACTTCACTTGCGCTTGAAGAGGAGCCATTGCTACTAATGAAAATATCATTAGCATTAGCAATTGCTTGAAATTCTTCATGATGTTTTTGCTCATTTCTCACCTCAGTTAAAATAGTAACCTACTCTTTTAATGCCCATATACCCGGGAGATTACGCCAATATTCATGATAATCCATCCCGCAGCCAAATATATACCGATCAGGAACATCAACGCCAATATAATTTACTTTAAAATCTGTTGGTTTTCGTTCATGAACCTTATTCACAAGCGCGGCTGTATAGACAACCTGCGCCCCCATTTTCTGAATCACTGAAACAATCTCTTTTAACGTTGTTCCTTCGTCAAAGATATCTTCCACAAGTAATACCACTCGGTCTTTAACATCCACAGAAGGTCTTGCAATCCATTCAAGCTCTGCTCCTTCTGTATTGCCATTGTATCTTGAAGCATGTAAATAACCTATTTGAAAAGGAAAATTCAAACGCGTAAGTAACTGACCTGCTGGAATTAAAGCCCCATTCATCACCACTAGAATGAGAGGATCTGACAACTCCAAATCATAAGTGATCGCTTTCCCCATTGAGTCATAAGCACTTTGAATTTCTGAAGCAGAGATTATCTCCTCTGACTGAGCGATGATATCTTGCGCTTCTTCAAACGTAATTGACATATTTTTCCTTCGATAAAATAAAAATGAACCTTGCAATTATAACAAATTTACAACTATTTAAAGCTTAAATTGAGCGAGGAGCTTAGTAATTTTGACCCTTTCATCTGACTCCTCTAATGATTTCAAATGTTCAATCATCGGATGAAGAAGGCGATTTGTTAATTGCGTTGCCATTTTTGATAGCAGCACAGCATCGACCGGCTCTTCATGTTGATTAACAAATCGTTTTATCGCCTGATCTCGTTCTTCATACGCGTAATTAATCATCGCCTGAATAGAAGAACCGATATCGGAGATCTTATACCATTCACCCCATCGTTCAACACCATTATCAACAAAGCTTTCAGCAGCTAAAGCAGCCTCTTCACGCGCTTTCTGATTATCTTCAATAATTTGGTTTAAATCATCCACAGAATAAAGATATACATTCGCTAAAGAATCAACTTCTGCTGAAATATCTCTCGGTACCGCTAAGTCTATTAGCAACATTGGACGATTTTTCCGTATCCTAAGCGCCTTTTTAGTCATCTCTTTTGTGATTAGTGCAGCTTGCGCCGCTGTTGATGAAACGATAATATCCGCTTTTGGCATCAAAGTTTCAAGATGGTCGAGCCCATAAGCTTCTGCTGAAACACCAAGCTCCTGAATCATTATCTCTGCACGCTCCACTCGTCTATTTGCAATAGTTATTTGATGCACCCCCGCCTCAATCAAATGCCGAGCGACAAGCTCTATCGTCTCTCCGGCACCGACTAAAAGAACATGATGTTTATCTAATCCATCAAAAATATTACGGGCAAGTTGCACAGCAGAAAAAGCAACAGACACAGCGAAAGCACCTATATTGGTTTCCGTCCGAATTTCTTTAGCAATATTAAAGCTCATTTGAAGAGCGCGTTGTAGATATTTCTGTGCTGTACCTAACTCAGTCGCAAGACTCAAGGCATCTTTTAGCTGCCCCATAATTTGAGGCTCACCCAAAATCAGTGACTCTAATCCCGCTGCGACCCTAAAGATATGGCGAATAGCATCTAATCCCTCAAACTGATAAAGATGATCTTTTGCATCCTCAACATCAAGCTCTGAGTAATTACTCCAAACCTCACAAAACTCTTCTACTGATAGTTTTAAATCATAAAAATAAAACTCTGTACGATTACATGTAGATAACACCACAACTTCGCTTGCTAACTGACTACTTTTAGCCATAGATAGGAATACCCGAATATTTTCGGGCACCAGCGTTGCCCGCTCCCGTATCTCTACCGCAGCGGTTTTATGACTAATTCCTAATACAACTAAACTCATGAGCTATCTTATCAATCCTAAATAAGGGAGATGTGAAATGTAAAATATGCTAAATCATAACAAAATATAGATAATTTAGCATTGCTATTCACAGTTCATAACAATAAAAATATGATTAATTTCAATCATAGGATGATTTATTAGGGCCTTTAGATAATCTCCATTCCATCTGAGTTACCAATAATAAGGGAAATAAGGCCCAAAGCCGACGCCCCAATAAGGCTGATAATACCCAAAACGAAGCGCGGGGCTATTAAAAAATGGCTCATCATAATAGATATCTCGGCGCGGATCTCGCCACAAATCATAGTCTCTCGCATCCAAGGTTATTACCCGAATCGTCTCGCCTGAGACCTCGATATTCTCTGCTTGTTTTACAATACCAACGGCGGTCATATAATCTCCTGGAGAATAACCATTGATACGAACAACACCATAAACATCTACAATTAGTCGATTATTATCAAGACCTTCACGAAGTAGCGGATAGCCTTTTTCATTAAGCTCGTAACGAACCAATTCTACGCGTACATGATCTCCCTGCGAGTTAATCGTTGTGATCATCCCACCAAGCAACACCTCTTTCCCTACAAGATCTTTGTTTGAAAACATATTAACTTGCGCATCACCATAAGCATACGGATTATTTGTTGCGATATTCCCACTACTTAAAGAAGCACATCCAACAAGTAATAGAACACCTACGACAACACTGAAAGCTTTAATAAATGATTTAAACATGGCTTTCTCCTCGACTATTTTTTTCTATTATAACGCTTTAACGTAAAAAGTTATGCCAGATATTATTTCGAATGACCGTTCAGAGTTTTGTTTTCCCAAAGATATTTAAACAATCCCATATTTCATCAACACGCTCAGTTATCTTTGGATCTTTAACAATAGGTGTACCCCATTCACGATCCGTCTCACCGGTCCATTTATTCGTCGCATCAAGCCCCATTTTTGACCCCAGCCCTGAAACAGGAGAGGCAAAATCAAGGTAGTCAATCGGGGTATTATCAATCATTACGGTATCTCTAATCGGATCCATTCGTGTGGTAATCGCCCAAATAACATCCTTCCAATCTCGACAATTAATATCTTCATCAACAATTACAATAAATTTTGTATACATGAATTGCCGTAAGTACGACCAAATACCTAACATGATTCGCTTAGCATGACCAGGATATTGCTTCTTAATCGAGATAACAGCCATTCGATAAGAACACCCCTCTGGCGGTAGATAAAAATCAACAATCTCGGGGAACTGTTTCCGAAGAATTGGAACAAACACTTCGTTTAAGGCGACTCCTAAAACGGCAGGCTCATCCGGTGGTCTTCCGGTATATGTCGAGTGATAAATCGGATTTGTTCGCGTTGTCATTCGTTCAATCGTAAAAACAGGAAAACGGTCGACCTCATTATAATAGCCTGTATGATCACCATAAGGGCCTTCATCCGCCATATCATCAGGATAAATATAACCTTCTAAGATTATCTCCGCAGTTGCGGGTATAGATAACTCAGAATGAAGTGTCGATTTTGCAACTTGTGTACGTTTGCCTCGCAATAGTCCGGCAAAAGCATACTCCGATAGCGCATCAGGAACAGGCGTAACCGCTCCTAGTATCGTTGCGGGATCAGCGCCTAATGCTACAACAACAGGAAAAGGCTTACCAGGATTTTTAAGGCGAAAATCACGATAATCAAGCGCGCCACCACGATGCGCAAGCCATCGCATGATCAGACGATTTTTGCCAATTACCTGTTGCCGATAGATTCCTAAATTTTGCCGACGTTTCGAAGGCCCTTTGGTAATCGTTAAGCCCCAGGTCACAAGAGGTGCAGCGTCACCAGGCCAGCAATGCTGAATAGGCATTTTTGTTAGATCAATATCTTCTTTCTCAATAATCACCTCTTGACATAACGGTTTTTTCACACGTTTAGGACGCATTGAAAGAACCTGTTTAAACTTCGGTAATTTTTCAAACGCATCTTTAATATTTTCTGGCGGTTCAGGCTCTCGTAAAAAAGCGAGAAACTCACCGATCTCCCGAAGCTTATCCACTGATACTTGCCCCATACCAAAAGCGACACGCTCAGGTGTGCCAAACAGATTAGTCAATACCGGAATATCACTTCCTTTCGGATTTTCAAAGAGTAACGCCGGACCTTTTTGGCGTAAGACGCGGTCACTAATCTCGGTCATCTCAAGATAAGGATCAATTTCCGCATTAATTCGTTGCAACTCACCACGCGCCTCTAAAAAAGCAATAAACTCCCGGAGATCCTGAAAGTGCATATTTAAACCACCTTTTTTCTAATTCGTTAAGCTATCAGTAAGTTAGTAACATTGATCTATTGTGAATGTATAATACGATCCATTGCAACACCAATATTGCGAAGTATCTCAATACCCGCTATGCGATAAAATATTGCGCTATTTTAGCATATTTCCCTCAACAAGAGGCAGAGAGTCATCACTCCATGATCACTCTTCAACCCCCTTGCTATTCTCTTTATGTGAAGAAATAAGCCTTTTATTAGGGGCTTGCAAAAAGGGGCAGTATAATATCGCCTTTATGGATGTTTATCATCAAATAGAACAGTAAAACATTATTGTTTACTACCTACTTTTATAGGTAAAAAAGATATTTATTTTGACTTTTTATGAACTACGAGCGGGACATTATGCGCATTTTTAGTAAGATTATTCTAATTGCTCTCGGATTTATTCTGATCAATTACCCCTTTATCGAAGGTAAATTATTCTACTATCTTAGTATTGAACGCCCCGATCGGCTCTTACGCCATTTACTAACTGCCTTTGTGGCATTAAGTATTGTAGAGCTCTTTGCATTTACCCGAATGCGCTGGCGAGTACCACTCTATCTACTATTTCTCTTTGGCTCAATAAGCTATCTCATCTACTACTTTGCCACTGGCAGTGAACCAGATTACGAGGATTTTCGCACATTAATTGATGCTCGCGTAATGATGGAAGAAGCCGCCAGAGGGTACCAAGGAGCGATCCTCAAAGCCATTCTCTATCACATCCCCATTACCATCGGTTTCTTCCTCTTTCCTAAAGTACATATGGGTAGAAAAGGAACACTCTTCGCCGTTATCCTCTATCTTGTAGCACTCGGCGGGATGTTAATGATCATCTATAATAAAAGTGGTCGCGGTACTAACGGACGAGCCTCTTACATTACACCGGTAGCGCAAGTTGCCACATTTACCTACCTTAACTATCTTCGTACCGATGCAGCGGATTTTACTTTCTATCCACGAGAAGCACCAACTCAAGCGGATCTTGGGCAACCACTTGCAAAGAATATTATTGTGGTCATGGATGAATCTATTCGTGGCGATATGATTGATCTCAACAGTCATTTAGGTACAACACCTTCGCTACTGAACTTCCCTCAAGATCAACTTCTCAACTTTGGGATGATCGCCTCATTCTCTAATTGTAGTGATACTTCTAATCTAGCAGTGCGCAAAATGCCACGGCTTGGAAAAGAGCCAAGTGACCTCTTTTTAGATGAAAACACGATTTGGAAAATTGCGCGAACCGCTGGTTTTAAACCCTATATTATCGATGCGCAGCACAATGCCACAGGCCATAATTTCTATACAAACCACGAATTACAAGGTGTGACCAATATTCCTGGTAGTGACTTAAAAAATGATGGTGAAGTGGTTAATGTCATTGAGCAGATTTTGTCAGAGAGTCAAGAACCGGTCTTTATCTATGCCGGACTTAAAGGCTCCCACTTCCCATTCCAAAATACTGGATTTCCTACACCTTTTGTGCCGGCGATGAAAAATACGAATCTTGCCGATGCAACGCCGGAAGAAGCGCTCAACTCTTACAAAAACTTAGTACGCGCCAACACCGATCATTTTTTCAATGAACTTGCGAAACTTCTCAAGAAATATCCCGATACCATCGTAATCTACACTTCAGATCATGGGCAAGATCTCTCAGATCCTCAAGGCAAAAAGACGCATTGCGATGCGAAAACCACCTCTATGGAAGAGGGAATCGTTCCCTTTATTCTCTTTGCCGAGCCGTCAATTCTTAAACGCCCATTTATCACTAACTTCGTTGAAAACAAAGGAGTTACAAGCCAGATGATTATCGCGCCTCTCGTGATGGAATTTATGGGATACAAACCTGAAGTGATTACACAATTTACAGAGTACCCTGCACTCCTCAATAAAACAGGTAAAGAGATCGGCTTCATCTACAAGCGCCCGATCCCCCAATTTAGAAGTGAAATAGAGCGCTTTGATATGCAGCCAGAAGATCTCGAGTATTTCAGAGAAAATGGTAAAAGTGGAAAGCAGCTGCACTATAATTTCTTTGAGGATTAGCGCAAAAAGAACCTCAGATACCAATTAATAACCTTATATATAAAGCACCTACGGGTGCTTTTTTCCTATTGATTAGGCCTTACTACTAATCTCCACAATAAATTCCTCATCATTGATCCGCTGATAGCGATGATAGAACATCCAGGCAATGGGGATTGCAAGAATCACTGTTGCAATAGGCATTGTTAACCACACACCATCTAACCCCCAAAACTTCGGCAAAATAAAGAGGAAAGGCACCTGCAATAACAAGTTTCCAATTGAAATAACTAATGCTTTTTGACCTTCTCCAATCGCTTGGAAAAACATTGTCGCTGTGACAAATAAACCATCCAAGAAAAGCACAGCCAAATGAAGTCGTAGAGCATATACCGTTGCAGCGACAAGCGCTGGGTCATCTGTAAACCAACTCGTAAAAAAATGTGGAAATATCAATAATAACGCCGTAATAATCATACCAACGCCGAGCCCGACATAAATCATCAAGCGCGTGACAAAACGAACAGATCGAACTCGCTCTTCACCATAAAAACGACTAATCAAAGGTTGTGCACCATTAGCTACACCTTCCACTGCGAAGTAATAAATTGTTAATAGATAGCCTGCGATTGTATAGGCGGAGATAGCGATTGTACCTCCATATTGTTCTAAAAACTTATGATGCAATGTCATAATAAAGCCAATATAAATGAAAGTAAAAAAGGCTGAACTTCCTGTCAAAAGAATTGCTTTTATTAATGTATAATTAGGAATAAAGTGATGCCACGCAAGCTTTTCACTACTTTGACGAAGAATATAGTAGCCGCCCAAGACCATTGCTACCATTTCTCCCCCGATGCTTGCCAGGGCAGCACCCACAATACCAATCCTAAAATAGGAGATCAGCAAAAAGGAGAGAAGGATATTGACCGTCACACCTGCTGCAATATAGCCTGTTGAACGAAGAGGTGTTCCCACATTGCGAACAATAAAGGGCATTGCCAAGCTACCAATCACAAATGGAGCAGCAAATGAGAATGCCCGAATAAAGACAATCGCTTTTTCTGCCGTCGCCCCCTCTACCCCTAGAATATCGACAAGCCAAGGAGCCATAAAATAGAGCGTAGTCCCAATTAGTACCCCCGGGATAAATTGTAAAAAGAGCGATTGACCAAGTAATTTCCTTGCTCGCTCGTCGTCCTCTTCACCTTTAGCGATGGAATAAAGGCTTCCGATTCCCACCCCAACTAAAAAACCAAAACCTAAAAGAAGCGTTATATACGACCATCCGATATTGATCGCAGCAAGTCCCTCCACACCGATAAAATGTCCTACAAAAAATCCATCAACTATTTGATAGGTTCCACTAATAAACATTGCTAATACAGTAGGAATCACATAGCTTGCAAAAAGCTTAATAACAACGACATTGTAACGACGCACAAAAACCTCGAAATGACTAATAATATCGGTAGTTTACTCTTATTTTGACTAAAAATGGAGAGCTTCGTAAAAATATAGATAAAATTTCTTTATGCAATCTTAAAACCTCTAAAAACGATCCTTTGCACAATATTTCTGAAGTGTCACATATTTCATAGCTATTTATCGTTATAATGTCCTCCTATCAAATTATTCATTGCACTTTTTCCGTATTGAGGAGGCAAAAATGCTTAACCTTGAAAAGGTTTGGTCTCTCTATGATCATTATTACAATCCTAAGCGCCTATTTCCTGAGCAACCGACTATTCAAAAAGAACCACAATTAGTCTCTTCGCTTTTAGAGATCAAAGATGAGTTTGACATCCTACTGCTTGATGGATTTGGCGTGCTTAATGTTGGTGGTACAGCAGTTCCTCACATGCCGCAAATGATCAAGACTTTACAATCACTTGGCAAAGAGACTTTTGTACTTACGAATGGAGCATCATATCCTACTGATATTCGTGCAAAAATGTATCCGCAGCTCGGCTATAACATTCCTGCATCCCACATTATCTCCTCGCGTGATGCTGTGGAGGCAATCCTACCGGAACAGCCATTAACAAAAGAAGGGAAAACATGGGGGGTAATAGTGGGTGATGGTGCCTTCATTGAACGATTGCCCGCAAAAACAGTGCTTTTATCTGAGAAGAATATCGATGAGGTGGATGGTTTTATCTTCCTCGCAACAGCCTACTGGAATGAAGAATGGCAGGAACGCTTAACAGACTCCCTTAAAAAAAATATTCGCCCTTTAATTATTGGAAATCCTGATATTAGCGCCCCCCTTGAAAATTCTTTTTCTGTAGAGCCAGGGTTCTATGCCATTGAACTACTCAAAGCGGTTCCCAATCTTGATATCACCTTTTGTGGAAAGCCTTTCCAAAACACGTATCACGCCGCTTTTAAACGAATTAAAGAAGTCGTTGGTGACTTTACTCCATCACGAGTACTGATGGTCGGAGATACACTTCACACTGATATTTTAGGAGGTAATACAGCAGGTTGTAAAACGCTTCTTAAAGCTGACTGGGGATTCTTACGAAATAATAACCCCCTACCTTTTATAGAAGAAGCTGGGATTTATCCAGATTTTATTATTAAAAATCGATAAATCAAAACAAACATTCAATCTTATGCAACAAAAAAAGCGAGTCTAAAACTCGCTTTTTTATCTTATTATGATGCTACTTACTTTTACGGCTCTACCAAGAGAGCATTAATCCCGCCTGTTTCAAATATTTTTGTTCACCTAATAGATCTTCCCTAAACAGGGGGTATGATTTTAACCACCCTTTTTCAAACCCTAGTTGAATATGTTTTTTCGGTAAATCAACCACCACTTCTACATTTGGCGAATCTTTCAGGTAACGGCCACGGTTAAAAAGCACTGAAAGTCGCAGAATCAAGGTCAACATGAGTGTATACTCAGGTAGTCCATTAAAAGCTTCTAGGTCAATTTTACGCTGTTGATAACGAATGATCGTCGCCAATATCTTCTGATCTTGTTTACTAAAACCATCTAAATCTGCATGCTCAACAAGATACGCTGAATGTTTATATTGGCGATGATGAGACACCGCCAATCCTATCTCATGTAAATAAGAAGCCCATTTTAAATAACGCAGGGCCTCTTCATCGAACTCGATTCTCTCCCCTTTTTCATTTTGAAGAACGCGTGCCAGTTTATTGCTTGTAATTGCCACTCTACGAGCCTGTTCAACATCTGCTCCTAAACGAGTTAATAATGCTTGAATAGTCTCATCACGACGATCTTTTTGATGAACACGTCCGATAAGATCAAAGAGCATTCCTTCACGAAGCGCAACACTGGTAACCGACATCTCTTTAATAGACAAAATTTTAAACGCTGCCTGTAAAATAACGAGTCCGGCACCTACAACATTAGCTCGTAAGTCACTTAGATCAAAACTTTTTGCAATTTTTTTGCTCTTACCTAAATCGAGAAACTTCTCCACCAAATTATCAAGCGCTTCAGCGGTAATCACTTCATCTTGTACATCAAAGTAAGAAACAAGTGTTCCCAGCGTTTTGATCGTGCCGGATGCGCCTACAAAATAAGCATCTTGATATGGAATAAGATAACGTAATGATTGTAATTCCGATTCTACAAATGTTTTCGCTTGCTCATAAGCCTCTTTCGTAAACTCCCCTTTTGGGAAAAACTTCCGAGTCATATTCACACAACCAACATCACGACTATAAGCAGCCTTAATCGTATCACCACAACCTAAAATGAATTCTGTACTGCCTCCACCTATATCCATTACAAAAAGATCACGATCTTCAATATGGATATATTGTGAAACACCGAGGTAGATCAGACGCGCTTCTTCTCTTCCCGAAATGATATCAATCGGCATCCCTAACGCTTTTTCAGCTTCTTTAATAAAACTCGGATCTTTTAACTTCCGCAGCGTCAACGTCCCTACTGCTCGGCGATTACTGGGAGCAATCGTCACTAATCGCTCTCGAAATTTACGTAAGCAGTGTAATGCTCGCTCACGTACAACGGGATCAAGCGTTCCACCTTCTTGCAAACCGTAGCCCAGTTGCACCATCTCCTTAATACGGTCTAAGACTAATATTCTTCCGTTATCCTCCTGCATCACTGCCATGTGAAAGCTATTGGAACCTAAATCGATAACTGCATAAATATCGTCTTTCATACCTACCTCTTAAGAGCGTTTTGCTATGTAATTACTTAGCGTTACAAAATCCTTGATCGCTAAGTTTTCGGCTCGGATTTTGGGGTCTATTCCTAACAAAATGATCTCCTCTTCCGAGAGCATTCCTTTTAAATTATTCCGAAGCATTTTCCGCTTCATCGAAAATGCCTCTTTTACAACATCAAAAAAACATTGATCACTCTCTATCCCATAAGGATTTCCATGATAAGGAATAAGACGCACAAACTGACTCATCACTTTCGGAGCAGGATCAAAGGATTGTGGAGGAATTTCCAATAACGGTACAACTTCGCAGTAACGTTGCACCATAATCGACAATCGATTAAATGCAGAATCACCGGGAGAAGCGGCCATTCGCTCAATTACCTCTTTCTGAAGCATAAAATGCATATCTTCAATCAGCTCAACATTCGCTAAAAGATGAAAAATAATCGGTGTTGAGATGTTATAAGGAAGATTTCCTACAACTCTTAATCGTTCATTATCACGAGTCAACTTCGCTAAATCAACTTGGAGAACATCATCATTGATAACCGTCAATCCATCAAGTGACTTCAAGTAATCAATCAGATCCCGATCAAGCTCAATAACAGTCATTTTTTTCGCAGCCTGGAGAAGTGGCCGCGTCATTGCGCCAAGCCCCGGCCCAATCTCAACAAGATTATCGCCCTGTTGCGGCGCAATACTAGCAATGATCTGAAAGATAATACTGTCATCGATCAAAAAGTTTT
Organism: Ignatzschineria sp. 22MB058224; assembly: GCF_058188435.1. Classification (NCBI taxonomy): domain Bacteria; kingdom Pseudomonadati; phylum Pseudomonadota; class Gammaproteobacteria; order Cardiobacteriales; family Ignatzschineriaceae; genus Ignatzschineria; species Ignatzschineria sp. 22MB058224. Next base: position 1,749,911 of record NZ_CP187366.1, read on the forward strand.
GCCCAAAACGCTTACGGGCACGGTGTTGTGGCTTATTCATATATTATTTATTCTATCCATTACAGCAAAGTATTTTATCTTTTATGATACTTTAGTATCTCATAAGCCATATCTTACGTGAAAACTACTAGTCATTAGAATAAATTTCACTCTCTTTTTGACATTGACTAATCAATTACCCTTAACATCAGAAAAATCCCATTCTTGAAGTGATTTACGGATATAACCCTTCGCATCATCGTCATATTCTTCATTCTCTTTAAGCAACTCAAAAGCCCGTTTCTTATCTACAGATATTCCTCCTAACCCATTGTAATAAATCTCTGCCATTTTATATTTTGCTAGTGCATGATGTCGACCTTGCTTTACTTCAGCTTTACCAAAATATTCTAATGCTTGAGAATAATTTTTCTCAATTCCCCCTTCTCCAAAATAGAGAATATCCCCTATTTGGTGAGCACAATTACTATCTCCTAGATCTGCCCCTTTTTTGAAATAGAAGAGAGATTTATTAATATCTTGTGGCACAACAGAACCCTCTTTACGGTAAAGATTTCCAAGACGATTATATGCAAGAGAAAAGCCTTTCTTACCTGCTTCTTGGTAAAGAGATAATGCTTTTTCAATATTTAAAGCAACTATTTGTTCCTCTAAATAAGCATCACCAAGATCGACTAAAGCAGCAACATTGCCATCTAGAACCCTCTCCTCAATTCTACGAAGGCGGGGAAGGTATGAAATATACTCAAATGACTCTTTAAGTTTTTGTGCTTTTCCCTCGACAGCTACCAATGTTGTCTCTGCCAATTCAGACTTAAATGATGTACTTAGATCATCAAGGTCATAAACTAAACTATAAAAAAGCGCTGTTTCTAAATCTCCTTGCATCATGAAGTAATTTGCCAAATATTTGCCTGCCGCTAAAGAGTCATATTGCGCCAACTCTAATAGAATATTTAATCCAAATTGTTGGCTCTCTTTTGAGTTAGAGAAACCTTTTTGACTTTCGATGGCATTAATAGCAATAGAAACAAAAAGATTCGAAATCTCTACAAAATCAATATCCTGATCAAAACGATAGATCTCATTATTAACTGTAAGTCGATTGAAAAAACTACGATTAAAATACTCTATCGCTTTACTTTCGCTAGCAGGTAACATCGCATCACCTTTGAGGTATATAAGACCTAAACAGTGGTCTAATTCTGGGCTACTTACTCCTTGAAAGTTACTCTCAAATAGCGCAACAATCTCATTCAAAGGATGATCGTCTGAAGAGTTATAATATTGGCACACCAATGACGATAACTCATAATTTTTACGATATTCATCGTCTAATTTTGCAATTTCATTACCTGCTTCCAAATAATAGCCGTGATCTAAATAGTAACGTATCAATCGGTATTGGGTCTCTTGTGAGTTGACGCTTTTCAAGAGTGCAATAATATTTTCATCATTTTCTTGATATCTATTTTTAGAACCAGAAAAAGATTCAAATTTTTCAATAATATTGACCAATTCTGTTACTGCTTGAGGATACTTTGCATCAACCGACTCTTGTAGAAGAGCTTTAGCTCTAACATAATTATCCTCATATGCGGGGAAACGTAATAGTTCTTTTGCAAGATCAATTTTCGCCTTATTACTCCCTCGATTTGCATAATCTACTCTTTTATTTTGAATCTCAACTTTACTCAATGTTTCTGATTCATAGCGATTAAAATAATCGTATTGATCTTCAATATCCCCCATGCCCGCTTTTTTTAACAGCTTAATCTGTTCTTCTATAAGGTTCCCTGAATAATAACCATTTTTTCGTCCTAGATTGACCCATTTCATTGCTTCTTCAATATCTTCAGCTCTAAGAATATCACCCACTTCGGATGCAGCCTTGCCATTTCCAAGTTTTGCTAACTGCTTATATACTTCTAGCAATTTTTCTTTATCCTTTGGGGCACCCTTACCATTATTATAGGCCTCGACCAAGACTTCTAAGATCGCTTCCCGTTCTTCACTCTCATAATTATTAAGTTTTTTTGATTGAGCGATAGCGGCTTCAAATAGAGTAATCTCATCCAAAATACCTTGTCCTTCAGGATAGACTTCAAGATTTGAAGAGAGCCACTTCTTTAACTCTGCTCCAGTCATAGTGCTGTTAGGAAAATCTGTATAAAGTCTGTAGAGTCTCGAAGGTACCGATTCAGCTTGCTTCTCTCCAGCATTTAAATAAAGCTGCTTAGCTTGCTCTAAATCATTAGCATGCCCTGATCCTACCAGAAAATCAGCTTTATAAATTAAAAAATCGGCATTCCCGGTTTCAATCACCTTATCGAGTAATGCATTGTATCTATCGGGATTTTGCTGTTTTTGGTATATTTTTAAAAGATGGGTAACCGCCTGTGCGTCACCTTCTTGAATACCTTTTTCTAATTTAACAAGAAGAGATATCCCTTTTTGAATATCATCTTTCAGAAATCCTAAAAAAGCACGTTCTTGATCTTCTATCGTCTCCACAATCTCTTGTGCCGCATAGAAATCATTTAACTTCACGTAATCTTCTGCAAGCTCCTGTTTATACTCATCGCTATTTGTCAATTCAATAAGCTTATACCAGAGCTTGATCCTATCAAGCCTTGTATTGTCATCAAATGATGAATATCCCTGCAGTTTTTTTAAAATCGCAGGGACAAACTCCTTTGAACTAAGCTCATCAATAATAAATTGTGATAGTTTGCTATCAAAACTTTCAATGATTTGAGCATAATTTAATTGCTGTTGTGGATATCCTTTTTTATACCCTTCTTTTATCAACGCAAATGCTCTCTGACTGCTCGGAAGATTTTGCCCTAAATAACGACTATTATAAAGCCAATGCTGTACAGGTATTAGCTCAGGATTATCAAACAAAAGTTCTTCTGCCTCACTATCTTCATGACCCCAGGAAAGATCTTCAATGAGATATTGAGCTCCTTCATCTTTCAACTCTTGTTCATTTTGTGCTAACAACAAAGTCCCAATTGGTTTGAATGCTTTTCGACTACCAAAAGCTACTGCGGCGCGATAAAACTTAATGGCTTGTTCTCTATCAACATCAACCCCTAGTCCATAATGATACATTTCTGCTAGTTCAAAATTTAGACTAGGATCTTCGCTATACTCTTGCAATAAAGCTGAAAAAATCGCAAAAGCAACTTCATAGTTAGGTTTGAAGTTTGCATCCCCTTTTTTAAGCAACTTTGCTTTTTGAAATAGTATTACAGAATCATTTTCGTCCCGGCTTAATTGCAAAAGCTGATCATACAGTTCAATTGCTTTTGTGACATTCTGTCCACTTCCACTTTTGCCATAAAAACTCGCTTGAGCCCTGATTATATCAGGATCAGTAGACGAGATATTTGTAAGGGCTTCAATCGCCGATTGATAGTCGTGATAATGACTTTCTAATAAATCATTTTCATTTAACAGTTCAATCATCGCCCAATGTGGATCCTTAGACTTTGGTGCTAATATTGCCCACTTTTTCAGCCATTTAAAAGCTTCATCTAAATCGACATTCACACCAAAGTCTGCCCCATAGATCTCCTTACTATACCGTTCTACTAATTTCGCTATTGCCTTAATATTTCCTTGATTTGCAGCTCTTAAAAGATAGTTTCGAGCTAATATAGGATTTATCTCTTGAGAGGAATATATCTCCCCAGAATAAATAAGTGCCAAATTATAGAGTGCTATATGGTCGTCATTAAGAGCCAACTCTTTTAATATCTCTACAAGGCGTTTTAACTTTAATTCATCATAACGGTACAGTTGCAATAAAACGGCCGCCGCTTCTGCATTACCCAACGTTGCAGCTTGCTCAAAATAATAATTTGCTTGATCAATATCTGCTATCCCCGTTAAAGTACCTTGCTCATAAAGCTCCGCTAAACGATAACTTGCATCACCATTAGTTTTAGAATCTTTTATTAATTTTTTTAAAATCTTATTTAATTCACGAGGTGATAAAGCACCAAAGATGGGGGCTGGTTCTGAAAAGATAGAAGTCTGAAATTCAATCATAGCGCCAAATAAAAGCATCGGATCACTATTCTCTTCTAAAAGTTGAAGCTCTTGGGGATTAGGAGCGATAATATCGGCTACTCCATCTCTATAGACTTCTTGCAAAATGATTGCGCTAATTAATTCATCTTTTTTTAAAAGACGTTCAAGTGAAGCAATACTTTGCTTGAGATCTAATTCTTTTTTTATTGTATCTGGAATATCATCTGATTCATCTTTAAAGGCACCAATCTCCAGCATTGCTAAAAGAATTGCTGACTTATTGGATTTTGTTATTTCATAGGCATTTTTAATATCAAAATAAATTTGATCAAATTGAATTTTTTCCCCAAAACGGTTCTCAAATTCATCACCTCGTGACAATAAAACATAAAAAGCATCCTCGTATTTGAGGCGTTTAGCTTTAGATAATGCCCGTTCAAAATCCTCTTTAGATCCTGAAAAAGTTCCGTCTAAATAATAGAGAGCAAGATTATAGGCGGCAGCGGCGCTTCCCATCTTCATGGATTTTATGAGCCATTCTTCCGCTGTTTCTGGCTTCTCATCACCCAACCCACTTTTTAATAGCATTTCTCCAACAATATAGGCTGCCTCACCACTTCCTTCTTCTGCAGAAATTAAAAACTCTTGATAACTCTGTTCAATATTATTGTTGAGATAAGCATCTATACCTCTATTAATATCTGCGAATACCGCACTGTTCATCGAAAGAAATAGTGACAAAACCAGTAGAATAGATGTTTTTCTCATACTTAAGACCTATACATAGACAATACATAAAAATAAAATCTGATATAAATTAACAACATTCGTCTAATTATCACCATCTCTTCTCTTTGAATGTTTCTTTCAATATCCTTTAGAGATAACAGCTTTATTATCATTATTAATGATTAATAATCAATCAGATACCTTTATTAACGAACAATTTTTAAAATATACTCCCACATTAAAAAAGCTGAGGTCACATTACTGACCTCAGCTTTTTTAATATCTAGCCACCCGAATTAGAAAAACCTAATTTGATCGAGTGCCAACGCGTTTTTCTACATACACATCAGATAACATACGGTCTAACCAATCGTCGAACGCCGCGGCGGCTTTTTTACGGAAATAGTACTCACGCGCAACGTTACGAATTGTTTCCCCATCTTGGAAACCTTGACGCCGTTCATCTACACGGATTAAATGGTAACCATATGGAGTTCTAACAGGTTGGCTTATCTCACCGATAGGAATTTGTACCATTACTTTTTCAAATTCAGGCATTAACTGACCTAAACCAACCCAACCGAGATCACCATCTTCAGCGGCAGAGACTGGGTCTTGTGAGTTTGCTCTTGCAACATCTTCGAAACTAATTTCGCCTGCCAAAATACGTTCACGCAAACGATTTGCCTCTTGCAATGCTCGTTGATCGGTTTTGTCCTTATTAACGGAGATTAAGATATGACGCACTTTATTCTGTGGAGCATTTGCTTTCATTAGCTGATCTTGAATTTTCTTAAAATCAGCTGTTTTCATATAAAGATCAATTTCATTTTCGGTAAAATTAATACCCTGAACGATTTGGCTTTGGAGGCGCGCTGCCAACATTTGACCACGAATACTCTCACGATATTGATTATAGTCCATTCCCTGATAGGCAATATACTCTTTCAATGTCGCAATATCCGTACCATTTCGAGCAGCAATATCGGCAATAGCAGCATCAACTTCCGAATCTTGCACCGCGATTCCCATCTGTTTAGCAAAAACATCTTGGAATTTGGTCGTAATAAGAACCTTTGCGACATAGTCTTCAAGCTCGGCGCCGGTCAAACGTTGATTTGGAGGAAGATAAGCCATTTCATTGCGAGCAACAGATAATTCACGCTCCCATTCAGACAAAGTGATGACATCATCATTCACGACAAAGGCAATACCATCCACAGTTCCAAGTCGGGCAAACGCCGAAGGTGAGGCTAGTAATAATAAGGCTAACAATGTGATTACGCGCATTTTCATAATTAGTTACTTTTCAAAAATTTCAGAGTCTTATTCATTGTTTTCTAACGTTGAATAATAGTGTAAGCAGAAGAATTTTACCACCTTAATGCAATTATCGCTAAGATATAATAAAATTGCCGTAGCAAATTTAATTATATCTAGGTTTTGGAAAATAATGTCAAACGAAATTAATACAGAAATAGAAACAAACACCGCCGTAGAAGATCCGTCTTTGAGCCCTCAAGAAGCACGTCAAAAGCGTATTGAAATCGCTCAACAGCTACTTAAGCGCCTTGCGGAAGAATATCCTCAAATTTTTCCACTTCCCAAAGATGGACGACCCGTTGCTCTCGCAATTGGCATTCACAAACAACTTATTCCTATTATTACGGAATGGGGGTTTAGCGCTGTCAATCTCCGCTCTGCACTCTCATGGTATACAAAACAGCTTCGCTATCAACAAGCAGTAGTCCATGCGCCTCACCGTGTTAACCTAGATGGAAGTGAAGCAGAAACCATCGATGACGAACATCGCGAACTTGCAAAACAGAATGTTGAGAAGATCCAGGCCTATCTCGATAAGAAAAACCCAGAAAGAGCAAAACGCCGAGCAGAAAAGCGTACCTCTTCAGCCAAATCACCGAAAAATAGTGTGCGCAAGACTAAACCAACACCTAAAACAGACGTTCATAAAGCAAATAAATCGAAGGAGACCATGTCTCTTGATGAAAAAATGCAGTCTCTTCTCAATAAATTCAATCAATAAAAGTGCACTAATGAAACAAATTCCTATTCGTCTTCTTACCGATGCGCTCAATGATGTAGCAAAAGCGCATGATGTCGATCTTGATCCAAACCTAGTTTTAAAAAGCGTTGAGCGCACTCGTGAACTTAGCCATGGTGACTTTGCTAGTAATATCGCAATGATGACAGCTCGCCAATTCAAATCCAATCCGCGCGCAATCGCCCAAGAGATTATAGATGTAATTGGTGAGCAACCAGAAATCGCCTCGATTGAGATAGCAGGTCCTGGTTTTTTAAATTTCAAATTAAAACCTGAAATTTATCATCAAGAACTACAAAAAATTAATACGCTTGGTGCTCAATATGGTCAAAACTCGCAAGGTGAAAAAGAGAAAGTACAAATTGAATTTGTCTCAGCAAACCCAACAGGACCGCTTCATGTTGGTCATGGTCGAGGAGCAGCGGTTGGTGACTCCATTGCTCGTATTCTCCAGGCAAACGGTTTTGATGTTACCCGTGAGTTTTATTACAACGATGCGGGCGCTCAAATTAATAATTTAGCAGCATCCGTAAAAGCACGTATTGACGGGATAACACCCGAAGATGCTTCGTGGCCTGAAGACGGTTATCGTGGTGACTATATCATCGATATTACTAAAAGTTTTTTAGCCAAAGAGCGCATTGTTGCCGATGATCGTCAAATTATAGCGTCAGGTGACGCGGATAATCTCCAAGATATTAAAGAATTTGCCGTCGCTTATTTACGGCGCGAACAAGATTTAGACCTTAAGGCTTTCGATATCAATTTTGATATCTATTTCCTAGAATCATCACTCTATAAAAATGGAGCGGTTGATAAGGTTGTTAACCGCCTCGTTGATAAAGGCGTAACTTATGAAGAAGATGGGGCTTTATGGTTAAAAACCACTGATTATGGCGATGATAAAGATCGTGTAATGCGCAAAAAAGAGGGCGGATATACCTATTTTGTTCCCGATGTGGCTTACCACGAATCTAAATGGGAGCGTGGTTTTAAATTTGTAATCAATGAACAAGGCGCTGATCATCATGGAACAATTTCTCGCGTTCGTGCGGGTTTGCAAGCTTTAGATATCGGTATTCCGCAAGGTTGGCCAGAATATATCTTGCATCAAATGGTTATGGTTTTACGAGATGGTAAAGAAGTAAAAATTTCTAAACGCGCAGGATCCTATGTAACTTTACGAGATCTGATTGATGAAGTAGGCAAAGACGCTACCCGCTATTTTTTGGCAGCGCGAAGTCCAGATTCACAACTTCAATTTGATATTGATTTAGCGCTGTCTCAATCAAGCGATAATCCTGTTTACTACATACAATACGCACACGCTCGAATCTGTTCTATCCTTGCCCAACGCGGAAAAAATGAACCCGCATTTAACAATGAGTATGCTATTGAAAACTTAGTCTTTTTAACAAGTGATCAAGAATATAAATTAATGCGTACACTCTCTAGTTTTGGCGAGATTGTGATCAGTGCAGGGAATAACCGTGCCCCTCATCTCATTGCTAACTATCTACAAGAACTTGCTGCTGATATTCATAGTTACTATAATGCAAAAGATAAGAATGGTAATGCAATCAAGATATTAACCGATCAATTAGATCACACAGTTGGAATTCAAGATGCCAAACTTTATCTATTAATGGCGGCAAAGCAGATACTCGCAAACGGATTAGATCTTTTAGGGTTATCTGCCCCCACAAAAATGTAGAGAAATCAATAGATGGTACAACTCGGACAAGTTGAAACAAAGGAGAAATGGCGAAGAACGAAAGCTTTTATTCGCTATTTCCGCCGTCCACCGACAAAAGGAGAGTTTTTACTCTACATTATCATTGTCGGGATCGTTGTTGCTGTCTCCCTTTTTTTTGCAGACCAAGCAGAAAAACGCGCCGCAGACAAAGAGGCAAAGCGTCAAGCGCGACTTGAACGTCTCGCTGAATTAGAAAAAGAAAAAAATAAACCTTTCTCACCGGATCAAATCCAAATTCCTAAATCAGAATTCTCTTTTTATGAACAGCTTGCCAATCGATCATTTCATATTGATGGAGAGGAAGCAATTGGTGGCACTCAATATGTAGAACCTACTCCAATACCTAAGTTTCAGCTTATTAGTCAACCTTCTGGCTATGAATCTGTTGATAACGAGATTAAAAACGAGTTAGCTCTTGAACTACTATCAGTCTCAGAAGTAAAAGAATCAACGCCGCCACCGGCAGAAAATGGCCCACTCAAAAAGCTTCAAACAGGGAGCTTTTCATCAATGTTTGAAGCAAATATCCACAAATCACAATTAGAATCGATGGGATTTACTCCTTCCGTTCAAAAAGCTAGTGTCAATGGGAAAACGACTTATCGTGTTCAAATTGGGCCATTTACCCCAAAAGATCTTGCACAAGTTAAACGCAATCTTGATGAGCAACAGATAAAATTTATTGAAATCAAACCATAAAGTCTTCCATAAACGAGTATTTTTTATCTATGCTTACACAATGATTTCGTGTTCAAAATAGCGTATAGTGTTCACAACTTCTTTTATAGATTAATACAAATTAAGGTTTTATTTATGTCACGTGGAATTAATAAAGTTATTCTTGTTGGGCGTTTGGGCAATGATCCGGATGTACGCTACACTGCAAGTGGAAGTGCCGTCACAACAATTTCAATTGCGACCTCTGAAAGTTGGAAAGATCGTAATACTGGACAACAACAAGAGCGTACAGAATGGCACCGTGTTGTGTTTTTTGGTCGTTTGGCAGAAATTGCAGGTCAATACCTTAAAAAGGGTAGTCAAGTCTACGTTGAAGGTTCCCTGAGAACCAATAAATATACCGATAAAAATGGTATTGAGCGTTACTCAACGGATATTAACGCAAATGAACTGCAAATGCTTGGAGGCGGTTCTGGTGGCAGCAACTTTGGTGGACAACAAGCACCAGGAGGTTATCCTGATTTTAATCAACAGCAAGATAACTATGGCGCCGCACCACAACAGCAATCTCGCCCACAGCAGAATCAAGGATTTAATCAACCAAAAACTCAAAGTAACAATAATATGGCAGATTTTGATAACTTTGATGATGATATCCCCTTCTAACCAGCATATAAATTGTTTCATCAAAACCAAACAATAAATTGTTTGGTTTTTTCATACCTTAAAGTAGATCTAATAATGAATCTACACTATGAGCATTTATGACAAAGCTACCCACTAATTCAGATATGCAAATCGGTAATAAAACCGATCTTCGCCATTATTATCGACAAAGACGTAATAATCTGACTAAAGAAGATGTTACAAATTACTCTCAACAGATATGCCAGCAAATCATTTCACTGATTCCAACTAATCAACAGCTATCTATTCACCTATTTTTGGCCATCCCCCAAAATAATGAAGTCGATCTAACCCCACTTATTAAAACCTTATGGGAACAACAACATACGCTATATGTTCCACGTGTAACAAATGGAAAACTAGAACATATCTGCTTCGTACCTGAAACTACACTAAAAATAAGTAATTATGGCATCCCTGAGCCTAGCCCAGATAATGTTGGTGCTAGCCATGAAACAATTAAAAATATTGATCTAATTCTAACACCATTATTAGTGATTGATAAAAAAGGAAATCGCGTGGGCTATGGTGGTGGTTTTTATGATCGTTTTTTTCAAGAATACCCCAAGGCCATTCGTATTGGGCTAGGCTTCTTTTCTCCTATTACAGAAATTACAGATTCCTATAAGGGTGATATTCCATTGGATTACTATGTCACACCAGAGAAGATTTTCTCATTTAAAAATCGAAAAATGATAAAATAGGCACCCCGAAAGGTTTGGAGGAGAGGTATTTTATGAAGATACTGTCGCAATTTTTTCGTAAATTTAACGATCATCATCTCTTCTATTCCACCAAAATTTTAATCGTCATGACAGGCGCTGTTATTGTGCCGATGTTATTTAGTGGCAATCTTCAACTTTCGCCAATATTAGGTTCAGTGGCGGCAGCATTAACGGATCTAGATGATCATATTAAAGGACGCATAAAAAATATGCTGGGGCTATTAGTCCTCTTTTTTATCGCCGCGACGATTATTGAGCTACTCTTTCCTTATCCATTTTTCTTCTTATTATTGTGCATTTTCGGCACTGCTTTCTTGATGCTTTTGGGTGCTTTAGGCGAGCGATTTGGGACGATTGCTTTTGGCACATTGGTCTTAATGATCTACTCTATGCTCACTTTTCAACCCGATCGAGCATGGTATATTCAGCCGTTACTGCTTTTAATGGGTGCTCTTTGGTATAACATCGTCTCCTTAATTTTCAATTTTTTCTGGCCGTCACAGCCAATCCGTGAATCGCTTGCAACTTGCTATAAAGATCTCGCTCGATTCATTGAATTAAAATCTCGATTCTTTGATCCCGATGAAATTAATTCCATTGAGCAATTAAAGTTAAAACTTTCGGTCTCTAGCCAAACACTCACTAATCGGCTCAATAATACTCGTGGAATGATTATGCGGCGCATGCAGAAAGAACCCCAAAAAAATCCATTCCCTGATCTACTTAACAGCTATATGATTGCTCAAACGCTACTTGAGCGCGCAGCATCTATCCATGTTGAATATGGAGTGCTACATGAGAAATTTCGGTACAGTGATCTACTCTTTCGTTTTCAACGATTAATGCTTCAACAAAGTAATGCATGCTTAATTATCTCTGAATCAATTTTGCAAAAAAATGAGTTTCATATCCCCGAATACCTCTATCGGTTAACCACGCGATTAGACGAAACTATCCAACGCTTTCATCTACAACGCGATCTATCCCCTCACCTTCTCACAGCCATTAATCATCTACTTCATAATCTTAAGCAAATCAATCACCTTTTTGTCAAACTCCAAAGCGATCTTGATAATGACAATCTAAAAGGTGAATTCCGCATGAGTTCTCCACAAAAAAGTTTAATGGAAAGGATTCAGGCATGTTTTAGGATAATTGGTGCGCATATTACTAAAGAATCATCAATTTTTCGCCATGCGATTCGAATGAGTTTCGTCATGGGCACAGGGTATTTAATTATCTGGGGCATCAACTTCACCCAAATCCACTTTATAAAAGGTGCACCAGTAACCACCCGAATTTTCTGGATTATCTTGACGGCAATCTTTGTCTGTCAACCCAATTATCTTGCAACAAAATCACGCATTACCAAAAGACTTTCGGGAACAATTCTCGGGGTCGTTGTCACCATTCTCTTCTTACAATTTTCTCCATCAATCTCCTTACAAGCTTTTATTATCATTTTAAGCGGTACGTTATTCTTTATTATGAATACCGCTCGCTACTCGTTTGCAACAGCTCTCTTAACGATGATGATTTTACTTGGTTTCAATCTTAATGATGCAGGTTTTATCGCACCAGAGCGAATTGTTGATACCATCGTTGGCTGCCTTCTTGCATGGATTGCCGTAAACTATATTCTTCCAGATTGGAAATATTTTAATCCAAAAAGTATCTATGAACGTATTGCGCAACGTAACAGCGTATATCTAGTCGAAATTCAAAAACAGTATCACTATGGACGCGAAGATAACCTTACCTATCTCACTGCTCGAGAGCGTGCAACTGAAGCTGATAGCGAACTCGCATCACTCTTTTCGACCTTTAAATCGATGCCACAACAGAGCAACCTCGATGAAAATCAGCTCTTCTCTGCACTAACGCTCAATAATACATTGTTAGGTTATCTTTCTGCATTAGGCGCACATCGGGAAAAAATCGAAGATACTCGTCTTTTAGGTATTTTTGATAAAACAACTAATTTTATTGTTAAAACGCTTGAGAAAAAAGAGTTCAATAAACCCCAATATAGCGAATTAAAAAAAGAAATTATCGCACTACACGAGCAAGCTTCGACACAAAACCGCATTGCTACAATCTTATTACAACAATTACTCTTTTTACTGCGCACGCTACCACGATATTTGAAAATATTATTTCACGCTTAAATACCAATAAGAGCAAGCATCTATTTTTAAATGATACTATTAAGAGATATTGACAAAAAGTCGAACCATCGACTGTTAATCCTATAAATACAATGCTCATGAGCTTGGACGAATCAAGGAGTTTTAACGTATGTCTAACCGTAATCATTTTGATATTTACCCCCCAAAAGGATCAATGGATCTAATATCTCATGCCGAAAGTGCTATCTTAAAAAAAACCGCAAAAGGGGATCTCTATCCGCTTTTTAGAAACTGCACGCTCGCGGTATTAAATACTGGCAGTAAAACAGATGATCCTTATGCCATCTTCAATAAACACAAAGATTATGATATTGAGCTTATTCGTACCGAACGTGGCATAAAACTCCGTCTTTTTAATCCTCCAGAAGATGTATTTGTCGATGGGAAACTCACGGATGTTATTCGACGAAATCTCTTCTCCGTTCTCCGTGACACACTCTTTATCCGATCAATTTCCGATCTCTACCATTCCTATAAAGAGACCGAGGGAGAATTTATAGAATTACCCGATGAGACCCGTAATTCTCTGACAACAGACTTTGTCTTTGCGATTTTGCGCAATGCTAATGCCCTAAAAACAGATCAAGATCCCAACATTGTCGTCTGCTGGGGCGGCCATTCGATTAATCAAATTGAGTACGATTATGGCTATACCGTTGGGCAAGAGTTAGGAGTACGCCATCTCAATATCTGCACGGGCTGCGGGCCAGGAGCAATGGAGGCACCGATGCGTGGTGCTGCGGTTGGGCATGCGCGCCAATCAAATAAAGAGAGTCGTTTTATTGGGATTACTGAAAATTCCATTATTGCATCTGAACCACCAAATCCTCTTGTCAATGAACTAATTGTAATGTCGGATATTGAGAAACGATTAGAGGCTTTTATCCGCCTTGGACATGCAATTATTATCTTCCCTGGTGGTGTTGGTACTGCAGAGGAACTTCTCTACATTCTTGGGATTCTTCTCCTTCCTCAAAATCGCGATATCTGCTTACCTATTATCTTAACAGGCCCTAAAGAGAGTGAAGATTACTTTAGAACAATCGATCGCTTTATTGGTAAAACGCTTGGAAAAGAAGCTCAAAAACTGTATGAAATTATCATCAATGATCCGATTAAAGTTGCAAAAACCATGAAATCAGCGATGCCACATGTGAAAGAATGCCGCCAAAAAAGAGGTGATTCTTACTGTTTTGATTGGCTCTTAACTATCCCTGAAGACTTCCAAAAACCTTTCACCCCATCCCATAAAAATATGGCGGAACTTAATCTTCATTTAGATCAACCTAAAGAGTTTCTCGCTGCGAATCTTCGTAAAGCTTTCTCCGGCATTGTTGCAGGAAATGTAAAAGAGTTCGGCGTTCAAGCAATAAGAGCACATGGGCCTTATGTTCTTTCTGGTGACCAAGCGCTTATGGAAATGATTGATGAACTACTGAAAGACTTTGTTAGCCAACAACGGATGAAGCTACCCGGGAGTGAATATATCCCTTGCTATACAATCAAATGTTAAAATTTTTCATTATGGTACATATAACATATTGAAACGTAAAAAAGGCACTGAGATCAGTGCCTTTTAAATTTACGATTACAAATCTAGGGTAATCTTATCACTACATCATGCCTGGCATGCCACCCATGCCACCCATGCCACCCATATCAGGTGCTCCACCATCTTTCGCAGGTAGATCTGCAATCATACACTCTGTTGTAATGATTAGGGATGCAACAGATGCCGCATTTTGAATTGCTGAGCGCGTCACTTTAGTTGGATCAAGGATACCCATCTCCACCATGTTACCGTATTCACCAGTTGCCGCATTATAACCAAATGCATCTTCTTTACCTTCTTTCACAGCATTCAAGACAACATCCGCCGGCTCACCTGCGTTAGTAACGATTTGGCGTAATGGCTCTTCCATTGCACGAAGGGCAACACGGATACCCGCATCTTGTTCATCATTATCCCCTTTAAGATCTGCAATACGTGTTAATGCACGAACTAATGCAACACCACCACCAGGGACGATACCTTCTTCAACCGCAGCACGAGTTGCATGAAGTGCGTCTTCAACACGCATTTTTTTCTCTTTCATCTCAACTTCAGTTGCTGCACCTACTTGGATAACCGCAACTCCGCCTGCGAGTTTTGCAACACGCTCTTGAAGTTTTTCTTTATCATAATCAGAGGTTGCATCTTCAATCTGTTGTTGAATTTGTGTCACACGCGCATCAATTGCCGCTTTATCACCAGCACCATCAACAATTGTTGTTGTTTCTTTATCTACAACAACACGTTTTGCAATACCAAGATCTTCAACAGTTGCTTTCTCAAGGCTCATTCCAAGCTCTTCAGAGATCACCGTACCACCTGTTAAGATTGCGATATCTTCAAGCATTGCTTTACGACGATCACCAAAACCTGGGGCTTTTACTGCTGCAACTTTTACGATACCACGCATATTGTTGATAACGAGCGTTGCAAGTGCTTCACCCTCAACATCTTCAGCAATAATTAAAAGTGGACGACCTGCCTTAGCAACTTCTTCTAATACCGTGATCATTTCACGAATATTGCTAATTTTTTTGTCGCAAAGAAGTACAAATGGATCTTCTAATTCAGCCGACATTGACTCTTGATTGTTGATGAAATATGGCGATAAGTATCCACGATCAAATTGCATACCTTCTACTGTCTCTAAAGAGTTCTCTAATCCAGAACCTTCTTCAACTGTAATAACGCCTTCCTTACCCACTTTTTTCATTGCTTCAGCAATAATCTCACCAATCTCTTTATCTGAGTTTGCAGAAATTGTACCTACTTGTGCGATTGATTTATCATCTTCACACGGTTTAGAAATATTACGAAGCTCTTCAACTGCTGCTGCGACTGCTTTATCAATACCACGTTTGATATCCATAGGGTTCATACCCGCAGCCACTGACTTCATCCCCTCACGAACAATCGCTTGCGCTAAAACTGTTGCAGTTGTTGTACCATCACCGGCAGTATCTGCAGTTTTTGACGATACTTCACGCACCATTTGCGCTCCCATGTTTTCGAACTTATCCTCGAGCTCGATCTCACGTGCCACAGATACACCATCTTTCGTTACAACAGGTGCGCCGAAGCTTTTATCTAAAACAACATTACGACCTTTAGGGCCAAGTGTTACTTTTACTGCATTTGCGAGAATGTTAACACCTGCAACCATTCTTTTACGAGCGTCTTCGCCAAAACGAACTTCTTTTGCCATATCTATAATTCCTTCTATTTATTTCTTAGTTAACTTGGTTATAAGATTTAACTTATCTAATCAAATAATGGATTTGCTCAATATCGGTTATTAAGCTTCGATAACAGCCATGATTTCATCTTCGCGCATGACTAATAGCTCTTCGCCATTTACTTCCACTTCAGAGCCAGAAAACTTACCGAAAAGCACTTTATCGCCCACTTTCACATCTAACGTTTTTACGTCACCGTTAGAGAGAACTTTACCCGTTCCAACGGCAACAACTTCACCACGAGATGGTTTTTCTGTTGCTGTACCTGGAAGGACGATGCCGCCCGCTGTTTTTTGCTCTTCTTCTTCACGCTTAATGATGACTCTGTCATGTAAAGGACGTAGTTTCATAGTAGTATTCCTCATTAAAAGATTGTTAATCTAAGATTTTTCTTCATTGACTTACTCTTGTAATTATTCAAGAGCAAACACTTTTCGTTACGCTAAAATTAATGGGGTTGATAAAAATGCTTTCAAGGGAAAAATAACAAAAAAATTCATTTTGACTAAAAAACATTCAAAAAAACACTCTAAGAATTCAAAAAATAAATTATTTCAATAATTTAATCTTACCATCCACAAATATATCCCTTTTTCTAGCATAATAGACCCGCCTTCCCAACTCACAACTTACGAATGAAAAAATTTATTACACAATCATGGACTCATCGATCGATCCATCAAAAAGTATGGGCATTAACATTGCCAATGATCTTATCGAATATCTCAGTCCCTCTAGTTGGAACAATCGATACTATTATTGTTGGTCATCTACATAGTGCGGATCTTATGGCAAGTGTCGGCATTGGTAGTAGCATTTATCTTTTTATCGTGGCGATTTTAAATTTTCTACGAATGGGCTCAACAGGATTCACAGCGCAAGCTTTTGGACTGCAAGATGGTAATAAAATTCGGCAAATCCTCATTCAAAGTATTCTTTCTGCCTTAATACTCTCAATTCTACTCAGTTTATTAGCCATTCCGATTGCCAAAATAGCGTTTATGATTATGAATCCATCTCCGAATTTACTGATGAGCTCATCTCATTTTTTTTATACACGACTGTGGGGACTACCGGCAGCTTTAATAAATTTTGCTTTAATTGGGTGGTTTTTAGGAATGCAGAATGCAAAAGTCCCCTTTTATATGTTACTCAGTACTAATATTGTCAATATTGTGCTTTCCCTGCTCTTCATTTTACAATTTAAAATGGGGATAAACGGCGTTGCTAAAGCAGCCGTAGTCGCTGAATGGGTTGGTTTAATAACCGGTATTCTCTGTTTACCAAAAACATTAAGCGCTCTCCGAGGAAGTTGGATTTTTGCACCATTAAAAAAATGGCAAAGTTGGCAGCCGCTCCTCTTTGTAAATCGTGATATTTTTATTCGTAGTTTTATTCTACAAGGTGTCTTTTTTCTTGTAACAATTCAAGGCGCTCGAATTGGAGGCGATACAGTAGCAGCGAATATGATCATTCTTAATGGGCTAATGATTATGTCCTATCTACTTGATGGGTTTGCCCATGCCATTGAAGCACTTACAGGGAAAAGTATCGGCGAAGGACATCGAAAATCTCTTTGGGCGGTGATGATCGTTGCAGGTGGTTGGGCATTGATCCTTACTGTTACCTTTTTCTTTTTGTTTCTCTTTTTTGGAAAAAACTTTATCAACCTTATCTCCGATATTGAAGCCGTGCGAAGAGCCGCCTATCCATTAATTCCCTACCTCACTCTGTTACCACTTGTAAGCGTTTGGAGTTACCTTTTCGATGGACTTTTCATTGGTGCGACAAAAGCAAAAGAGATGCGAAATGCCATGTTACTAGCGTTTGTAATTGCGCTGCCTATTGCAATTGCTTTGATGCCACTTCAAAATGATGGATTATGGCTCTCGTTTCTAATATTCATGCTCCTTCGAGGTGTTATCATGGGTTGGATAACCTATCGTATTGATCGATACTCTACCTGGATTTAAGTCATGACTCGTAGATACACTTATCACTTTTATATCCACGTAAAAAAACCTTACTAGAAAAATTCTAGCAAGGTATTTGTATAAACATTATTTTTTTAAAGCGCATTTTTCTTCAGAATAATACTCGTTTTCTCTTCATAATGAAAACTCTTCTGCCCATTGACCGATTTATAAGTTGTTTTACGAGCATGCATTCTAAAAAGTGAATGTCGCCGTTTATTGCGTAGCTCTTTCGGTTTCTTAGGAACTATATTCTCAAAAATAAGTGGCGCTAATTCCGTTAGCGCTTTGTCATATACTTTACGTTTAAAATGAATCACATCGCGCAGAGGTAACCAATAATCAACCCATTTATAGTGATCAAACTCAGGTTGGTCTGCCGCGTTCAGATTAAAATCCTCTTCATTCCCTACAAATTCAAGCATAAACCAAACTTGTTTTTGGCCTATACATGTTCTTTCACTTGAGGGATTTCGGCGAATCAGGTTTTGTGGCAAACGATAACGTAACCACCGATCTGTTCGACCTAAAATCCTAATATGTTCCGGGCGTAATCCAACTTCCTCATAAAGCTCTCTATACATGGCATCTTCTGGGCTTTCATCGGGATCTATTCCTCCTTGAGGAAATTGCCAAGCATCTAATTGACCGATCCGATGCCCCCAAAAGAGCTGCTGATTTTGATTACACAATATGATTCCAACGTTTGCTCGAAAGCCATCATTGTCGATCATTTTGTGCCTTTATCTAAAATTAAATATATAGTGCTATTGTTCCACAAGGAGCCGTTAATGCCAAATCTAATTTCGAATTTCAACACGCAATTGTCGATATAGACCTATGCCAACTTTCAAAAAATAACGCCACAAAAAGCGGCTTTCATCACCATTGTACTTTGCGCTAAATATAGCTCGGCAAACTCTTCTTCCCAAGATAAATACTCAAGAAGATTCCAAGCGCGCATAAAAAAAGAATGTAATAGGCGATAAACATTGGATGAAAGTGCTCCGCGATAATTGGTACTAAAAAAGTTGTCATACCGGCAAATAAAGCATTACCAATATTATATGAAAATCCCATGCCTGTTAGACGAATTTCAGCAGGAAAGAGGCGAATGATAATCATCGGCACACATGCAACAATACCTAAAAAGAATGATGCAATCGCATAAAGCCAACCTATTTTGGTAAGATCTGTGCCGCCGAGAGCATTAAAGAAGATAAAACTAGTCATGGCTAAAAATGCCGCGAAACCAAATAGCGTCTTACGAAGCCCAATGCGGTCGACCAGCAATCCTGCCGCTAGACTACCAATAATATTCATAAATGTTGCCACTAATGCTGTCTGATTCACAAAAGTTGCATCCATGCCGAAGACATCTGATTTCATTAAATTAGGTGCAAGCAGTACAAGGACAACACCGGTAATGAGCAACCAAGTACTTAGTGTCGCAATAAATGTCTGTAAACGAAAATCTTTAAGAATCGTTTTAACCGGCAATCCCTGATGAAGCTCTTTCTTCTTTTGCATCTCTAGAAAGACCGGCGTTTCCCGTAGATAGCGGCGCAGATAAACTGCTAAAAGCCCAAGAACACCTCCAAGAATAAAAGGAATTCGCCAAGCGAAATCGAGTGTTTCTTCTGTTGTAAAAGAGATATTCATCATGGATGAGACAAAGTGCCCAATCAAAACGCCAAACGTTAAACCCGCCGCTACGGCGCTATTGGCAATTCCAAATCGCTCCCGAGGAACATGTTCTGTCACAAAAACATGTGCACTAGGAACTTCTCCCCCGAGCGCAACCCCTTGCAAAATACGCATTAACAGCAACAGTGCCGGCGCTAGATACCCAATTGTTTCAAATGTTGGTAAAAGACCAATCAAGAGTGTTGGCACAGCCATCATAAAGAGTGAAAACATAAAGACTTTTTTACGACCAATGATATCCCCAAAATGGGAAAGCACGACACCACTTAAAGGGCGCACAAAATAGGCGATCGCATACGTTAAATAAGTCATCATTGTCGCCACTAATGCCGATTCTGTTGGAAAAAAGAGCTGCCTTAACGTTGCGGCAAAAGTTAAAAATACAATAAAGTCATAGAACTCCAACGCACCTCCTAAGGAAGAGAGCGTTAAAGTCTTACTATCTTGCCACGTTAAACGTCTGTTCACAGCTAAGCTCCTGTTTTATCTAACTCCGGAATCAGCAACATACTATCGCCATAACTAAAGAAACGGTAGCGTTCATTAACCGCATGTTGATAAATCGCCTCCATTCGCTCTTTTCCCATTAATGTCGATACTAAGACTAAAAGCGTTGACTTTGGTAAATGAAAATTTGTTAACAAACCATCAATGACATTAAATTGAAAGCCCGGCTTAATAAAAATATTCGTGTCTCCAACAAAGGGTTTCAATTCACCAGAAAGCCCGGCTGATTCTAATGCTCTTACTGCTGTCGTACCGATCGCAATTATGCGCCCACCTGCATTTTTGGTTGCTAAAATTTCCTCAACAGCCGATTCCGGCACAGAAATCCACTCTTTATGCATTTGATGTTCATTAAGATCTTCGTGGCGAATAGGTTGGAATGTTCCAGCACCGACATGCAACGTAATTTCCGTAACATCAATCCCTTTTGCTCTGATCTTTTCTAAAAATTCTTCCGTAA
The DNA here is from genome assembly GCF_058188435.1 of Ignatzschineria sp. 22MB058224. NCBI lineage: Bacteria > Pseudomonadati > Pseudomonadota > Gammaproteobacteria > Cardiobacteriales > Ignatzschineriaceae > Ignatzschineria > Ignatzschineria sp. 22MB058224. Next base: position 1,770,713 of record NZ_CP187366.1, read on the forward strand.
AGTGTAACCCCGCTGTGGGTGCAGCGACAGCACCCTCTTCTTTATTGAATACTGTTTGGTAACGGGATTGATCAAGCTCCTCATCGGATCGAGTAATATAGGGCGGTAATGGTAAATGCCCATAGGCTTCTAACACTTTAGCAATTGGGGAATTATCAATGGTTTTCAACAAGAAAAAAGTATCGTCACGACTGACCATTTCAAGCAATGGCTCTCCATTAATCAATACTTTTTGCCCTTCTTTAAGCGCTTTGCTCGCTTTAATCTGCGCTAATACTGCCGTTTCACTCACTAAGCGCTCGACCATTATTTCAATCTTACCACCAGTCTCCTTGCTCCCGAATAATCTTGCCGGCAGTACACGCGTATTATTAATCACGATTCGATCCCCCTTTTTGAGGTAATCAATCAAATCTTCAAAAGTATGATCAAATAATTCACCACCTTTTGGCACTAATAGACGCGAAGTTCCTCGAATTTTAGGAGGAAATTGGGCAATCAACTCTTCAGGAAGATCGTAATCGTAATCGGATAATTTTAGCATTTTAGTGTCCTAACAGATAAAGCATCACGCATTTTAAAACCTTTATGCACAAAAACAAAATCCCAAAACCTTTTTGCTTTGGGATTCATTATAATTTAAGGAATTATCTTATTGATTACGCAAGATAGGCTAACTCTTTTTCAAAAAGTGATTCTTCACTTTCACGTTCACGAATTAAACGAGCTTTACCATTTTGAATTAAAATCTCCGCAGCGCGACCTCGTGTATTATAATTTGAAGCCATGGCAAAGCCGTATGCACCAGCATCCTTCACAATAAGATAATCACCAGCCGTTAATACAAGCTCACGGTTTTTACCGAGAAAATCTCCCGTTTCACAAATAGGACCGACAATGTCGTAAGATCGAGCTTCACCCTTGACCTCGTCATCGAGATTCTCAATCTTCATCCATGCATCATAAAGTGCTGGCCGAATTAGATCATTCATTGCCGCATCAACAACGGCGAAATGTTTACCTTCATTCTCTTTCGTTAAGATCACTTGCGTAATTAACATTCCCGCATCACCAACAATTGAACGCCCCGGCTCGATAAAGAGCTTGAGGTCACGATCACCAATTTTTTCGATCGCTAATTGAATCCATTTAGCTGGATCAATTAAGGTTTCATCCTCATATTGAATCCCTAAGCCGCCGCCCATATCGAGGTGCTTTAAATGAATTCCAAGTGCTGCAAGTTCATCAATAAGTGCCAGCGTTAAATCCAGTGCTTCAGCATAAGGTGCAATTTCTGTTAATTGTGAACCGATATGAAAATCAATTCCGTGAACTTCAAGCATTGGCATACAGGCTATTTCACGATATATTTCGATCGCATCCTCCATTCGAATACCAAACTTATTTTCTTTCAAACCTGTCGAAATATAGGGATGTGTCTTCGCATCAACATTGGGATTAATTCGAAGCGACACTGGTGCTTTAATGTTTAACCGTTTGGCAACTTGGCTAAGCATATAGACTTCGCTAATGGATTCAATATTAAAACAACCAATCCCCGTTTTAAGTGCAAATTCAAGATCTTCTTCCCGTTTACCAACACCAGAATAGAGAACCTTTTTAGGATCGCCACCTGCTGCTAAAACGCGCTTTAATTCGCCTTGAGAGACAATATCAAAGCCAGAACCTGCTTCCGCTAATAACTTCAAAATCGATAAGTTACTATTTGCTTTTACGGCATAGCAAATTAAGTGTGGATATGTACCAAAGCCTGCTTTATAAGCATTGTAATTTTGGAGAATTTTCTCTGCTGAATAGGCATAGAGCGGAGTTTTGTAGATTGTTGCAACTTCAGTTAAAAAACTTGAATCAATTTTCATCTTTTTTATAGCTTGTCATAAAATGTCCATCATTATGCTCTGCTTCGCTTTGAGCGATAAACAGTGCACCCGTCTGCCCACAGCTTGCTAGAACTAGAGCTGTCACTATTAAAGCGACGATCTTTCGGCTAATCATCTTCGTTATCCTAATAAATCTATTTTTTGGAAGGTTGTTCGGTATTAAAAAGCGATTATATTCACTTATTTTAAAAAAAATTTATACTCAGTAGTAGAAAGTAAAACATGTTTTCCGCCTACTTTGCAATGTTTATCAATATGCTAAATTCTAATTCGCTAAAGACAATTTAGAAAATCATAAAAAATAAAATAACTATTACAAAACTCTTCCTGATAAAAAACGCGAAATTTTGACGATTTTTACAGAAATTTCTATTACACGTTTTTTTTAAAAAGATTGTAGGGGGATACATGAAAAAATAGACTTGGAATTTTACGCTATTATCTCCGATAATACGGCGAATTTATTGATAAAACATGTTATAATCACACGTTATTTATCCTTTCATTTTTGTTTAAGAAGGTTGGTTCAATGAGTGATTTTGCCAAAGAGATTGTCCCGATTAGTTTAGAAGAGGAGATGCGAAGCTCCTATCTTGATTACGCAATGAGTGTAATTATTGGTCGTGCGCTTCCCGATGTGCGTGATGGATTAAAACCCGTTCATCGCCGAATTCTGCACTCCATGAACCAAACGAATAATCACTGGAATAAACCTTATAAAAAATCAGCGAGGATTGTTGGGGATGTTATGGGGAAATATCACCCGCATGGTGACTCCGCAATTTACGATTCAGTGGTGCGTATGGCACAAGACTTCTCACTTCGTTATATGTTAATAGACGGTCAAGGAAACTTTGGTTCAATCGATGGTGACTCAGCAGCGGCAATGCGTTATACCGAAGTTCGTATGAGTAAAATTGCGGAAACTTTACTGCAAGATATTGAAAAAGAAACCGTTGATTTTGTACCAAACTATGATGAATCAGAGTCTGAACCATCAGTACTACCCACAAGAATCCCAACGCTTTTAGTAAATGGTTCTTCTGGGATTGCCGTCGGGATGGCAACCAATATTCCCCCTCACAACCTCACTGAAACCATTAACGCATCATTAGCATTACTCCAAAACTCTGAATTAACCATTGACGAATTAATGGAACATATCCCTGCTCCTGACTTCCCAACTGCGGGGATTATCAATGGAACTCGCGGTATCCGTGAAGCGTATCATACCGGCCGTGGACGTGTTGTCATTCGAGCTCGTGCTGAAATTGAGCATGATGAAAAACGTGACCGTGATGTCATTATCATTACAGAACTTCCCTATCAGGTAAACAAAGCACGTCTTATTGAACGTATCGTTGAACTCTACCGCGAAAAAGTCATCGAAGGTATTGCTCCCGATGGTCTTCGCGATGAATCCGATAAAGATGGAATGCGTATTGTTATCGAACTTCGCCGAGGAGAGATGGGCGAAGTAATTCTTAACCAACTCTATAAACATACAGCATTACAATCAAGCTTCGGGATTAATATGGTTGCGATTGATCGCGGGCAACCAAAACTTCTAAATCTCAAAGAAGTGCTAGAGGCATTCTTACTTCATCGCCGTGAAGTTATTACGCGCCGAACAATTTTCGACCTTAAAAAAGCGCGTAGCCGTGCACACCTTTTAGAAGGTTTAACGGTCGCACTTGCGAATATTGATGAGATGATTCAATTAATTCGTACTTCTGCAACAGGCGCAGAAGCTAAAGAACGTATGCTCGCTCGTAGCTGGAAACCGGGCGAAGTTTCTGCAATGCTTGAACGCGCCGCAGAGCTTAAAACAGCACCTGAAGGCATTGGTGAAGTTGGCTTAATCGGTTCTGAATACAGATTATCAGAAGAACAAGCTCAAGCAATCTTAGATATGCGTCTACAACGCTTAACCGGTTTAGAGCAAGATAAGATCCTTGATGAGTATAAAAGCTTACTCGATACTATTCGTGAGCTGATCGAGATTCTCGTTAATCCAGATCGTTTAAAAGAAGTGGTTGAAGAAGAACTCGTCGCTATTCGTGATGAATTTGGGGATGAGCGCCGTACGGAGATTCGTGCAGCGGCTGAAGATATCAATCTTGAAGATCTTATTGCGGAAGAAGATGTGGTTGTAACGCTCTCACGCCGCGGATATATCAAGTATCAAAAACTTGATGAATATCGTGCTCAAAAACGCGGTGGACGCGGAAAATCAGCTGCCCGCGTTGTTGATGAAGATGATGTTGAACACTTAATGGTTGTCAGTACTCATGCACAATTGATGTGTTTTTCTTCAAATGGTCGTGTCTATTGGCTCCGTGCATTTGAATTACCAGAGGCAGGCCGTGGTGCAAGTGGTCGACCAATCATCAATTTCCTTCCGCTTGAGGCTGATGAGCGTATTACCTCAATTCTTCCTGTTGATAGTTATGATAATGACCGTTACATCTTTATGGCAACTAAAAATGGTGTCGTGAAGAAAACTGTACTTTCAAGCTTTGCAAGCCAGCGTTCAAGCGGTTTAATTGCTGTAAATCTGGACGAGGGTGATGAGCTTATCGGTACACAAATCACCAATGGTAGTGATGACATCATGCTCTTCACCAATACAGGGCTGGTAAACCGCTTTAGTGAAGAAGATGTCCGTGCTACTGGCCGTGGTTCTCGTGGCGTAAAAGGAATTACTCTTGTTGACGATCAGCGCGTGATTAGCATGATGATTGCTGTTGAAGATGCTGTTGTACTAATCGCGACAGAGCATGGTTATGGTAAACGTACTCGTATTGAAGAGTTCGCAAAACGTAACCGTGGTGGTAAAGGCGTTATCGGTATTCAAACCTCTGAACGAAATGGGCAAATCATCGGAGCATCTATTGTGGAAGAAGATGATGAGGTAATGTTGATCTCTTGTAACGGTGTATTAGTTCGTACTTGTGTTAATGAAGTCTCTATTTTAGGCCGAAATACACAAGGCGTTCGTCTAATTCGTTTAGATGATGGCGATACTCTCGTTGGTATGTCCCGCATTCAAGAAAATGATGCAGACTGTTGTGATGATGAAACTTCTGAAGAAAGTGAAGAATCAACGGCAACAGTAGAAGTCACACCAGAAACTCCTTCTGAAGATGCGTAAAGCTTTTCACTAAAAGGATTGATACAAGCCACTGATATATCAGTGGCTTTTTCTTTTCTACGATTTACCCTTTATCTTCGCATTAATCTCTCCTATGATGAGGGAAGATCACTTAAAGGAGCTCATGATGATTAATAAAAATACTCAACTCTGTATCTCACTTGCGGGTCGTCCTGGAAACTTTGGGACTTTTTTTCACAATTACCTTTATCAGAAATTAGAGCTCGATTATATCTATAAAGCGTTTACGACTAAGAATATCGAAGATGCCATCAAAGGTGTTCGAGCATTAGGGATTAGGGGATGTGCGGTCTCAATGCCCTTTAAAGAAGCCGTTATTCCTTTAGTAGATATCATCGATCACTCAGCAAAAGCGATTGATTCGATCAATACTATCGTTAATACCAATAGTTCTCTTACGGCGTATAATACTGACTATATAGCAGTAGTAGAATTGCTAAAAAAGAATCAGATTGATCCTAATACACCCTTTATACTGAAAGGTAGCGGTGGAATGGCAAAAGCAGTTGCCGGAGCACTGTATCATCAAGGTTTTAAAAATGGCACGATTGTGGCTCGAAATATCGAAAAAGGAAGTGCTTTAGCAAACCTCTATCATTATGACTATAACGTGGAAGAATCCTCAATCAATACTGAAAGTGACACGATGCTCATCAACGTCACACCGATTGGAATGCAAGGCGGACAAGAAGTTAACGATCTTGCATTTAACACAGAAAATATCCGTAACGCATCAATCATCTTTGATGTAGTTGCCCTTCCCGTTGAAACGCCAATGATTAAACTCGCTCAAAGTCTCAATAAAACTGTTATCAGTGGTGCTGATATCGCTGTCATTCAGGCATTAGAACAATTCGTTCTCTACACTGGCGTTCGTCCATCTTTAGAACTAGTCAGAGAAGCGTCTACTTTTGCAAGAAGCCGAGCTTAGTTATCAACAAAAATTGCCAGATCGTGCGTAGTGTGCGATTTGATAAACTTCGCACTCTCTGGATTAAGTCCTATTACTTTTACCGTTGCTCCTGAGTGGATAAATCGCATAATCACCTTGTCGAGGGTAATTATCGCGGTCATATCCCAAAAATGGGCTTTGCGAACATCTAAAACAACTTCTTTAACCAATTCATTAAAGTTAAAAGCACTGATAAATTTTTCTGCCGAACTAAAAAAGATCTCACCATTGATAATATAGACTCTTTTCCCATCTACTAAAGTGGTGTCGGTATCAATATCGAGTTCCTTCTCTACTTTATAGGCAAAGAAAATCATCGACAAGATAACTCCTGTAATCACCCCATAAGCAAGATTATGGGTATAAACAACAACAGCAACCGTTAGCAACATCACCACATTCGTATAGAGCGGCACCTTTGGAATCTGAATAATTGATCTCCAGCTAAATGTTCCAATAGAGACCATAGTCATTACCGCAACTAAAGCAGCCATGGGGATAATACGAATCAAGTCTGTCAAAAACAGGATCATCAGCAAAAGATAGATTCCCGCCGCAAATGTTGAAAGACGTGATGAACCACCCGATTTAATATTAATAATCGATTGCCCAATCATGCCACAACCGGCCATTCCACCAAAAAATCCTGTCACCATATTGGCGATTCCCTGCCCTTTACACTCTCGATTTCGATTACTCGCCGTTCCTGTTAATTCATCGACAATAGCACCAGTCATCATCGATTCTAAAAGCCCCACAATCGTTAAGGAGATCGCATAAGGCAAAATAATCATGAAAGTCTCTAGATTAAACGGCACATTCGGGATTAAAAGAGAGGGTAGCGTATTCGATAATTGCCCCATATCGCCAACTGTTCGAAGATCTAATCCCAAAATCGACACGACAATGGTCAAAATAATAATGCATATCAAGGGTGATGGTAGAATTCTTCCAATAACAGGCAGATAAGGAAAAAGGTAGATAATACCTAAGCCACAGGCAACTAACAGATAGACATACCAATTTACATTGGTCAACTCAGGTAATTGAGCCATAAAAATCAATATTGCAAGCGCATTCACAAAACCAGTCACGACAGAATTAGGCACAAAACGCATTAACGATCCGAGCTTTAAATATCCTGCGATAAGTTGAAAAATTCCCGTAAAAATAGTTGCTGCGAAAAGATACTGCAACCCATGTTCTTTAACAAGCGTTACCATAAGAAGCGCCATCGCTCCTGTCGCAGCAGAAATCATTCCTGGCCGACCACCGGCAAAAGCAATCACAATCAACATCGTAATGGAGGTAAAAATACCGATTTGAGGATCCACACCTGCGATGATAGAGAAAGCAATAGCTTCTGGAATTAATGCTAGGGCAACGACTAAACCCGAAAGAAGATCACCACGCATATTAGAAAACCACTGATTTTTAATCAATGTAGACATTTTTAAACCCTTTTTGAATTCACAGAAAAAAGAATGAAGAGATCATTCATAAATACCGGTTATTATCGGTTGAAAATGGATCTGATGATTCAATCAAGGTGGCGTGATCATTTGAGTACTAGTCATCTATATTGAAAGATGATCAATGATAACAATTTTTTTCATAGAAAACGAGTATATGCTATTCATTTACCTAATCAATCGTAAATCTAACGCATGCTGTTGTATACATAATCTATTGCTTACAATAAGCTCCCAATTATATTAATGGGATTCAGAATTTCTAGAATCACCTCAAGCAACTTAAATAGTACATCTCATCCGATTTTCCCATTAAAAGATCGCATTTAGACAAAAAAAATCAATAAAATAAAACCTCTGCTTTTACAGCAGAGGTTTTTTATCTTCGTTTCAAAGATTATGAGATTTCATTTCATCAATTATGAGATCCGAAAAACTTAAATATCCAAATTACCAACCATTTGGGCATTCTGCTCTATAAATTCTCGACGGGGCTCAACTTCATCACCCATTAGCATTGTGAATACTTCATCAGCTTTCACTGCATCTTCTACTTTGACTTGTAGCAAACGACGAGACTCAGGATCCATCGTTGTTTCCCACAATTGCTCAGCATTCATCTCACCAAGACCTTTGTAACGAGAAACTTGTTGTCCTTTTTTCGCCTCATTAATCAACCAATCCAACCCTTCTTTAAAACCTGAAATCTTATAGGTACGCTCACCTCGTTGGACAAAAGCACCTGGTTGAATAAGCGAATGAAGTTCTTCAGAAAGTGTTGAAATTTCTTGATATTCATTAGAATTCACAAAACGAACATCGATTTGATAATGATCTTCTATATTATAGCGCTCTGCCGTTACTGTAATTTTTTGCGATTCGAGTTCAGCTTTTACACGATAGTTGATCGAGCCCTCAGTAATATCACGTTGCAATTTTTCTTCTAGATTTTGTGCCCATTCAACAGATGATGAATCACTTAATAAACTCTCTGTTAATGCCGGCATCTCAAGAAGATGATAAAGTACATCTTCAGGCATTCGGTGATTAATACGAGAGATGATATGCTCAACTTTCATTAGCTGTTTTGCAAGTCCTTCCATAACAACAGATGAAAGAGCTGGTGCATCTTCACTTGGATGCATCGAGCCATTTTCTAATGCTGTATTTAAGAAATAGAGTGCTAACTCATTATCATCCTTTATATACGTTTCTTGTTTGCCTCGTTTGACTTTATAAAGTGGTGGCTGGGCAATATAGATATGCCCTCTTTCAACGAGCTCACGCATTTGGCGATAAAAGAAGGTTAAAAGAAGTGTACGAATATGTGCCCCATCCACGTCAGCATCCGTCATGATAACAATACGATGATAACGAAGTTTATCAGGGTCAAATTCATCACGACCAATTCCACAACCCAACGCTGTAATTAACGTACCAATTTCTGCTGAACTAATCATACGATCAAAACGAGCTCGTTCAACATTAAGGATTTTTCCTTTCAATGGCAAAATTGCTTGGAATTTTCGGCTACGACCTTGTTTTGCAGAACCGCCCGCCGAGTCCCCTTCCACGATGAAAAGTTCAGATTGTGCCGGGTCTTTTTCTTGACAGTCTGCGAGTTTTCCGGGAAGGCCTGCAATATCTAATGCACTTTTGCGGCGAGTATTTTCGCGTGCTTTGCGAGCGGCTTCACGCGCCATTGCTGCATCAATGATTTTTGATGTAATCGCTTTTGCATCATCGGGATGCTCTAAAAGAAACTGCTCTAAACGCTCTGCAAGAACACTATCTACAACTGGGCGAACCTCACTTGAGACTAATTTTTCTTTTGTCTGTGATGAGAATTTAGGCCCTGGGATTTTAACAGAGATAATCGCGGTTAGACCTTCACGCGCATCATCACCTGTGGTTGCGACTTTTACTTTCTTAAGTAGCCCTTCATCTTGCATATAACGATTTAAAGTACGCGTCATCGCCGCTCTAAAACCGGCTAAATGGGTTCCTCCATCAGATTGAGGGATATTATTGGTATAACAGAAGACACTCTCTTGATAACCATCTGTCCACTGGAAAGCAATCTCTACATTAATATTGTCACGTTGACAATCGCAGTAGAAAATATCAGGATGGATTTCATTGCGGTTTTTATTGATGAGTTCAACATATGCTTTAATTCCCCCTTCGTATTCAAAGATCTCTTCACGATCTGTGCGTTCATCTTTTAAAACAATACGAATTCCCGAATTAAGGAATGCAAGTTCTCTTAAGCGCTTAAAGAGAATATCAAACTCAAAATCGATATCTGTAAAGACATCTTTACTCGGTTTAAAATAAACAGTTGTACCATTTTTATCTGTCTCACCAATTTCACGTAGAGGATAATCGGGCTCCCCTACCGTATATTCTTGTTCGTGGATTTTTCCATGCTTATAAATAGTCAATTTTAATTTAGAAGAAAGCGCATTCACAACCGAAACCCCAACCCCGTGAAGCCCCCCTGTAATTGCGTTGTCTTCAAACTTGCCCCCAGCATGAAGAACAGTCATAACCACTTGCGCGGAAGAAACCCCCTCTTCAGGATGGATCTCTACCGGAATACCTCGACCATTATCCGTTACAGTAATCGAGTTATCCACATGTATTGTGACACTGATATCATCACAGTGACCGGCTAATGCTTCATCAATCGCATTATCAACCACCTCGAAAACCATATGATGAAGACCCGTTCCATCGTCGGTGTCTCCAATGTACATCCCCGGGCGCTTACGAACAGCATCAAGCCCTCTTAAAACCTTAATGCTTGGAGATTGACTTTCAGTTGTCATTCACAATACCTCTTTATGATCCGTATAAATTTCTTTTATCGTAATAACCGCGAATTATACCATTTTTTGGGCAACGCCGTCATTAAGTTGATAATGACTCATCATAGTTTTTAATGCTGAATCAGTTAATTCAGGAAACTCATCTGCTTCAAGACATGTTACGAAAAGCTGCGATTTTTGAGCAAGAAGCTCCTCTAATAGGATTAGCCGACGATCTTTATCGAGCTCTGCCGTCAAATCATCCATCAATAAAATTGTCGATGACTGTTTTAAGGATTGATGTAATTGAATTTGTGCAAGCATCAATGCAATCGTTACTAGCTTAATTTGTCCCCGCGATAAATGCTGCGCTACCGGCTTACCACTATATTTCACAGTGAAATCTCCACGATGTGGACCTAATCTTGTAAAAGTCATTTGCCGATCTCGCGCTCGAGATTCATTTAGGGCTTCGCGTAATTTGGTAGGTGTAAACCCTGCATGATATTCTATTTCCCAATCCTCTTCTCGAATCAATCGATTGAGTAATGCCGTAATGTAGGGGACGATTTCCATTAAAAAATTGGAACGAGCAAGATGCAACAGCTCCCCTGACTCTGCAAGTTCTTCTTCAATACTACTTAAAACAGCATCCGAAAAATGACTTTTTAATCCAGCATTTCGTTGAGATAGCGCACGCTCATATCTCTGCCATATTCGTAAGTAATGCTCATAATTTTGAAATAATCCCCAATCGAGATACTGTCGGCGAGCTTTTGGCTCTTCCATTAAATTATTCCCCGTATCAGGGCCTAGAAAAAGCATAGGAAGAAGCTTCGCTAGGTGAGAGCGTTTTTGTACTGTTTCACCATCTTGGCGGACACGAATATCACTGCGAGAACGCTCAATACCTAAGTGAGAATAAATTTCTAGATCAACAGAATAGAGTTGTGCAATGACACGAAAATAGTCTTCTCCATCACAAATTGCTTGATTAATTCGAGATGTACGAAAAGAACGAACTTGAGAAAGATAATAAACAGATTCTAAAAGTGATGTTTTACCAGATGCATTTTTGCCGACAATTAAATTAAAGCGCGAGTCAAATTCAAAGTTTTGACTCGCTAAATGCCTAAATTTTTCAACTTGTAATGATTGTATAATCACTCGAAATTAAAGTCTCATTGGCATAACAACATAACGAACATCGTCGCTATCAGAATTTTGAATTAAGCAACTTGAATTAGGAGCGGTGAAACTTAAACGTACCATTTCATCATCAAGTACTTTCAACGCATCAATCAGATAAACCACATTAAATGCGGTTGCAAAAGACTCACCTTGATAATTTACTTCGACTTCTTCTTCTGCTTGCTCTTGTTCTGGATTATTCACCTGAAGCTTCAAGAGATAATCGGAAACAGTAAAACGAATTCCACGGAATTTATCTTGTGATAAAACCGAAGCGCGCGTCAATGCTTCGATCAAGCCTTGACGGTCTGCCACAATAATTTTATCACCTAATGGTGGCACTACTCGTTTATAGTCGGGGAATTTCCCATCGATCAGTTTGGTCGTAAAGACAATACTGCCCAACTCAACGCGCAAATGATTTTCACTCAATTCTAAGTGAAGTGGCGCAGATTCATTCTCAATAAGTTTTAAAAGCTCCTCAACACCTTTACGCGGAATAATTAATTGTTTCTCAATGCCTGAGGACTCCGGAAGCATTAAATAAGAAACAGAGAGACGATGTCCATCTGTTGCTACCGCATTGAGCTCTGTTCCGTTTACATCAAGTAGTAAGCCATTGAGAAAATAACGAACATCCGATACGGCCATCGAGAACGCAACACGCTCTATTAAACGACGTAATTCATTTTTTGGCAGTGTTAATGTCTTTTCAAACTCCAAGTGATCTGATACAGGATACTCATCAACAGACAAGCAGCTCAGTGTAAACTTCGAACGACCAGCTGTAATCGTTGCTCTGAGATCTTTGACTTCGATCTGGACTTCAATGCCATTTGGAAGGGCTTTTAAGATATCGAATAATTTACGAGCAGGAAATGTGATTGCACCTTGTTCAATGGGAATATGAGGAAAGGAACAAGTAAGTTCAATCTCTAAGTCAGTCGTGGTTAAGGTGATTTCATCCTCACTAACAACACATTTTACATTCGCTAAAATAGGGAGTGTTTGTGTTCTATCAATCACACCGATGATTGCCTGAAGGGGCTTCATCAACTGCTCTCTTTGAATAACTAACTTCATATATCCTCTTCTCGAACCTTATATTGGGTGAGTCATAAGCAAACGCTATTGGTGAATGCAAATCTACTATGGATTCAAAATCACTCGATAAGATTGCATCTATAAAAAAGATTAACTTATCTTAGAATTATAGCATGATATTTTAAAGCTTGCTATTCGTAACACATAAGCATTCATGAGAGATTTGAAAGATTCACCACAAAAGATCTAGCTCTACAAGACTTATCCACAAAGTTGTTCACAACCTTAGACAACTAAAACATGCGAGCCATAAAAACACAAATGTTTCAGCTAGTTAACAAAGATGGGAACTGATCCACACACAGGACTTTGAGAGAATAGCATCTGCCTTAGCGTAATGCATTATAGATTTCGATAACAGATGAAGAATTTTTAAAGAGCCGTAACGTTGTATCAAAACAGTAAGCCATTGTTTGCCCATAAATGCGTCCCTAAAATCCCTATTTTTTTCAACGTTCGGCTATCATAAGTATCGATGTTATCCCTTCATTTTTAATAATGATAACTACTTTGCCCAATCTTTTAGATAACGATCTTTTAAGGCCACATATTGTTTAGCCGAATGATATAAATTTTCAATCTCTTGATCCGTCAATGTTTTGATTTTCCGTGCCGGCGCGCCCACCCAAACTTCACCGGTTTTCACAACTTTTCCCGGCGCCAATAATGCGCCTGCGCCAAGAATACTGTGTTTTTCAACTTTTGAGCCATCAAGTAAAATTGCTCGCATACCGATTAAAACCCCCTCCTCTACGGTGCATCCATGAAGCATAGCGCCATGCCCGACTGTAACATCGGCACCAATAATTGTAGGGTATCCATAAGGGGGATTTGCACCTACATTTGTGACATGAATAATCGAACCATCTTGAATATTCGTTCTATCACCTATTTCAACATAATTGACATCGCCACGGATCACAACACCCGGCCATATTGAGACATCTTTCCCCATTCGAACATCACCAATCACAGTACTATTTGGCGCAATCCAACTACCTTCACCCAATTGTGGCATTAAGCCTTCAAATTCAAAAATGGTTCTCATGCATCTTCCCTCGATGATTTTTTTAATTTCCAAAATATCAATATATGATATTAATCATACATTAAGATTTTTGAATTACATCCTTTCAATTAGAATGAATGTAGCTTATTTAATTACCTGAGAGAGACCGGATTACACGCGCAATGACGAACAATAATTCTAATGACCCATTAAGCATTCATCGCAACGCGATTGATAAGATCGATAACGAAATTTTGAAGCTCCTCAATGAACGGGCAAAAGCAGCGAAAGCAATTGGTGACATCAAGATCGCCAATGGTGATACCGAGATGTATCGCCCTGAACGTGAAGCACAAATTCTCAAAAGTAAAATGACAAATAATCCTGGCCCCATCGCCGATACGGATATCGCTCGTCTTTTCAGAGAAATTATGTCTATCTGCCTCTCTTTAGAAAAACCGCTAAATATTGCCTATTTAGGCCCAGAAGGTACTTTTACCGAAGAAGCAGCAATTAAGCATTTCGGAGGTTCTGCGCAACGCACCCCTATTCGCACAATCGACGAGATATTTCATGCCGTTGAGTCTAATAAATTCGATTTTGGCGTTGTACCTATCGAAAACTCAACAGAAGGAGCGGTTAACCAAACTCTTGATTGTTTCCCAACCTCGAATGTCTTTATCTGCGGCGAAACCGAGCTTAAAATCCATCAAAATTTAATGAGCCATGAGACTGATCTTAAAGAGATTAAAATCATCTATGCTCATCCTCAATCTCTTGCTCAATGCCGCTCGTGGCTAGATGAATATCTACCGCATGCAGAACGAATTGCGACAAACTCGAACGCAGGTGCTGCAGAAAGAGCGGCAAAAGAAGCAGGAACAGCGGCACTTGGAGGAAAACAGGCAGCTGAAGTCTATCATTTACCGATTGTAGAAAAAAATATTGAAGATAATCTCACTAATAGCACTCGATTCTTAATCATTGGCAATAAAGAGATTCCACCAAGTGGTAATGATAAAACGACAATTGTTGTCTCCGCGAATGATCGTCCCGGATTGCTATTACATCTCATTGCGCCATTATCAAAATATAATATTACGATGTCGCGCATTGAATCGCGTCCATCCAAAAATAGCAATTGGAGCTATATTTTCTTTATTGATGTGCTTGGACATCAAAGTGAACATGGACTAAAACTCGCACTCAGTGAGATTAAAGAAGTGTCATCTTTCTTCAAGGTATTAGGCTCTTATCCAACGGCACTCTATTAAAATCATACAAAAGAGGTCTATTTTAGTTCTTCATTTAACTTAAATTATTGAAAATCTTGTTGCAACTGTTTCGATTTTCAAGAAAGCGTTATAGAATACGCATGACTTTATTAACCAATAAAGTTTTACTAAATATTTTCAATTACAGAGAATTTAATTATGGAACCTCAAAATAACTTGCAAAATACAACACATTCTCCAGTTATGAGTGTGAAAGATTGGTTAATTACTATGATTATCATTGCAATTCCAATTGTTGGCTTTGTTATGGCAATCGTATGGGCAATTGATGCTAAAAATCCAACTAAAACAAACTTTTTCCGTGCTTACTGGATCTTTGTTGCGATTCTTCTTCTTTTCTACATCATCTTAATGCTGATTATGATGGCAACAATTGGTGCATCTGGCGGTTTTAATGGCGGTTATTAATCATCACATCGCATAAAAATCGATAATGCTCTATCACATGATAGAGCATTTTTTTAATCCTAATATTTCAATCATACTTAAACTTCGTTAATCTCTTTCCATCTAAAATAGATGACCACAGCAATTGTTTACGATAATCTTTTAGCTGAAAAAACAGCTCCTAAAGTACCTAAAAGGAATAGATAAAATGGCAACACTCAATAAGAATTCATCAACCGATATTGTGTTTATTAAAAATCTGAGACTTGAGGTTATTATTGGAATATATCCCAAAGAGCGAGTTGAAAAACAACCGATTACACTCAATATTGAGATGGAATGGGATAATAGACCATCGGCAAATTCAGATGATATCGCACTGACGCTCGATTACGAAAAAGTAAGTAATTATATTAAAGAATTTGCTAAAAAATCCGCGTTTCAACTAGTAGAAACGTTTACAGAAACCCTTGCCCGTAAGTTAATTGAATCTTTCGATATCCCGGCACTTTCAATCGAGTTAAATAAATTAACGGCAATTGAAGATACGGATGCTGTGGGTGTACGAATCTATCGTCAAAAATCCCACTACATTAATCTTTAGTCATTTTAGACAAGGATTTTACAAACTCAATACGATCTCGACATTCAATCCCATCTTCATATATGGGATCAGAATAATGCTCTCGAAAATAATCTGGAATAACCCCACTAATTTCAAACCCACATTCTTGATAAAGCTTTAATTGATGGATACTACTATTACCGGTTGCAATATGAAGATGCTCTGCACCTGATTTTTTCAAAAAATCTATTGCTGCCATTAATAATCTGCGGCCAATTCCTCGGCGTTGAAAGGAGTCTTCAACCGCTAGATTCATCACTTCCCAAGATTTTTCCGACACCAAGCTTTTAATGAGAATAACACCCACAATTCTCCCTGATGAAGTTGAGATCTCTCGAACGCCAAACGCAGTACTGCTATACAAATAGGATTGAATTTGTGCAATCGATGGATCAGCAAGTAGAAGCAGACTCATTGGTATTATTCGAGGATTTTCTATTTTTTCGATGATACACGCCACGTCAAACACTCTCTACAAAATAGCAGCAAAATAAAAAAAGATTCGCGAAAAGAATAAATCTTTATAAACGAATCTCTCTTGATAAATCTAACAATGATCAACAGCCATCGTGATGATTACTTGTAACGCGTAATATCCAAGCCTTCTGTACTAATCTCTGGATTTTCACCGGCAATAAGATCACTGACATATCGACCAGAGCCTGCGGCCATCGTCCAGCCAAGTGTTCCATGCCCAATATTTAAAAAGAGGTTCTCATATTTTGCTCGGCCTAAAATAGGTGTTCCATCAGGCGTTGCAGGTCGTAACCCTGTCCAGAATTCAGCTTTAGGAATATCGCCGCCTTCGGGATAAAGATCTTTCGTCACAAACTCTAAGGTTTCGCGGCGACGCGGATCAAGACTTAAATCATATCCCATTAACTCTGCCATTCCTCCGACACGAATACGCTTATCGAAACGGGTAATCGCAATTTTGTATGTTTCATCTAAAATTGTAGACTTAGGTGCCATTTCCGAATTAGTAATCGGAATCGTTAATGAATACCCTTTAAGCGGGTAAACAGGAATATAAATACCGATTGGTGCAAGTTTTTCCGCGCCGTAGCTTCCTAAACAGACGGCATAAGCATCTGCTTTTAAAAGCTCACCATCCACTTGAACACCCGTTACTTTGTTACCACTTGTTTCAATTTTTTCAACAACGCAACCGAACTTAAAGATCACACCTAGCTCTTTCGCCTTCTCTGCTAAACGACTAGTATAGAGATAGCAATCTCCTGTTTCATCATTAGGAAGACGCAATCCTCCGGCAAGTTTATGAACTGTATTAGCTAGTGCAGGCTCAACATTTACAATGCCTTCTTGATTTAGGACTTCATAAGGTACATTAAACGCTTCGAGAACCTCAATATCTTTTTTAATTGCTTCCATCTGTTTATCAGTACGAAGAAGCTGTGTTGTACCAAGTGATCGCTCTTCATAATGAAGGTCGATCTCTGCACGTAGTTCACGTAAGCAATCGCGACTATATTCTGAAACACGGACCATACGTGCTTTATTAATAGCATAACGTTTTTCGTTACAATTAAGGAGCAACTGCATCATCCATTGATACTGTTTTAGACTTGATGTCGGACGAATCGCTAAAGGTGCATGCTTACTCTGCATCAACCATTTAATCGCTTTTGAAGGAATCCCTGGAGCTGCCCATGGAGACGCATATCCCGGTGAAATCTGACCAGCATTTCCATAACTTGTTTCTAGTCCTGCACCATCTTGGCGATCAACGACAGTAACCTTAAACCCCTTTTTGGCTAAAAAATAAGCAAGCGATGTGCCAACCGCGCCACTCCCTAAGACTAATACATCCATAGTGATTTTCCTCCTCACTTTTACATGGTATCTTCTTTTATCTTTCACAATTTATGCTTATAATTATCTCTATTTGAGATACATAAACATCTCACTCTAAGTCATCAGCTATTATACAGTCTTCTCTAAAATAGCTATGAGATTTAAGAGATTCCTTGATTTTAAACCCAAAAATGGCGCTATACCTCATCCATGCGATAGGAAATTATTATGACTTTTGAATCCTTACTCACTAGCTTTCAACATATCCTTTGGGATTATCTGCTTGTCTATCTTCTTTGTGGAATCGGTATTCTCTACACCATATTGCTTAAAGGCATTCAAGTTCGTAAATTTAAAACCGCATTTGGTGCATTAACTTCTAAATTCTCACTTAAAGGTAAAAGTGCCGATAAAAGTGGAATGAGCTCATTCCAAGCGGTTTCTACTGCAATTGCTGGACAAGTAGGAACAGGAAATCTTGCAGGTCCTGCAACAGCCATTATCGCCGGCGGTCCTGGTGCAATTTTTTGGATGTGGATATCATCATTTTTTGGAATGGCCACAATCTTCGCCGAAGCGATTCTGGCACAGAAATATCGTTCTAAAGATCGAACTGGTCAAGCTGTTGGTGGGCCTGCTTACTATATTGAAAAAGGTTTAAAGCTTAAGTGGTTAGCCATAATCTTTGCAGTCTTGATTATTCTTGCGCTTGGCATCATCGGAAATATGGTGCAATCAAATTCCATTGCCGCCGCTTTTGAAAAATCACTCTCAATTCCAACATGGGTCACAGGTCTTTTTGTCGCTGTACTTGTGACTCTTTTAGTGATTGGTGGCATTAAAAATATTGCTGCATTTACCGAAAAAGTTGTTCCCTCCATGGCTTTTTTCTATCTTATTGGCGCTATTATCGTTCTTACGATGAATTACCAATATATTTTACCGGCGTTTAAAGCGATCTTTATTGCCGCATTTAATCCAGCAGCAGTACTCGGTGGTGGTGCAGGTATTGCAATTCAACAAGCGATGCGACTTGGCATTGCCCGTGGACTTTTCTCTAACGAAGCAGGAATGGGATCAACGCCTCACGCCCATGCAGTAGCAAAAGTTAAAACACCAGAAGAGCAAGGCTATATTGCAATGATGGGCGTTTTTGTTGTGGGTATCATTGTGACATTAACAGGTCTTGTGATTATTACCTCAGGGATTCGTGGCTGGGAAGCATCAGGAACTACGAATCCATCCTTCCTCTCATTCTTCGATGGACAAGGAACAGGAATTACAATTACGCAATATGCCTATGAAATGATTTTTGGTTCAGCTGGTGGAATCTTTATTGCAATATCACTTCTCTTCTTTGCATTCTCAACCATTATCGGCTGGTATTATTATGCAGAAACAAACGTCCGCTATCTTTTCAAACATCGAACTGCCGTCCCAGCATTCCAAGTTGTCGTGATAATGGGTGTTTTCTTCGCGGCCTTTGTCAAAGTTGACCTCGTCTGGCAGTTAGCAGATCTCTTTAATGGATTAATGGTATTACCCAATATCGTGGCGCTTTTCTTATTAGCACCAATTGTGGTGATGGAGACAAGTGGCATTCATTGGAAGTCACTGCCATTTTTTAATCGCACTATAAAAATTGAAAAATCAGAGAAATAGCTGATAAGTATCTACTTTAAATATCGATGTTAGTCTACAATGACGGTATTTAAAGATGATTTATTTATTAAATAAAAGGTAGACCATGAAAAGACTTTCTATCGGCTTAGTGGCGCATGATGCAAAGAAGAAACTACTTGTTGATTGGGTTGGTGATTATCTCCCCTACTTTCGACAACACGATCTTTTTGCAACAGGAACAACTGGACAACATATTTTAGATGCCTATCCAGATCTCTCTTTAACGCGTTTAAAGAGTGGGCCTTTAGGCGGTGATCAACAACTTGGCTCAATGATATGTACTGATAAGCTCGATATGCTCATCTTCTTCACCGATGCGTTAACACCAATGCCACACGATGTTGATGTCAAAGCGCTCATCCGTCTTTCAACGCTCTATAATATTCCGGTGGCGTTCAATACCGCGACAGCAAGCCTATTGATGGAAGCGGTGCTTATTGATAACTAAACAATCATTAGTGAGCCATTGATTATCTCTATAACTATCTAATAGCCCTCATCAACCAATTAGAGGGCTTTTCTCTTAAAAAAGCATCTTAATTATCTCTATTCATTCATCTTTTTAGAAAAATCATGGATGATATGATTTTAATGCACACGATAACAATCAATAGTAAACTTATAATCTTTTTAAATTAACGAAGGATCGTCATGAATCAAATGCGAGAACTGACGCTCCGAGGCATGATTCTCGGAGCTTTAATTACGGTGATCTTTACCGCATCAAACGTCTATCTTGGTCTAAAAGTCGGCTTAACATTCTCCTCTGCAATTCCGGCAGCGGTTATTTCAATGGCGGTACTTCGCCTCTTTGCTGGCTCGACTATTCTCGAAAACAATATGGTGCAAACCCAAGCATCTGCAGCCGGAACACTCTCTTCCATTATTTTCGCAATCCCCGGCCTTTTGATGATTGGTTATTGGCAAGACTTTCATTTCCTTATGACATTCTTTATCTGTGCGGCAGGTGGAATGCTTGGAGTACTCTTCTCTATCCCCCTTCGCCATGTAATGGTCGTTAAAAGTGACCTTCCTTATCCTGAGGGCGTTGCCGCTGCTGAAATTTTAAAAGCGGGATGTAACGAAGAAGTTGATGCAAAGGGAAATACCTCCTCAAAAGAGGGTTTAAAAGATATTCTCTTTGGAACCAGTATTGCTGCTGTTGTTGCACTATTTACCGGAGGTTTTCGTATTATTTCCGGAGGTGCTGCCTATTTTGTTACTACGGGAAAAGCGTTATTTCAAATTCCAATGGGCTTTTCTTTAGCGCTAATGAGCGCTGGTTATCTTGTAGGAATTGTCTCTTGTATCGCGATTATTATTGGTGCCATCATCGCTTGGGGAATTGCTGTACCAATCTTAAGTAGTATTGGAACCTTCCCAGCAGACATGAGTTATGGAGCGATTGCTTCTCAAATTTGGGCACAAGATGTTCGCTTTATCGGAGCAGGTACATTGGCAATTGCAGCGCTTTGGACACTATTAACGCTCTTTAAACCTGTTATTGAAGGCATTAAAATGTCGCTTGGCGCGTTTAAAGGGGAAACAGGCAATACGACAAAACGTACTGAACAAGATCTCTCACCGAAAACGATTCTCCTCATTATGTTGGCAATGGTCGTAATTTTAATCGGTACTTTTTACAGCTTCATCAGTGATGCAAACCTCTCTGCCGGCCTTGCATGGACCTTAGTTGGTTTTTCTGTTCTTTTTGCCTTTGTAATGGGGTTTTTAGTCGCAGCTGCAAGTGGTTACATGGCGGGGTTAGTTGGATCTTCTGCAAGTCCCATCTCAGGGATTGGTATCGTTGCGATTACGATTGTTGCGATTTTGTTACTTTTGATTGGTGAATCTTCAGGATTAATGGATTCTGCAGATGGTACCAAATTTGCAACAGCGCTTGCGATTTTCACAACAAGTGTTGTACTTGCGATTGCATGTATCTCTAACGACAACCTGCAAGATCTCAAAACGGGATATCTTGTGCATGCAACACCGTGGAAGCAGCAAGTTGCTCTCTTAATTGGATGCGTTGTAGGAGCAATTGTAATCGCACCTGTATTAGATATTCTCTATCAAGCATATGGCTTTACTGGCGCGCTTCCTCGTCCTGGCATGGATGAGTCTCAAGTATTAGCGGCTCCACAAGCAACATTGATGGCCACAATCTCTTCAGGTATCTTCTCACATCAACTTGAGTGGACCATGATTATCATTGGTCTTGTGCTTGGTGCTGCGATTATTATTCTCGACTTTTTCTTAGCAAGAAGTGGTTCTAAATTCCGCCTACCTGCATTAGCTGTGGGGATGGGAATTTATCTGCCACCATCGATTACTACTCCGATCTTTATCGGCGGTCTACTCTCATGGATTATTAAACGTATTGCTCATAGACGCCTTGCTGGTAAACCCGAAAAAGTACGCACCGAAGAGTATCGTAAGGCTGATCGTAAAAGTGCACTTATTGCATCAGGACTCATTGTTGGTGAGAGCCTTGTGGGTGTGATTCTTGCGACCATTATTGTAATCACCATGAACATTGATGCCATTCCAGATGAGCGCAAAGATGCGCCACTCTCTCTTTCAAGTTATATGGAAGGTTTCTTTGGTGCATCAACCCCAATGCTACAACAGCTATTTGGGTTGATTATCTTTATCACGATCGCAATTGTCTTTGTAAGACGAGCAGTATCAGTTATCAAAAAATAGCATAATACTACGCTATATTTAATATTTATAAAAAAGCGCCGAAGCATTAATATGCCGGCGCTTTTATTCTTTATAGTTCATCAAGTTTTTAGTTAGCGGATTAATGCCACTCTACTTCAGGAAATGCTGAACGAATACCGGAGACAACTCCCATTCCTAAGCCTTTCATCATCCGAGAAAAAGGATCTTCTTTCTCAGTAAAATCGACGATAAAAGGTGCGTTAAAGACTTCCCGTGCGACTTCAGAAGGTGATCCAAGTCCATCAATCAGCCCAATCTCCAATGCCTGCTCACCATTCCAAATCAAACCACTATAAAGATTGGGATAATCACGATTTAAACGGTCACCACGTCCAGCTTCTACCGCCGCAATAAACTGTTGATGAACACCATCTAAAACACTTTTCCAAAACTCAGTCTCCACCGCATTTTGTGGCGAGAAAGGATCTAAAAAGGCTTTATATTCCCCAGAGGTATACAGTCTTCGATCAATCCCAACTTTATCGATTAACTTATTAAAGCCAAAACCGGCAGCCGTAACCCCGATAGATCCTACTAAACTTGCTTTATCTGCAACAATTACATCTGCTGCCGATGCAATATAGTACGCGCCAGAAGCACCGATATCTTCAATGACAGCATAGATGGGTTTATTAGGAAATAATTTCTTTAACCGATTAATCTCATCATAGACATAGCCACTTTGTACTGGTGAACCACCTCCTGAATTAATACGCAGAATAATGCCAGCAGCTTTAGGATCTTGAAAAGCTTTTTGTAAACCCGTCATAATTTTGTCGCCGCTTGCATCCATACCATCAGCAATCATCCCTTTAACTTCGATAACCGCGGTATAACGATCAACAATATTTCCTTGTGAATCGATATGGATATTAGAATTACCGATACTTTTAATAGTAAAAAAGAGCAATACTAATAATAGGAAAATCACCCCGAAGAAGAGTTTAAAAAAGATATTCCAGCGACGTTTACGACGCGCTTCAATCGTTGATGCATTTAACGCATTAGCTAATGTCTGCGCCAATAATGAACTTTCATTAACTTGAGATTGTGCTACTTTTTGTGTAGCAATTGCCGCAGAGTCAAGTGTTGGAGGATTTGATTGATGATTATTCATAATCGTCTATACCCTTTAATTTTAAGTGGAAATTAATAACGATCGTCTTAATTTGATTTACTAATTATGCCATAGAGTTCTATTCGACAATAAAAAAGCCTGATATCTCGTAAGGATATCAGGCTCAAAATCCACTCGTTTACTTTAACGTTTCGGCATTTTACCTTTCAAAGAGCGCATCATCTTACGAACTCCACCCCCTTTGAATTGTTTCATCATACGCTGCATTTGATCGAACTCTTTCAAAAGTTTATGAACGTCTTGGATATTCACACCAGAACCATCAGCGATACGTTTACGACGTGGCGCTTTAATTAATTTATGATCTGCTCGTTCAGCGGGTGTCATTGAATTAATAATCGCAATCTTCTGTACGAAAATTTTATCATCCACTTTACCTTTGGCTTTCTCGGCGATATCACCCATTCCCGGCAATTTTGTCAATAACGTATTAATGCCACCCATATTGAGCATCTGTTCCATTTGCGCTTTAAAGTCATTAAGATCGAGCCCTTCCCCTTTCTTAAATTTATTAGTTAAACGCTCGGCCTCTTGGCGATCAACTTTCGCTTCCATCTCTTCAACAAGTGATAAAACATCACCCATATCCAAAATTCGAGAGGCTAAACGATCAGGATGAAAAGGTTCTAAAGCTTCTAACTTTTCACCAACACCGAGAAATTTAATCGGTTTTTGCGTAATATGACGAATCGATAATGCCGCACCACCACGCGCATCACCATCAATTTTCGTTAAAATCACCCCGGTTAGAGGCAGTGCATCATTAAATGCTTTTGCTGTATTTGCTGCATCTTGTCCCGTCATACTATCGACAACAAAGAGTGTCTCAATAGGGTTCAATACAGCGTGCACATCTTTGATTTCACCCATCAATTCTTCATCAATATGAAGACGACCCGCAGTATCGACAATCAGAACATCAGCATTCATCAGCTTCGCACTTTCAATCGCTTTACGCGCAATATCCACAGGCTTTTCATCCGCCGTCGATGGAATAAATTCGGCACCAA
The DNA here is from genome assembly GCF_058188435.1 of Ignatzschineria sp. 22MB058224. Lineage (NCBI taxonomy): Bacteria > Pseudomonadati > Pseudomonadota > Gammaproteobacteria > Cardiobacteriales > Ignatzschineriaceae > Ignatzschineria > Ignatzschineria sp. 22MB058224. Next base: position 1,795,010 of record NZ_CP187366.1, read on the forward strand.
CTTTGCCAGCAACGGTTCTTAACTGTTCAATTGCAGCAGGACGATAGACGTCTGCACTGACAACTGCAACTTTCTTTTTCTCTTTCTCCTCAAGAAAACGCGCGAGCTTACCGACGGATGTTGTTTTACCCGCACCTTGAAGACCCGCCATTAAAATTATTGCCGGCGGCTGTGTCCGAAGATTTAATGATTCATTACTTTCACCCATAATTTTTATGAGCTCTTCATGAACCACTTTAATAAATACTTGTCCAGGATTCAGGCTATCAATTACTTCACGACCCACTGCTCGTTCTTTAACCTGATTAATAAAATCTTTCACCACCGGAAGTGCAACATCTGCCTCTAAAAGTGCCATCCTCACTTCACGCAGTGCATCCTGAATGTTACTCTCTGTTAAACGGGCTTGCCCGCGGAGTGAACGCATCGTTTGTCGTAAACGACCGCTTAAATTCTCAAACATAAAAACCCTTTTTAGCTTTTATTTATAATTCTTATAAAATTTCTAGTAAAATCACTGTATAGTTTACTTGAATTAGGGACTTCTTTAAAGTTCCCTCCAAGATATAAAAAGGGAAGATTTTTAGACCATGACATTAATAGTGATCAACATTGGACTCTATCTTCTGACCATGCTTTTTCTAATTGGCGCACTGCTCAAAAAAGAGAAAAAATGGTGGTGGATACTTAGTTATATCGGCATTTTTGCGGGGTTATTGCTGCAAGCACGAAATCTTAGCTACCAATTAGCACAAGGGAATTTCCAAGAGATTAGTGCCTTTGAAGCGCTTTCAGTCTCCTCTTTAGTGATGGTTCTTTTAATCATCCCCTACATAAAACGCCATGTGAATACGGCGATTGTGATCATTCTTTTCGCAGCTATCACGCAAGGACTTTCCTTATTCAATACCAATGAAGTAAGTTTTGGCACCGCTTCACCATGGTTAAGCTTGCATATCCTTACCTCAATATTAGCCTATGCAATCTTATTACTAACCTCCATTCAGGCATTACTGGTCTATCTTCGCGATCGAGCATTAAAACAAAAACGATCAATTACTCACAAACTCCCTCCCATCATGCGAATGGAGTTACTTCTATTTCGATTACTCTTAATGGGTTTCATTGCCTTAACATGTAGCCTCATTACAAGTTTTGCGTTTATAGATCAATGGTTTTCACCGCACTTTATCCATAAAACTGTTTTAACAGGATTTGCATGGGCTTTATACGGTGCGATTCTATTTGCGCATCTCAAATTTGGACTCCGTGGACAACGAGCCGCGAAATATATTCTTTTAACAGCGGTTATTCTTCTTTTAGGGATTACCGGTACTCGACTAATTCAAGAGCAACTTTTTACCGTTTAATCCCACTTGGTTAACGCAAATATATGACATCTATGACGGACAATACCTCTTCAAAAGAACAGACCTTTATTCATCACCTTATTGAACTCCGAGACCGTTTTATTCGGGCAAGTCTTGGTGTCCTTTTAGTGTTTGTCTGTTTAATATACTTCGCGAATGATATCTATAATTTCGTCGCGACACCGCTTCTCAATGCCATGCCTGAAGGCGGTAAAATGATTGCTACCGATGTTATCGCACCCTTTTTAGCTCCGATAAAGCTTACTCTTTGGGTATCTTTCTTTATTGCGATTCCTTGGGTACTCTATCAAGTTTGGGCATTTGTTGCACCAGGGCTCTATCAACATGAAAAAAAGATCGCGTTTCCTATTATCTTCACAAGTGTCATTCTCTTTTATTTAGGAATGCTCTTCGCCTATTATGCAGTCATGCCGATTATGTTTAAGTTTTTAACGGGTTCTGCGCCGGCCGGTGTTGAAATTGCTACTGATATTAATAAATATCTCTCCACAATTTTGCGCCTCTTTTTCTTCTTTGGTATTGTTTTTGAAATTCCCATTATTTTGATTATCTTAATCTCTCTAAAAATCATTAAAACTGAAAGTTTAGTGAGTAAACGGCCCTATATTATTGTGGGTATCTTTACCGCATCTGCCATTGCTACCCCCCCAGACCCATTCTCTATGATTATATTTGCCAGCGCCGCACTTCTGCTTTTTGAGGTAGGACTTTATATTGGTAAACGTATTGAAAAACGCAGGATATTAGAAGATAACGAAAATGCAGAGGGCGATGATACAACTATTACCGAAATAGATAACAATCAAAAAGAGTAAGCAATACAATCAATCCCTAGATTCTCCCTGCTTGTACTAGTAAAAGTGGTACAATTAGGGATTATTCTATTTTATATTTCAACAAATTTTGGACAATCATGATGGTTAAAACTCGATTTGCCCCATCACCAACGGGCTATCTTCACATTGGTGGCGCTAGAACTGCGCTCTTTTCTCATCTTTTTGCACTTCATAACAATGGATCGACCGTTCTACGCATCGAAGATACTGACTTAGAACGCTCAACGCCGGAGGCTGTGGCTGCAATTATGGAGAGTTTAGAATGGCTAGGTTTAAAGTATGATGAAGGTCCATACTATCAAACAAAACGCTTTGATCGATACAAAGAAGTCATTGAAGAGTTATTAGCTTCTGGACATGCCTATTATTGCTATTGTACTCAAGAAGAGCTTGCTGAAATGCGCGCAAAAGCGGAAGCTAAAAAAGAGAAGCCTCGTTATGATGGCACTTGGCGCCCAGAACCTGGTAAAACATTGCCACCTATCCCGGAAGGTATTAAACCTGTTGTTCGTTTTAAACAACCACAAATTGGTGCAACCTCTTTTAGTGATCTTGTACATGGCAATTTAAGCGTACAAAATAGTGAGTTAGATGATTTAATTATTGCGCGTGGCGATGGCTCCCCAACGTATAATTTTTGTGTGGTAATCGATGATGTGGACATGGAAATTACCCATGTTATCCGCGGGGATGATCATATCAATAATACTTATCGCCAAGTAAATATTTTCAAAGCAATGGGCAAGCCTGTCCCACAATTTGCACATCTTGCCATGATCCTTGGTGATGATGGACAAAAGCTCTCTAAACGCCATGGTGCAGTTGGTGTTATGGAGTATTACGAACGCGGTTTTTTACCCGAAGCAGTATTGAACTACCTTGTACGTCTTGGCTGGTCACATGGCGATCAGGAGATTTTCTCATTTGAAGAGATGGTGAAATATTTCGATCTTAAAAATGTGAATAAATCAGCAAGTGCTTTCAATACCTCGAAACTACGTTGGCTTAATCAACACTATATGATTGAGAAAAATCCCGTTGAACTTGCGATGCTCTTAAAACCATTTTTAGAAAAAATCGGCATCAAAACTGAAAGTACACCAGAGTTTGATAACTATCTTACAAAAGTCGTTGAAGCACACGTTAAACGTGTTGAAACACTTGTCGAACTTGCTGAAATGGTCAAATACCTTTTCGTTGAAGAGATCGAGATTGAAAATGTTGCAAAAGAGAAACAACTCACCGCAGTATCTAAGCCAGTATTAGAAAAACTCGTTGAGATTCTTTCAGCCGTCGATGCTTGGGAACCTACCAACCTCGATGCAGCCGTAAAAGAAGTAACTCAAATTCTTGAAGTTGGGATGGGGAAAGTCGGTATGCCGCTGCGTACAGCAATCGTTGGCCGTACAAACTCGCCAAACCTTGATGAAACACTCTATCTTGTTGGAAAAAAACGCACGCTCGATCGCTTACAAAGAGCGATCGCAATGACCTAGCAGATCACTGTCTATCACGCATATAAAAAGGTGTTTGTTTCAAAACAAACACCTTTTTATTATCAATAAAGTAATAAATTTTTAAACTGCAGCAATCACCTTCACTTCGACCTTCCAAAGTGGATTCATCAAATTTGCTTGCACAGTACAGCGTACAGGAGGATTTTCTTTATCAAGCCATTCATCCCATGCACGATTCATTCCCTCTAAATCATGACTAGATACTAAAAAGATCGTAATATCTAAAATCTTGGATTTATCACTTCCTGCTGTTTTCAACATCTGATCAATATCAGCAAGCGTACTTTGCATCTGTAAGTAGATATCGTTTTCCACACGGGTCGGTACCGCAGTATAATAAAGGGTATCGCCATTAATGACGATATCAGACATTCGCTCACCCTTATTAATTCGTTTAATCATCTGTTTTCTCCTTTGGACATAGAGTCAATATCATATAGTATTCATTACACAATGAATACTCAGAATTACTTCCGACGTTGTCGTCCTTTTCGCCGGTAAATATTATTAATTTCTTTAAAATCGATTAAATCAAGAAGATCTAAATACCGCTTAATATAATCAATTTTTAATGATTGATAAACTGTACCAATTTGCTCATAAATCAATGTACGTAATTCGTTCTTTAGTTCATTTCGCAATTGTCGATCATCAGCAGAAAGATCACACCAGATTATAAACTCCTCCTCTAACTGCTGTAATGGTTCTAAATAACGTTGGCGTATTTTTGTCAAAGGAGGGTGATTTAAATTAAAGGCTTTAATGGATTCTTTAGCCCGTAAATAATTCTCATCACTGAGACTATTTTTGACTGAAATACGCCCATTTTTATAATAGCGGAAGAATTGCTCTGGATCATCTTCATCAGGTTTTATCAGGAGCTTATGGCGAACGTGATAAGGATTTTTACCCCCATCTTTAAAAACCCCGCATGTATACTGATTATTACAAGAGCCAAACAAGTTATTCCAATCAAAGGTTAACTCAGGAAATTTTGCTCGAGGAAAAAAATGTTCAATGTGACTATCATCTCTCGAGAATTCACTTTCACAATATGCACAATATTGTCCCTGCATTTCATGCAACTTTTCCCAAATCTGCCGGCGATCTCTGCCACGAAATCTTTCCCAATTTTGAGCCTTCCGTTGTTGAGCTCGCCTTAAACACTTGGGTATTTTTTGCGGACGTTCCAACTTCTTCATGAGATTCATTCCTCATTATCAGATTGATATTGGCGTTCCAATATACGCTGGCGCATACGCTGCAATTTCTGTAAATTACGGATTTTTTCCATTTCAAGACTATCTTTTCCATAATGCTTTTCAAGTGAATCATAGAGTTGCTGCCCTTCCTCACTGCTATCAACATTATTTTCAATCATCTTTTCAAGACTTTGATACTGCTGTTGTTCCTTAATATTTGGAACATCGGACATATTCAGAATACGCAATAAAATATTATCAGCTGATAAACCTCGGGTCTGGAATAGTGGAGAATGAACTTTAACATGATTCGTTTTAAAATCATTTTTCAAATAACGAATCTGATTTTTATGAACTGTGGAAATTACCTGAGGACTATGGGTTGTAATCACAAACTGCATTTTAGGAAAAATCTTAAGTAAGGAATCGATAATTGTCTGTTGCCAAGTAGGATGCAGATGTAGCTCTATCTCATCGATAATAATGATTCCCGGTGTTTGACGTGGATCTTCCAAATGTGGATTAAGTATTTCTAAGCGAGAAAGGAGGTCAGCAACCATAAATAGTACCGAACGTTGCCCATGAGATAGAAATTGTATATCGTGTAATTCATCATAAATGTCTAAAACAACACGATCTTTACCGGTAGACCGATCAACGAAAATTCCACTTGCATTGGGAATCAATATTTTTACCGTTTCATTAACAAGTTTCAGAAGTTTCTCGGCAGTGGTATGAGGACGATTTTCGATAGCTGCTATCTTCTCATCAGTATCTCGAATTTTTTGCTCAATATCGCTACTCATCTCATCAACAAGTTTTTTTTGTAAGGCATCAGCGCCTTTACTACGTTTTTTGAAGCTATCGATTGTCTCAAGTAGTAGTTTTTTAAAACTCAAGAGATCCTGCATCTCGGATCTTTCCGATTGATTAGCAAGGTTTTCAAGTGTCACAAACCATTCAATCATGTCAGAAATACGAATTTTTTCATCGAGTGCATGATCATAAGCGCTCGCTCGATTCAAATGTATCTTTCTTGCTCCACGAATAAAATTTGTACGATTTACACTGTAAAAGATAAAAAGAGGTAATGTCACTTCACAATCGTCGTTAACAACACATTCACGGATCACTCTAGAGGTTCCTTCTAGCTGTGAAAAATCAGATACTTTTGCATCTGCACCATCTTGCAAGCTATGAGTAAGACTAAACTCAAGATTATTAAAAGGATCAATCATTAATTGGAGTTGAATTTCTGCATGATTTGACCCGACTTTAACTTCATTTTCAGAAATTGTTTGTCCTGTTTTTTCCTCTTTTGCAATCGCGCTGACAACCCAAGAAAGCGCTTTTGTTAGACTCTCGCAAACTGTTGTCTTACCAGTCGCATTTTCACCAATTAGCACAGTTAAACGAGGGTCGAAACTCAACTCAAGATAATCAAGACGTTTAATATTACGAATAGTGATATTCTCAGCTTTATATTCCGCGTGATTGAGAATATTTTCACAACGAATAAGCGCTTCACGCGAAGTTGATATATCCATACCCTCATTACTTCTCTCACGCTCAATGGCTTTAAAATTACCTAATAGCGAGCGCTCATTATATTTTGTAGACTTCAGATTCTGCTGAGATTTGTTTGTCATTGATTCATCCATCCTCGTAAGTGTTCTAGTTAACATATCATATCATTATGACAATAGATAAGTACCCAACGATAATCAGCATCTTACTATTGATAATAAGACCACACATTTGGTAGATAAAAATACATGGTACAAGTCAATTCCTTATCTTTCATTTCAAATGTAATTCAAGCTAAAGCAATCTCCGGCGGGGATTGTTGGTATTGGTATTGGTATTGGTATTGGTATTTGTATTGGCCTAAAAATCGCGGACTTACCTATTTTCGATTGGTTATGATTATTCCGCGCAGCAATGAAAAAGCCCCTAGTTCAATGAACTAGGGGCCTTCAAATTAAGCCCTGGAAATGACCTACTCTCACATGGGAACTCCCACACTACCATCGGCGCTGCTACGTTTCACTTCTGAGTTCGGGATGGGATCAGGTGGTTCCATAGCGCTATTGTTTCCAGGAAAACTGGTGTGTGCTTGAAGTGATACTCACTCCACTCACAAATAAATTTGATTAGTTGGTTGTAACAGCAATGGCGATTTATCTCGCGTTGATTGTTTTGTTGTGCACTTAAGTTTGTGTATTCACATTAACTTTGGAAACGCTTTCATGTCTCGTAGTCAATTGTCTAAGACCTATTATATGGTCAAGCCTCACGGTCAATTAGTATTGGTAAGCTCAATGCATTACTGCACTTACACACCCAACCTATCAACGTCGTAGTCTTCGACGGACCTTTAGAGGGGTTAAACCCCTAGGGAAATCTAATCTTGAGGAAGGCTTCCCGCTTAGATGCTTTCAGCGGTTATCCCGTCCGTATGTAGCTACCCGGCAATGCCATTGGCATGACAACCGGAACACCAGAGATACGTCCACTTCGGTCCTCTCGTACTAGAAGCAGCTCCTCTCAAATTTCCAACGCCCACGGCAGATAGGGACCGAACTGTCTCACGACGTTCTGAACCCAACTCGCGTACCACTTTAAATGGCGAACAGCCATACCCTTGGGACCGACTACAGCCCCAGGATGTGATGAGTCGACATCGAGGTGCCAAACTCCGCCGTCGATATGAACTCTTGGGCGGAATCAGCCTGTTATCCCCGGAGTACCTTTTATCCGTTGAGCGATGGCCTTTCCATACAGAACCACCGGATCACTAAAACCTACTTTCGTACCTGCTCGACGTGTCTGTCTCGCAGTCAAGCACCCTTTTGCTTTTGCACTCAATAGCCCGATTTCCGACCGGGCTGAGGGTACCTTCGTACTCCTCCGTTACTCTTTCGGAGGAGACCGCCCCAGTCAAACTACCCACCATACAATGTCCTTAGCCCAGATAATGGGCCTAAGTTAGAATTCCAAATCTTTCAGGGTGGTATTTCAAGGATGGCTCCACTAAAACTAGCGTCTTAGCTTCAAAGCCTCCCACCTATCCTGCACAAAAAGATTCAAAATCCACTGTAAAGCTATAGTAAAGGTTCACGGGGTCTTTCCGTCTTGCCGCGGGTACACCGCATCTTCACGGCGATTTCAATTTCACTGAGTCTCGGGTGGAGACAGCCTGGCCGTCATTGCGCCATTCGTGCAGGTCGGAACTTACCCGACAAGGAATTTCGCTACCTTAGGACCGTTATAGTTACGGCCGCCGTTTACTGGGGCTTCGATCAAGAGCTTCGCTTACGCTAACCCCATCAATTAACCTTCCAGCACCGGGCAGGCGTCAGACCCTATACGTCCACTTTCGTGTTTGCAGAGTCCTGTGTTTTTGATAAACAGTTGCAGCCAGCTTTTCACTGCGACCCTCCTCAGCTTACTGCGTAAAGCATTCACCAAGGAAGGTGTACCTTCTCCCGAAGTTACGGTACGATTTTGCCGAGTTCCTTCACCCGAGTTCTCTCAAGCGCCTTAGAATTCTCATCCCAACCACCAGTGTCGGTTTGGGGTACGGTTCTCATATCACTATTGCTTAGAAGCTTTTCTTGGAAGCATAGCATCAACCACTCCGGAGCTCGTAAGCTCCTCGCATTCACATCTCAGTATTAAGATCCCGGATTTGCCTAAGATCTCTACCTACTTGCTTACACTGGCATACCAATCACCAGCTGGTCTAGCTTTCTCCGTCCCTCCATCGCATGATACGAGAGTTCAGGAATATTAACCTGATTCCCATCGACTACGCATCTCTGCCTCGTCTTAGGGGCCGACTCACCCTGCTCCGATTAACGTTGAACAGGAAACCTTGGTCTTTCGGCGTGCGAGTCTTTCACTCGCATTAACGTTACTTATGTCAACATTCGCACTTCTGATACCTCCAGCAGCTCTTACGAGTCCACCTTCACAGGCTTACAGAACGCTCCCCTACCACATATATTCTATAATATACATCCGCAGCTTCGGTATATCGCTTTAGCCCCGCTAAATCTTCCGCGCAGGCCGACTCGACTAGTGAGCTATTACGCTTTCTTTAAATGATGGCTGCTTCTAAGCCAACATCCTAGCTGTCTATGCCTTCCCACATCGTTTACCACTGAGCGATAATTTAGGGACCTTAGCTGGCGGTCTGGGTTGTTTCCCTCTCCACAATGGATGTTAGCACCCACTGTGTGTCTCCCATGATAATACTTTCCGGTATTCGGAGTTTGCATCGGGTTGGTAAGTCGGGATGACCCCCTAGCCGAAACAGTGCTCTACCCCCGGAAGTAAATTACATGAGGCGCTACCTAAATAGCTTTCGGGGAGAACCAGCTATCTCCAAGCTTGATTAGCCTTTCACTCCGACCCACAGCTCATCCCCATCTATTGCAACAGATGTGGGTTCGGCCCTCCAGTCAGTGTTACCTAACTTTCAGCCTGGCCATGGGTAGATCGCCTGGTTTCGGGTCTACACCCTGCGACTATACGCCCTATTAAGACTCGGTTTCCCTACGCCTACCCTATTCGGTTAAGCTTGCCACAGAATGTAAGTCGTTGACCCATTATACAAAAGGTACGCAGTCACCCTAAAAAGGGCTCCCACTGCTTGTACGTACACGGTTTCAGATTCTATTTCACTCCCCTCACAGGGGTTCTTTTCACCTTTCCCTCACGGTACTTGTTCACTATCGGTCGATTACGAGTATTTAGCCTTGGAGGATGGTCCCCCCATGTTCAGACAGGATTTCACGTGTCCCGCCCTACTTGTTGATATACCTAGTACCACTGTCTACATTTAAAATACGGGGCTATCACCCTCTACGGCTCATCTTTCCAGATGATTCTTCTATATAAACAGCTATCATATATCGGCTACTCCCGGGTCGCTCGCCACTACTGCGGGAATCTCAATTGATTTCTTTTCCTCTGGTTACTTAGATGTTTCAGTTCACCAGGTTCGCTTCCTTAAACCTATATATTCAGTTAAAGGATGA
>NZ_CP187366.1:1810000-2187953 GCF_058188435.1 Ignatzschineria sp. 22MB058224
TAGATGAATATCTGAGCGAGTTAAATCCCCCGTTGCCTGATAACTCATATAATGAAAATGGCTTTTTTCCGATTGCTCAGAACGGAAATTAAAAAGAGATGATGCAGAATCAGCATTGATCCCTGCACGAATAAACTCTACTTTCGCATTTTCAGCAATCTCAACATTCACTCTACCGACATTCAAGTATGTACCATTTCCAGCTTCTACCAGCATCAAAGAGGCATTAGCTCCTTTTTCAACTGTTACAACGATATCAAAATCAACTTGAATCTTTTCACCATCTGTCGCATCTGAAAAATGATAGATGACGACTGGTTTCTCAATATCACTCTTTTCTACTACGCGAATTTCTAAAAGATTACTCGTCGCTCTTACTAAAAGATTATTCGGTAAAGAGTGATCTTTAATCCAACGATCCTGCACCATTCCATTGTAGATAGGTAAGATTACGGCATCTTCTGGTAATGTCTCATTAATCGGCGCAGAGGTTTCACGTGAAACAGGCGCTTTCCAATCAACGGAGAAGAGCTTACGAAGCGGCGTATCTTTAAAACGCTCTCTACGAGCATTTTCTTTATAATTTGTTAGCATTGAGTTCTCCTTATTTATGAATGCGTGTTCCACCCGCTTCTTCACCGCGGTATGCAACATAACCTTCTTTTTCAAGCTCAAGCGCTAACTCTTTTCCACCGCTACGAACAATTTTTCCATCTGTCATAACATGTACAACATCTGGTTGAACATAATCTAAAAGGCGTTGGTAATGAGTAATGAGTAGAAATCCACGGCCACTATCACGCAAAGAATTAATACCTTCAGAAATCACACGAAGTGCATCAATATCAAGACCGGAGTCTGTCTCATCAAGAACCGCAAATTTTGGTTCTAGAACAAGCATCTGTAAAATCTCATTACGTTTCTTCTCACCGCCGGAGAAACCTGTATTCACTGCGCGCTTTAAGAAAGATGCATCCATCTTCACAGTTTTCATCTTCTCTTGAAGAAATTCATAGAACTCTAATGCATCAACTTCTTCTTCTCCTTTAGAACGGCGAATCGCATTCAAAGCACTCCGAAGGAAGTAATGATTATTCACACCTGGAAGCTCTGCAGGATATTGAAAACCTAAGAAAATTCCTAATTGCGCGCGCTCATCGGGATCAAGTTCCAAAATGCTTTTGCCTTCAAAGAGGATGTCGCCTTGGGTAATCTCATACCCTTCTTTTCCAACAATTACATTCGCTAATGTACTTTTTCCTGAACCATTAGGCCCCATGATTGCATGAACTTTGCCTGCTTCGATATCAAGAGTAACCCCTTTTAGAATCTCATTACCATCTACTTCTACATGTAAATCTTTAATGCTTAACATATTTTCTACTCTCATTTATTTTTTGTAATTTTGTGCATTTGAATAAGCCACTGCATATTCAATCAATTGTATTAACCTACACTGCCTTCAAGGCGTAGTTCAATCAGGCGCTGTGCTTCAACCGCGAATTCCATTGGAAGTTCATCAAATATCTCTTTACAGTAACCATTCACGATAAGGTTGATTGCATCTTCTTCTGAAAGACCTCGCTGCTGGCAATAGAAAAGCTGCTCCTCTGAAATTTTAGAGGTAGAGGCTTCATGCTCTACTTTTGAACTTGCATTGCGAACATCAATATAGGGGAATGTATGCGCGCCACACTTATCACCCATCAAGAGTGAATCACATTGTGAATAGTTATGTGAACCTGTGGCATTTGGACTAATACGCACGAGTCCTCGGTATGAGTTTTCTGAATAACCAGCGGAGATCCCTTTGGAAATAATAGTCGAGCGAGTATTTTTCCCTAAATGGATCATTTTGGTACCTGTATCTGCTTGCTGACGATCTTTCACAAGTGCAACAGAATAGAACTCACCCACTGATTCATCACCTTTAAGGATACAGCTTGGATATTTCCATGTAATTGCTGAACCTGTCTCCACTTGTGTCCAAGTTATTTTCGATTGAAAACCTTCACAAATACCGCGTTTTGTCACAAAGTTATAGATACCACCAGCACCATTTTCATCGCCGGGATACCAGTTTTGAACAGTTGAGTATTTAATCGTTGCCTTCTCTTTTGCAACTAACTCAACAACCGCAGCATGTAGCTGGTTTTCATCACGTTGTGGTGCTGTACAACCTTCAAGGTATGAAACATAACTCCCTTCATCAGCAACAATCAAGGTACGTTCAAATTGCCCTGTATTCGAAGCATTAATACGGAAATAGGTCGATAACTCCATCGGGCAACGCGTACCCTTCGGAATATAAACAAATGAGCCATCCGTAAATACCGCAGCATTGAGCGCTGCGAAATAATTATCATCATGCGGAACAACTGAACCTAGATGCTCTTTGACCAATTCTGGATACTCTTGCACAGCCTCACTAAATGAACAAAAAATAATACCCTGCTCAAGTAAGCGGCCTTTGTACGAGGTTGCAACAGATACAGAATCAAATACCGCATCAACTGCGACACCTGCCAAGATTTTTTGCTCTTCTAACGGAATCCCTAAACGCTCGTAGGTATAAAGAAGCTCTGGATCGACCTCATCGAGACTCTTAGGGCCATCTTGCGCTGATTTTGGCGCCGAGTAGTAAGAGATCGCTTGATAATCTATTGGGTCAATTTCTAAATGTGCCCAATCTGGCGATTCCATTTCGAGCCAGGCGCGGTAAGCTGTTAAACGATATTCTAACAACCAGTCTGGTTCATTTTTAATCTTGGAGATCTGACGAATAACATCTTCATTCAATCCCGGCGGTAATGTTGTCTGCTCAATATCGGTCGTGAAGCCATACTTATACTCTTCACTAGTGAGTGCCTCGATTCTATCTTTTTCTGTGATTTCTGCTGTCATATTTTTTATAATCGTCATTTAAATAAAAGGGTTATAAAGGACCTTGGATACGAATTTCTGTCTTAAGGTCACTCGGCGAACCGAGGAGAGATTTAAGAGTTACTTCCGAAAAGCTTTCATACAGCTTACGATTAATCACACGCCAGTGGGGTGCTAAATTACAATCGTGGGTTTTATCACAAGGATTCACGAGATCATTACAAGCATTCATCGCCACAGGACCTTCTATCGCTTCGATTACATTTAAAAGTGTGATCTCTTCAGGTGATTTCTGTAATTGATAGCCACCATACACCCCTCGAGTGGATGTCAAGAGCTCCGCTTTTACAAGTAACTTTAATACCTTTCCTACAAGCGATACATTTAGGTTACAAATTTCTGCAAGCACCGATGCGCTCATACGCTCTTCATGTGTTGCAAGTTGCGTTAGCACTAAAATGGCATAATCAGTTTCTCGGGTAATTCTCAAAATTTTACTCTCTAAAATAAATATAGGACTAATATAGTACTATATTAGTCCTAATTCAAATTTGTTTTAATAATACGCTTTATAAAAGTGCATTATTGAATTAAGTAATGCACCTCCATAATGACTACATCACATTTACAAATTAAAATTTAACTGCTTTAAATGCTTTTTTCCCTGCATATTTAGCTTTATCACCCAATTCTGCCTCAATGCAGATAAGGCGATTATATTTTGCAACGCGATCAGAACGACAGAGTGAACCCGTCTTAATTTGTGTCGCAACAGTCGCTGCCGCAATATCTGCAATTGTTGTATCTTCTGTTTCACCTGAACGATGTGAAACAACGGCAGTGTAGTTTGCATCATCTGCCATATTAATGGCATTAATTGTCTCTGTCAGCGTACCAATTTGATTAGGTTTAATAAGAATTGAGTTTGCAACCCCTGCTTTAATACCTCTTTCAAGGATTTTTGTATTTGTAACAAAAAGGTCATCCCCAACGATTTGAACGCGATCGCCTATGCGTTTTGTAAGAATATCCCAACCTTTCCAATCTTCTTCATCCATACCATCTTCAATCGTGATAATTGGATAACGATTCACCCAATCTTCAAGGAAAGCGGCAAATTCTTCTGATGTAAAGGATTTATTTTCAGATTCTAAAATATATTTACCATCTTTATAGAACTCAGAGGCGGCAATATCTAAACCTAAAAATACATCTTTACCTGGCTCATAACCTGCACGCTTAATCGCAGTCATGATCACTTCAAGCGCCTCTTCGTTTGAGCCAAGATTTGGTGCAAAACCACCTTCATCACCCACACCTGTTGCTAAACCTTTCTCAGTCAATACTGTACGAAGCTCATGAAAAACTTCTGCACCACAACGAATTGCTTCTGCAAAGGTCGGCGCACCAACAGGGAGAATCATGAACTCTTGCACATCCACAGAGTTATCGGCATGTGCCCCACCATTTAAGATGTTCATCATTGGAACAGGTAATATATATTGATCACGCTGAGCAAGATACTGATAAAGCGGGATGCCTTTCTCATTAGCTGCCGCATGTGCAACTGCCAACGAGACACCTAATAGTGCATTAGCACCGAGGTTAGATTTATTTTCTGTACCATCAAGTTTAATTAACAACTCATCAATCTCTTTCTGCTTCTCAACATCCATCCCTTTAAGGGCTTTAAAAATTGGGCCATTAACATTTTCGCAAGCTTTAAGAACACCTTTGCCCCCGTAACGTTTTTTATCACCATCACGTAACTCAACTGCCTCTTTCGCACCGGTTGATGCACCACTCGGAACAGCGGCTTCACCAGAAATACCAGAATCTAAAGTAACCTTAACCCAAACTGTTGGATTGCCACGTGAGTCCAGAATTTCTCTTGCGATAATAGAGTTAATTGCTGTCATAAAATCTCTCCAAAAATATTATTGTATAAAAGCAGAAGGTGTAGCTACAAAATAACTACACCTTCTATTATTTATTGTTCTTTACGAAATATCAAATTGACATCTGAAAAACTTATTTCACATCACGAATTTTTGGACCGATATAACGTTGACGGGGACGACCGATCTTCATGTTTGGATCCGCGATCATCTCAGCCCAATGACTAATCCAACCACTTGTACGCGCAATTGCAAACATTGGGGTAAACATTTCCACTGGAATGCCTAACGCTTTGTAAATAATACCTGAATAGAAGTCTACATTTGGATAGAGTTTACGCTCAACGAAGTACTCGTCTTTTAATGCGATCTCTTCAAGTTTCACGGCAATCTCCATTAATGGATCATTACCGTATTTCGCTAAAACTTGATCTGCGATACCTTTAATAATGCGTGCACGAGGATCAAAATTTTTGTAAACACGATGACCAAAACCCATTAAGCGGAATGGATCATTTTTATCTTTCGCTTTTGCCACAAATTTATCGATATTGCTTACATCACCGATCTCTTCAAGCATTACTAATACCGCCTCATTTGCACCACCATGCGATGGCCCCCATAATGAAGCAATACCTGATGCAATCGCTGTAAATGGATCAGCACCCGAAGAGCCCGCTAAACGAACAGTTGACGTTGATGCGTTTTGCTCATGGTCTGCATGAAGCGTGAAAAGAACATCAATTGCTTTCTCGGCTACCGGATCGACTTCATAGTCTGAACATGGTGTTGAGAACATCATCTGTAAAAAGTTTCCAGCATAGGAGAGATCATTACGTGGATAACGGATTGGTTGCCCTTTTCCATGCTTATAGCAAGCAGCCGCAATCGTTGGCATTTTTGAGATTAAACGATGCGCAATAATCATGCGATGTTCAGGATCAAAAATATTCATTTTATCATGGTAAAAGCCTGCCATTGAGGCAACCGAGCCTACTAACATTGCCATTGGATGAGAATCATATCTAAATCCCTGAAGGAATCCTTTCATATTCTCATGCATTAGAGAGTGGGTCATGATGATCTCTTTAAACTCTTTCGATTGAGATTCATTTGGTAGATCGCCATTCCAAAGAAGATAAGCAACATCAAGATAATCTTTTTTTGCGGCTAATTGCTCAATTGGATAACCACGGTATAAAAGCTCTCCTTTTTCACCATCAAGATAGGTAATTGCGCTTTCACAGCTTGCTGTAGAAACGTAACCAGGATCATAACTGAACATCGACATCTCTTTATTTAATTTTGCGATATCAATTACTGAGTTACCGTAGACAGAATCCAAAATCGGGAAATCTGCTTGATGGCCAGTTCTGTTATTAACAAATGTAACAGTATCTTTATTACTCATACTACTATCCTCCGCTAGGTTTATGCA
The DNA here is from genome assembly GCF_058188435.1 of Ignatzschineria sp. 22MB058224. NCBI lineage: Bacteria > Pseudomonadati > Pseudomonadota > Gammaproteobacteria > Cardiobacteriales > Ignatzschineriaceae > Ignatzschineria > Ignatzschineria sp. 22MB058224. The sequence goes on from NZ_CP187366.1 coordinate 1,816,220, forward strand.
CTCCCAAAGAAGTACTTTCACCCATGCTAATTTTAAAAAACTCAAACTTGAGATAAATAATGTAATCCAACCATCTTAGTACATAAAATTGGAATTTAAAATAGCATGCTACTTAATGAGCTGATTCATTTTTCTAATCGAGACAAGATCTTACGGTTAATTTCTTCAATCAAGACAGGACCTTGATAAATAAAACCTGTATATAACTGGACTAAGGATGCGCCCGCATCCAATTTATCAAGCGCATCTTCTGCATTCATAATTCCACCCACTCCGATAATCGGAATTTCACCATGACTCTCGCTTGCTAAAAAACGGATAACTTCGAGTGAACGTTTCGTTAAAGGGGCTCCGCTTAAGCCACCAGCTTCAGCTTTATCTGTCGAGCATAGTCCCTGTCGATCAATTGTGGTATTCGTTGCGATAATACCGTCGATATGAGATTCACGGATAATCTCGATAATTTCAATCAACTGTGATTCCGAAAGATCCGGTGCTATTTTTAACAAAATAGGTTTCGGTGATGATTGCTGTTGATTTCTATTCTGTAAGCTATTTAATAAATGCAACAAAGGACCTTTCTCTTGTAGTGCTCGCAGATTTGGCGTATTAGGCGAACTCACATTCACCACAAAATAATCCACCACATCAAATAGCACATCAAAACAGGCGAGGTAATCATCAACAGCCGATTCATTAGGTGTGACTTTATTCTTACCAATATTACCCCCGATTATTAATTGATGCTTACGCTTCATTAAACGAATTTTAGCCGCTTCTACGCCATCATTATTAAATCCCATTCGATTGATAATGGCGGAGTCTTCTATTAATCGAAAAAGCCGTTTTTTAGGATTTCCGGGTTGTCCTTTAGGCGTTACGGTACCGATTTCTACAAAAGCGAAGCCAAGATCACCGAGCTCTTGATAAATTTTTGCATCTTTATCAAATCCGGCAGCTAATCCTACTGGGTGTTTAAAGGTCAATCCAAAAACCTTCCGTTTAAGACGAGGATCATCTAAAACGGTCTGTTCTCCAAGGAACATCTTACGTAACCAACGGTTTTTACTTAATAAGCGAATCCCAATAAATGCAAGTTGATGGGATTTTTCAGGATCAATTTTGAAAAATAGTTTTTGAATAATATTCTTTAACATGACATCTATTCATTCTCATTGAACACACATAAGGATGTTCTGGGTAAAAAATCAAAAAAAAAGCATCTCATATGAGATGCTTTTTCTGTAACAAATCTGAATCTGTTCACAATATTGATTAACGACCGTATTTTTTACGGAAGCGATCAACACGACCTTCAGCGTCAAGAATATTTTGTTGACCTGTAAAGAATGGGTGAGATGCAGATGTAACTTCCATACGCACTAATGGGTATTCATTACCATCTTCCCATTTGATTGTATCTTTCGTTGCAATTGTTGAACGAGTTAAAATTGCAAAATCGCTTGATGCATCTTGGAATACAACTGGGCGATAATTGATTTCATTTTGTTTTGACATAGTTATTTATCCATTAATTAATGTTATTTAGCCTATTTAAAATGCACTTAAGATTCGTCAATCCCAAGTATCTTGCATTAAAAAATAATCAAGACGAGGATTTTACTGCAAACCCCCGCTCTTTGCAAGTTTTTGGGATAGGTTACTGATTCTTAACCTTTCATCATTTGGAAAAATTCCGCATTAGTTTTGGTATCTTTCATTCGTTCAAGCATAAACTCTGCCGCTTCAATCTCATCCATTGGATGAATAAGTTTACGTAAAATCCACATTTTTTGTAGATCCTCAGAACTCATCAACAGCTCTTCGCGACGTGTTCCAGAACGGTTCACATTAATCGCTGGGAAAATACGTTTCTCAGCAATACGACGATCAAGTTGAATTTCGGAGTTACCGGTTCCCTTGAACTCTTCAAAGATCACTTCATCCATTTTCGAACCTGTATCTATCATTGCGGTTGCGATAATTGTTAAGCTTCCGCCATTTTCAATATTCCGCGCCGCGCCAAAGAAACGTTTTGGACGATGGAGCGCATTGGCATCAACCCCGCCCGAAAGTACTTTACCTGAAGAAGGAACAACCGTATTATACGCGCGCGCTAAACGGGTCATTGAATCAAGCAAGATAACTACATCACGTCCATGCTCCACTAAACGACGCGCCTTCTCAATCACCATTTCTGCCACTTGTACATGTCGAAGCGCTGGTTCATCAAAGGTTGATGCAACAACATCTCCTTTTACCAAGCGCTGCATCTCCGTAACTTCTTCCGGACGCTCATCGATAAGAAGAACAATTAAATATGCTTCGGGATGATTAATTGCTATCGATTGTGCGATATTTTGCATCATAATTGTTTTACCAGCCTTCGGTGGCGCTACAATCATGCTTCGCTGCCCTTTACCAATCGGTGCAACAATATCGATCATTCGAGCAGTAATATCTTCGCTAGAACCATTCCCAAGCTCCATCTTTAGAGCCTCATCAGGATGAATCGGCGTTAAGTTTTCAAAAGCAATTTTACGGCGATTTTTATTAACCGGCTCGTAGTTAATCTCATTTACTTTTACTAGTGCAAAATATTTTTCATTATCTTTGGGTGCACGGATTACGCCAGAAACAGTGTCCCCGGTCCGAAGATTAAAACGGCGTATTTGCGAAGGACTAATATAGACATCATCGGGCCCTGCAAGAAACGAGCTATCAACACCACGAAGGAAGCCATACCCGTCATTGAGAACCTCAAGAACACCATCGCCGATGATCTCTCCCCCTTTTTCTGCTTGTGCTTGCAAGATCGCAAAAATAAGTTCATGTTTTTTTGCTCGCATTAAACCTTGAATATCGAGCGATTCAGCAATATCGACTAGCTCTTGAGCCGTCTTCTGTTTTAATTCTGTTAGATTCATAGATTGATTATTGTAATAAGTATAAAAATAGCTTCTAAATAGATTTTAGAATGTAATAGATTCGAGTCTTTGTGGGTATTGGGCATCTTGCCCCGCATTTCCTTAAACAGCGTTTCGCTTACAAAATAGAGAAAATGGTAATGATGTAAATATTAATTTAGCGGAAAGTTTATTCTTTCTCGCCCTTTACTGCAACTTTATTTCGATATTTTGTAATTAAACTCTTCAAAATTTCAATACCTATGGGCAAAGCGGAGACAAAAACAATGCCTATAACCACTAAAGAAAAATTCTCTTTAACGACTGGAACTGTGCCAAAAAAGTATCCCGCAAACAACATAGAGATCGTCCAAATAAGTGCCCCCGCAATGTTGTAAAAACCAAAGCGTCGATAACACATCTGACTTGCACCAGCTACAAACGGAGCAAACGTTCGGACGATAGGGATAAAACGTGCAAGAATAATCGTTTTCCCTCCATGACGTTCGTAAAATTCTTCAGTTTTTCGGAGATATTTAAGCTTGAAAATTTTCGCATCTTCCTTAAATGGCTTTACGCCAAGATGCTTTCCAACTTGATAATTTACGGCATCGCCTAGTATTGCAGCCACAAGAAGAGTCCCCCATAAAACCCAAATATTTAATAATCCCATCGCGGCCAATGCCCCCGCGGCAAAGAGGAGCGAATCCCCAGGAAGAAACGGCGTCACCACTAAACCCGTTTCACAGAAAACAACAAGAATGAGTATTGCGTAAATCCAGTAACCGTAGTTATCAACGATCTGCTCTAAATAGAGATCGACATGAAGGAAGATATCCATAAACTGCATTAGCCAATCCATCTTCGATATCTCCTATTTATTCTGACTGCATATTTAAAGGATGGATCTTCAGATCTTTCAGTTGCCAACATTGATCCATCTTCTGCGCTAGCGACATATCATGTGTTACCACAATTAAAGCTGTGCCAACTTCATCATTAATCTCACACATTAGGTCAAAAATCGCATGAGCATTATCTTCATCGAGATTCCCTGTTGGCTCATCAGCCAAAACTGCAGCAGGCTTTGTTACTAAGGCACGTGCAATTGCTACACGCTGACGTTCACCGCCTGAAAGTTTCCCTGGCCGATGACTTAAGCGATGACCTAGTCCCACACGTTTAAGAAGAGATTCCGCCTCACCACGGGCTTTTTGAATATCACCCCCTCCAATAATAAGCGGCAATGCAACATTATCAAGAGCCGAAAATTCTGGTAATAGATGATGGAACTGATAGATAAAGCCTAAATATTGATTACGGAGATAACCCCGTTTGGCTTCTGATTCATGATTAAAATGGTGGCCATCAAGGTAGATATCACCGGAAGTTGGTTTATCAAGCCCCGATATAATATGCATTAAGGTGCTTTTCCCTGCACCTGAAGAGCCCACAATAGCTATACGATCACCTTGGAAAATTTGAAAGCTAAGATTTTTGAAAATCTCGATCTCTTCTTTCTGATCAATGAAGGTTTTAGAGATATTCTGCACATCAAGTACAAGTTGTTTATTCATAACGTAAGGCCTCTGCTGGCTGAGTTCTAGATGCTTTCCATGCAGGATAGAGTGTTGCAACACTGGCTAAAATAAAGGCGATACCAGCGATTGTTGCTACATCTGAAAAGAGCACAATCGATGGGATTTCTGAAATGGGATAGACACTTGGTTCAAAAAGTGTTTTACCAACAAGATGCTCGATCCAACGGACAATATCCGCTACATTAAGAGCAATCAGTAAACCTAAAATAATCCCAATTACAGCGCCGAAGAATCCGATAAACGTTCCTTGCACCATAAATATAGCCATAATTTTACGCGGCGGCATCCCCAATGTTCTTAAAATAGCAATTTCAGAGCGTTTTTCTGTAACGACCATGACTAACATCGAAACAACATTAAAAACTGCGACTGCAACAATAAGACTCATAATTAAAAACATTGAGATTTTCTCAATCTCGATCATCTTAAAAAGTGCAGCAAATTGATTAACCCAAGTATAGACTGAATAATCTTGTGTCAGCGCAGGATTGATCTGTAAGTAATATCCCGTTTCACGCGCTTTCATTGGATCTTCCAACTTTAAGCGAATACCGGTAACGGCTCCTTTGGGTACTCGATAGAGAATACCGGCATCCTTCATACTCATAAAAATATTACTAATATCGTATTCATAGATTCCGGCATGAAATAGCCCAACAATCTGTAATTTTTTCATTCGTGGGGCAGCTCCCGCGACTGTAACATTGATATCAGATGTGATTAGCGATATATAATCACCAATATTTACCCCTAACCGATTCGCCATATCACGACTAATCATCACCCCAAATGGCGTGCTATTTAATACATCAAAAGTGCCTGCGGTAAGTTGCCTAGTTAAGGGATCAAGTACCGTAATCGATTCAGCGAGTGGTGAGACTTTTGGTTCATATTGCGCATCAACTCCATAAACTTGTACCGGTAACATTAGTCCTGAAGAATTCACTAATCCTTGCCCTTCAATATAGGGGGCGCTTCCGACCACATTCTCTTGTTGATCTGTGATCGGTAATAATGCTTGCCAATTTTCAATATAGCCTTGCCGCTCATTAAGAATTCGATTATGAAAGGCCATTGAAATACTACGCTCTGCGACTTCTTTCTGAAATCCATTCATCACCGATAGCACCACAATCATGGTCATAACACCCAGTGCTATGCCACCGATAGAGACAAAGGAGATAAAGGAGATAAAGTTGTTTTTTCGTTTAGCGGCGGTGTAGCGTAAGCCGATAAAGAGTGGTAAAGGTCTAAACATACAATCTCATCAAAAAATGATTAATCGGTTAGAAATATCTAAAGCAAAATGCTCGATAGAGTTATATCGTTAACTCTGCCTCTTCTGAGCCTGTCATTTCACTAAAGAGCGCTTCTAATTCAGGTAATGCTGGTAATTCTTTTAATGATTTTAAATTAAAATCATCCAAAAACTGTTCTGTTGTCGCATATAACATCGGGCGACCTGGGGATTCTTTACGACCGACAACTTTGATCCATTCTCGATCTTCAAGGGTTTTAATAATATTACTATTTACCGCAACACCGCGCACAGCTTCAATATCACCCCGTGTAATCGGCTGTTGGTAAACGATTAATGCGAGCGTTTCAAAAAATGCCGCACTGTATCGTTGCTGTTTTGCTTCGAAGAGTTTACCAACCCATGGGGCAAATCGTTCTGGAATCTGAAATCGCCAACCCGATGCCACTTCAACTAATTCAATGCCACCTTGAACAGCTCGATAGTGCGCCTCTAATTCAAAAAGTGCACGAATAATATCGCTCTCCCCATACTCCTCTCCTTCTAAAATCATGAGAATTTCCTTGAGAGAAAGCGGTACTTCTGAGGCCATTAAAATAGCTTCAAGCAATGATTTTAATTGATCCGGCTGTTCATTCATAACTTTTTGATATATTTTGATTATTAATAATATTTTAACAGCATTGCTGTTGTGAACTAGAGCTATTTTACCACGGGTATTGCACTTAAGGAGAGCAGCCGTTTTCCTGAAAGTGCAAAGGCTACACGCCGAATAGCATTCCATGGATTTTCCTTAATCTGCCCTTTAATCGCATGATCAATCTGCACAACCATCTTCATAATATTACGCCATGAACGCAAAGAGATTCGTCCTAATGCTTGTTGATAAAGTGGTTGTTTATTACGCCATACTTTTGAAAGTACTTGCTGAAGGTTCTTCCCCTCATTAAGCTCAAACAGCATCTCTCCGAGTGTTGTAATCTCTTTTTGTAAAAGAAAGTTGACCAATGTCGGCGCATCACCTTCTTCTTCAAAAGCCCTTATAATTCGATCAATTCGAACAATATCTCCTTCCAAAATCGCATCGCTTAAATCAAAAGCAATGAACTTCGAACTTTGCGTTAACGCATCTTTCAAAGCCTCTGCTGAAATCGCTTCCTCACCATAATAAAGCGCTAAATAATCCAATTCTTGAATAACGGAGAAAAGATTACCCTCATTATTTTGGGCAAGGAGGTCAACAGCATCTTTTTGTAAATGAACGTTACGCTGTTTCGCTTCATTAAAAATCCATCCCGGATACTCATGCACACGCGGAGGATAGAGAAATGAAACAACGCCTACTTTATCAATACTTGCAACCCATTTTGCTTTTTGTTGCGCCGACTTTAATTGTGGTGTCGAGATTAAGAGAAAGAGTTCAGGAATCGGATTTGAGAAATACTTTTCCAAAGCTGCCTGTGCTTTTCGATCTGGTAAACTATTGAAGCGTAGTTCAATAATTTTTTGCTCAGAGAAGAGTGAGAGCGATTGAGTTTCCTCAATAAATTGATCCCAATTGAATTTACCATCAACCTCAAAGAGAATTCGCTCTTTAAATCCTATTTCACGATAAAAATGGCGCACCTGATCCATTAGATGAATAGTTAAATAGGGTTCATCACCTGCGACTAACAGTGCTGCTATATTGGCCGTATGCTTTCGCAAAGCTGGCATCACTTCATAAGAGTTTAACCGCATAATTGTTTCAAATTCATTTAGCTACCGAAGAGCTTTCAGTATACACGTCTTGAGTCTTTTCGGTCTATTTTCAACCTTAATTTAACAAATTTACAACAACTCGCCGTTTCATTTAAAAAATATAATATCGACATGTTGCATGCTATTGTATATAACTACTAAAAGAAAACTATAAAAATTACCGCGCGGCTTTAAAGCCGACGCTTTTAAAAAACACTATTTGGAGGAATAGATCATGCGTGCAATCTTAAAATTGAAGAAATTGCTCCTAATCACCACATTTGCATCATTATTGGTTGCATGTAGTGATGATGATAAATCAACCGCTCAACAAGCAGATAAACTCGATACTCGTTTTGTGACAATCGCAACCGGGGGATCTTCTGGACCGTACAATATTATCGGAACAACCCTTGGGCAGATTTATAACAAAACATACGGCGTTAACTCAAAGTCTCAGACAACCGGCGCATCGGTGCAAAACGTGAATCTTGTTAATCAAGGGAAAGTAGAGATGGCGCTCACGATGAGTGATGTGCTGAGTCAAGCAGTTGAAGGTATAGGTTCATTTCCCCAAAAGGTAGATAATGTTGTCCAAGTTGCCGCACTCTATCCGAACTATGTACAGATTGTGACCTCGAAAAAATCCGGAATTAAAACAATGGATGATCTTCGTGGCAAACGTGTTGCAGTGGGCGACCTAAACTCTGGTACAGAACTCAACGCACGAGCACTCTTGAATGGTCACGGCATCACTTATGATGATTTAAAAGTGGATTATTTAGGTTTTGCAGAAGCTGTGGATGCGCTTCGCGGAGGCAAGATTGATGCGGCGGTTTTAACAAGTGGATTACCCAATGCATCTATTATGGAATTAGAGCAAGGATTTGACCTTCAACTTGTAGAGATCCGTAAGCCGATGGTCGATGAGATCTCAAAAGATCAAGCTTACTTTATCTCATCAGAGATTCCTGCCGGCACTTATAATAATGATTCACCGATTCCAACAGCGATCATCGTCAATGCATTAGTTGTTCGTAAGGATATGAGTGATGAAGATGTTTATAAGTTAACCAAGACATTCTTTGAAAATCTTGATAATCTCGCAAATGCTCATCAGGCAGCAAAAGGGATTACGCTTGAAAATGCGAAAAAAGGCTTAGTGGCTCCGCTCCATCCCGGTGCGAAGAGATACTACGATGAGCAGCAAAAGCCATAACTACCATTGGATTGAGAAGGGGCTTCTCTTAGCACTCTTCTCACTTCTTCTCATGGGGATGATGATTCCATCAAAAGTGATTACTGTCCATTATTCCGAGCAGCAATGCAAATTATCGGGCAGCCAATTTTCACTTTCGTGGATCCATTCCGTTGATAAAACACCGTGGATTGAGCATTATCGCTTAACACCTTCCGGCCTTCTCTTAACCGAGACCCTTTTTAAGACCTTTGGTGCCGGTGTTCCCCATGATGGTGAAGTTCTACCTTCACAAGATGGTATGATTCACTACCGTATCAACCAACCTGTTAATACAATTAATTGGGTCGTCGATCATGATGTTCGCTCCACCATTACTCACGAAACAGGTGAGAATTTTCCGATCTATCAATATGTAGATCGCTACACTCCGGTAGAGATTCGCCCCCTAAAAATCAATCTTTGGCAACTTTTGTCCATAAGGAAATGTCATGAGCCGTAACGAATCTGCTAAATATCATATTGCAGAGACCATTCCTGCTGATACCGAACAGCTACTTGAAAAATTTGATCGTGAATCGATTGTCAGAACGCCGAGTAGCCGTAATTTACGCTACTTTATCTCTTGCTTTGCAATTTTTTATTCACTTTTCCATCTCTGGACAACCTATAATCCCATGCCTGAATTGCTCTACCGAGCAACACATGTCAGTGTGGGAATTGCGTTAGTCTTTCTTATTTATCCAACTTATAAAAACCAACGCCGCGATAAGATCGCTTGGTATGATTGGATTTTAGTCGCGCTTTCATTTCTCTCGCTAGGATATCTTTTCACACAATATCAAGCAATTGCGACTATCCGTGGAGGCATTGCCAATAGCACCGATATTGCGATGTCCATTTTAACGATTATCTTAGTAATGGAAGCTGCACGCCGAGTAATGGGAATGATTCTGCCTATATTAGCTGCGATCTTCCTCGCCTATCCATTTTTTAGTGATGCAAGTTTCTTACCTCGCGTATTACAGACGCGCCCATTTGATCTTAGTGATATCTTTGGTCATCTCTACATTACAACGGAAGGACTCTATTCATCAGCCGTTGGTGCATCTGTTTCCTTTATTTTCCTCTTTATTCTCTTTGGAGCATTTTTGAATAAGTCTGGAATGGGGCAGCTCTTTAATGATTTAGCATTAGCTCTTGCCGGCCATAAGCAGGGTGGACCTGCTAAAGTCGCTGTTGTTGCAAGCGGCTTTATGGGCAGCATTAATGGCTCTGCCGTTGGGAATGTTGTCGGTACAGGCGTATTTACCATTCCGATGATGAAACGTGTCGGATATAGTAAAAACTTTGCTGGCGCAGTCGAAGCAAGCGCCTCTGTTGGCGGACAAATTTTGCCACCCATTATGGGAGCAAGTGCCTTTATAATGGCGGAAACGACCGGAATTTCCTACGGAACCATTGCGCTTGCAGCGCTCTTCCCGGCACTTCTCTACTACTTGGGAGTTATTGCACAAGTTCACTTTAGAGCAGGAAAAGATAATCTTAAAGGAATTCCTAAGGCTGACCTTCCACGTGTAAAAGAAGTCCTCAAAGAACGCGGTCATCTGCTTCTACCTATTGTCGCGCTTGTCTATTTCTTAGGAAATAATATGCCCATTAGCTACGCCGCTTTTAATACGATTGCGATCGCTATTGTCGTCAGTCAGTTCCGTAAAACAACGCGCATGAGCTTTAAAAATATTTTAGAAGCGCTTGAAGATGGGGCTCGTCAATCACTATCGGTTATGGCTGCTTGTGCAGTTATCGGTATTGTGATTGGAGTGTTAAGCTTAACCTCTGCGGCAACGGATCTAATTGGCTCTATTACTGGACAAGGCGAGGGTTTGCTTTTAGTAACACTTCTATTAACAATGGTAGCATCAATGATTCTTGGAATGGGATTACCTTCTATTCCTGCTTACATCATTACAGCAACAATTGCCGCGCCAGCACTGGCAAATATTGGTATTCCAGTTATTGTCGCCCATCTCTTTGTTTTCTACTTTGGACTCTTTGCTAATATTACCCCGCCCGTTGCATTAGCGTCGTTTGCAGGAGCAGGAATTGCCGGCGGCGATCCAATGAAAACAGGCTGGCAATCGCTTAAGTTATCGGTTGCTGGGTTTATCGTTCCCTTTATGTTTGTCTATAATCCAGCGATGTTGATGATTGATACTGCTGGTTTACCAATGAATGCGACAGAATTCCCGATTCCACCGATCTTCGATATGATCAGCATCACGATTACCTCTATTATCGGAATTATCGCTCTAAGTGCTGCTGTTGAAGGCTACTTCAAGGCAAACTTTAGTGTAATCGGGCGAATTATTCTCGCGATTGGTGCATTAATGCTTGTTGTACCAGAAATGGTTACCGATATCATCGGGGCTATTATTGTATTAACGATCTTAATTATTAATATCAAAAAATTACCAATTCCAATTATTAATCGCTCTTTTTCAATGTAACAGCTGGGCTAAACTCACAGAAAAGAGAATTGTGGTTTATCCATGATTCTCTTTTCTTTTTTATACAAGAAACCCATTATCGATTTTGAATATTTGACAGATATACCAAAACCTTTACGAATCGATTGATTCGATAAATATAAAAAATATAGACGCTTTTTTAACTTCCTTATAAAATCAAAAATTGAATAATAATTCATCTATTTAACAAAGGATCTTTATGCCTAAAAAATGGAAAATTTTAGGGCTCATTATATTAATTTATCTCCCTGTGTCTATTGATGCGACTGTTCTACACGTTGCTGTTCCCACATTAGGGGTTGAACTCTCGGCAACAGCAACAGAGCTCTTATGGGTTATCGATATCTACTCATTAATGATGGCAGGATTACTACTTCCAATGGGCGTTCTCGGTGATCGCATTGGTTATAAAAAACTCGCAATTACCGGACTCATTATTTTTGGGTTTTCATCACTCTTTGCGGCTTTAAGTAGCTCTGCAGTGATGCTAATTATTGCCCGAGCAGCGTTAGCGATAGGGGCGGCAATGATCTTACCTGCAACGCTCTCAGGTGTACGGCAAACATTTACCGATGATACTGAACGCGCAACAGCATTAGGCTTATGGACAACGATCGGGGTTGCTGGTGCAGCACTTGGTCCGCTTGTAGGTGGTTACCTTCTACAATACTTCTATTGGGGATCTGTTTTCTTAATTAATATTCCGATTGTTATCGCTGCGCTCATCGGCATTCTCATTATTATCCCTCCTCAAAGGGAAAATCCTCAACAAAAATGGCAAATTGGTAAAGCGTTAATTTTTATCAGCGGAATTTTATTAACAATCTATGCGTTAAAATCCTTTGTCAAAATGAATGCCAATATTGTTACTTCTATCCTATTGGCAGTTATTGGCATAGCGGTACTCTTCTTTTTTGTCCGACGTGAATTAAAATTAGAAATGCCGATGTTTGACTTTTCTCTCTTAAAATTACGTACCTTAACCATTGGTGTTATTATCGCGATTACAGCAATGATTAGCTTAGTGGGATTCGAATTTGTTATGGCACAAGAATTGCAATATGTCTATAAGTTTTCCCCACTCAAAGCAGGACTCTTTATGTTGCCACTCATGCTTGCAAGCGGTTTAGGTGGGCCGATTGCAGGATCGCTGGTATCTCGTTTCGGACTACGATCAGTCGCAGCAATTGGTATTGCCGTTAGCGCCTTAAGTTTTTTCGGCTTAGCATTTACTAGTATCATCGACCAGACCTATATTGCATGGGGATTTATGGTTCTATTGGGATTAAGTATTGGAATTGCACTCTTAGCATCTACAACGGCAATTATGTCGGCTGCACCACCAGAGAAATCCTCATCAGCAGGTGCAATCGAGGGAATGGCCTACGAATTAGGCGCAGGATTTGGTGTGGTTTTTTTTGGGATGTTGCTTACAATCATTTTTACAACGCACATTACTCTCCCAGTAGAATTGTTACCTGAGCAAGCTCAACTTGCCTCTAGTTCCATCAATCAAGCTTTTATTATTGCCGGACAACTTACTGATTCACAAGCGGCTATTAACCTAGTGACTTCAGCAAAAGACTCTTTTGTCTTTGCGCATTTTTATGTTCTGATTATCTCAGGCAGTTTACTCACATTACTAACATTTTTAGTATGGCGATTTTTACCAAAGAAAGTGATTGCTATGCAACACTAATCAATTAACCAATAAGTATTGTAACGGAAAGGATGTTCCATGTGAAACATCCTTTTCTACTCAATAACACAACGTAGAACTATATGCTTTGAGCTAGAAAGTATTATAGAAAATAAAACTAATATACAATTCAAAAACTTATACCTTATGATAAAACTTGCATATCGCTAAAAGCAGTTGTAATTTGTAACGATGATTATCGTTAATCAACTAGAAACAACAGAAGCCCCCCTCTTTTCCCTCAATGGAGAACTAAAATGAGCACTCTTGAAGTCTTACAATCGTGGCAAGATGAAGCACGCGAAATTAGACATTCAATTCACCAATACCCTGAACTTGGCTTTGAAGAAATAAATACTCAAAAGAAAATTATTGAACTTCTTGAAGATTATGGCGTTGATTCAATCGATACAACTTTTGCAAAAACAGCGACTATTGCCACAATAAAAGGGAATCACCCTGGAAAATTCATCGGCTTACGTGCTGATATGGATGCTCTTCCCGTTACTGAAATGAATGACTTTGCTCATCAATCAAAACATGATGGAAAAATGCATGCATGTGGGCATGATGGTCATACCACAATGCTATTGATGACTGCTAAATATTTAGCGAAAAACCGTGATTTTGCAGGAACTGCGGTTCTATTCTTTCAACCTGCAGAAGAAGGCCGCGGTGGTGCGGAAACACTTGTAGTAAAAGAAAATGTATTACAAAAGTATCCCGTCGATGCAATCTATGCAATGCATAACTGGCCGAGTCTCGAAGCTGGGAAGTTTGCTATAAAACCAGGCAGCATTATGGCAAGCTCCGACCGAATTTTTATCCATATTAAAGGCAAAAGCGGACATGCCGGGCTTCCGCAACATACGCAAGACCCTCTTCTCGTTGCAACCCATATCTATCAAGGCATACAAGGACTAGTTGCGCGCACGATTGATCCGACATCGCCGATTGTGGTTGCTATTACTCAAATGCACGGCGGTGAAACAACAAATGTTATTTCGGGCTTTGCAGATATGGCAGGGACTATTCGCACCCATAATGAGGCTGTACGAAAAGATATTATTGCAAAAATCGAAGCTTTAACAATTAATATGGCAAAAGCTTTTAGCATGGAAGCAACATTTAATCTCGGACCTGTCAGCCACCCTGTTACCATAAATACTCCGGAAGAAGCAGAAAGAGCGATTAAAGTTGCCCAAGATTTAGTAGGTAAAGAGAATGTTATTCTCGATATTGATCGTCAAATGACAAGCGAAGATTTCGCATTCTTCTTGGAAAAAGTTCCCGGCTGCTATCTCTTTATTGGCAATGGTGATGAGCAAGCAAACCATTCTATTGGCCTTCATAATAGTACGTATGACTTTAATGATGAAATAATTCCTTTAGGTGCAGCCTTTTTAGTAGAAACTATTCGATCCTATCAAAAATAGCACGCCATTTCCTCCGAATGACCATTTCAGAAAGAGTTCTATTATTAGAAGTAGGACTCTTTTTTATTGTCTTATATTTCAATTCATTACCCATAAAAACACGATTCACCTTACAATATTAATGCTTAATATTTATGATTTTTAAAAATCTATAACTTATTTTTATCAATATTTTTCCATTTATTTAAGAAAACATTTTTTTAGGTAAAAAACATTATGCTAAAGTGGTATTAACATTTTGATAAAAAAGAAGGATGATTGATAATGTCTAAGAAAAAAGTCGCTCAAATCGTTGTTGAAGTAATGGAAAATGCTGGTGTTAAACGTTGTTATGGCGTTGTCGGAGATACACTGAACGAAGTAACTGATGCAATGCGTTACCATAGCAATATTGAATGGGTGCATATGCGCCATGAAGAAGCAGGTGGATTTGCCGCCGGTGCAGAAGCCTTTATGACTAAGAATCTCACGGCATGTGCAGGTTCATGTGGCCCGGGAAGCCTTCACTTTATCAATGGTCTATTTGAAAGCCATCGTAATGGCTCACCGGTTGTGCTAATCGCTAGCCAATTGCCTACAAATGTTTTAGGTACGAACTTCCCTCAAGAAGTTGATTACACCCCTATTTATAAAACATGTTCTGTCTTTTGCGAAACAGTTACCAATGCAGAAGAAGCAAAACGCATTATGATGAGTGCTTGTCAAGCAGCGTTAACAGAGAAAGGCGTTGCGGTTGTTATTCTTCCCTCTGATATCAGTGCAACTGAGGTAGAAGATAAACCCGTATTACAGCAATATCAACCAAAACAACCCGTTCTACGTCCGCAAAATGATGAAATTCTTAAGATAGCAGAATTACTCAATAGCGGCGGGAAAATCGGCGTTTTTGCCGGCGCAGGCTGTGAAGGTGCTCGCGATGAGGTTATTGCGCTTTGTAAAAAACTACAAGCACCAATGGCACACACTTCTCGCGCTAAAGATTTTGTAGAATGGGATAATCCTTATAATGTTGGAATGACCGGAATGCTCGGCGTTAAATCAGGTTATGAGATGATTCAAAACTGCGATACGCTCATTATTCTTGGCGCTGACTTTGCCTGGTCACAATTCTATCCGAAAAAAGCGAAGATTATCCAAGTAGATACGGATCCTAAAAAATTAGGTTTACGTCATGCTATTGAACTCGGTGTCATTGGCAATATAAAAGATACGCTTCAAGCACTTCTTCCTTCCATACATGAACGACATCAATCTGAATTTTTAGATACTTATACCAAGATGCATGAAAAAGCCATTGCGACTCTTGATAAAAAGGCTGTCGCTGATGCAGAAGATCTTATTCACCCACAATATCTTACTGAATTACTCAGTCAATATGCCGATAAAGATGCGCTTTTAGCAGCTGATACAGGTTCTGCGATGGCGTGGTCGCTTCGACATTTCCGTACAAATGGTGAACGCCGAACACTCCTTTCTATGAAGCATGGCACAATGGCGAATGCAATGTCACAAGCTATTGGGTTACAAAAAGCCTATCCCAATCGACAAGTGATTTCTCTCTCTGGCGATGGTGGATTTACAATGTTAATGGGTGACCTGTTAACGCTTGTTCAAGAAAAAATTCCACTAAAAGTCGTTATCCTTAATAATGGAACGCTTGATTTCGTTGAGTTAGAAATGAAAGCGGAAGGCATCATGAATAGCTACACCGATCTTCAAAATCCTGACTTTGCAAAAGTTGCCGAAGCCGTAGGTGTGAAAGGATTTTCGGTGAAAAATTCCCATGACCTTGAAGAGATTGTCAAAACATTCTTAGCCCATGATGGACCTGCGGTATTAGATGTTCATATTAGCCGTTTAGAGCTTATCTGGCCGCCACATACCGAATTTAGTAACTATAAAAACATGGCACTTTATGGAGCAAAAGCAGTACTCGGAGGGGAAGGTCATACATTCTTTGAAATGCTAAAAGATAACTTCCTAAAGAAATAACCACTATTTAAATATATTTAAAAGCCCTTTTCGAAGGGCTTCTTTTTTAAGAAAAGAGGATCATCAATGTCTCAGAAAAAAGTTGCTCAAATTGTAGTAGAAACTCTCGAAAACTTCGGCGTAAAGCGCTGCTATGGCGTGGTCGGAGACACACTTAACGAAGTTACTAATGCCATGCACTATCATACCGATATCGAATGGGTACATGTGCGCCACGAGGAAGTGGGGGGATTTGCCGCCGGCGCGGAGGCTTTTATGACAAAAAATCTTACAGCCTGTGCCGGATCTTGCGGACCTGGAAGTCTTCACTTTATTAATGGCCTTTTTGAGAGCCATCGTAATGGTTCTCCGGTCGTATTAATTGCCAGTCAACTACCAACATCTGTACTCAATACAGGATTCCCGCAAGAGGTCGATTATAAGCCAGTATATAGTGCTTGCTCCGTCTACTGCGAAACAGTCATCGATGCACAAGAGGCAAAACGGATGACCATTACCGCATGCCAAATGGCACTTGCAAAAAATGGTGTTGCTGTATTGATCCTTCCTTCCGATGTGAGTGCAACAGAAGTTCCTGATTCACCGGCAGTACAACTCTATCGCCCTCACCCTTCCTTGATTTGCCCACAAGATAGCGAAATTGAGAAAATTGCGACCATTATCAATCAGCATACCAATATAGGCATTTATGCCGGCGCAGGTTGTGAGAATGCCCATGCTGAGCTGATAGCCCTTGCAGAAAAGCTTCAGGCACCGGTCGCCCATACCTCTCGCGCCAAGGACTTTGTTGAAAAAGAAAATCCGTACAATGTTGGAATGACCGGGATGATGGGCATAAAATCAGGTTATGAAATGATTGAACATTGCGATGTACTCTTAATTTTAGGTGCTGATTTTGCATGGTCACAGTTTTACCCTAAAAATGCCAAAATCATTCAAATCGATATTGATCCAGAGAAACTAGGCTTGCGTCACCCTATTGAACTTGGTGTCGTTGGACATATTAAAGAGAGCATTACCGCGCTGCTTCCCCATCTTAATCGAAAATCAGATAATCATTTTTTACAAAAATATCGAGATCTGTATCAAAAAACAATGGCAAAACTTGATCAAAAAGCGATTGCCGGCAATCCAGAGATTATTCATCCTCAATACCTTGTCGAATTACTAAGTAAATATGCCGATAAAGACGCAATAGCTACTGCTGATGGTGGTTCTGCGACTGTTTGGTTACTACGCCATTTTGAAATCATTGGAGATCGAAGAACTTTAATCTCCCTAAAACACGGCACTATGGCGAATGCGATGCCGCAAGCGATCGGTTTACAAAAAGCATATCCTCATCGACAAGTGATCTCACTCTCCGGCGATGGTGGTTTAACAATGTTAATGGGAGATCTATTAACCCTTGTGCAAGAAAAATTGCCAATTAAAATCATTATTTTAAATAACGGCACTCTCGATTTTGTCGAATTAGAGATGAAAGCCGAAGGATTAGTGAATAATTATACAGAATTACAAAATCCAGACTTTTCAAAAGTTGCAGAATCAATAGGCATTAAAGGATTCCTTGTAACAAATTCTCATGATCTTGAAGCTACCTTAAAGACCTTCCTCGCCCATGATGGTCCTGCTATTTTAGATGTTCATACTAGTCGCTTAGAACTGATCTTTCCACCGCATACAACATCAGAAAATTACGTCAATATGGCGCTTTATGGTGCAAAATCAATGATTGGTGAAGATAGTGGCAAAAGCTTTATACGCATGTTGAAAGACAACTTTCTAAAGAAATAAAAATAAAATAGCATAGATATGAGTCATTAAATATCGATAAAAAAAGCCGTAACAGTTGAAGTTGCTGTTACGGCTTTTTAGAATTTAATACTCTATCAAAATCCATGATCTGCTAAGTTCAGTACAACAACACCAATAACAACCAATGCAAGACTTATGACTTTTTGTAAATTTAAACGCTCTTTAAAGAAAATCGCGCCTGATAATGTCATTAATACAGTGGAAAGCCCTGCCCAGACGGCATAACCAATACTCATATCAATCCGGCGCATTACAAGAGTAATAATAAAGAGAAAAAGCGCATACCCCACCACAACACCGGCTAAAAACCATTTTGAATGGCCAATTCCCAAAAATTTTAAGCTTGTAGTTGCAAAGGCACTACAAAAAATAGCAAAAACAAGCAAAACCCAAACATTAATACTATCGAAGAAAGTGATAATTTCAATCATGTTTCACCTTCTTTTGGGAATCAAGTGTCAACCCAATAACACCTAGACTAATTAATACAAACGCGAGTATCTTGATCGATGAAAGATGAGCATCAAAAAAGATGATATCGATAATTGATATTGCAACCATTCCTATCGCTGTCCAAAGTGCATAGGCAATTGATATTTGTACTCGGGCGATACACGCAACAAACGCGAGAAATCCAAACCCATAAAAGACAAACATTAAAATGGAGGGAATAACTTCCGTAAACCCATTCGATAATTTCATGCAGACTGTTCCTAAAACTTCCAAACAGATCGCAATAGCCATTAAAAATCCTGCCGGCATAATTCCTTCTCTCGATCTTTACACTTTATTGATATGCAGACATTCTACACACTTTTGAAATTTTATTATGATCTAATTGATCTAATAGAGGCTTTTGGTAAACCATCTAAATCGACAATTGATAGCATATATTACATAACATTTTAAAAAATTAGATCTTTTTGGGAATTGAGTAAAATCTCACAAATCGTCTATCAACGTGTATCTGTCTTTGAAAATCAGTTTAGAAAAATTAATTTAAAATAATATTTGCTTTTATCCGAAATATATATATAATTGTTCCTTCATTGACGCGGGGTGGAGCAGTCTGGTAGCTCGTCGGGCTCATAACCCGAAGGTCGTTGGTTCAAATCCAGCCCCCGCAACCAAATATAATAATAAAAGCCCGTTTTTAAACGGGCTTTTTGCTTATTTAAATTTTTATGGAATTCTACCAATATGCGTAAAGATCCTTACAACCTTACTGAACTCCTCTCACCTTCGATCGAAGCGTTGGGATATCAGTTATGGGGAATTGAATTTCATCCCAATACAAAAAATGCCATTTTACGTATCTATATTGATAAAGCCGATGGTATCGGGATTGAAGATTGTGAAATTGTTAGTGGCCAAGTAGCAGGTCTTCTTGATGTCCATGATCCTATTTCCATGCATTACACCTTAGAGGTCTCTTCACCAGGTTTAGATCGATATTTTTTTAGTCCTGAGCAGTTTTCACAATATAGAGATCAATTAATTGCTTTCCAATTACGCTCGGCTATTAATAACCGCCGCCGCTTCCAAGGAAAAGTATTAGATGTCACCGAAACAGATCTTCATATTTCAATGAGACTCGAGAATGATCAATTCTCAGAAGAACCTGTTGTTGTCCCATTATCCAATATTGACCGAGCACAACTCGTGATCGACTTTTAATTTTTATAAAAGAGAGTTCTTAAATGAATAATAAAGAAATACTGCTCGTCGCGGAAACGGTATCCAATGAAAAAGGTATCTCGCGAGATGAAATTTTCGCAGCGTTAGAGTTTGCTTTAGCAGCGGCTGCACGCAGAACTTATACTATTGATGTGGATCTTCGTATTGAAATTGATAAAGCTGATGGATCATATCGTACATTCCGTCGTTGGATGGTTGTCGATGATAATCTACCAAAAGAAGAGCAAATTCCAACACGTCAACTAACCTTATCTGCTGCTCAAATTGATGATCCAGAGATTCAAATAGGGGATTTTATCGAAGAAGAGATTGAGAATATCCCATTTGCACGAATCGGTGCTCAAACCGCAAAACAAATTATTTTTCAAAAGATTCGCGAAGCTGAAAGAATGCAGATGGCTCGCCGTTATGAAAATCGTGTTGGTGAATTAATGCGTGGAACAATTAAACGTATTGATCGTGGAAATTTTTACGTGGATATTGGTGATAATGATGAAGCATTTTTACCAAAAGAGAATATGATTCCCCGTGAATCACTTCGTATTGGTAACCAAGTTCGTGCCGTCCTCGAAGAGATTAGTATGGATAATCCTCGTGGACCACAAGTTGTACTTTCACGCAGAAGTGATGCACTTATCAAAGCTTTATTTGAAATCGAAGTACCAGAAATTAATCAAGGTTCGATTGAAATTATCGCAGCAAGTCGCGATCCCGGCAGTCGTGCAAAAATTGCAGTCAAAACACATGATCAGCGCATCGACCCTGTTGGAGCATGTGTTGGTATGCGTGGTTCTCGTGTTCAAAACATCACTAAAGAACTCGCCGGTGAACGTGTTGATATCGTCCTTTGGGATGAAAATCCTGTACAGTTTGTCATTAATGCGATGTCTCCTGCTGAAGTAATGTCAGTAGTTGTAGATGAAGATCGTCATATGATGGACATCGCCGTAAGCCAAGATAAATTATCTCAGGCAATTGGACGCGGTGGACAAAACGTGCGTTTAGCTTCTAACCTTACAGGATGGGAGTTAAATGTTATGGGCAGCGAAGAAGCCCAACAGAAATATGAAAAAGAGTCAGGACGAATTCTTGATCTCTTTATGGAAGCCTTGAACGTTGATGAAGAAGTTGCTGAAATTTTGATTCGTGAAGGTTTCTCTACAATTGAAGAAGTTGCCTATGTTCCTGTCTTTGAGATGCTTGAAATTGAGGAGTTTGATGAAGATATTGTTGAAGCTCTTCGCGATGCTGCTCTTGAAGCCTTGAATAGTAAAAAAGAGCTTCTTCAAAAACTTGGCGAATCAGCACCTACGCCTGAACTTATAGCAATACTTGATGATAATGAGTTGCTTGCAATTACCCTTGCAAAGAGTAATATCCGTACATTAGATGACTTAGCAGAGTTATCAACGGATGAGCTTTGTGAACTTGTCGATATTGATGAGGAAGATGCAAGCAAATATATTATGGCAGCAAGACAGAGCTGGTTTGAATAATATGAACAGATAAAATAACCGTTAGATATTTGTCTACATGGAAGATAAGAATGAGTGAAAAAGATAAAGCAAAGAGCCCATCAAAAATTACGTTAAAACGAAAAACCCATACAGAACTCAAAGTGGAAACCGCACCAGGTCAAGCACGTACAGTTCCTGTTGAAGTTCGTCGTAAGCGTACTTATGTGAAACAAAAGAGTGAAGAGAATGTTGTAACACCAGAAGTGCAAAATCTTGAGGTTGCAGCGGAACCAACTGCTACGAATGTAGAGGCTGTCGCTCAAACAAAACCAACAGACGCTCTTCCGGTAGATAAAACTTCTCCTGATACGGATACATCAATCGTTCAAGAAAAGGCCTCATCTAAATCTGAAAAAGAATCCTCAAAAAATTCCAAAGCAGAGAAAGAGGCTGAACGTAAAGCAAAACAAGACGCAAAACGCTTAGAAACTGAACGTTTACAACAAGAACGCCAATTAGCGGCTAAAGAACGAGCTGAACGCGAGCTTGAAGAGAAAAAAGAAGCTGAAAAAACCAAAAAAGAACAACGTGAAAAAGCGCAACAAGAAGAGATTGCGCGTTTAACGAAAATGGCTTCAGCAATTGAAAAACCTGTCTCTAAAGTAGCGATCCAATTCCAAACAACAGAGGAAGAAGTAACAGAAGTACCTGCTGTTGAAGAGGAAGAGAAAGTTATTGTTAAGGCTGTAAAACGGTCCCCTAAACTTGATGAAGATAAGGTGGATAATAAGAAAACTCGTAAGTCAAGCTCTCGTAGACGCGGACGTGACGATGATGATCGTGCTGAGATTTCGTTGAAGCGTGAAAATAAAAAAGGTAATCGTCGTCAAACAAAACGTAATCAACCTCAACAACAACATGGTTTCCAACTTCCAACAGCAACAAAACAAGTTGAAGTAGAATTAGGTGAAACTATTAGTGTGGCCGATCTTGCCCACAAAATGGCTGTAAAAGCAGCTGAGGTTATCAAGGTATTGATGAATCTTGGTTCAATGGTCACCATTAACCAATTGCTCGATCGAGAAACTGCGGCAATAGTTATTGAAGAAATGGGTAATACTTATCGATTTGTCAGCGAAAACCCACTAGAAGAAGAATTAATCGCTTCAATTGAACAAGGTGGTGCAGATCTTCTAAAACCAAGACCACCAGTTGTAACAATTATGGGTCACGTTGACCATGGTAAAACATCACTTCTTGACTATATTCGAAAAGAACATGTTGCTAGTGGTGAAGCAGGTGGCATTACACAGCATATAGGTGCATATCACGTCAAAACAGATAAAGGTGTTATTACATTCCTCGATACTCCAGGCCATAGTGCATTCGCTGCAATGCGTGCTCGTGGCGCAAAAGTAACGGATATTGTTATACTCGTAATTGCCGCTGATGATGGAATCATGCCACAAACAATTGAAGGTATTCAGCATGCGAAAGCGTCTGAAACTCCAGTAATTGTTGCTGTAACCAAAATCGATAAGCCTACTGCAGATAAGGATCGTATTATGTCCGAATTGACACAATACGGCATTGTTTCTGAAGAATGGGGTGGTGATAATCTCTTTGCTTATGTATCATCAAAAACAGGGGAAGGTATTGATCATCTTCTTGATCAAATTCTTGTACAAGCAGAAGTATTAGAACTAAAAGCAATCTCTGAAGGACCTGCTCGTGGTTCTGTTATTGAATCAAAACTTGATCGTGGACGTGGTCCTGTGGCATCAATTCTTGTACAGTCAGGAAATCTTAAAAAAGGAGATATCTTACTTGCCGGTTATGAATATGGTCGTGTAAGAGCCTTAATTGATGAAAATGGTCAACCCGTTGAAAGTGCATCACCATCGATCCCAGTAGAAGTTATTGGCCTTTCTGGCGTACCAAATGCGGGTGATGAAGTGATGGTAGTCCCCGATGAGCGTAAAGCACGTGAAATTGCACTATTCCGTCAAGGTAAATTTAGAGAAATCAAATTAGCAAGACAACACAAATCAAAACTTGAAAATCTCTTTAGTTCATTGGGCGAAGATGAAAATAAACGTCTCAATATCGTTTTAAAAGCAGATGTTCAAGGGTCTGTTGAAGCATTAATTAATGCCTTAGAAGAACTCTCTAATGATGAAGTGACTGTTAAGGTCATTGCAAGTGGTGTTGGTGGTATCACTGAATCAGATGCAAACCTTGCCGTCTCTTCGGATGCTTTAGTCGTTGGATTTAATGTTCGTGCGGACAATACTGCTCGTAAAATTATTGAAGATGAAGGTCTATCTCTCTACTATTACAGCGTTATCTACGATGTAATCGATGAAGTGAAAAAAGCATTAATCGGAAAACTTGCGCCGCAATTTAGAGAAGAAATTATTGGTATCGCAGAAGTTCGTGATGTATTTAAATCTCCCAAAATTGGTGCTATTGCTGGTTGTATGGTGACTGAGGGAATTATTAAACGAAATAACCCGATCCGTGTACTTCGTGATAATATTGTGATCTATGAGGGTGAACTCGAATCACTTCGTCGCTTTAAAGATGACGTTAACGAGGTTCGTGCGGGGATTGAATGTGGTATCGGTGTAAAGAACTATAATGATGTTCGTACCGGTGACCAGATCGAAGTATTTGAAACTGTTGAAGTAGAACGCAAACTATAATGAGTAATAATTCACGTTTAAAACGTATTAATGAGCAGCTCCGTCAGGAGCTATCATTGCTTATTCGCAAAGATATGAGCGACCCCCGAGCTATGATGGTGTCAATTACACTTGTCGAAACTGTTCGAGACTTTTCTCAAGCGAAAGTTTATGTCACTTATTTAGGGCCAGAAGAAGAGCGAAGCGAAATTATCGCCCTTCTCCATGAATATGGACCTGAATTTCGGCGCCAATTGGGGAAAATCCTCAGAATTCGGACAATTCCTCGTTTTCACTTTATCTATGATGACCTCTTAGAGAAAAGTAATGCGATTACATCATTGATTACAGAGGCAATTCGCTCCGATGAGATGAAAGCAGAGAACCGTACCGATGACACAGAAAAAGAGTAAACATAAACGCCGTCAACTTGACGGCATTTTGCTTTTTGATAAACCAAAAGGCATTACAAGCAATCATGCATTGCAGCGAATAAAACGAATTTTCAACGCAGATAAAGCCGGCCATAGTGGAACTTTAGACCCGATGGCGACCGGAATGTTACCTATCTGTTTTGGAGAGGCCACAAAATTTGCAGGTCAACTTCTTGATAACCGTAAAACCTACCAATTTACCTGTAAATTGGGTGAAAAAACATCTACTGGTGATGACGAAGGGGATATTGTCGAAATGGCACATCCTCCACAAAATCTAACGCCTGAACGCTTAATAGCTATTTTTAAACAGTTCTCTGGTGAAATTTTACAAGTTCCACCAATGGTCTCCGCCCTTCATCATAATGGTGAGCGTCTCTATGAACTAGCAAGAAAAGGTATCGAAGTGGAGCGTAAAGCTCGTTCAATCACTATATATTCTCTTAAATTAGATGCTATTGATAAATATAGTTTTACTGCAACCGTTACCTGTTCTAAAGGTACTTATATTCGCGTTTTAGCAGAAGATATCGCACTTAAACTTGATACATTTGGCCATTTAATCATGCTCAGACGCCAATCGATTGATCCTTTTACTGATCATCAAATGATAACTATTGAGATGTTAGATAATTGCGATGGTAATTTTGAAAAACTCGATCAATTTCTATTACCGATAGATAGTGCACTAATCAATCTCCCAACCCTTACATTTAATCAAGAAGAAGCAATAAGAATTCTTCACGGACAGAGAATCCATGTCGAAATACCTCTCAAAAACAATGAACAATATCGGTTGTATGATGAGCAAGATAATTTTTTAGGCATTGGTATACCTAATACATCAACTTCTATCGGTCCTAAACGTATCATTCAACGAAATTAGGGCTATAATGAATTTTATCTAATATTTTTTTAATATTTTAATTACATACTAAATGGAGGTTTAGCTTTATGAGTTATAAACATATCATAGTTCCTGCTGGGGAAAAAATCACCCTCAATCAGGATTTTTCACTCAACGTCCCTAACAATCCAATCATTCCTTTTGTAGAAGGGGATGCTGTTGGAGCAGAGATTACTCCAGTAATGCAAAAAGTCGTTAATGCTGCTGTTGAAAAAGCTTATTCCGGTACAAAAAAAATTGCATGGATGGAAGTCTACGCTGGAGAAAAATCTACAAAAGTATATGGTGAAAATGAGTGGCTTCCAAAAGAGACTTTAGAAGCTTTAGAAGAGTATATTGTCTCTATCAAAGGACCTTTAACAACGCCGGTAGGGGGAGGAATTCGTTCTTTAAATGTGACAATACGTCAAACACTTGACCTTTATCTCTGCATGCGTCCTGTCCAATATTTTCAAGGCGTGCCTTCACCTGTAAAAGAGCCTGAAAAAGTAGATATGGTTATTTTCCGTGAAAACTCTGAAGATATCTATGCGGGTATTGAGTGGGAAGCAGGTTCACCAGAAGCTAAACGTGTGATTGATTTCCTTCAAAATGAGATGAATGTCAATAAAATTCGTTTTCCAAAAACATCGGGCATTGGTATAAAACCTGTTTCAGAAGAAGGTACTAAACGCCTTGTCCGTAAAGCAATTCAATATGCTATTGACAATGATAAGCCTAATGTGACATTAGTTCATAAAGGCAATATTATGAAATTCACTGAAGGGGGATTCCGTGATTGGGGATATGAGTTAGCTCGTGAAGAATTTGGCGCAACATTGATTGGTAATGGGCCTTGGTGTGAATTTAAAAATCCTAAAACAGGAAAAATGATCACCATTAAAGATAGTATTGCCGATGCTTTCTTGCAGCGCATACTTTTCGAACCGGAAAAATATAGTGTCGTTGCAACATTAAATCTTAATGGCGACTATATTTCGGATGCATTAGCTGCTCAAGTTGGGGGAATTGGTATTGCTCCAGGAGCAAACCTCTCTGATTCTATTGCTATTTTTGAAGCAACTCACGGGACTGCTCCCGACATTGCAGGTAAAAATTTAGTGAATCCAGGATCATTGATTCTCTCAGCAGAAATGATGCTACGTCATCTAGGTTGGACTGAAGCAGCAGATTTAGTCATCAAAGCATTAAATGGAGCTATTTCATCGAAGAAAGTGACTTCTGACTTTGCCAAAATGATGACAGATGCAACTGAAGTCTCTACAAGTGAATTTGGTGATATTATGATTGAAAATATGTAAGCCATAAAAGTTAACAAAGAAAAAGCCGCTAAAATTAATTAGCGGCTTTTTTTGTGTCCGGTGTTTTTGTTCTAGAGGTTACTAATTAAATGCATAACTAACAATTCAAACGAACAAACTAAATGACCTGACTCTCTTACTTAAATACTATATTAAGCAGGTTTACAAACAGTTGTTTGAAGACCACGATCACTCTCTTTCGCTTCAAACTCAACTTTTTGACCTTCTGCTAAAGTACGAAAGCCATCTCCTTGGATTGTAGAGAAATGTACGAATACATCTGCACCACCGTCATCAGGAGTGATAAAACCGAATCCTTTAGATTCATTGAACCATTTTACAGTTCCAATACGCATAAAAAACCTCAAAAATAAAACTTATATGATCAAAAATCATATTTAAAAAAAGAAACTGTCTATCGATTAATCTGCTAGACAGACTCTAACATTAAGCGTAAATTCTTCTAAATGCAAGATATTTATTTTATTTATTTTTTTAAAGGGTTATATGAACATTGCATATCTTTCATTGGGCTCAAATCTTAATAATCCCAAAAATCAAATTTTATCAGCTATTGAAGAGATAAAAAACTTCTCAAACATTATATTAGAGAAACAATCATCACTCTACAAAACACCACCCGTTGGACCCAAACAACCTGATTTTATTAATGCTGCACTTGAAATCACAACATCACTCTCCCCATACGAGCTCTTATCTGCCATACAATTAATAGAACAAGCACATCATCGAGAAAGAATAATACATTGGGGCCCGCGGACGTTAGATATTGATATTTTACTTTATGGAAATCAAACTATTCAGACTGAACAACTAACCATACCGCATCCTTTTATGAATCAACGTGCATTTGTATTAATTCCTCTTTTAGAAATTGCTCCTAATCTTCAGACAATTCAGAACGAATATTTAATAGATATACTCAAAAAAATTCCCGAAGAAGATAAATGCAATATTTGTAAGCTCAGTTAATTAAATTTTTATCACGATATATTTCCCCTTTTATAACAAGAATACATGATAACTTATGAAAAAAATTCTTATTGCTAGCAATAATGCTGGAAAAATTGCCGAATTTCAGGCTTTATTTACCCCTTTATCAATCAAAATCATTTCATTAAAAGATGCAGGAATTACCTCTGATCCCGAAGAAACAGGATTCACATTTATTGAAAATGCGCTTATTAAAGCTCGTAATGCTGCCAAAATTAGCGGATTACCTACTCTTGCCGATGATTCGGGACTTGTTGTCCCTAAACTTAATGGTGAGCCTGGAATCTATTCTGCTCGTTACAGCGGATCAGGAAATGATATTGCTAATAACCAAAAGTTACTCGAAAAAATGAAACATCTGCAACAAGAAGAACGAGCAGCTTACTTTAAAACGGTAATTGTTCTCCTTCGACATGCAACAGATCCGGTCCCTTTTATTACTGAAGGAGAGGTTCATGGTTTAATTACCGAAAAAATAGAAGGAAATCAAGGTTTTGGATATGATCCTCTTTTTTACTATCCTCCTGAAAATAAAACATTTGGTGAACTTTCAAGTGTAGAAAAAAATAAAATTTCTCATAGAGCTATTGCAATGAAAATGTTGTTAGAAAAAATAAAACAATAAATTCAATTATTTATTATGCTTATACACAGAATTTTATAAATTGATAAGGATAAGTTATTCGCAAAAATGTGGATAACTTATGGATAACTCCTTTGTTTTTTATCGACAATTTAATGCAGATATTTATACAAGGACTTTTCAACAAGAAAAAATAAGCTTAAGATAAGTTATTCACTAATTTTTACCCAAAACTGTGGATAACTTCGACTGCTCATCATCATCTATTCTTTATAAAAGAGATGATATTAATAAAAAAAACAAGATTTATTACAGTGATAAGCAGGTTTTGGCTGATATAAAAACAAAATTAATTAAAAATTAAAATGTATCAGTCACATTCATCAATATGTTTAATCCATTACGAATACATTTAATGTATTTATAGAGAGTTTTTTATGTCAAAAAGAACGTTATTTATCGGATTTATGTTATTTGCACTCTTTTTTGGTGCAGGTAACTTAATATTCCCCCCTACAGTCGGGCAATTAAGTGGTACTAATTTTATGCCTGCAATTATTGGTTTTATTGTGACTGGTGTAGGTCTTCCACTCGTAGGGATTATTGCAGGTTCTTTTTCCGCTGAAGGTTTTCGCTCTGAAGCAAGAAGAGTCCATCCTATTTTCGCTGTTCTCTTCATGGTAATTATTTATCTGACGATTGGACCTTTCTTCGCAATTCCTAGAACTGCAATGGTCTCTTACGAAATGGCAGTTCTTCCATTCCTTCCCGGAGGAATTGAGACGTTTACCTCAAAAATAATCTTTTCTGTTATCTACTTTGCATTAACTTTTTATCTTGCGTTAAATCCATCAAAACTTGTTGAACGTGTTGGTAAGATATTGACACCACTACTTTTGATTACGATCGTTTTATTAATCATTCGCTCTTTCTTTTTGTTGAATGATCCTATTACAGTGGTAAGTCCGCAATTTATGAAAGATCCATTCCTTGTCGGTTTCTCAGAAGGTTACCAAACGATGGATACAATTGCGGCTGTTGCATTCTCAATCATCGTTCTCAATGCCGTAAAAGCAACAGGCTTAACAGAACAAAAATCAATTTTTAAACAAGCTGTTATCGCGGCTATCATTGCGGGAATTGGTCTTGGATTAGTCTATATATCGCTTGCTTGGATTGGAAATAACTACCCATTAACACCGGAAGAGATGAAAGGTGGTAATATGGGAACATCAATCCTTACTGGCGTTGCACGTTTAACCTATGGGGAAGCAGGAAGAACACTACTTAGTTTAATCGTTACATTGGCATGCTTAACAACCGCTATTGGACTAATTGTTGCCGTAAGTAGTTATTTCCATGAGTTATTTAACAAAATATCTTACCAAGTTTATGCTGTTATTTTTACCCTCATCAGCTTTGTATTAGCAAGCCAAGGATTAAATAGCATTATTATGGGTGCTGTTCCAATTCTTTTGATTATCTATCCCATCACTATTGTTTTAATTGTGGTGATATTTATCGACCGTCTATTAAAAGGAATTCCAAATCTTGCTTATCAATTACCGATTTATGTAACGTTGATTATCAGTGCATTATCAGTACTATTAGGTTATATCGGTGATTCCACCTTTAAGATTCAATTAACAGCATTGCTTGATTATCTCCCTTTTCAAGGAAGTACGATGGGATGGTTTATTCCAGCACTTATCGCATTAGTTATTGGATTAGTTATTGGTTATCTTTTCCGTTTACCAAGACGCATGGCTAAATAACAGTCTAAAAAGGTAAAAAAGACCTCCAAATTGAGAGGTCTTTTTTTGAAGTTGGATAATTATCCGCACAAAAAAGGTAGAAATCTGTGGATAACTTTAAGATAAAAGTATTCCTAAATTATGCAAAGACTGATCCATAGATTTGTCTAGAGAGATATTCACAAGAAAAAATAGGTTTAACTCTTGGTAAAATCAGGAAAATTTATAAGATCTGTGGATAACTCTGTTTACTTATCATCATCTTTATTTTATAAAGACTTGAATAATATAATAAGTCACAAGAAATTTAATTACCTTCACTAGGAGCACTAAAATGTTAAAAAAATTATTAATAGGAAGTTCATTGCTATTGGCCTCACAAGTTATGGCACAAGATATTTTAAAAATTGGAATTGAAGGCTCGTATCCTCCTTTTAGTTATATTTCTGAAAATCAAACAATGGAAGGTTTTGAGCCCGATCTTGCTAAACTTTTTTGTGAAAAGATGAATCAACAATGTGAAATTGTTCAGGTAGACTTTGATGCCTTAATTCCTTCATTGAATACAAAACGTATTGATGCAATTCTTGCATCAATGTCTATTACCGACACTCGTAAAAAAGCAGTTAATTTCAGTAACAAGTATTATCAAACGCCTGCACGCTTTGTTTTTCCAAAAGGAAAAGAGATCGATGTTTCTGCTGAAGGATTAAAAGGCAAGCGTATAGGTGTTCAAAGTGGCACAATTCATGAAATTTATATGAATGATAATTATAAACGTACGGCTGATGTACGGAGTTATCGCAATCTTGACGAAGCAATGATGGATCTTGAAACTGGTCGTATTGATCTTGTTTTTGCGGATGTTGTAGCACTTGATACGGGATATTTACAAAAAGGTTATGATGAACGTGTAGAATTTATCGGACCTGATTTCTTCGATGAGAAATGGTTTGGTGAAGGTGTTGGTGTTGGTATTCGAAAAGGAGACAATGAGCTTGTTGAAAAATTTAATGAAGCAATCAAAGCCTCTCGTGAAGATGGTTCATATCAAGAAGTGGAAGCAAAATACTTTGATTATGATGTTTATGGAAAATAATGATTGTTAGATTGATCTTTTCCTAAGCGAAGCTGATAGATTGTTTTCTATCAGCTTTTTTCATTGATGAAAGCATGAATGAATTGATGAATTAGTGGTATGATAAAATCAATTTATAATGGATAACTATCCTATTTGTCTAAAAATAATCGGAATATCAACATAATGGAAAAGCTCTTTTTACCAAAGATTGCAGCAGCGCAAGGTTCTGTAACGATTCCTGGATCGAAGAGTATCTCTAATCGAATTTTACTGTTGGCAGCTTTAACAGAAGGTAAAACAGTGATTGAAAATTTGCTTAGAAGTGATGATACCGATCGAATGTTAAAAGCTTTAGAAATCTTAGGAATCACTGTACGCCTGACTAATTCAGAAACTCGTACATTTGAAGTTATTGGATCTAAATCGGGCTTTCCAAATAAGAAAGCGAATCTATTTTTAGGAAATGCGGGGACTGCTTTTCGCTCATTAACAGCCGCTCTTGCGATGAATGAGGGAGACTATCAGCTTCGAGGAATTGCTCGAATGCATGAAAGGCCCATTAAAGATCTCGTCGATGCGCTATGTCAATTGGGCTTTCAAGTGAATTATCTTGAAAAAGAGGGTTACCCACCGCTTCAGATTTTGCCGGGAAAATTGGATGCTGAAAAGATTACAATTAAAGGAAATGTATCGAGCCAATATTTAACAGCACTTTTAATGTCTCTCCCACATCTTCAGCAAGCAGTCAAAATTGACGTTGATGGCGTTTTAATCTCCAAGCCATACATTGAGATCACTTTAAATTTACTTGCGAATTTTGGCGTGAATATTGCTCATGAGTCATATCAATCCTTTCAGATTCCTCAGAATACACAATTTACCTCTCCAGGAACTTTCTATGTCGAAGGTGATGCATCAAGTGCCTCATATTATCTTGCATTAGGCGCGATATGTGGTCCTTTAACAGTTAAAGGTGTCGGGAAAAATTCGATTCAAGGTGATATTCGTTTTGTTGATGCCCTCGTCAAAATGGGTGCAGACGTTATTATGCATGAGAATGAAATAATCGTTTCTAAGCCCAAAGATGGGCAAATAAAGGCAATAGATCTTGATTGTAACCACATTCCAGATGCGGCAATGACTTTAGCTATTTTAGCTGTTTTTGGCGATCAGAAGAGTACTCTTCGTAATATTGGTAGTTGGCGTGTTAAAGAGACCGATCGAATTCATGCCATGGCAACAGAGTTACAAAAATTAGGAGTAAAGGTAGAAGAAGGTGATGATTATCTTGTTATATATCCACAAGAGAACCTTAATGAAGGTGTTGAGATAGAAACATATGACGATCATCGTATTGCGATGTGTTTTTCGCTCCTTTCAGCAAAAGTTCCCCTCACTATTTTGGATCCTCAATGTGTGGATAAAACATTCCCTAACTATTTTGAATTATTTCAAAAAGTTACATTATCAAAATAGATTCGGACGTTATATTTATGTTTAAATATCCCTTTAAAACACTCTATCGTCAAGGTTTTTCATTAATTGAATGGATGATTATGACGGTCATCATTGCGATATTAATCGCGATGTTTTCTCAGAGTGTTTTAGGAATAAATGATGAATCAAAAGTTATTCGAGCACACCAAAATTTACGTTCGATTCAGGGTGCTTTGAGTATTTTCCGTGAAGATTTCGCTCGTTATCCTACCAATGAGGAAGGTTTACAGATTTTAGTAGAGAATCCGGGAAGTAAGTTGTGGCAAGGTCCATATATTCAAGAGGAGATTCTCACAGATCCTTGGGGAATTCCTTACTATTATGAGCTCGCACCTTCACAATATTTAGTTATTACGCTTGGGCAAGATCAGATACGTGGCGGCAAAGTGTTAGATCAAGATATTGTTTATCGGCGCGATCTACACCCTCAATCATTTGATACACAATAGAGTTTTATGTCTTTTCATCCTCCTTTAGAAATACTCTATCAAGATGATGCTATTGTAGCGGTTAATAAACCTTCAGGTTGGTTTGTCCATCGCTCTTTGTTGGATCCTAAAGTAACCGATATTGTTCTACAACATCTCCGCGATCAAGTAGGGAAATATCTCTACCCTATTCACCGTTTGGATCGACCTACGTCTGGTGTTCTGCTTTTTGCATTTTCAGCTGAATCGGCGCGTATTTTATCGAAACAATGGATGGAAAATAGCGTCCAAAAAAGTTATGTCGCGATTGTACGTGGTTACTTAAAAGAAACAGGTACGATTGATGAAGCTTTAACGGTTATTTTAGATAAAGTTGCTGATCGTGGTGTCACAGGAAAAGAGGCTCAAGAAGCTATTTCTCATTATCGTAATTTAGCGACGGTAGAATTAAACTTATCCACAGGTAAATACCCAACATCCCGTTACTCTTTAGTGGAGTTAAATCCGGAAACAGGACGTAAACATCAGTTACGACGACATATGAATCATATTTCACACCCCATTGTTGGCGATACAACATATGGTGATTTACGGCATAATAAGCTCTTTTTGAAAGAATTTAAAAGTAATCGATTACTATTGCATGCTGCAAAGATCCGTTTTTATCACCCTATAACAGAAGAGGCACTACAAATTGTAGCACCTCTTGATAACCTGTGGATAACTCTGTTAATAGCATTAGGATGGGAATCGGCAGTGAACCTATATTTTAATGTTTAACAGATATTTTTTTAATTAATTGCAAGAAGCAGTTCCTGTTCGATGATTAATCGCCCCATTTTCAATCAGTAATTTAACGATACGATCATTTCCTCGTTCACACGCAAATGTAAGGGCATCTTGATCATATCCTGGGTGATTAACATCCTGTTCTGTCGTAACACGATTGGGATCAGCACCAAGCTCTAAAAGATAGGAAACAATGTCGTAACGGTCATTACTTGCAGCAACAATTAGCATTGTTTCACCTTGTGCATCATGTTCTTGATCATTAATATCAATATCATCTTTTAACAATTGATAAAGTTTTTTGAAAATATTGACATTTTTACCAAGCGCGGCAGATTTTAAAGAATAAGAAACATCCCCTCGATCTGTCGCCCAAAGATCAGCATTTTGAGAGAGAAGATAATCAACTATATCTTCATAACCGATGAAAGCTGCCCATCCCAATGCTGTTTGACCTAAGCTAGCTTCATCTTTGACTTCTATATTTTGTCCCGCTTCAACCATTTTTTTTACGGCTGCTAAATTACCTTGTTTTACAGCATCAAACCATGCTGCATTTTCTCCTTCAGAAGGTTTTTCATAAAATATACGCCAAGCTAATCGATCAGGATTTGCAATTTCGATCATCTCTTCATAATCTAATTTAAATTTTTGATATTTATCAGGATTATTTTCATTAAGAATGGTGTTTTGAGCAAATGAAAAACTCGAAAATAAAAACATTGATAGGACTATTTTTTTTAATATCTTAACCATAATTTTTTCCTTTAATAATAGGTAGGAATACTCTCTCGAAGATAAAAGAGACGAAGAATAGTAAAAATAAATGCTAAAACGATGAGTAAAAAAGTTACAAAAGTAATATTTTTATAACTGTCATTACTGATATAGAGGTCACCTATAAACGTTTCTAATACTGTTCCTAAATCGGGAGATGCTAAAAATAGACATAGATGAATTTAGGTTCTTTTGGCTACTGAAACTGTGATCATACAGTGATTTCTATTAATTTTTCATTCCAACAAAAAAAATAATAAAAATCAATGATATATTTGTTTTTTTGAACTGTAATCAATCAACAAGTAAGGAGTAATCCTGAAATAAAAGTGCTGGAATGAGAGATATCTTGGTCAATTAATGAGTTTCAGTTATAGAAAGTAGTCTTTGATATACTAAATGTTACTTTTTGCTAACGTTATAGGATTTCTTAATAAAAACTTAATTAATGCTATTCTAAGCTTTTATGCTTACTTTTCCCTCAATAATAAGTGACCTAATAATGGCATGCTTTCTGTAAATATCAGTAACTTTTAGGACTATTTTGCGATCGTTTACATAGAATTATTACAAATTATAGAGCATTCCAAATCTATAATTTTCTGAATAAAATATAAAAAAATATTATTAAAAGGGGATAAAAAAGCTGCTAAAAAGCACTTAGCAGCTTCTATCTTTTGTATTTTTTTAATGAAAATTACTCATTGTTCTCTTCTGGAGAAATCGCATTAAGGATCCCATCGAAAATGCCTTTAATGTTGTCTTCGAGTTTTTGAGTCACTTTTTCGATACGTTCTTCTTTATTTTTAATAATTAACTCTAAGCGATTAGCATCATCACAGCCATCTGTATCACCCATAATGCATGCCTTGCTATACCAAGCTTGTGCATCTTCAATATCTTTATCCACATACTCACCATGTTCATACATGAAACCAACGT
Organism: Ignatzschineria sp. 22MB058224; assembly: GCF_058188435.1. Lineage (NCBI taxonomy): Bacteria > Pseudomonadati > Pseudomonadota > Gammaproteobacteria > Cardiobacteriales > Ignatzschineriaceae > Ignatzschineria > Ignatzschineria sp. 22MB058224. Next base: position 1,851,745 of record NZ_CP187366.1, read on the forward strand.
TATAAGCAGAAGCAGCATTGCCTAATTCTGCACTTCGTTTATATAGGTTAAAGGATTCACGATAGTTTTGAGGCACACCTAAACCCTGATCATATACGGCAGCAAGATAGAAAAGAGCTTCTGCATTATCACTATTACGTAATTTTTCAAGATATGCTCGTCCTTGGATATAACCGACATTATCTTCGGCATTCTCTAGATATATTTTTCCAAGATAGAAAGTTGCATTCTCATCACCTTGTGCATCGGCTTTTTGAAGTATATCAACCGCTTGTTTAAGTGTTTGGTCATTATCATCATTTAAATATTCAAGATAGAAGAGATAGCCGATTAAAAATAGACTTTCAGCATCATTATTTTCTTTTATATTTGTGAGCAATGTTTCACTATTGTCTCGAAGGAATTGAGCTGCTTGTTCATTATCAGCATTCAAAATACTATCACTCGTGAGTTCTAATGGCTCAACAGGTTCAACTGTCCCGATTACTGCTTCATAAAGTGATTGTAAGCTTGAGTCGTTTTTAGGAGATGTTGCCCGTGTAGATTCTGCTTTTGGGGTATTTTTAGCATCAATACGTTCACTGACAATTTCGGTTGAGATACAGGCATCGGAATCACCCATATCACATGCTTTTTGATACCACTTCAAGGCTTCTTCATTACTTTGATCTACATATTCACCGTGATCATACATATACCCAACATTGAATGTGGACGGAACATGGCCAAGATCTGCAGCCTTTTTAAAGAGTGTAAAGGATTCTTTATAATCTTGTGGAACACCTTCACCACTGTCAAATTGTACGGCGCGGCTAAAAATAGCTTCAGGATAATTCGTTAAAAGTGGATCAGAGTAGTGTTCAAAGGATTTTTCATAATCTTGATCAACACCATTGCCGTAGTAGTAGAGTTCGCCTAGTGAATAAATCGCATCTTTAGAACCAAGTTCTTGTGCTTTTTCGTAGAGGACTTTGGCATTTTTATAAGCATCTTCATTATATGTCCAATCTTCATCACCGGTAACTTCATTGAGAAGTCCCAATAGATAGATTGAATCGGAATCATTATTTTTAGCACCTTCAAGAAGAGTCCCGACGGCATTAGTAAGCTTTTGTAACTGTTTTCTAGCGGGGAGTTCTTTCAGAAGTCCAATATCTATAATTTTGTCATTTGCAGTTGCGAGCTTATCGGAATATTGATTAGTCAATTTTGAAATAACATCCTCATATGAGGGGTAGTTTGCTTCCTGTTCGCTATTTTTCGCTGATGTTTCAACCTTTTCATCTGCATGATTTAAGGTAATATCAATATATTCTTCTAAGGGTGAAAGACTCTGCGCCATTGTAGGAACCAAAAGTGCGGAGAGTGTTATAGAAAGGAAAAGTTTTTTTGGGAGATTTTTCAACATGTTAAATAACTCCTAATTGATCGCTGTTTAATATCTAAAATAATTCAACAGCAAGAAATGATTTGAATCTGATTTTTAAAAATCAAATAGTGGAATTACTAGTATAAAGGGAAAAAAGAAGGGACTACATATATTTTTAGTCCCTTTATTATAAGAATCAATATTTAGTACAAATTGATTAGTCTAAAATTTTCCCTTTTGTTTCAGGAATTAAGAAGATAAAGGCAAGTGCCGATAAGAGATAAACTCCTGAAATTAGTCCAAGAGCATAGCTAATGTCATGTTTCATAGCTAAAGTTCCGATGATAAAAGGTGCAAAACCAGCAACACCTCGACCAACATTAAAGATAATATTTTGCGCCGAAGAACGAGCTTCCGTTGGGTAATGTTCGGAAAGTAGAGCACCATAGCCACCCATCATCCCATTAACAAAGAATCCTAAAACCGCCCCTAAAAACATTAAAACGTAGTAATTTGATTGTTGGAAATAGATCCAAACAAAAGCTGCGCTCACTAAAAGAAAGAAAATATAGGTAGGACGACGACCGATTTTATCGGATGTTGCTCCAAATGTGAGTGTTCCAATAACCATCCCAATTGTTGTAATAATCGTCCAGAAAAATGTTCCTGAAAGGGTAAATTGATGCTCTTTAGCAAGCATTGTTGGCATCCAAACCATAATTCCGTGGAATCCAAAGTTTTGAACACTTGTTGCGATAATTAATCCGATAGTCGTAAGTGTTGTACGAGGATTTTTAAAGAGCGGTTTTATAGAAATTTTATTACGATTTTCACGTTTTACTTGTAACCAAATTTCGGGTTCTTGAAGGTTTCGGCGCGTCCACCAGACTAAAAGTGCTGGAAGAGCGCCAATGATAAACATGCCATGCCATCCAATGTAGGGTGAAAGTAATCCAACCAGAGCTGCTAAGACAATTCCTATTTGGAAACCGATTGCGACAATAGCAGTTGCGCGTGAACGTTTATTTGCAGGCCATGTTTCTGCCACTAATGTCATTCCAATCCCAAATTCTCCCCCTAATCCTAAGCCGGCAATAAAGCGAAAGATTGTGAACATCTCAGCGGATGTTGATATTGCTGCAAGTCCCGTAAAGAGTGAAAATAGGAGGATTGTCCAATTAAAAACACGAACCCGTCCATATTTATCTGCAAGCATCCCAAAAAATATGCCCCCAATGACTGTTCCGATTAAAGTAATTGTTTGAATCATCCCACCTTCGGCATCTGTTAAATCAAATTCTGCTTTTATAAGTATCAGCGCAAAAGCAAGAATCATAATATCAAGACCATCCATTGCATAACCTAATGTTGCTGCAAGAAGTGTCTTTTTATCTCCTTTTTCAATTGTAGAGGCGTGATTATTCACTGTCATCTGGAATCCTTTTATGAACATTATGGGGAAAATTGGGGGGTATTTAAACGCAAAATATTATAGCAAGGGGAATATTTTTGAGCATTTTTAATTCTCAATTGCTTATTTAAATAGAGATATAAAAAATGTGTTTCCTTAAAGTTTTAACTACAATATTGATTCGCAGTAATTGCTATCACTGTGGTTCGCAATCTCCCACAATAAAAAACTAAGGAAATTATTATGAGTTCAGATAAGAAAGCACAATTAGAAAACTTAACATTACTTGGTAATCAAGCGACAATTTATCCAACTGATTATTCACCAAACGTTCTTGAAACATTTAAAAATGGCCATCAAGAACGTGAGTATTTAGTGAATTTTCATTGCCCTGAGTTTACAACACTCTGCCCAATGACGAATCAACCAGACTTTGCCAAAATATATATCTCTTATGTTCCAACGATAGAGATGGTGGAGAGTAAGTCATTAAAGCTCTATCTTTTTAGTTTCCGAAATCACGGTTCATTCCACGAAGATTGCGTTAACATCATTATGAATGATCTTATTAAATTAATGGATCCGCTCTATATTGAAGTTCGTGGTGAGTTTACCCCAAGAGGCGGAATTTCCATTCATCCATATGCCAATTATGGAAAAGTAGGAACTAAGTGGCAAGAGATCGCAACACAGCGATTGGCAAATTTTCAGTTTTAAATTTATTTGTGATATTAAAAAAACCGAGAACTCTTTCTCGGCTTTTGATGTTTTAATGAATTATTCCTTGATCGAAACATCAATTAATTTAAATTGTTTCACATGAAACAATCCGTTAGATGTTAATTTCAATTCCGGAATTACCGGCAATGTCATAAAGACAAGCGTCATTAGAGGATGGAATGTATTTGGTAGCGAAAAATGTTGTCGGGCTGTTTGAATAAGATGTTCAATAATTTCAGCCACTTTTTCTGCCGTTTGATTTGTCATTAAACCACCAATTGGTAATGGTAAATTCGCTAAGACTTCTCCTTTTTGAACAAGCGAAAAACCGCCGCCAATTTTCTCTATATCTTTTACTGCTGTAAGCATATCGGTATCGTTATCGCCAACAACGACAATATTGTGTGAGTCATGGGCAACCGAAACAGCAATAGCGCCATTTTTAAGTCCATAACCCGCTAATATTCCTAGGCCTATTTTTCCTGAAGCATGGTGACGTTCAATTACTGCGAGCTTATTGAGATTGAGAGAGCTATTTTTTTGCGGATCAAAATATCCTTTAGAATCTCGTATTACATCAATAATCAAATCTTTAGTCACAACACTCTTGGGAATAATTCCAATTGCATGGACTTTATCGGAAGAGAGCTTTAAAGCAAAGTTATCCACAGTAATAGGCGCAATATTAATGGTGTTAAGCACATCTTCTGAATGATATTCAGGAAGATCAATTAACATTTTTCCATTTCGAGCAACTTCATTTCCCTTGGTAAAAACATGTAACGGCATAAATTCTTTAAGGTTATTCACAATGAGTAGATCTGCATCTTTTCCCGGGGTAATTGCGCCTTTAGATTTAAGACCAAAACATTCTGCTCCGTTGAGCGTTGCCATTGTTACAGCAAGAAGCGGATCAACTCCATATTCAACCGCTAAACGAAGGCTTTTATTGATATGGCCAGTTTTGAGAATATCATCGGGTTCACGGTCATCCGTACAAAAGACACAACGTCGTGCATTAGCAGGTGTTACAGCAGGCAGAAGATTTAAAAGATCTTTACATGTAGATCCTTCTCTTAGCAAAATATATTGTCCCATTGCTAGTCGAGTGAGCATCCCTTCAGTATCGCTACATTCATGATCTGTCATAACACCAGAAGCAATATAGGCTGTGAGTTCTAGTCCTTTAACACCGGGGCTGTGACCATCAATAACACGCTGATGTTTTTTAGCCATCAGAAGTTTATTTATCATTTTATTTTCGTGATTAATAACACTAGGATAATCCATAACCTCCCCAAGTCCTAAAATTCCTTCATCAGTAAAAAGCGGTTCTAAATCCTCCGCTTCTAAAATTGCTCCAGCGGATTCAAATAGCGTAGCGGGAACACAAGATGGTAATTGAATTTTAATATTCAGTGGCAAATCTCGGCTTGCATCGAGCATATATTGAATACCTTTAACACCACACACATTTCCAATTTCATGAGGATCAGCAATAATCGTTGTGGTTCCAAAAGGAAGAATTGTTCTGGCAAATTGTGCCGGCGTAAGCGAAGAGGATTCTATATGCACATGACCGTCAATCAGCCCCGGCATAACAATTCCACCATTAGCATCTAATCTCTCTTTGGTCTCATATTCATGACCAACGCCAACAATTTTGCCATCGCCAATTGCGACGGGGCCATCCATTAATGTCTGATTATAAACATCAACAACTTTACAGTTAGTGATGAGAAGATCGACAGGAGTTCGACCGGCTGCCATATCGATAAGATTGTTTAATTCCGCTTTGGTCTGATGCATTGTGGTTCCTCAATCATACTTAGGATTCTATGGATACTTTCAATATAGATTTTACTCAATAGTAGTAGGCGTAAATATTGCTAACCGTTTACTATATTGTCAGATTTTTTATTGGAGGAAAAATCATTTCTACAAGAAATTAATCTCGAAAAATCGATTTTTTTTGGTCGATAAAAAAAGATTTCAATCACTATTGAAATCCTTTTAATACAATCTAATTTTTTACTTCTCGTCTTTTCCAGCTTCAATCTCTTTACCTAAGAAGTAAGAAATTGCTGTACGAATCACAACGATTCCGCCGAGAATTAACATATCATCAATTGATGGATTCATAATCGTTTCGATAATATCTGATGCGATCAAAATCTCTAAACTAAGAAGAATATAAGAACCAAGATAGATTTTTATGCCATTATTCTTATGTGCAATTGCAAACCGATCCTCTTTCGAAAACTCATTCTTAATAAAGCCTAAAGCTGCTTTAATAACGCCGATAAGGAGAACAAGAATTGAGAAAGCGTTAAGAATATCGACTAGAATCTCAACGCTCCATTCAATATAGTGAACAATCATTATTGTTTATTTACCCCAACGGCTTGGATCTTTATTCCATTCAGTAAGAGTAATGCGTTCTTCTTCATTAATGATATTTTTCTTAAGCGCCGTTTCAAGAAGTGCAGGGTAATTGCTTAATGTTGCATAGTGTAATCCTTCTTTAGCGAAGTTTTCTGCTGCAATTGGTAGATCATAGGAGAAAATTGCCGCAACGCCAATGACATTAGCTCCTGCTTCACGAAGTGCAGCCGCACAAGTTAATGAACTTCCGCCAGTAGAGATTAAATCCTCAACAATAACTACTTTTTGTCCTTCTTTAATAATCCCTTCAATCATATTGCCACGACCGTGCTTTTTAGGTGAACTGCGGACATAGACCATTGGTTTTTCAAGAACAGCACTGACCCATGATGCATGTGGAATACCCGCTGTTGCAGTACCCGCGATTACTTCAACTTCTGGAAAATTTTCTTGAATTAATTTGATAAGGTTTTTCGAGATAAATTTGCGAACTTCTGGATAACTGACGATCAACCGATTATCACAATAAATAGGTGATTTTAATCCTGAAGCCCATGTAAAAGGCTCTTTAGGAGAGAGTGAAACGGCATCAATCGAGAGAAGTGCTTCTGCTACATCATTTTTAATCATATTGTTCTTTCCCATTCTTCTTTAACAGTGTAATAAGCCTTAAGAGGATCTTTTGCTTGTGTAATTGAACGCCCTACGACGATATAACTCGAACCATTTTTCTTTGCTTCAAATGGTGTCATGATCCGGCGTTGATCATCTGCATCATCCGATGCTAAACGAATTCCCGGTGTGACGCAGAGAAAACTTTCCCGTGTATTTTCTTTGACCATTTTCGCTTCAAGTGCCGAACATACAACACCATCAAGGCCTGAATTATTCGTCATTTTGCTGTAATGGATAACAGACTCAAGAAGAGTAGTTTGAATATTTTGTTCAGCTTGCATCTCTTTTTCACTCATACTCGTTAACTGTGTGACAGCAATTAGACGAGGACGTTTTGAGTTGCCGCTACCGATCTCTAATCCTTCAAGCGCTTCTTCCATCATACGTCTACCGCCAGCAGCATGGACATTCACCATATCAACACCCATTTTCGCAAGACCGATCATCGCACTTTTCACAGTATTGGGGATATCATAGAGTTTGAGATCTAAAAATACCTCGTAGCCGCGAGCTTTAAGTGTTTCTACGAGCATTGGTCCTTCATTGTAGAAAAGCTCCATTCCGATTTTAATATAGAGTTCTTCTTGTTTTGGCATCATTTCCAAAAATGCCTTTGTCTCAAGGTAGTTTGGGAAGTCGAGAGCGATAATTGGTTTTGTCATTGTCTATTCTTTATTTATTTTTTCCAAAAAAAAACCGACTATTGTCGGCTATTGAATACGATAATGAGTTGAACGAATTGCTGTTGTTAATTGGCTCATATTCTTCCCCTTATCGTGACTATTTTCTCTTTTCAAAATTGGCAATATTCTATCACTAGATTTATTGATTGGAAAGAAAGAGGGGCGAAAATTAAAAATAAGTAGACTTATAGCGAAGGGTAAGTTGTGGATAGATATATGGATAACTATGTTGATAACTTCATGGATAAATTTTTGATAAAAAAATTTCAAAAAAGATAGACAAATCAGATAAAATTATTAATAATAAGAATCATTCTCAAAAGTAATTAGCATTCATTTGTGTTAATGTTTAATTAGATGAATGGTTTTAACATTAGTAAATAGTTTAATGAGTGTTGAAGAATCAGCAAAAGCAATTCAACCAGCACTTCAATAGTTTTTATAAGCGATCTTACTAATTGTTAGTATTACTTTAGAACAGTGTAGTAACGCTTTTTTATTGGAAATAAAAATTTCTGCTCTTGGCCCTGATTATTCGAAATTAAATTTGTTGACTTCCTCCAAAAAACATGCAAATTATATCCTAAGAATTTCAAAATAATCAGGGTTCTTTTTTTATGATGATTGAAGTAGTCACTATAAAAAAAGAATCTGTAACAAGAATAAGTTGTATTAATTTTTAAAGGATTTTTAAATGTTATCTTCTTTTTTTAAAATGAATCGTCGTTGGTGGTCACGCGCATCTATTTGCGGGTAACCATTCGATTTTTTTAAAAAAGAATGTAAAACCAAAACCCGCAATATGCGGGTTTTTTTATGATCTAAATATTGTGGATACTTGTCTAAAAGAGAGGAAAAAATGACAATCGCACCATTTTCTAGATCAGAATTATTCACCATCCGTCAAACGATTAATGCTCAATATGAGCCGGCAGCGCTCTATCAGACGATTATTACTCAGAATAAACAAACGCATAGTATGCTTTTTGAGTCTGCAAGTACTGATGATCAACGGGCATTAAAAAGTATGCTGATTACTAAAGTTGCGCTACGGATTACTGCTTTAAAAACCGTGGTCAAAGTGGAAGCTCTCTCTCCGGTGGGATATCAACTTTTAACTATTTTACAGAATGCTTTTCCAAATATTCATCATCCTGTAAATTCTACAATTATCGATTTTCAGTTTTCAAATGATAAAGCGAAATATCCTCGAGGTGTTTTATCAATATTAGATCCTTTATTAGCCCTTCAAAATTCAGAGTTATCGCCATTTATTAGTGGGCTTTTTGGTTATGATCTTGTGGGGGAAATCTATCAAATTCCAATACCAGAAAAGGGGAGAGAGCGGGATTTATGCCTTTATTTTGCAGAAAGTCTAATCTCGTACGATCATCAAACGAAAACTTCTTATTTTGAACAGATTTTTCATCATACATCTGCAGATTCTCGTTTAGAAGCATATCGAAAATTTTCTCAGCAATTACAATTAGTTAAAGATAATATCGCTAATAAAAATAAGTTTTATAATTCTACTTTCCCCACACAATCCCAAGAGTTATCCACAGGATCAACCAAAGATGTAATAATTAAAGATTCATTAGAAATATCCTCAGATAATACACAACTTCATTCACAGAGTTATGAAACTACTTATCCTCAAGGTTATCCACAACTTCAAGGGGTAGATGCCATAATGTCGGTCAAAAATGGCGTTTCTATTCCTGATAGTGCGCCTTTTAAAGCATCTGTGAAGGATTTTATTAGTCAGATTAAAGCAGGGAAACTTCTTCAAATTGTTCCTTCACGGGCATTTTCTTTAATATGTAAAAATCCTTTCGATAGTTATTTAGCCCTGAAATCAGCTTATCCAAGTCCATATCTTTTTTATCTACATGATCCTGAATTTATTCTTTTTGGTGCATCTCCAGAATCAGCCGTTAAATTTCATCCTGTAACACGTGAAATTGAGATCTATCCGATTGCAGGAACAAAGCGTCGCGGGATGATTGACGGAGAGATTGATGAAGCATTAGATGAAGCGATGGAAGAAGTTTTAAAAAATGATCCTAAAGAAGTTGCGGAACATTTAATGCTAGTAGATTTAGCAAAAGAAGATCTTTCCCCTATCTCTGATGAAAACTCTGTTGAAGTGCGTGAATTATTAAAAGTTGATCGTTATCGTTATGTGATGCATCTTGTTTCTCGTGTTGTAGGGCGATTGAAACAAAATTTGACTCCGATAGATGCATATCTTGCTGTAATGAACATGGGGACATTAACGGGAGCTCCTAAAATCTATGCGATGAAAGAGATTTACCGATATGAAACAATAGCTCGAGGAAGTTTCGGTGGTGCTATTGGCTATATTCAGGCAACACCTGAAGGGGAATATTTTGATAGTGCTATTGTTATTCGCTCTGCGTATGTACAAGACGGTATTGCAAAAATCCAAGCGGGTGCTGGGATTGTTGAACAATCAAATCCTGAAAGCGAAGCTGCAGAAACTGAGAATAAAGCGAGTAATATTATTGCTGCAATTTTAAAAACAAATACGTATCCTATTTAAGAATATTTCTAAATGTAAAATAAAAAAGATATTATAAACATATTAATGAAAAGATATCATTTATAAAAATTAGTAATAAAAATAGATAATTGAAGCATAATCTCTTAATTGTTGAGAATGTTGAAAAGGCAACGATATATGAAATTAGAACGCGAAAAACGATTAATTCGATGTTAGTATATGCAGATTGATCGCACAAGACGCTCTAATATTAAATATTATTGATTTGATATTTAAGAGTAGATCTTAAAATTAATCTAATGTGCTGGAAACTTATTTTTTCGTTGCTTATGATAAAATTTTGGCATGAAATATTAAAAATAATTATTAAGTAGAGCACATTTTTGAGGTAAGAGCATGCATAAGAAAATCAAAGTCGCATGTGGGAATTGCAGTTTACAACAACTCTGTCTCCCTGTCGGTTTAGAAAATAATGAGTTTGTAAAACTTGAAAAAATTGTTCAACGTGGTAAGCCACTATCTCGGGGGAAGCATATCTATTATCCTGGTGATACTTTTAATTCCCTTTATGCAGTTCGTTCAGGTGCTGTAAAAACTTATAAAGTGGCAAATGATGGCACAGAGTATGTCACAAGTTTCTATCTTCCAGGGGAGATTCTTGGATTAGATGCTTTAAGTTCTGGATCGCATTCTTGTGGTGCAAAAACGCTTGAAACAACAAGTCTATGCGAAATACCATATAGCCAATTAGATACAATAGCGCTTTCAATTCCTAATATTTCACGACAACTGTTAAAGATTATGAGCCATGAGATTAAATGTGATGAGCAGATGTTAACTATGATTGGTTCACAGCCTGCAAAAGCTAGGTTGATTGCCCTATTTTTGAGTTTATCAACACGTTTAAAGCGTCGAGGTTATTCTGCGACAGAATTTTCATTAAGTATGTCGCGTGCAGATATTGGTAGCTATTTAGGTTTAGCCGTGGAGACGGTTAGTCGACTTTTGAAAAAACTGCAAGATCAGGAACTGATTGTTGTTAATCATCGCCAAATTAAGTTACTTGATATTGATCGTCTACGAGAAATGGTCAATCTTGAAATTCAGTAATAATAAAAATCAGTGAAATGGCAAAGACAAAAAGGGTTCTATATAGAACCCTTTTTAGTATCTTTTATAATTTGCTCAATTAAATTGTTACTTCTCTAGCTTCATTAACCCACAACGCTTGGAAGTTTGAGTAATTCAGGGAATGATCCGACTACAATAATAACAACGGCACATAAGAGAGCAAGGATAAGCGAAATATTGCCTCCCCGCACGTGACGCCCTTTTGGATTTAATTTCCGAGATTTATAGGCTAAGACAACTGGTAAAATAATGCCGATAAACGCAAAAATAACCCCTGCAAAACTAAATGCACTTAAGAAAATATTTGGATAGGTGAATCCGACAATAATTGGTGGAATAAAGGTAATAGCACCGATCATAAGATTATTTTTACTCATATTAAAGTGCGATAGAAGATCTTTTACCGCATTCGATAATCCTAAAGCGACACCAATATAAGAAGTTGTTAAGGCAAATACAGAGAAAATACGGACCATTTCACTGATAGTTTTACTGCCCGTTGTGACTTCAAAGGCATTAATTAATCCATTTAGGCTTGGATCTTTATTTAAAATATCGATGAGTTCAGATTGTTTTAAAACCCCATGAGTTGCCATCTGCCAAATGATATAGATAATAAAAATACCGGAAGACCCTAAAAAGCACGCAATACGTAATTTTCGATTATCCCCTTGCAGATATTCATTAATAGTTGGTGTACAAATGTGGAAACCAAAAGTCATGAAGAAGATAGGAAGTGCTGAGAATAGAAGAAGATTATTCGTCGGCTTATATTGTAAATTGATGACTGAGAATTTATTAAAAAGAAGATAGAGTAAGATTACAAAACTAATTACTTTTAAGGAGAAAAAGAGACGATTTGTAATATCTGAAATACCGATACCAATTGTTACAATTGCTCCAAAGATAATTGCAAATGTTAAAGAGGCAATTTTTCGTGCTTTAACGGGATCAAGATCGAATGATTTTGGTAAAACACTAAAGAGCAGATCCCCACTTCCAGTGACGTAAGCAGTCAATACGGCATACATAAAAAAGAGTAGGATAAAATTGACGATCAGTTTACCGGTGAGTCCAAAGTATTGTTGCGTAATACCGGCAATACCTGCGTCGCATGGGCTATATTGATGTACTTCAGCATAGAGCATCGCCGTAAAGGTCAATAATATCCAGAGGAAAAAGAGCAATCCAAAAGTCATGCCAAATCCCATTTGTGCAGATGTTAATGGCATTGCTAACATTCCTGCCCCGATAGCGGTTCCCGCTATAATTAGCGTACTTCCTAAAACCCGATTTTTCACCTGTTAAATCCTTTGATGTTGTTATTTGTTTCGTAAAATTGTTGCCGATAGACCTATTTCAATGGCCTATTTAATACGATAATAGTGTAGAAAAATTTTGTTGTCGAAGAAGTTTTTTAAACATCATAAAAATTTTTTAGCTGAAAGATTCATTTCATATCTGCAATAGCATAGTATTGCTCTTTTAAAAAAAATGTCGTGATAACAGCTTATTAGAAATAAAAATCTGTTATCGATATTGAGAATAATTTGTATTTGTTTTAGACAAAGACAATTTTTTCTAAAATTGCGGTTGACGGTTTTTGAAATTTCACTATAATACTAATCTTTCTTGGGCCATTAGCTCAGTGGTAGAGCAGCTGGCTTTTAACCAGTTGGTCGAAAGTTCGAATCTTTCATGGCCCACCAAGTTTAAAAACCTCCTAAGTGGAGGTTTTATTTTATGCCAAAATCAAATCAAATAAATTTGACGGATGGCGAAAATTCTTTATAATGCTTAATTCTAATTTGGGCCATTAGCTCAGTGGTAGAGCAGCTGGCTTTTAACCAGTTGGTCGAAAGTTCGAATCTTTCATGGCCCACCAAATTTAAAAACCTCCCAAGCGGAGGTTTTTTTATATCTTTAATTTCTCAAGCGCGTATTATTCGAAAAGCATTAGCCTTTTTGTACTATTGTCGAGTGAATAATAATGTTAAAAACGTTTTTAAATATTCCTAAATCAGCACAAGATCGATCGATTCTGACAATCGAAATTACCTCTTTGACTGAGGAGCAACAAGTGATCACGGAGTTTAAAACATTCTATCCCAAAGCCCCTCTATTTTCTGATGATGAGAGATTATGTTTATCAGAAGATATTCGTCCCCTGCGTGCAACGCGAGAGTTTATGGGGGCAACAATAGATGCGATTTTGTTTGATAGTCGTAGAGGATTTGCACTCGATTATTTTTTAACGATAGCAGCAGCAATTCGAGAAGGGGGCGTTATGGTAATTTTATTAGCGCCAAAAATTGGGTTAGAAGAGAGTCATCGCTTTCATCATGAAAGGATTGAGACGCCTAACTTTAATCATTTTTTATTGCAGCAGCTATTTTATTGGGGGTATTACTGGCGAAATGGGAAGATTATTTCTCCGAAAGCAATAAATAGAATATTTCCAAACGCAATTATGAAAAAAAAACCGGTATCCTGTGAAAAATTGAATGAGCAGCAGCTAATAATGATCGATTTTCAAATGTCTCCCGAAGGTATCTACACACTTTTTGCACCACGAGGAACAGGAAAATCATGGTTAGCGGCAAATTTAGTACAGAAGGCTCCTCAAAAGTATATTATTACTGCGCCGAATCAACAGGCAATTACTCAGTATTTGGCTATTGAAGGATTACAATTTCGTGCACCGGATGCGCTGTTTTTATCGCTATCAGAAAATGAACAGCAACCAGAAACATTAGTTATTGAAGAGGCAGCAAAGATGCCGTTAAGCCATCTTGAAAGGCTTTGTCGGCGATTTAGAAAAGTTCTGATGATCTCCTCTATCGATAATTATGAAGGCACAGGTCAAGGTTTACGGGAGAAGATCGGGGATTTGGTTTCGATATCTAAAGCATATCAATTAACTCAAAATTACCGCTTTTTAGCGGATGACTCACTACAAAATTTGACTCAATCGTTGATGTTAAAGCCATTAAAGCCAATAAAAGATAAAAATACGCTCCTTTTGAATCATCAGAGTGATTACTTAGACCAACTAGCATTTACCTATTATGATCATCATAATATTCACTTATTGAGAACAGATAACGTGCTATTAGGCAATCTCTACCACCTTTTAAATAACACCCATTATCAAACTTCTATTCAAGATTTGCGGCGATTAATGGATGCACCTGAGCAACGCTTTGTGTTAGCACATATAAAAGATGAGTTAATAGGCGCTATTTGGGCAATTGAAGAAGGCTCTCTCCCTCAATCATTGATTACGGATGTCTTTAATGGTCTTCGTCGGCCGAAAGGAAATTTGGTTGCGCAGATGTTGACGAGCCAAAGTTACTTTCCCGAAGCGATGGCGAACGCTTCTTTAAGGATTTCGCGTATTTCGGTGAATTCAAAGTATCGACGGCAAGGAATTGGTGCGGCGATGATGAATTATTTAGAGCAGCAAGTTGCTAAGGAAATCGACTTTATATCGGTGAGTTTTGGGTTAACAGAGGGACTTCTCATGTTCTGGCAATATTTACATTATCAGTTAATACACTTAGGTTTTCACCTTGATAAGACCACAGGTCTTCATGCTGCTGTGGTATTAAAAGCATTTTCGGCAAAAAGTCAGCAGTGGATCGCTGAGGCAGTGAAAAAATTTCGTGCAGATGTCGCGTTGAATCTTTCCTCGAGGCCTTATCGTCCTGCAATAGAAAAAATTTTACAGGATTACGCCTGTTCGGGTGATTTTGATTATCGGGATCAGCAAGTAATTGATGCTTATAATGATTATAAACGCGGAAAATATACCGTCGAGAATGCTTTAAAACGGCAAAAAAAAATTAATGGATAATTAATGAACACCTGTTGACAGGTTATTTTAATCTCTCTATAATCCTAATTCTGAAATGTAGTTCAGCCGGCGTAGCTCAGTTGGTAGAGCAACTGACTTGTAATCAGTAGGTCCCGCGTTCGATTCGTGGTGCCGGCACCATACAAAGAAACCCACTTCATTATGAAGTGGGTTTTTCTTATCTTTAAACATTCAATGGAATAAAATTTTTGCTTAAACAAGCAAACTAATAAGTGCTTGTTTAATGGTTGCTTATTTTAATAAATCTATCTATTTAAACGATCAGGATTCATTTTTAAAACTAATGCTTCTATTTCAGGAGAAGGGTATTCTGTTCGATGCATTAGAAGTGAATAGAGTTCAGGATCTTGCATATCAAGTAGTGATAGATAGAGATCCTTCTCAGAGTCAGGTGCATTTTTAAAATGACTATTTAAGTATCGATCACAAAGCGCATCTAATTCACGCATACCTCGACGTGAGCGCCATTTTATTTTTCGTAAATCATATTTGTCACTCATAGAATTTATCCTTTGACGGGTAATCACCCTTATTGTGTTTATCTTTAAGAACGATCAATTAGATTGAATACCTAGTGTACTATGTTTTTTCTTGAAAAGGAGCTGTGCGGTAATCACTCTGTAATAAGTCGTGATTCATTAGCAAAGATTGTAAAATAATAATGTATGGGAAAAACAGGTTCTTAATTAAAAGTCGTAAAAAAAATGAGCAATTCTTATGCTTTATTTGATATGATTTATCCCTTGTTTAAATAACGAGGGCATGGAAACAGGTTACTTTTGCTTGATAAAGTTTCATTTCTTAGCTAGTATTTGCCCCCTCAACTAAAATGGTGACAGATGGTGAACTATGAATAGATGGTTTGAATTAACGCTCAAAGCGGATGCGCGTTTTACGGCAGAGATGTTGGATGAAGCATTAGTGGAGTCTGGGGCGGTTGCTGTCACTATGAAGGATGGTGAAGATGAGCCTATTTTCGAGCCATTACCTGGCGAGACGCCCCTTTGGCGCGAGACATTGGTGACGGGGCTTTATGAAGTTCCCTGCGATGTTGAAGCGATTATGGGATTTTTAACAAGCTATCTTGATGAGCCTCATCTGCCTGTTGTATCAACCTATGAACTTGAAGATAAAGATTGGGTTAGTGCGTGGCAGGATCATTATAAGCCGATTAAATTTGGTGAAAACTTATGGATCTGTCCAACACATTTACCTTCTCCTGAGCCGGAAATTGCCACTGTGCGTTTAGATCCAGGTTTAGCATTTGGTACAGGAACTCATCCGACTACGGCGCTTTGTCTTGAGTGGCTTTCAGAACATTATGCTCAATTCTTTGATCAAACAATTGTTGATTACGGTTGTGGATCAGGAATTTTAGGTGTTGCTGGAATGTTATTAGGGGCGAAAGAGTGCTTTAGTACTGATATTGATCCCCAGGCAATTTATGCGACTGAGCAAAATGCGGCACGTAATAATGTGTCGATCAATGTTTCTTTACCGGAAAACTTCAAACCAACTTGCAAAGCACGTGTTGTGCTTTCGAATATTCTTTCAGGCCCATTAGTCGAATTAGCACCTATCCTCTCAAATCTTGTAGAACCCGGTGGTCATCTTGTCTTAGCTGGGTTACTAGATCATGATTCGGAATTTGTAAAAGCTGCTTATCGAGAACAGTTTGATTTTCAAGCAGATAAGAGTTTGGATGGTTGGACACGGCTTTACGGGATAAAAAAACAGTAAGTAATGAAAATCGGAGAATATCAACTATCATCGCCCTACGTGCTTGCACCGATGGCGGGGGTAACAGACCTTCCTTTCCGTAAGATTTGTCGGGATATGGGCGCTGGCCTCGCTGTTTGTGAGATGATTAATGCCAATTCAGATCTTTGGGAAACCGAAAAATCACAACTTCGTTTAACCTACGAAGGTGAGGTTGCGCCAGTTAGCGCTCAAATTGTAGGATATGATCCACAAATGATGGCAGAAGCGGCGCAGTTTAGTGTCGCATCGGGTGCGGAAATAGTTGATATTAATATGGGTTGTCCTGCTAAAAAGGTTTGTAAGAAGGCCGCAGGTTCTGCATTATTGCAAGATCTTCCATTAGTTATTGATATTTTGGAAACGGTTGTTAATGCAGTAGATGTGCCTGTGACGCTTAAAATTCGAACGGGTTGGAATCGTGAGAATAAAAATGCGGTAACCGTAGCAAAATATGCCCAGGCTATTGGTATTAAAGCGCTTGCGATTCACGGGCGTACTCGTGAAGATCGATTTTTAGGTGAGGCAGAATATGAGACGATCGCCGCAGTCAAAGAAGCAGTATCTATTCCTGTTTTAGCAAATGGAGATATTGATACGATTGAAAAAGCAGAAAAAGTCTTAAAACAGACTCGGGCAGATGCAATTATGATTGGTCGTGGTGCACTTGGGAATCCTTGGTTATTTCGCTCTTTAGTGGAAAAAAAAGAGTATATCCCAACAGCAGAAGAGCGTATTAGCGTGATTTTACAACATGTAGTTGCACTGCATGATTTTTATGGAATTGAAAAAGGTGTTCGGGTCGCCCGTAAACATCTTTTATGGTATTTGGGAGAGCAGACGATTGATCCTCAATGGCGTAGTGCTATGTTAAGGGAGAAGATTCCTGAAAAACAGATTGAGTGGATTAAACGAATTTTCGCACCTAAATAGAATATTCAATAAGGCAATAGCTTTAAATTAATACATTATTTATCGCTTTATATATTAATAATTAGAACTAGGAGTACAACATATGATTTCTCGTGAGCGTCTTAAAGATCACATCCCACTGCGTGAGTCGGTGAAGGAAGCATTAGATGAAATTTCCAATATGCTCGATGGTAAATACCCACCAAATCTTTATCGCTTAGTGATTAATGAAGTGGAGCGCCCGCTTTTTGAGAAAGTTTTAGAATATACTGATGGTAATCAATCAAAAGCCTCTGAAATTTTAGGAATTACTCGTTCAACATTAAAGAAACGTTTAGATTACTTTGATATTGATCCGCGTGAGCATAAGTCATAATATTGGTTAATGATTAACCTCTAATCGTATTGGGATATTTAGGAGAACAAGATGAAAAAAGCAAATGAAGTGAAACGTGGTGATGTAATTCATTACAATAATCTCTATTACTTAGTTCGAGAAGTAGAGAAATCAGCACCGACTGCGCGTGGTGGAAATACCACTTTTAGAATTCAGATGTTCTCCATTCCCGATAGTCATAAAATTGATCTTTCACTTCGGGCAGATGATGAGCTTGAAGATGTTCAATTAAGTAAGCGCGAAGCAACATTCTCCTATAAAGATGGTGATAACTTCGTGTTTATGGATAGCGAAGATTATAGCCAATATTATTTGAGTGAGAAAATTGTCGGTGATGATGCAGGGTTTATTATTGAAGGTATTGAAGGTTACTATGTATCTTTGATTGATGATGCTCCTGTTGCGCTTGGATTACCACAGACGGTTGTTTTAGAGGTTGTGGACACAGCACCTGAATTAAAAGGTGCAAGCGCGACAAAACGGAATAAACCGGCGACACTCTCAACAGGAATTGTAGTGTCTGTGCCAGAATATATTGTTAATGGTACAAAAATTATTGTGAATACGGATACTCGTGAATATACAAGCCGTGCATAGATAAAATCAATGATATATTCATTAGAATACGAAAGGTGGAATGATCCACCTTTTTTATTTTCTATGAAACATTGAAATTACTTTTGTAAAGCACCATATTTTATCTATCGGCATTATTTAGATGATGTAATAGATTAAAATTGCACTAGATAATGATAAGCCCTACAAATTATTTTTAGGAGATAAGATGAAAAAATTGATGTTAGCAAGTGTTTTAACAGCAGGAATGTTTTCAGGATTAAGTTTAGCTCAAGAAGTACCTCTTTATGTAGAGATGGATACAACGGAAGGAAATATCGTTTTAGAGCTGAATGAAGAGAAAGCGCCGATCACTGTCGATAACTTTAAAAACTATGTTGATGATGGTTTTTTCGATGGTCTTATTTTCCACAGAGTAATTGATGGATTTATGATTCAAGGGGGTGGATTTGATGTGGATATGCAGCAGAAGAAAACAAATCCACCGATTAAAATTGAATCAGATAATGGTTTGAAAAATGAGCGTGGAACGATTGCCATGGCACGTACTATGGATCCAAACTCTGCAACAAGTCAGTTTTTTATCAATACACAAAACAACACCTTTTTAGATTACCCTGGGCAAGATGGCTATGGCTATACTGTTTTTGGTAAAGTGATTGAAGGGATGGATGTTGTTGATAAAATTGAGAAAGCTAAAACGGGTGCGAAATCAGGACATCAAGATGTGCCAGTTAAGCCAATCGTTATTGAACGCGTAAAATTTATTGAAAAACCCACTAAATAGATTTCACTAATTTATTAAGTATATTTATGCTTTTGAAGGACATTTAAAATGAAAAAATTATGGATTGTGTTAGGCACAGCACTACTTCTTACCGCATGTAATGATAAAGAAGTAACTCCAGCTGTTATTGATGAGAGTACAACAGTACAATTTGATAAAGAGCATTCAGCACAAAATGTTCTTGATTATGCTGGTGTTTATAAAGGTCAATATCCATGTGCAGATTGTAGTGGTATCGATATTGAGCTTACACTCGATTACAATGGTAATTATGATTTAAAACAGACCTATATCGATGTTAAAGGTAAAAATGAAACCTTTAATGAAGCAGGACGTTTCACGTGGAACAAAGCGGGACAAGTTATCACATTAGAAGGAACTTCTGGTGGTCCGGATGGTGAAGATCGTTATTTTGTAGGTGAAAATATTCTTTTCCCTGCGGATAAAGATGGCAAACCTATAGAGAATGATGGCCCATTTGATTATACCCTTCATAAAGTTTTACCTGAATAACAAACGACAGTATTAACAACGTGGGAGGAAATTGATTCCTCCTACATTATTTTAGAGAAAGAAGGATTTAGAATTATGCTTAAGTTTCACACAACAATGGGTGATGTAACGATTAAATTGAATCATGAAAAGGCGCCAATTACAGCGGCAAACTTTTTACAGTATGCAAAAGATGGATATTACAATGGTACACTTTTTCACCGTATTATTCCGGGATTCATGGTTCAGGGTGGTGGTTTAGAAGCAGGGATGGTTGATAAAGGTGAAGGACATCGTGAACCAATCCAAAATGAGGCTGATAATGGTTTGAAAAATGTCCGTGGTTCCGTGGCAATGGCGAGAACAATGGATCCGCATTCTGCAACATCACAATTTTTCGTCAATCTTGTGGATAATAGTTTCTTGGATCATAAATCACAAACCCCTCAAGGATGGGGATATGCTGTGTTTGGTGAGGTAACCGAAGGTATGGATGTGATTGATAAGATGGCTCAAGTTCAAACAACTTCACGCCGTGGTCATGGTGATGTCCCAGTGGAAGATATTGTTATTGAAAGTGTCGAAGTGATTGGTGAGTAATCACTAATGGCAGAAAAAATGCCAATATCACTTTTTGTGAGTGATATTCATCTCAGCGAAAGCCGGAACGATCTCGTGACGGCTTTTACCACTTTTATCGATAAGATCGCATCAAAAGCGGATAATCTCTATATCTTAGGGGATCTTTTTGATTTTTGGGCAGGCGATGATATTCAAACGCCGTTAACACTTAAAATATCGTCATATCTCTATAAACTCCATCAACAAGGAGTAAATATCTACTTTGTGCCGGGGAATCGAGATTTTGCACTTGGAAAACGGTATGCTCAAGCTTCGGGAATGACGCTTGCCGGTGAAGAGGTCTTAATCGATGGACATATTTTATTAATTCACGGTGATGAGCTCTGCATTGATGATAAAACATATCAGCGTTATAAAAAATGGATTCGTCATCCATTAATTTTAACCATTTTAAAATATCTCCCTAAATCGTATCGCCTGCGATTAGCCAATAAAATTCGTGAAAAGAGTAAAAATGCTGGTAAAAAAAGAATTATTGATGTAACAGAAAGTTTTGTTGAAAAATTTTTCCAAGAAAAAAATATTAAAACCATTATTCATGGACATACCCATAGACCCAACCAACACAATTACCCACAAGGATATACTCGCTATGTGTTGAGTGATTGGGATCAGCAGGGTGATTATTTAAAACTTGAAAATGGGCTGATCAGTCGACATTCATTTTCCATTGAAGCGATGAATACGGGAAACGTTGAGTAATCACTGTTCTGTATCATTTTTTTTTAAAATAGCGTAAGATAACCGATGGTTGTGTGGTAGGAGATGCCACTTCGATAAGTCAGAAATAATAAGAAATAAGAGTAACGATATGAATTCAATTATGCCTTTTATCCAGCAAAACTGGATGTTTGTGGCAGCGTTTGTCGTTGTTGTCATCCTTTTGATTGCAAATGAGATTAACTCAGCGCGTGGTAAAAAATATCGCATTAGTATTACCGATGCGCTAAGAGCTTATAACGATGATGAAGCTGTTTTTATTGATTTACGATCTAAAAAAGATTTTAAGAAATTACATATTCCAAATGCGATAAATGTTCCGACAGCGGAGCTTGAGAAGAAGCTTGAAAATGTCGCGCAGTTTGGTGCAAAGCAGATTATTGTTTATAGCGATACGGATCCTAGAGCTAACGAAGCTTGTATTAAATTGCGAAAAATGCACCCAAGTGCACCGCTTCATGTTCTCGTTGGTGGTATTGTTGGTTGGCAAGAGGCCAATTTACCTCTTTCTAAAGACTAAAGGAGTAAGAGATGAAAAAAGTCGAAGTTTATTTTAAAACAACATGTGGTTATTGTCGCCGTGCGTTTGAAATTTTAGCACGCCATGGTGTTGAACCTGTGAAGATCGATGTTGATAGTGATCCTAAACTTTGGGAAGAGTGTCAAAGTCGTTCAGGAAGAAACACTGTTCCACAAATTTTTATCGGTGATTATCATGTTGGTGGTTGTGATGACCTTATGATGCTTGATAAAAAAGGCGAATTAGATGATTACCTCGAAGGTAAACGTCCGTAGTTTCCATATTATTTAGTTTTAAAAGGTCAAAAGATGAGTGAAGAAAACCAAGCAGTATTTAACATTTTACGTATCTATACTAAGAATGTCTCCTTAGAATCCCCGAATACACCAGAAGTATTCAAGGCTCAAACAGCACCTGAAATTAATGTGCAGTTGAGTAATGAAGAGCGAAAAGTGGAAGATGGGATTTATGAAGTTGCGTTAAAAGTTACAGTGACTGCAACGCTTGAAGAGAAACCAATGTTTATTGCTGAAGTTGAGCAAGCGGGTCTTTTCCAATTAGAAAACTTCCCAGAAGCACAATTAAACGCAATTCGTGGTGGTTATTGCCCAAATATTCTTTACCCCTATATTCGTCAAACGATTGATAATTTAGTATCGGGTGCGGGATTCCCTCCAGTGATTTTATCACCGATCAACTTTGAAGCGGTATATGCAGAGCGTCAAGCACAAGCAGAAGCAGCAAATGAAGCGGATGCATAATAATTGATGCCTTTACTACGAATAACTTCTAGAATATTTGTGGTCTGATGCGATTATTAAAAAGGTTACAGTTTTTGACTGTAACCTTTTTTGTGGAGATTTATCTGAACTAAGCGTGTTTTTTAATCTCTTTAGAATGTGGAGTAACCTTAGATTAAGGTTTATAGGTTTGGATACGATTGCGCCAACCTGCTAGCCAACGAGACTCATCTTTCCCTTTTGGTGCATTGGTAACTCTACGTGTAAGAACCATATCTGCAGCATTACGAAAGCTCGCTAATGTGGCAGTATCACGCTCTCTTTTGTTATTCCCCGCATGTGTTAGATCCATATTTTCTAGTACTTGCATTAATCCCCATCCTTCGCCCTTATAGCGCTCATTGGGATTTACTCCCTCTCCTTTGAAGTTCACGTAATCAATTAAGGCATAGAGCCCATTTTGGGCATTTGCAACTTCATAGAACTTCATTTCGATAAAGTCTGGAAACTCAGAGACAGCCTTCATTTTTTGTAGGGCATCTTGAAGGCGATAGAAGATAAATAGTGTTTGCTCTGGTTTTGTATTATTCAGAAAATGAATAAGTTCGCTCAGTTGGCCATTAGCTTTCGCTTGATTAAATTGCTCTCTTGTTTTCCACGGCGCAGTTTGGTTCTGCTTTAAAATGGTTGGTAGCGTTTTCCCTTGGGTTTGTAGGAATTGTACTAATGCTGGGAATGTTTCTTCATATTGAGCAGACTCTCCAGCTTTATACCAGATGAAGTGGCCTATCCCTAAAGATGGAAAGTTTTCGCCTTGATTCCAAGAAGCAAGATTTTCTAATTTACCGCCAGTTTCATTTTTATAAATTTGTTCCCCAACGCGAGTCAGCTCTGCTTGTGATAAGGCTATTTGTGGAGCGGCATCTGCCAAGAATGGTAAAGTCATAATACTCACCACTAATGAGATTATTAAACTTTTCGATATATTCCGATAGTAATATGACTTTGTACTTCTCAGTATGTTTTTTAACATTGTAGCCCCTTGAATTTGAATTTTCCTCATTGTCCTTTTTTTACTTTAAAAGTTCAAGAAGTCTGCAAATTTCATGTTTTCGTTATTCTATTTTGATAAATATATTAAACGATAAGGGTGTTTTTATCTTTAATTGTTTTACATACTAAACTTTATATGGAAGAATAGATAGAAATGTTTAGTTAAGGAAATATTTTATGAATGTAGAGCATATCCGAAAAGTGATGAAAGATCGTGGTTTAACATTACAAGTTGTTGCAGATAACTGTGATATGACTAAAGGTTATTTGAGTCAATTACTGAATCAAAAAATTCAAAACCCAAGTGCTGCAAAACTGAATGCGCTTTATGAGTTTCTTAATATCAATCCTACAAAAGATGTTCGCAGGAAAGTTGGGTTAATTTTTGGAGCTTTCTACCCACTTCATACAGGACATATCTATTTGATTCAACGAGCAATTAGTCAGTTGGATGAACTTCATATTATTTTACGTTATAACGCAGAGCGGGATTTGCAAACATTTAAAGATAGTGCAATGAGCCGGCAACCAACTTTGAAAGATCGTTTACGTTGGTTATTGCAGACATTTAAATATCAAGAAAATATCCATATTCACTATATTGATGAAGAGAATCTAACAAATAGCCAAAAAGATCAGGAAGAGTGGGCGAAGAAGGTGGATTTTTTCTTAAAGTCACATGATATTCAACCTACGATTATTTATAGTAGTGAAATTAGTGATGCAGAATTTTATAAAAAGCATCTCAACTTACCAACAAAAATTATCGATCCTGAACGTACATTTATGGACATTCATGGCGAAGATATTCGCCGAGCACCGCTGGCGCATTGGGAATATATTCCTACCGAAGTCCGACCTTTTTTTGTAAAAACAATTGCGATCCTTGGTGGTGAATCGAGTGGTAAAAGTACAATGGTTAATAAACTTGCCAATATGTTTAATACAACAAGTGCTTGGGAGTATGGTCGGGAATATGTCTTTGAAAAGCTCGGTGGTGATGAGCGTGCATTGCAATATTCCGATTATGATCAAATTGCACTTGGGCATGCAAAATACATCGACTTTGCAGTGAAGCATGCTAATAAAATCGCCTTTATCGATACCGATTTTCTGACCACGCAAGCTTTTTGTATAAAGTATGAAGGTAAACCTCATCCATTTGTGCAAGCAATGATTGATAGCTACCGCTTTGACCTTGTGATTTTACTTGATAATAATACGCCTTGGGTAGCTGATGGCTTACGTCATTTAGGATCCAATCAAGTTCGTAAAGAGTTCCAAAGCTTATTGAAAAAGTTACTCGATGATAATGGTATCGATTATGTCGAGATTAATTCAGACCAATATGATGAACGTTATCTTCAATGTATAACGCTTGTTGAAGATTTACTTAAAAATGCGCGTTAAGGAGTATATATGAATCAGTTTGTATTATCAGTTGGCCGTCACAGACTCTACCCTTATATCTGTTTTATATTAGTGATTGCGGCGTATCTCTATACCGATCCATTATCAAATTTTGATCTTCGTTATGGGATCTCTTTTTTTGGAGCAATTACGGGACTGATCTGCGTTATTTTGATGACACGTCGTAGTCAAATTGCGAACTATTTTGGGCTTCTTTCAACCTTCGGTGAGAGCATCGGTAATTTTCTCGGTGGCAATATTGGTGCTGGAATGCCGCATATTTACAATTTTAGTACCCATGTTTATGGGATTTTTAATTGGCGTAAAAACCATGATGATGAAGATAAAGTCATTACACGATCCTTAACAGTGAAGCAATATATTGTGGTGATTATCTCGATTATAGCGTTATTTGGATTAAATGTTTT
Source organism: Ignatzschineria sp. 22MB058224 (assembly GCF_058188435.1). Lineage (NCBI taxonomy): Bacteria > Pseudomonadati > Pseudomonadota > Gammaproteobacteria > Cardiobacteriales > Ignatzschineriaceae > Ignatzschineria > Ignatzschineria sp. 22MB058224. Next base: position 1,876,958 of record NZ_CP187366.1, read on the forward strand.
AGTGACCCATCTTTTAGGGGTGGAAAATGTTATGTGGCAATTGGTACTCAATGGTCTTATTTTTGGGCTTGCGATTCCGGCGCAAACCTTATTGATGATGCGTTACTATTACAGTTGGTATCTTTGGATTGTGATGAATGTCTTTATGGTTATTCTAAACTTTTTGGGCCCTGAGCCTAATCCCGTGATTGGGGCACAATATTGTGTTTATCTTTTTAACTCATTGTATGGATTGTGTGAATGGCGAACCTTTGCAAATACGCAAAAAACGCGTTCTCTCAAAATGGTTAATGAGTGCTAATCTTCATATTAAAGATTGATATATAAAAGACACTAAAATAAAAAATCCCGCTTGAGCGTCGATTCAATCGCTAAGCGGGATTTTTGTAATTGATCATTGATGATTACAGTCGCAATCCTCGTTTTTTCCAATAGAGAATCAAGAGAAAGCCTGCTGCTGCACCACCTAAATGAGCAAAGTGTGCAATCGGATTCCAGGATAAATTGAGTAAGCCTAATACGACCTCAAGGACAATAATCCCTGGGATAAAGTATTTTGCCTTAATAGGGTAAGGAATAAAGAAGAGTACAAGCTGTGCATTAGGAAAGAAGAAGCCAAAGGCAATTAATACGCCGTAAATAGCTCCAGAAGCGCCCATCATTGGTCGTAAATATTCACCAATTAAGGCTGATAATTGTGGGACGCGGTTGATGATCTCACTGCCGGTAGCATTACCAAATTTATCCATCTGAATACTATCAATTACTTGCTGGAAGATAGGCTGCGGGAAGCCTAAATTGAGAACTTGATTTTTAAGGTCAGCGATCGAAAAGTAACTTTGGAAGTTAAAAAGTAGGAAGGATCCCATGCCGGCTGCGAAATAGAGGATTAAGAAACGCTTTGTACCGAGGATATTTTCAATTGCACCACCAAACATAAAGAGAGCGAGCATATTGAAAATCAGGTGGGCAACACCGGCATGCACAAAGAGATGAGTAAATGGTTGCCAAAATCGAAATGCTGGTGACTCAGGATAATAGCTCCCAAGAATATACTGTAAATCTGCGACTTCTAGCATTGATAAAATCAATGTTAGAAGAAAAACTGCCACATTGATAATAATGAGCGATCGTGTTGCGATAGGAAGCTCTTTAAGCATTGTTATGAATCCTGTAGAGAGAAAACTGCGGATTATTTTATCATAAGTTGCGCATTTCAAGCTGTAAGTTCGAGTTGATTGCAGACTTAAATCGGGTATTACTATTTTTCCGTGGTCGTTATTTGTTACACTGTTTATTTCGTAATTGGTCTAAAAGTAGATATCTTTTAGAATCATAGGTATGGCTTTTTGTCTTTAAGGGTTTATAAAAATGGTTGATACTACAAAATCAGAAATAGAGGCACTTCCTTGGATTCGTTATGATCAAAATCCTTATCGTATTCCACTACTCGATCTACGCCCGATTACATTTCAATTAGGAAGCGATTTAGATGATATCGCCCTTAAAAACCTTGATAGTTATAGTCTTGAAGATGGCGCATCTTTTTCTGGCTTATCACCAGATCCTTTGACAGACTCAGCAAGGATTATCGAGTGTGAGTTAAATTATAAAACTGATGGAAAACTCTATCCTGGTTCGCTGTTTGTACCCCAGGCACCGGAAGATCGTTGGGCAATATTTTTTGATGGCGAATACCTTTATTTTGTACGAAGCTGGTCGAAAAAATTAGTAGCCAAAGCAACGGTTTTTCAACACGATAATGTTTTGACTATCAATCAGATAGAAGGGAATTTACTCGATGACGTGATTGAGACTGACAACCAAACAATTGCTCTGGCAAACTTTTTAATGCTGAGCCATGTCTTAAATGAAACCGCGCCAGTTCCGCTCCTTAATGAGTTGGAATTTGATCCTAGCCGCGCAGCTGTATGGGCTTTTTCGCTCTTTGGGCACCGTGCCAAAGTGGGGGTTTTTGATGAAAATGCATTATTTCCTACAAATAGAATTATACGTTCGATAACTGCATATCATATTGCCATTGCGAATAATGATTTAGAAACCGTTCGATTGATTCTTGCACAGCAATTGGTTGATAAGAATTTACTTGCACAAGATGGCTTCACTCCAATTCATTGGGCACTTTATACTGATCATTTTGAGATGCTAGAATTATTGGTTGAGAAAGAAGTTGATATCAATGCTTTGTCTCTTTCAGGAACAACACCATTAATGGATGCGGTAGAACTTAAGACAGAAAAAGGGGTTGCAGCGCTTTTAGCGTTTGGTGCAGATCTCAATATTGTCGATTTTTCAGGTTATACAGCACTTCATCGAGCGGCTTTAATAGGTGATTTTACGATCGCTAAAACGTTATTGATGAATGGTGCTGATTCAGAAATACAAAGTCATCGAGGAGAGTTGCCACTTGATTTAGCCAAATTGAAAGGTCATCAATCGATCGTGAATCTTCTTACTACAAAAGCTTGATAATAAATTATTTTTTTAAAATAGTGAATTAACTAAAAATATAGTGGTTTACTAGCATGTTTTATGTATTTTTTTGTAAAAAAATCTTGAATTCAATAAAGTCATCCCCATTTTATAAGACATAAGGGAGATGATTTAATATCTAAGAAAGTTAGTAGAATAATAAAAGAGAGTTAAATCCTTTGATCCCAGCTACGATTCATACATTTAGGGAGATTTTGGGATGAACCAAGATAAATTTACACAAGCATTTTTAAATGCATTAAGTGGCGCACAAACCTTAGCGCTCACTAACGATAATCAATATATTGAACCAGAGCATATATTAAGCACAATGCTTAATCAGCGTGAAGGCTCGATATTACCGCTATTTCGCCAATGCCGGGCGAATATTGCCCTCATTAATCAAAAGGTCAATGAAGCGATAGAAAAATTTCCGAAAGTTGCCGGTAGCAATGATATTCACATTAGTCAGAACTTACAGCGCGTATTAGTTGCGTCTGAAAAAGAGATGCATAAACGTGGTGATGGTTATCTATCTTCAGAAGCCTTTATTTTAGGAATTTTAGATGAGAATAAAAATCTTGCACAAATTCTTAAAGATTCGGGTGTAACAAAAGAAGCACTGAATCGTGCGATTGATTCAATTCGTGGAGGTGAAAGCGTGCAAGATCCAAATGCAGAAGAGAAACGTGAAGCATTGAATAAATATACCGTTGATTTAACCGAGAGAGCGGAACTTGGTAAGCTTGATCCGGTGATCGGTCGTGATGATGAAATTCGACGTGCAATTCAGGTCTTATCGCGCCGTACCAAAAATAACCCGGTATTAATCGGGGAACCTGGTGTGGGTAAAACGGCGATTGTTGAGGGGCTCGCGCAGCGTATTGTCAATGGTGAAGTACCAGAAGGATTGAAAGGTAAACGCGTTTTATCCTTAGATCTTGGTGCATTAATTGCCGGTGCTAAGTTCCGTGGTGAATTTGAAGAGCGTCTCAAAGCAGTTTTAGGCGAGCTTGAGAAAGCAGAAGGTCAAGTGATTCTCTTTATCGATGAGATTCATATGATGGTGGGTGCCGGAAAAACAGATGGTGCGATGGATGCTGGTAACTTGCTTAAGCCTGCACTTTCTCGTGGAGAACTTCACTGTATTGGGGCAACAACGCTCGATGAATATCGCGAATATATTGAGAAAGATGCGGCTCTTGAACGTCGTTTCCAACAGGTATTAGTGGAAGAGCCAACGGTAGAAGATACGATTGCGATTTTGCGTGGATTAAAAGAGCGTTATGAGATCCATCACGGGGTGGAAATTACTGACCCAGCGATTGTTGCTGCGGCAACCTTATCGCACCGTTATATTACTGATCGACAATTGCCTGATAAAGCAATCGACCTGATTGATGAAGCGGGAAGCCAAATTCGGATGGAGATCGACTCAAAACCGGAAGCGATGGATAAACTTGATCGCCGTATTATTCAATTAAAAATTGAACGAGAAGCGATTAAAAAAGAGACCGATGATGCATCGAAAAAGCGTCTAGAGACATTGGAGGCTGAGCTCTCAAAACTTGAGAAAGAGTATGCTGATCTTGAAGAAGTATGGAAAATTGAAAAAAGCCTTATGCAGGGAGCAACCTCTTTGAAGGAAGATCTTGATCAGACGCGTATTGAGCTTGAAGCTGCGAAACGTAGTGGCGATTTAGCAAAGATGAGTGAACTCCAATATGGTAAAATTCCAGAGCTTGAACGTCAATTGAAAGAGTCTCAAGAAGCTGAAAACCATGAAGAGCGGGAGCATAAACTTGTCCGTACAAAAGTAACAGCGAATGAGATTGCGGATGTGGTTTCAAAGTGGACGGGAATTCCTGTTAATCGCATGATGGAGGGAGAGCGCGAAAAACTTCTTCGTATGGAAGAAGTGCTGGGTGAGAATGTGATTGGTCAAAAAGAAGCCATTAAAGCAGTCTCTGATGCGGTTCGTCGTTCTCGTGCGGGATTGTCAGATCCAAATCGTCCAATTGGTTCCTTCCTCTTCTTAGGTCCAACGGGTGTTGGTAAAACAGAATTGACGAAAACATTGGCAACATTCCTCTTTGATGATGAAAATGCAATGCTTCGTTTAGATATGTCTGAATTTATGGAGAAACATTCTGTTGCACGCCTTATTGGAGCGCCTCCAGGATATGTAGGGTATGAAGAGGGCGGTTACTTAACGGAAGCTGTTCGCCGCCGCCCCTATTCAGTGATTTTGCTCGATGAGGTAGAGAAAGCCCATCCTGATGTCTTTAATATCTTATTACAAGTATTAGATGATGGACGCTTAACCGATGGTCAAGGCCGTACAGTAGACTTCAAAAATACGGTCATTATTATGACTTCAAACTTAGGTTCACACTTGATTCAAGAACAGGCAGCTCGATTGAGTGATTTAAGTGAGAAGGATCAATATTTGGCTATGCGTGAATCAGTGATGGAGGTCGTTGGTCAACATTTCCGCCCAGAGTTTATCAATCGTATTGATGATATTGTTGTCTTCCATCCACTTGGTAAAGAGCACATTCGTCAAATTGCGAAATTACAGGTACAACGTGTTGTTAAGCGCCTTCTTGAGCATGATGTAATGCTCACTGTAACCGCGGAAGGGCTCGATAAGTTGGGTGAAATTGGCTACGATCCTGTGTTTGGCGCAAGACCTTTGAAACGGGCAATTCAAACACACCTTGAAAATCCATTAGCGAAAGCCTTCTTAAAAGGAGACTTTACAGCAGGAGACACCGTGATTATTGATGGTGAACTCAATATGGACATTATCAAGGGTGATGAAACAAAATAATAGATCGCTCATCTTCTACAAGTAGTGCTATAACTTCGCAAAGATCCTCAATATTTAACGATATTGAGGATTTTTTATAGATATTAGAGGTTGCGGATGGGATTTATCTTGTATTCAAGATAATAATCCCTTTTTTAAAATGATATTAATATTCAATATGTTATTGTATTTAATAAACATTTAAATTAAAATTTATAGATATAGATATTTTTTTATTTATGGCAATTATTATTAAAGTTATTCATAATAATGTTCCAAGATGTTACGGATTTAGGAGTATTTATGATAAAGCGTCGGAGTCAGGTTACACATCGTGCCAAATCAATCATTAAAGAAGGTTGTCAAGTTGAGGTAATGGCACGTCATCACAAATTATTAATTGATGAACCTGCTCCCCTAGGTCAAGATACTGGTATGATGCCTGTGGAACTTCTACTTGGGGCATTAGCAAGCTGTAAGAGTATTGTTTTTGAGATGACTGCAAAAAACTTAGAAATTCCTTATACCTATTTTGAGATAGAAGTTGAAGGAGATTTCGACTCTGCTGGTTTTATGGGAGATCCGACAGTTCCTATTGGTTTTAGTGCACTGAGAACATTCTATTATATTGATACGCTCGCACCAAAGGAAGATATTGAAACATTGATTACCTATGTGGAAAGCCACTGTCCTGTCGCTGCAACAATAGAAAATAAGCCATCGTCAGAAACGATCTTAAATTACAATGTAGCAAAAATTGCTAGGAATGAATGATTGTTGCTTTAATAGAAGTTACAAAACCTCAAATCTCATTTGATTTGAGGTTTTTTGTTTTAGTAGCTGAATAGAAAGTGGTAATTGAAATGGATTTACAATTATTTATTTACTATTAAAGAGATTATCGATATCGACTAGTAAATATTGATGATGAGAACAATGATATTGATATTAAAGAAGGTGAAAAACTTTATTTTAGTTGGCCGAATAAAGAATATATTTATAGGAAAACTAACTTGAAAAAGGACTAATTTATGAAAAAACTATATTTAGTAATGGCAGTATCTTTGTTTATCACTGCTTGCAGTGAAACAGATGAATATAAAGATCTAAGAAAATTAACAGTACAGGATTACTTAAATAATAAAGAATTAATGGGAGAAGTCCTGGACAAGTGCGGTAATGCTGAAATTAAAGATAAAGAAATTTGTGATGTTGCTAAAAAAGCAGTTCATCGAAATTTTGATTGGAAATAAATTATTTGGGAATCTCACGTTATATCATAGGGATAAGGATAGAACTATGAATGTTTTCTCAGCTTTTTTAGACGGAATAAATGATTTGTTATGGTCTTATCTGTTAGTGGGAGCCTTTGTTATTTTAGGCGGCTATTTCAGTATTAAGACAGGTTTTTTACAAGTCCGATTTTTGAGAGAGGTGGTGAGGCTCCTTCTAGAGCGACCGAAAAATGGGATTGGCATCTCTGCATTTCGTTCATTTAATTTAAGTCTTGCAAGTCGAGTCGGCGCAAGTAATATTTTAGGAACGGCGACAGCTATTGGTATTGGTGGTCCAGGAGCTGTTTTTTGGATGTGGCTGATTGCCTTTTTGGGTATTGGTATATCTTTTGTAGAAAACACGTTGGGTCAGGTTTATAAAGAACAAGATGAGGATCTTTACCGCGGTGGGCCTGCGCACTATTTGAAGAAAGGATTAGGCGCTCCTAAATTCGCTATGACTTACGTACTAGTTTTTTTATTCAGCTTTGGAATTATCTTCAACCTCGTCCAGGGAAATATTGTTTCGGAATCAATTCGTTCAGTCTACTCAATTAATGCGCATTGGGCGGAATTTTTATTAATTATTCCCGTAGCTTTTGTGATATTTGGAGGCTTACGTAGAATTGTTTATACTGCTGATATTATGGTTCCTGTGATGATTGTGACTTATCTTGGTGCTTGTTTCTACATTATAGGCTCTAATCTTGATAAGATTCCTGAGATTTTACTATTAATTTGTAACAAAGCTTTTGGCGTCGATGAAGTAATTGGTGCTGGCATAGGCGTGGCTCTAGTTCAGGGGACAAGTCGAAGTTTTTTCTCGAATGAAACAGGCCTAGGTTCTGTTGCAATCGCTGCTGCGACTGTTAATACATCACATCCTGCTAAGCAGGGAATTGTACAATCATTTGGTATCTTGGTTGATACGATGCTTATCTGTACATCTACTGCCATAGTGATTCTTTTAGCTGGCCTTTATGGACATGGAGAAGTCACAAATGGCATTCTTTTAACGCAAGCATCAATGAGCATGCATATTGGTGAATTGGCACCATATTTTGTCTCATTTACCTTAATCTTTTTTGCATTTACATCAATTATTAGTAATTACTATTATGGTGAAGTAAATATCCGTTATCTTTCGAAAAAACGCGTTACTCTACAATCATATCGTTTTTTTGTATTGTTAATGCTTATGATTGGTCCCTTTTTGAATATCACGAATTTATGGCGATGGGCAAATTTAGGGATCGGCTTATTAACGATTCTTAACCTTATTGGTTTATTCTTTTTAGGAAAAATTGCGTTGAAGGTTTATGAAAACTATTTGATTCAGCGAAGAGCTGGTAAAAATCCTATTTTCTATGCCGAAGATATTCCGGAAATTGGGGATGTAGCGTGTTGGAAAAAACCTGAACATCTTCGTGAAAATCATATTAATGATGCGTATTTTAAAGCAATGCCAAAAGAATAAAATATGAAAAGGCTTATACTTTGATATATCAGCACATTAATTAAAAAACTGATCATTATCAGGGTTAAATGTACTTAATTTTAATCGAAGTCTTCGACCTATCAACATATTTAATTTTTTAGCAAGGTGCCTAATATTTAAATATTTTTAATGATTCGTTTTTCTTGAATAATGATTTTATGGGCTTTATAGAGTCCACCAATTGCTCGTTTAAATGCGGATTTACTCACGCCGAGGATTTTAAAAATTTCATCTGGAGAACTCTTGTCACCAATTGGCAGTGTACCTCCATATTCACTGATTTTGCGTAGAATTTTATCTTCAAGAGAATCACGAGCTTCGGGAGTATTGATAATTGGGCGTTCAATAATATCAAGTTTTCCATCTTCACGGACATGCTTTATAAATCCTGGAATCTCATCACCAATGGCAAGATCACTGTGGACATCGTTGTGATAAATCAGTCCCCAATATGCGTTATCCACGATCACTTTTAATCCAAGATCTGTCTCTTCAACAACGAGTAATTCTACTTCATCACCATCGTTATAGTGATGGATGCCTTTATCAAGAAATTGTTCAAGCTTCATACTTGCAGTGATACGCCCTGATTTTTCATCAATATAGGTATAAACAATCGCAAAATCACCGGCCTGTAATTCACCGACTTCTTCACTAAAAGGGAGTAAAAGATCTTTTGATAATCCCCAATCGAGGAAAATCCCAAAATCATTGATTTCAGCAACTTGTAGATCGGCAAAGCGCCCAACTTGAGTATAAGGTTGCTTCGTTGTTGCAATGAGTTGATGGTGTTGACCTTCATAGATAAAAACATCGATCCAGTCACCGACTTTGAAGGATTTCTTAGGAGAAAGTTCTGAATGGGGAAGAAGAATATCACCGTCGAGGATGAATCCCATTTTATTTGCTTGAGTAATCGTAAGCCGATTGATTTTTCCGAGTTTTGACTCGTTATAATTGTTGTAAGACATAAGTCCTTTGAAGATAGAAACGCTAAAATAAAATCGCTAAGTGAATTTTTTAATTCATCTATTGACTCTATTATAAGCATTCGCTTAAAAATCGATAGTAAATAAAATGAATTGTTCTGTATTGATACACGGGGTTACTGGGTTTCTTTTTCAAGGATCGCTCGTGCTGCACATTGTGCCGATGACCAAGCCCACTGAAAATTATATCCACCCAGCCATCCAACGACATCTACCACCTCACCGATAAAATAGAGATTTTCAGTCAGCAAACTTTCCATTGAACGAGGATTTATTTCTTTCGTATTTACACCACCACGTGTTGCTTCAGCAGTTTTATGTCCATCGGTACCACTTGGGATAATTGTCCATTCTGTAAGGAGTTGGCTTATTTTTTCGAAAATTTTATGGGGAATCTCTGGAAGTGGCATTGAGAGATAAGGATGAAATTCAGGCTCATGATTGAGCCAAAATTGAATAAGTCGGCGCGGCATTTCTGGCACAAGCTCATGTAAAGCATTTTCTAATGTGATTTTTCGCTGAGATTTGAGTGCAATTAGAGCCTCAAAGAGATTTAGATCGGGTGCAAAATTAATCGTAATTGTTTGCCCAGCTTTCCAATAGCTCGAAATTTGTAGAATTGCCGGACCCGATAGACCTTTATGGCGAAAGAGCAGATCTTCCTGAAAACTTACGCGATCTTTCGGTTTTTTACCGGGATTGGTCGTGACTTCAACGGGGAGAGAAACGCCGGCGAGCGACGGAAAATTATTTTGTTCCCAAAAATCAAAATGAAGGGGGACTAATGCGGGACGTGGATCGATAATTGAGTGCCCAAACTGCTTTGCAATTCGATACCCAAAATCTGTTGCGCCAATTTTCGGGATTGCTAAACCGCCCGTTGCGATGATTAATCGTGTTGCTTGGAAATGATTTTTTGATGTTGTTAAGTGAAATCCTTCAGTCGTCTGTTCGATTGTTTCAACATTGATACCCGTTTGAAGGTCTACGTTACCTTTTCGACATTCTGAAAGAAGTAACTCAATAATATTTTTAGAAGAGGCACCTTGTTCTCGATCACAGAAGAGTTGACCGCGATGTTTTTCGGTATAAGGGATCCGGTAGCGTTCAACAAGCGCGATAAAATCCTGGGCGGTAAAGTTAGAGAGAGCATAGCGCACAAACTTAGGATTTTCAGAAACATAATAAGGTGCGGCATCAAATCCATCGATATGGGTATTGGTAAAGTTACAAAAACCGCCGCCAGCAATACGAATTTTCTCCCCAATTTTCGTTGCATGATCGAGTAGAACTACCGGTTTCCCTTGTTGTCCAAGGACACTAGCAGCCATTAATCCCGCAGCTCCGGCACCGATAATTGCTACATCAAATATTTGTTGATTTTTATGCATATTACGAACGATCTCTATTTAGAATTTATGGCTAATTATAAAGATTTTTAGTGAGTATGCGAACGATTCTACCTATTGGGTTAAGAAATAAAGTCACACGGAGTGATGTTTTGCTAAACTGCACAAAAAGGGTAATAAATTCACCAAAGAAAAAGGAATCGAAGTGTCAGGAGAGATTATAGCTATATTAGTGGGAGTTGCAGTCGTTGCTGGATTTATTGATGCCATCGCTGGCGGCGGCGGTCTCATTACATTGCCTGCATTGCTGCTCGCTGGATTAACACCGGTGCAAGCTCTTGCAACAAATAAACTGCAATCTTCTGCAGGTTCTTTTTCTGCAACGGTGGCATTTTTCCGTAAGGGTTTGATTCATTGGAAGAGATCAAAATGGATCTTTTTTATGGCTCTGACCGGAGGCATGATTGGGGCGCTTTTAGCCACGAAATTGCCGGCAACCTTTTTGCAGATAATTGTCCCAATTCTGCTTTTATGTGTTGCAATATACTTCATGTTTTCTCCCTCATTAGATGGTAAGGAGCGTAGAGCGAAGATCTCTCGAACGCTTTTTCTCTTAACATTTGTTCCATTAATTGGGTTTTATGATGGGATATTCGGTCCCGGCACGGGCTCATTCTTTATGGTCGCATTTGTGTTAATGCTCGGAAGTACGTTAGTAAATGCAATTGCAGAGACAAAACTAGCCAATTTTGCATCGAATATTGGTTCCCTAGTAATCTTTGCTTTTTCTGGGGAAATGCAGGTATTAATCGGAGTATTAATGGCACTTGGCGCATTTTTAGGTGCGCAGTTAGGGGCTATTTTCGCTGTTAAATATGGTGGAAAAGTTATTCGCCCATTGCTGATTGCGATGAGTGTTGCGATGGCGATTAAACTTTTGTTAGAGCCGTCAAATCCGCTTTCACATTGGTTTATGAAATTATTGGGTTAAAATAATCTTTTAGCAAAAAAAGAGAGTAGCCCAGTGATGGGGAGCTACTCTGTAAAATATATCAATCCTGTATATTTGGAGACATGAATTGATAGTATAAATAGATAAATTTTCTATTCTTGTCGACATTATAAGCAAATTTTCTTTTAAAATGTAAAAAAACTTCCATATTTTTGCGCTATTTATTCCCATAATTCAAATGGATTGTGTAAAAGTAGCATGGAAGTGCTATTTCTCAGAACTATTGGTAAAATCATCGGTGTCGATCCATAAAATACTCAAAGAGATACATAATGAAGAAAGAACTGATCGTTTTAGGTAGTAGTAATGTTGATTATATTCTAAAAGTTCCGCGCTTTTTAATGCCGGGAGAAACATTATCTGGTGAGCAGTATCAAGTTGCACTCGGTGGAAAAGGCGCAAATCAAGCCGTAGCGGCAGGTCGAGCGGGTGCTAATATCCATTTTATCTCTGCTGTCGGTGATGATGATATTGGACAGCGTGCTATTGACCAGTTTTTAAAAGATGGGATCAATACAGATTTAATGAAAATTATTCCGGATGAAAAAACAGGTGTCGCACTTATTTTTGTCAATCAAGATGCAGAAAATATGATCGGCATTTATGCCGGTGCAAATGCGCATGTAGATACAAATTTCATTAAACCATATCTTGATAAAATCACTCAAGCTGATGCGCTTTTAATGCAACTTGAAACGCCGATTGATGGATTAGAGCTTGCTGCGCATCACGCTAAAAAAGCTGGTGTAAAAGTAGTGTTAAATCCCGCACCGGCGAAGCCTCTTTCTGATCACTTTTTGGCAAATATAGATCTTATTACTCCCAATGAAACGGAAGCAAAAATTCTAACAGGTATTGATGTTGAAACAGAGGAAGATGCCCAAAAGGCTTCTCATGTTTTACATGAAAAAGGGATTGAAACTGTCATTATTACACTTGGAAAACGTGGTGCTTGGGTAAGTACAAAAGGCAACGGTGAACTTATTTCAGGGTTTGGTGTGAAAGCAGTTGATACCATTGGTGCAGGTGATACCTTTAATGGTGTATTAGTGACAGCACTTTTAGAAGGAAAGTCCTTAAAAGATGCCGTTTTAATGGGACATGCCGCTGGAGCTTTAGCTGTGACAAAAGAGGGGGCTCAGCCAGCAATTCCATGGCGTAACGCGATTGATCAGTTTTTAGAAAAGGTAAAATAATTCTTTTTTTGCAAAAATAGTTTGCTTTTAATAATGAGCTATGGCTATTATAAAAAACGCTGTTAAAGGCGAATATTTATCAAGAGTGGTGGAGGGATAGGCCCTGTGAAACCCGGCAACCTGGATACGAAAAAGGTATTTAAGGTGCTAACTCCTACAGCGATACAGAGATATTGAGGAATACAAATCCCCAATGAGTATCGACTGAGAGATAAAAGCGATTGGATTCTAGCCAACACTGCTTGATAAGAAAAAGAGTGTTGGTTTTTTTATGCCCGCTCAGAAATGACCATAAAAAATTAAAATTTACAGGAGATAATCGATGGCTGTTGCACATATTTTAGGATTCCCTCGCGTTGGCGCAAAACGTGAATTAAAGTTTGCACTAGAGAAGTATTGGCAGAAAAAGATTTCACAACGAGCATTACTTGATATTGCTCAACAAGTGGAAGAAGCAGGGTGGCAGTCGCAAGCGGATTTAGACCTTTTAACTGTTGGTGACTTTACCCTTTATGACCATATTTTGGATACTTCAGTATTACTTGGGGTGGTTCCTGCTCGTTTTAATCATCCGGAAAAGGATGCTGTGTCTCTTGATACTTATTTCCGTATCGCACGTGGCCGTGCGCCCACAGGGGAAGATGCTCCGGCATCAGAGATGACAAAATGGTTTGATACTAATTATCATTACATCGTTCCTGAGATCACAAAAGGACAACAATTCCGCCTTTCGAGTTCACAGTTGTTCGATACAGTAGAGAGAGCAAAATCGTTTACCGATAAAAAAGTAAAAGCGGTATTGGTAGGACCATTAACATGGCTACGTTTAGCGGCGATTAAAGGGGAAGACTTCTCAAAGCTTGAGCTTCTCCCAGCGCTTTTATCTGCTTATGATGAAATTATTACGAAACTAATTGAGAGCGGGGCCGATTGGATTCAGATTGATGAGCCAATTTTGGCTTTAGATCTGTGTCATAAATGGCGAACGGCTTTCAAAACGACATACGATATTTTAAGTCAAGTGAGTAACCGTTTGATTCTTACAACCTACTTTGATGAAATTGCCGATAACCTTGAAACAGTTGCCTCATTACCTGTTGCTGGGGTTCATATTGATGCGGTTCGAGGGGATCTTCTTGAAGTTGCAAAAGTGTGGTCTAAAGATAAAATTCTCTCTGTTGGGATTGTAGATGGGCGTAATGTTTGGGTGAACAATCTTTCTAAAAGTTTAGCAACGCTAGAGCCTTTAGCGAAAGAGCGGGGCGAAAAACTATGGATAGGCTCATCATGTTCTCTGCTTCATTCGCCTGTGGATCTTCGTTCAGAAGAGAAATTAGATAGTGAAATTCGTTCATGGTTAGCGTTTGGTATTCAAAAAATTGAAGAGATTACCATTCTTGCCCGTGGCATTAATAATGGCCGTGAGGCGATATCTCAACAGCTGACACACTCTGATCGTATAAATGATTCACGTGAAACATCAAAGCGAATTCATAATCCAGAAGTCACCGCTCGAGTAGCTAAAATTCGTGATGAAGATGCAAAACGGCCAAAAGAATTCCGAGAGCGTAGTAAAATTCAAGCGGATAAATTTAAGCTCCCGCTTTTCCCAACAACAACGATTGGTTCTTTTCCGCAAACACCGGAGATTCGTCAATTACGATTACAATACCGTCTTGGTGATATTGATGAGAGAGAGTATAAAGAGGGGATTTTTGAGCAGATTCGTTATGCAATTGAGGCTCAAGAACGCTTAGGCTTGGATGTTTTAGTTCATGGTGAAGCAGAGCGTAATGACATGGTTGAATACTTTGGTGAGCATTTTGATGGCTTTACCTTTACTCAATTTGGCTGGGTCCAAAGTTACGGTTCACGTTGTGTGAAACCACCGATAATTTACGGAGACGTCTCAAGACCGAAGGCAATTACAGTTGAGTGGATCAAGTATGCTCAAAGCTTGACTGACAAGCCGGTGAAAGGCATGCTGACAGGTCCTGTTACGATTCTTTCATGGTCATTCCCGCGTGATGATGAATCAGATGAAACGACAGCTTACCAAATTGCTCTAGCGCTTCGTGATGAAGTCACAGATTTGGAAAAAGCAGGTGTGACGATTATCCAGATTGATGAACCCGCAATTCGTGAGTTGTTACCGCTTCGTAAAGATCGACAAGCGGCATATCTTGCATGGGCCGAAAAAGCATTTCGCTTGAGTAGCTCTGGAGTTGCTGATGACACGCAGATTCATACGCACATGTGCTATTCCAACTTTAACGAAATTATCCACTCCATTGCAAACTTAGATGCCGATGTGATTACGATTGAAACATCTCGTTCAGATATGAAGTTACTCGATGTCTTTAGAGAGTTTAAATATCCTAATGATATTGGCCCAGGTGTTTACGATATTCATTCTCCACGGATTCCAACCATTGGTGAGATTGAAGCATTAATTGAAAAAGCAACGGAATATTTACCAAAGGAGCGGATCTGGATTAACCCTGACTGTGGACTCAAAACACGTGGTTGGGATGAAGTTTATGATGCGCTTGAAAACCTTGTTGCGGCAACGCATTCTCTTCGTGCTCGATATCAGGAAGTATAAATTTGAGCTAAAAAGTATTGGGATTTTTAGATCCCAATACTGTAATGATGTTTATATTTTTAAAAAATGTTGTGTGACTTTACCCTATCTTGTTGTGATTACTCACTCGGGATAGGGCTTTTTTATAACGTTGTAAAAATGTTATAAAAAAGATTGAATAGAAAAAGATATAAAAATAATGTTATTTTTCTAAGGAGCGCAGCCATGCGATCTCATCTTTCCAAATTTCAGGTTCGATTGTTTCGAGAATTAATGGCATATTGCGGAAACGATCATCTTGCATAATATAACGGAAAGGTGTTTCACCAATCTCGCCTTTTCCTAAACTATGATGGCGATCGACGCGACTATCAAAAGCACCTTTTGAATCATTGAGATGCATTGCACGGAGATAATCAAAGCCTACAATCTTATCAAACTCGGTAAAAGTTTGGTCGCAACCCTCTTCCGTACGAAGTTCATAACCAGCGGCAAAAGCATGGCAAGTGTCGATACAGACCCCGACACGGCTCTTATCTTCAATATCTTCGATAATACGTGCAATATGCTCGAAATCGAAGCCTAGGTTAGAGCCTTGTCCAGCCGTATTTTCAATAACGGCAGTTACCCCTTTTGTTTGTGAGAGGATAATATTAATGGACTCAGCAATGGTTGCTAAGCATTCATTTACTGGCATCTTATTAAGATGACTACCGGGATGGAAGTTAATCAGTTCGATCCCTAATTGTTCGCACCGCTGAAATTCATCGAGCAACGCATCCCGCGATTTTGCTAGTTGCTCTGCATCATGATGGCCAGGATTAATCAAATAACTTGCATGGGGCAAGATATGCTTAGGTGAATAGCTATAAACTTCTAAAAAACGTTTATAGCTCTCAATATCTGCTTGTTTTAATGGTGGTCCTTCCCAGCGACGATTGTTTTTGGTGAAGAGTGCAAATGCATTGGCATCGATCTCTTTCGCATTTTTTACACTATTTTGAACGCCGCCAGCAGCGCTTACATGAGCACCAATATAGTATGTCATTCTATTTCCTCATTGCTATTTTGCTCTATTGTACGCAAAAATCATCTAAAAGTGGCAAGGAGATTGATTTAATTCCGTAATCGAACAGATCTAGTCATTTTATAATGATGATATTTTATTGTTTAGCTTCAACCATTAGTAACTCAGGCTGTCCCGTATGTTTGTCGATCTGTTCTTGTTGAATGATAAAGCCATGGTGTTGATAAAAATCAACCGCCCGCTGATTCGCTTTATAAACAGTTAATGAGAGTGTGTGATTTATGCTTTTGGCATGTTCGAGTAAGATCGAACCAATGCCTTCTCCTTGTTTGTCAGGTGAAACAAAAAGAGCCGCGATACTATTTTTATAGATTGCATAAAATCCAACAACTTGCCCATTGATCACTGCCATATAGATATCAGATGCCGGTAGATAGATATTGCACATATCGGCCACCTTTGATTGCCAATATTCTGCGGCAATAAAATTATGGGCTTTAATCGATGCATTAAGCCAAATATCGATGATTGTTTGAAAATCTTCAGGGCGGCTTAATGGGCGGATAAGAATCTCTTGTTGTTGAATCATCATAAGGCTCCAAATAAGAAAAAGCACCTCTTGCGAAGTGCTTTTATGCAGATCGTAAGAATCGATTATCGTATCTTACGCATTAGTATAAAGATTGCCAAGATGGATCTTATTGGTCAGTCTTTTTATTAAAGTCAGGGTGGTTTACTTGACGATATTGCTGAATAGCTTCGGCAATTCCTTCACCGCCGACTTGTGAGCGTACATATTGTCCTGAGAAGAGCGCCTGCTCTGCTTGAGCTTCTTCTGATTTATCGGTTAATGAGAAAATCATCGTGACGATAAAGGCAATCGGAATTGAGAAGAGTGCAGGGTTGTTATAGGGCAAAATCCCTTCGCCGTTGCCGAGGACTTTCCCCCAAACTTCAGGGCCGAGGATAATCATAATAACTGCAGAAGCAAGACCCGCAGCCCCACCAATCACAGCTCCTCTCGTCGAGAGTTTTTTCCAATACATCGAAAGGAACAGTAACGGGAAGTTTGCTGATGCACCAATAGAGAAGGCTAATCCTACGACAAAGGCAACGTTCTGATTCTCAAATAGCATCCCGAGAAGAATAGCAATAACTCCTAATGCAATTGTGGTGTAGCGCGATATTTTAAGCTCAGTCTTCATGTTTGGTTTCCCTTTCATGATGACATTTGCATAGATATCATGACTAATTGCTGAAGCACCAGAGAGTGTTAATCCTGCGACAACTGCCACTAAGGTTGCAAATGTGACCGCCGACATAAATCCTAAGAAAAGATTTCCACCAACGGCATGCGCAAGATGAATCGCTGCCATATTGGTGCCACCGATTAATGTTTCACCGCTCATATACTCTGGAACGCCCATTACATAAACGATTGCTCCAAATCCGATAATGAACATCAAAAGGTAGAAATAACCGATAAAGGTCGTGGCATAAAGTACTGATTTACGGGCCTCTTTCGCATCCTTAACCGTAAAGAAACGCATTAAGATATGGGGTAATCCTGCCGTTCCAAACATTAAGCCAATACCAAGTGAGATTGCATCAATAGGATTTGGAAATTGAAGACCGGGCTTCATAATATCTAGTCCTTTCGGGCTTTTAGCAACAGCATCAGAGAAGAGTGTTTCTAAGCTAAAGCCTGACCATGCAAGCACAACAACAGACATGACGGTTGCACCAAAAAGGATTAATACTGCCTTGATCATTTGCACCCATGTTGTGGCTAACATCCCACCAAAGAGGACATATAGAACCATCATGACACCAACGATCATAACGGCAAAGCCGTAGTTAATACCAAAGAGAAGCTCGATTAATTTCCCTGCACCAACCATCTGTGCAATTAAGTAGAGCAACACAATCGCCATTGTCGAGAATGCTGCTAAAATGCGAATGGGACGTTGTTTTAAACGGTATGCAGTCACGTCAGCAAAGGTAAAACGACCAAGATTCCGGAAGCGTTCAGCCATTAAAAATAGAATTACGGGCCATCCAATAAAGAAGCCAAATGAGTAGATCAATCCATCGTAACCCGATGTAAAGACCATTGCCGATATTCCTAAGAATGACGCGGAGGAGAGAAAATCTCCAGAGATTGCTAATCCATTTTGAAAGCCTGAAAGACCACCGCCTGCGGTATAGAAATCAGATGCAGATTTGGTCTTATTTGCGGCCCAAAATGTAATATAGATTGTGGCTATAACAAAGACAAAGAACATTGCAATTGCAGTCCAGTTTTTGTCGCCAGTAGCATGTTGCGCAAAGGCAGATGTTAAGAGCGGAGAGAGAGCAAGCATCGCTCCAATAGTGATCTTATTTAAGCGATTCATTAGCGGCCTCCTTCAATAGTGTTTCATTCATCGGATCGTAGACTCTGTTTGTACGGTTGATATAGAACCCCGTTAAAATCGTGGTCCAGATAATCAGAAAAAATCCTGCAGGTATTCCCCAAGTGGTTACAGATCCTTTAGAAATGGGCATTCCTACTAAGTTCGGTGCAAATGCAACGGCTAACATTAATAACACATATAAGCCGAGAGTGAGCGCTAGCAGAATAAGACTAAATCGCTGCTTCTTCTTTACGACTTCATAAAATTTCGGATTTTTAGCAATCGATTCGATCATTTGATCGTAATCGCGATTGTAATGCTCCTTCGTTGATTGGGACATAATATCCTCCTCATATTGATAGTAATGGTTGTTGTTATTCTTATCGTGATTTATTAAATATTTAGTATTTTAGGATGAATAAGCTTGGTCGTTCTCCTCGAGATGATTGGTCTCAAGCTTTTATATCCGATTGTTTTTATTAGTTTGTTCGCACAGAGAACTCTTGTTCTTATAATGGTTAACTCAAAACTAACATAGCTTTTTTTTTATAGCAATAAATGGGTGATCAAAAAAAGAGCCTCAATGGATTTTGATCAATACTAAGATTTGGAATTTACATGATTTTAGGGAGATTGGTTAGCCGATTTAATGAAAAGATAATTAATTGATTTGAATCTTAACGTATCTTTTATGCAGTTTTTCTTTTATAAATTAAGTGAAATATAAATCATGAAAAATAAGTTTTGGATAAATTCATCGCAAAATAAAAAGGATCTTAGATATCCACTAAGATCCTCTGCATCTATATCGAATTTATTGATAGTAAGTATTTTAGGATTAGTTTGATGTTTTAACTAAATCACGCGTGAGAAACGACTATCATTTTTTTGTAAATAGGCATCAAAAACCATGCCAATATTACGAATAAGTAGACGGCCTGCATCCTGTACGTAATATTTGTCATTTTCAATAACGATCAAGCCATCATCTTGCATTGCATCGAGTTCAGGAAGATCATTCTTAAAATATTCTCGAGCATCGATATTAAAATCTTTGCTCACTTGGTCGAGATCAAGTTTCAGGTTACACATGATTTCAGTAATAACATGGCGACGGAGTACATCATCTTTCGTTAGTTTAACGCCACGCATAATGGCTAAATTATCACTATCAATCAACGCTTCATATTGTGGCATTGCTTTTGCATTTTGAGAGTAAATATCGCCAATTTGGGAGATCGATGAAATGCCCATTCCTACAACATCGCAATCGGCGTGCGTGCTGTATCCTTGGAAGTTTCGATAAAGGAGTCCTTCTTTTTGCGCGATGGCTAATTGATCCGTCGGTTTTGCAAAATGATCCATTCCAATATAGATATAGCCCGCTGCGGTGAGGCGCTCAATAACAAGTTTAAGAATGAGTAACTTCTCTTCAGGTGATGGCATATCTTCAGCATTCATCTGTCTTTGCGTTTTAAAGAGATGGGGCATATGTGCATAGTTAAATACGGACAAACGATCCGGTGAGAGTTCAATAACTTCATCGAGCGTTCGATCAAACGTTTCAACGGTTTGAAATGGTAAACCATAGATAAGATCAAGTGAAATTGATTTAAAACCTGAGTCTCGAGCTGCATGAAGCGTTTCAAGCGTAATCTCTTTAGGCTGAATTCGATTAACGGCTACTTGAACTTTATCATCAAAATCTTGAACACCCATACTTAAGCGATTAAAACCGATGGAACGAAGAAAACGAACCGTATCGCCATTCGCTTCTCGCGGGTCAACTTCAATAGAGATCTCAGCTTCATCATCAGGTAAAAGATTGAACTGCTCCCGGGTTTTATCCATGAGCGCTCTCATCTCATCTTGCGATAAGAATGTCGGCGTGCCGCCTCCCCAGTGAAGCTGCTTTGCAGGGGCTCGGTTACTAAAGAGTTTACCTTGCATCTCCATTTCGCGAAAGAGTCGCTCAAGATAAGGTTGTGCGCGTTTGCGATTTTTCGTAATAATTTTGTTGCAACCACAATAGAAACAGATTGTGTCACAAAAAGGAATGTGGAAATAGAGTGAAAGAGGATTATTTCGTGCATTCGATGCTTCTGCCGCTTCCGTATACTCTTTGCTACCAAACTCCTCGGTAAATTGTACCGCTGTTGGATAGGAAGTGTAGCGAGGTCCTGCTTTATCATATTTCGCGATGAGTGCTTCATTAAATATTTTATTTGTCATATTACTTAGATACTCTAATGAATAAGCTTCTGCTCGAAGATATTTTTATATTGATGGGGTGTTTTAAACACACAATGTAAGAATCCGTTTTTACATGTTTATAAATTATAACGGAAATAGTCTTATTGTGACTGTTTTATCGCTATTTGTTAAGCTAAGTTTTTAAATTAACGGTATACTTTGAAAAGAAGAACTTTTCGATTTTTGTTTCATTCTTTCGAATAGCAGAGGAGTAAAAAGATGCGTAGAACTAAAATTGTCGCAACATTAGGGCCAGCAACAGATAAACCTGGAGCACTTGAAGGAATTATTAAGGCAGGCGTCAACATCGTACGCTTGAACTTCTCTCATGGGGAACATGCAGAACATAAAGCGCGTGCGGAAGCTGTTCGTGAAATTGCCCAAAAGCTAGGTGTGCGAGTGGGAATTTTATCAGATCTGCAAGGCCCTAAAATTCGAATAGAGAATTTTATCGATGGCAAAGTAGAACTTGAAGAGGGGCAAAGTTTCACGCTCGATAGCGAATTAGATGAAAATGCTGGAACAAAAGAGCGCGTTGGGATTGCTTATAAAGAGTTAGTCAATGATGTTAAAGTGGGCGATACACTCTTGTTAGATGATGGTAATATCGTAGTGGAAGTTACAGGTGTTACTGCAACTGAAATTCAAACAAAAGTAGTAACGGCAGGACCACTATCTAATCGTAAAGGTTTAAATCTCAAAGGGGGAGGGCTGTCAGCAGCAGCATTAACAGAGAAAGATAAAGAAGATCTTATCTGTGCAGCGAGCTTCAATACCGACTTTATCGCGGTCTCATTTCCAAAAACAGCAGCAGATATTGAAGAAGCTCGTGAGCTTCTCGTAAAAGCAGGATCGAATGCCGGCATTGTTGCAAAAATTGAGCGAACAGAAGCGCTGGATAATATTGATGAAATTATTGAAGCATCAGATGCAATCATGATTGCCCGTGGTGACTTGGGTGTTGAAATCGGGGATGCAAAACTTGTTGGGGTGCAAAAACGTTTTATTAAACGTGCCCGCCAATTAGACAAAGCGGTAATTACTGCAACGCAGATGATGGAGTCGATGATTGAGCATCAATCGCCAACTCGTGCAGAAGTAATGGATGTTGCAAACTCGGTACTCGATGGCACTGATGCGGTAATGCTTTCGGCAGAAACAGCCGTCGGTAAATATCCTGTTAAAACAGTACAAGCGATGTCTTCAATTTGCCAAGGTGCTGAGAGTGAAATTGATTATTCATTAAGCTCAAATGGTGGCTATTCACTACGAGAAGAACCTTTTAAGTTTGAACGAACGGATGAAGCAATTGCAATGTCTTCCATTGTCCTTGCAAATCACTTTGATATTAAAGCCGTTGCATGTTTAACAGAAACAGGAACAACCGCATTATTGATGAGTCGTATCACAACAGACCTTCCAATTTACGGAATTACACGTAATGAAGCAACATGTGGGCGGTTAACAGTTTGTCGAGGTGTACAACCAATTTTATTCGATTTTAAACCTGCGCATGATGATGATATTGTGGCGCAAGTTGTGGGTGTATTGAAAGATCATAAAGCGGTTGAGTCGGGTGACCGAATTCTCGTCACTTTTGGTGCATTTAACTTTCAACAAGGTGGTACAAACTGCTTAAGAATCGTGACTATTGACTAAATAGCGATCAAAACGTAAGAATCGTGAAAAAATAGTTGCAGCGCCTAATTTTTTCACTATAATAACACTTCTTACATGGAGGCGTGGCCGAGTGGTTGAAGGCACCGGTCTTGAAAACCGGCAACGGGTTAAACCGTTCGTGAGTTCGAATCCCACCGCCTCCGCCATATTAGAAACCCTTAGCATTTGCTAGGGGTTTTTTTGTTTCAGAACGGATAATAAGACGATTGTGTAAATCGATGCATCGGAATGCAATCAAAAGGTCAAGAAGCCTATTGGTATAACAATATTGAAGGGTTTACTAGCGTTATTCATCATGGCTTTATTAGTAAACTAAAAAGTTCATTTGTTTTATGATTGGTAAAACATAATTATCGAAGGCTTATTGTGAGATATATCTTAGTCATATTATTTTTTGAATGTTGTATTTTCTCATACTGATTTTTTTGGATTAAAGGTTCTAGCTTAAGACAGGTTACATGGATGCCTAAGGGGGTTAGAGAAGACCTTCTATTATGAAGGCGGAGCGGTAGAATATGAAAGTGAGGATAGATTGACTCCAGTTAGCTGCAGAATAATGTCGTAGCAATGCTCGATATGCTTCTGCGGGTAGCTATTTAAATGAGATTGGAGTAGAGAAAAGTAAAGGAGAAGGAATTAAGTTGCAGAATTTAGCGGCTGGGGAAAGAGATGTAAGTACTCAATGGCAGTTGGATAACGCCTATTATCATGGGAATGGAGTAGTAAAAGGTAGACTCATAATTACATTAAGGCATCTCCAAAGATTATTTTAAATTCTATTTAAAAACACGCAAATAGCGTTTTAACAACTTTGGCTATGGAATCAGCTAAAGCAGTTAAAACACCTCGTTAGAGAATTTAAAAGGTAGTTAATTAGGAGAGCCCCAAAAATATTATCGAGGCAATGGTTCCTGAGCTTCAATAGCTGCGCGTACTTTAGCAACCTCATTAACTGTAATGCGAGTTCCTTTATTTCCCCAACTATTTCTCAAATATGTGACGATTGCAGCAACTTGTTCATCTGTTAAATTCCAGCTAAAGCCCGGCATTGAAGCACCTGTAAAATTATATTGGGTAATTGGAGATTGGGAACCTTCTAAAATAACGCGAATAATACTTTCGACGTTGTCAGACTGCAGGTGTGTATTATGTGCAAACCCGGGTGTCATTTCTGAAATACCTTCCCCCTCAAGCCCATGGCATGAAGTACAATCTTGATGATATAACGCTTTTCCAAGTAGTATGTCAGGATCAGTAGCAGAAAGTGCAGCGGTGGTGGTTTGATGGTCACTTTCGCGAGTATCATGAAGATATTGATACATCGCTTTCAGATCTTCATCATTAAAATACTGTGTTGAGTGGCTTACCGCCTCTCCCATAGGTCCACTCGCGGCTGCATATTGATTCACACCTGTTTTGAGATACTCAACAAAATCAGCCTCTTCCCAATGCCCTATACCCGTAGATTTATTCGGGGTAATATCGGGAGCAAACCATCCTTGTAAGCTCAATCCCATATAAGCTTGATCACCTTTATCTGCACCAAAGATATTTTTAGGTGTATGGCACGTTCCACAATGCGCTAATCCCTCTACAAGGTAAGCACCTCGATTCCATTGTTCTGATTTCTGTTCATTAGGTGTAAAACCATCTTTATCCAAAAATAATGTATTCCACCCTAAAACTAATGGTCTAAAGCTGAAAGGGAATTTGAGATCATTCGCTGTATTTTTTCGTTTAACAGCAGGAATGGTTTTGAGGTAATCATGAATAAGCTGAATATCTTCATCGCTAGCTTTAGCGTACGCTGGGTAAGGCATTGCAGGATAGAGGAATTGATGATCCTTTCCAATGCCATATTTTACAGCCTGAATAAATTCATCATCGCTCCAATTTCCAATGCCTGTTTCTTTATCGGGCGTGATATTGCTCGCATAGATTGTACCAAAAGGCGTATCGAGTCCGACACCTCCGGCAAACTCAGCTTCACCAGGGATTGTATGACAAGCAACACAATCTCCCACTTGTGCTAAATAACGGCCTCTTTCGAGATTAGATTGAGCGATTTCTCCTAGTGAGGGTGGTGCAATTGCCGGTTTGGCAGGGCGTAAGTTGACGTAGCCTACATAGGCAATTCCTGCTACTACTATGGCAATAAGAGATAATCCAATTTTTTTCTTTCTGCTCATGATATGTCTCCTATTTTGTAACTAATGGGCCAGGATTTTTTAAATATTGTTTGATAATTGCACGTGCAGTCCAAAGTGATAAGGCTGCAACAGTTCCTGTTGGGTTATATCCTGCATTATTCGGAAATGAGGAAGCGCCTGATACAAAGACATTATGAACATCCCAACTCTGTTGATATTTATTTAAAACACTTGTGCGAGGGTCTGTTCCCATCACTGCACCCCCAATGGTATGGTCACTTGCAGTATCGTAGGGTGTAAAATTACCTCGAGCTGAATTTGTACCAATTATATGTTTGACATTCATAGCACGGCCAATTTCTAAACTTTTCTCTTCGATGAACTGAGCCGATTTTCGGTCATTATCATTGTAATTAAAAGTCATACGAAGTAGCGGTAGGCCATAATCATCAGTGTAGGTAGGATCTAAATCGAGGTAGTAATCCTCATGAGAATAGCTTGTACCTTGTCCAAATAGAACCGTACCATTTTGGAAAGCGTGTTTATAAGCTTTTTTCCATTCAGATCCCCAGCGAGGAGTATTTTCTGGAAGAAAATCGGTATTTCCTATGGGGCGTGATCCTCTTGTAACGACTAAAATACCGGCACCTCCAATAAAGTCGAGGTTAGAGTGATCAAAAATATCGCCGTTAAAATCATCAATTTGTGCAGATAGCGCGCCAGCACCGGCAAATTGATTGAGATATTCATCTTCAAAGAAGATACTTGCCCCTGAAACCGTTTGAAAGCTATAGGCGCGACCGACAGTACCTTCTTTCGTAACAGGGTTATAAGGTTGTCCAATTTTAGAAAGTAGTAATAAACGGACATTATGCAATTGGAATGCACTGAGCACCACGATATCAGCTTCTTGAGTAAATTCTTGGCCACTTTGTTTATCTATATAAGTGACGCCTGTGGCGGTTTTACCATCGCTTGCAAGATTGACTTTAGTAACAGTTGAATCTGCGATTACGGTAAAATTTTTCCGTTGCATTAATGCAGGAATAACACAGTTATTGGGTGTGCCTTTAGACCAATTACCACAACCATAATAGAGGCAGTAGCCACAGTAAGTACAAGGTCCCATGTTGATGCCTAAAGGATTTTTATAAGCCTCTGAAGTTTGGGCTGCCGGTACCATAAATGGATGATAATCCAAATCGGTTGTCGCTTCGGTAAATAGATCTGTTAAGCGTGTTGTTTTAAGAGGAGGAAGAGGATAATCTCGAGATCTTGGCTCTTCAAAAGGATTACCTCCAGGAATAATGGAACCGTTGATATTTCCAGCTTTACCTGATACGCCAGCAATATATTCATAGCGATCATAGAAAGGTTCTAATTCATCATAGGTAACCCCCCAATCTTGCAGAATTAAACCGTCGGCTAATTTCTTATCGCCATAGCGTTCTTTAATTGTAGTATAAGGAGCAAGGTCATAAGCGGTAAAACGCCAGGCCATGCCTGCCCAATGTGTGCCTGCACCGCCGACATTATAGCCCATATCGAATGTACTAAATTCTCGAACAGGAAGAGCAACTTGCCCTCTATGGTTACGAGTTGTCAGTGTTTCTACTGAAGGTGGAAGAATTAGATCACGCCGAGCATCCCACCTTAATTCATCAGCATCCACCGCAGGAGGATGATCGATAGATGTTTCTAGCCAAGGGCCTCTTTCGATAGCAACAACATCTAATCCTGCTCTTGTGAGTTCTTCTGCTATGAGTGATCCAGCCCAACCTAAGCCAACGATAACAACATCAGCTTTTGCTCTTTTATTTGCCATGAGGATAATCCTTTATCTACTGTATAAACAATTTTTGTTATTTTTTATAATTCTGAGGGTTAGGTAGGTTAGTTATCGATTTTTAGTCAGAATACTGCGAGGTTCAATATGAAGGTTTTGTCCTTTTAGATCCATAACATCCCGATACTCGTAACGCGCTCCAGGGAATCCGAGCATTTTCCAACTAGCCATACCTCTATTTCCTCCGTAGATTGGATCAGCAAGATAGCCTTCACGAATATTTTTAAGTAATATTTCAAAAAGAACTTTCGGTGGAATTTTACCTTCTAGGGACAGCGAACCTTTTTCCATGGTAGTTAAAATGGCGTTTTGCGTTTGTAAGGGAAGTAGGGGAAATATTTGACCATATTGCTGTTGGCAATAATTATTCAAAGATGCTAAGCCTAATCGATAGATATCTCTTGGGTTATAGGAGTATTGAGGGCCTTGTTCTTCTATGCCTTTAACAAAGGGTCCTCTCTGATAACGGTTTAAACCTTCTCCATATTTTCCTGCTAATTGATGATCGATAAAAACAGCGCACCCGGCTTCTTTTCCACCAATACTGAGTTCATCTGCCGGAATAAAACAATCTGCGATTGCCTCTATGGTTTGCATTTCAGTATCTGTTAGGAAGACATTGACGCCTTCTACGATATTGGGATAAAAGTTAGTTTTTGTCGCATCCTTCGACCATGGCAATCTACTGTTGATAACAGTAGCATAACCTACATTGATCAGAGTACCTGCAACAAGAAATCCTGATGTAATACTTAAAAATTTACGGCGGTCCATATCTACCTCGTTAAGTAAAATCTAGACTCCAATCGAGCCTATAAAAATAAGAAGGGGTTGTATTAATTCGCTATCATTAAATAGATGCAGTTTAATTGTTTGTAGTATAAGAAATTCGATCTTTCTGCATCATTGCCATAGCCATAGCTTCAAGAATTAAGAAAACCGTATCCGATTGTAGTGAAGGTCCATAATGAATCGTATGCCAAACAGACGAAATGCCATCCACAGTAGAATCTTGAGGTATTGGTAGAGGAGTAATGCAATTTTCAAGCTGTAAAGCATTTAATTGATGGGGGAAAGATGGTTGACTCATAATACTGACCGTAAATCACTAGTATCTATCATGGTCGTCTATTGCTTATTTAACTATAAACACGCATTTGCGAGTAGCTGAGGAGATAGATAAAAATCAATAAAGCGGTAATGAATAGATCTATATCAAAAGGTTAATCGTTTCTTCATGCTATCGCTGAGGATGTCAAAATAAGTTGTTTTTTGTAAAGAAATATATTTTTATAGATTGTTGTAATTCTTAATTTTCACTTAAATAAAAGATAGATATAGACACTATATTCAAGTATAGTTTTTATACAAAAAGTCCTATTGAATGAGATGTTTATATGAAATTTCAAACGAAATTAAAAGAAAGAGATGTAACTAGTGAAGAAATCTTCAAAGATCGCCGTAATATTTTAAAAGGGCTTGGATTTGTAGGAGCATCTTTACTACTTTCTCAGGTGCCTGCAAAGGCAAGCTCTCTTGAACTTACACCAGAAAATAAAATTACAGGTTACAATAATTTTTATGAGTTTGGCTGGGATAAGTCAGATCCTGCTAGATATCAAAATCGTTTTAAATCGGATCCTTGGCAAGTTGTGATTGATGGAGACGTTAATCAGCCAATAATACTTGACCTTGACGCTATTAATAAAATCGCGCAAGAAGAACGAATTTATCGTTTTCGTTGCGTCGAAGCATGGTCTATGGTGATTCCTTGGTTAGGTTTTCCGCTGAGTGAGCTATTAAAATTAGCTGACCCTAAAAGTGAGGCACGTTATGTTGCTTTTGAAACACTGTATGATCCAAAGCAGTTTCCCAATCAAGGACGAGGCTCTTTTGGCGGATTTAGTTTCCCGTATGTTGAGGGTCTAACTATCGAAGAGGCAATGCACCCATTGACATTTATTAGTGTGGGGCTTTATGGGAAAAAATTACTTCCTCAAAATGGTGCTCCTATAAGATTAGTTGTACCTTGGAAATATGGATTTAAGAGTATTAAATCTATTGTAAAAATAACTCTTACTAAACATCAACCCCGAACGACCTGGAATATGAGTGCGGCTCATGAATATGGTTTTTATGCGAATGTCAATCCTAACGTAAGTCATCCTAGATGGTCTCAAGCAAGTGAGAGAATTATCGGAACAGAAGGACTGTTTGGTGCAAAACGTAGGGATACAGAATTATTCAATGGATATTCTGAGGTTGCGAGTTTGTATACTGGTCTTGATCTTCAAAAGAATTACTAATGAGTAAGCTTCTTACGTTAAAAATCATATGTTGGGTGGGAGTTATTCTTCCTCTTATTTGGCTGATTTTTAAACTCTTTAATGGTGAGCTAAGCGCAGATCCAGCGAAAGATATCCAACATTTTACGGGACAAATTGCGTTACGAGTTTTATTTATTACCTTAATTTTATCCCCTCTTGTTTATTTGTTTAAGTGGAATCTATTTAATCGAGTAAAACGCTTATTGGGACTTGCTGCGTTCTTTTGGGCAAGCGCACATATGATGAGCTATCTAGTTTTTGAACTCGGATTAGATTTTTCTTTATTTATCAGTGAAATCTTAGAGCGGGGATATTTGCAGATTGGTGCGGCGGCATGGTTTGGGCTGTTTATGCTTGCAATCACTTCTTTCAAAGCTGCAATGAAGTGTCTAAAGAAGCATTGGAAGCGTATTCATAATATGATTTATCTTATTACGGCTTTAGTCATTGTGCATTATTATCTCTCTTTAAAACTCAAGCAGGTAGAACCGCTGATTTATGGTTTTATACTTCTTTTGCTATGGGGTTTTCATATCTATCGAAGAGTCAAAAAACAGCAAAGATAACCGCTGTTTTTTAAGAGTATTTAGCCTTGTGTATCGATCAATAATTGGCGAGAGCAGGAGTAGTGTGATGCAATATTTAAACGCTTTTCTCAATAAACTCAGCATTAATTTATCTTCTCGTTTTTTTAAATACTATGACATCTTCAACAAAATTATTATCAATCCTACGATACTAACGAGTAGAAGGATCATTCGTTAATAAGGATTAAGTTGAGATCGAATATTGTCGTCTTGTATATCTTGAATCTGTTTCATTAATATCTATTTTGATAAATAAAATCAAAAAGTTATATCTGCATTCATAATTGCAATATTTACAAATAAAAATAAAAATTGATAACTATTTTCTGTTCTGATAAATTCACAAACAGGAATGATTCTTATTAAAATTCAGGACAGAGTATGCCACTTCAATATTACAAAATTAGATTTTTTGTCGTTACAAGCCTTGCTATGGGGTTTTCTTATGCACAACCTACGGTCGTTAGTCAGAGTGATAATTCAACCCCGACGATAGATCTATCAACTATCATTGTTAAAGGCAACGTAGAAACAAGTCATCCTTTTAGGTCGCAAAAGTCAGCGAGTGAGCTTCGCAAGAACCTTGTACATGATGAACGGGATCTATTTCGTAATGATTTAAGTATTGGGGTGAATGAGAGTGGTCGTGCGGGGAGTAATGGTTTTGCCATTCGAGGTGTGGATAAAGATCGTGTTGCGGTGATTGTTGATGGGCTACCACAAGCTGAAACCTTTATGCCATCTATCTATAAAGGTTATGGATATTTTAACGGTAGTATTAATAGTACTGAGTACGAAAATATTAGTAGTGTTATGGTCAATAAGGGGGCGAACTCTGTTAGTGATGGGAGCGGTGCTGTCGGGGGATCTGTCTATTTTACGACAAAAACCGTGGATGACTTTGTCAAATCTGGCGAGGTATTTGGGGGCTATTGGAAAACTGGTTACTCTTCTAAAAATCGAGAATGGCGACAAGTAATCGGTGCAGGTTTTAAGACAGAGCAGTTGTTTGGCTTTGCACAATTTACAAAACGCCGAGGACATGAAACCATCAATAGCGGCGATGGTGAAAATATCTATGGGCCGGCGCGAGGATTGCCTGATCCACAGATGAAACAGGGTTCTTCTTGGTTGACTAAATTAGGCATTAATATTACGGATGAACAGACATTGACGGCTTTTTATGAAAATCGCCGACAGAAAAATCGGACTGAAGAGAAGAGTTTTGATAGTTGGGGAACGTATCGTTTTGCAGCAGATACAGCGCCTTATCGTCGTTTTGGATTAGAATATTCATACATCCCGAGTACATCAATGTATCTTGATACGCTCAATATTGTCTACGCGGATCAAAAAATTAATATGCGTTCTGATACCTATAATGTTCAGCAGAAAAATCCCAGTATTGTGAGTCAACAATATTTTAGAGAGTTTGAACAACGCCAGAAGCTTCTACAAACTCAATTATTCTCCTTGCCGATAACTGTGGGGGAACAGGAACATCTGTTGCAAACTAAATTGGAGGCGCGTCGTGGAAGTTTAAAGAATAATAATCGCGATATTCTCTATCTAAGTGATGGTGCTCATCCTTCAAGTTATAGCATTATGACACCTGTAAAATCATCGGTAATCGCTTTTTCCTTACAAGATGAAATGCAATTATCTTCACAATTTAAGATGATACTTGGTGCGCGTTATGATCATTACCAATATTCGCCACAAATGGATGGTTCGAATAAGTTTCCTGTGAGTTTTGATGGGACAAAAAAACGTTTTGCAAAATTATCGTGGCAATTAGGGGTAAACTATCAAGTAACGCCTGAGCACCAGATTGGCTATCGAGTGAGTACAGGATTTCGAGCTCCAAAAATTGAAGAACTCTTCTTTGAATTTGGTAAAGGAGGGATGAATCACTTTATGCCAAATCCGGAATTAAAGCCGGAAACGGCCTTAAATCATGAGATTACTTACCAATTTCAAAATGAATTTGCCAATATCGGTGTGGGGGCTTTTTACAGTAAATATCGTAATTTTATTGATGAGCGTGTCTCTGAAGGCCGAGCGCCGAATCCTTGGTATGATCCAAACAGCTACTGGGGTGGTGAGGCGTTCTTGTCAATTAACCAAATTCAATTTGTGAATGTAGCACATGCTCATATTTCTGGGCTTGAACTCAATGCTGTAATCAATGGTTCGCTCGTAGGATTTTCGGATAATTGGAAATTTCATCTAAAAGGACAATATAGTAAAGGGAAAAATCAAGATGGTGATCCGTTGAAATCGATTCAGCCTTGGAGTGCATTGATGACAATCGAATATCAAGCACCTTCTAAACGCTGGAGTGCAGCACTAACGGGGCGATATAGTGCAGCTAAAAAAAGTCGTGATACTAAAGAGACCCAATACTCATGGCGTGGGCAAGAGGAGAAAGAATGGCCATGGTTAAGTCCTTCATATTTTGTGGTAGATTTAACGAGCCAAATTGAACTTGACCGCGATATTACATTAAATGTGGGAATCTTTAACCTTTTTGATCGCCGTTATTCAACGTGGGATAGCCTCCGAGATCTTCCAACCTTTGGCACTACCAACCGTATTGACCGTGACGGAAAAGGCTTAGAACGTTTTACTGCACCAAGACGAAATTTTGGTATTTCCATTGAGGGACGATTCTAGTCGAGGTACCCATAAATTATCCAAGCCTTTAGCGTTTGTGAAAAAATTTTTATTTATCAGAAAATGCAAAGGGGAGTATTAATTTTCTTTTTATTAAGATTAAAAATGTAAATGGTATTATTAAAGATAATAATCATTATTTTAGAGAGGAAATTTAATGGAGTTAATCAAAGCGGTCTTTTTAGGAACGGTCTTACTACTTCCCTTAGCAAATCCATTGACAGCGGTTGCGATGTTTTTAGGATTAGCCGGCGATATGCCAAAGGCTGAGCGCGATAAAACAGCCTATCAAAGTGCGCTATATACCTTTATTATTTTGATGACGACGTGGTATATCGGTAATTATATTATGCATGCTTTTGGAATCTCGATTGCAGGACTCCGTATTTCTGGCGGCATGATCGTTGCATTTATTGGTTTCACGATGCTGTTCCCAACGCCGAAAGCATCGACACCATCGCCAGATCTTGCTCCAAGGACGAGTTCGAGTATTAGTTTTGTACCATTAGCAATGCCAGCAACAGCAGGGCCAGGAACTATTGCATTGGTGGTGAGTACGGCCTCCACATTACATACAGATCCTCGAGTATCGGAATTAACCTTCTTGTTAGCCCCACCTTTAGTGGCTGTTATTATTGCTGTGGCATTATGGTTAAGTCTCTATTTTTCCAATGGTATTATGCGTTTTCTTGGTCAAAAAGGGATTAACGCAATTTCTCGTTTGATGGGTTTTTTACTCGTTTGTATTGGTGTGCAATTTGTAATTAATGGTATTTTAGAAATTATTCAACAGTATCCTACGGTTTCTTAGATTGTATTGGTGAATTTCATTTATTTTTTTTATAAAAGCAATCTCATTTCATTGCGGGCGTATACTTTTAAGAGTATGAAAATAAAAGATTTTATTCTTTGGAGAGCGCCAAATGTTTAAAGTAAAGATTACAAAAAACGGACCTTATGTTGTAACTGGGCTTAAAAATCTTGTCCAAGAAACGTATACACCAAATGCAGACGGTATACTGACGAATATTACAGTTCAGCGTTTTCCAGAACAAAAAGAGTACCATCTCTGCCGTTGCGGGCAATCGAAAAATACCCCTTTTTGTGATGGTTCTCATGAAAAAGTTGGATTTGATGGCACTGAAACTGCTGATCAAACCCCATATATTGATCGAAGTGAAACGTTTAAAGGCTCGCGAGTTGCAATGCTTGATGATGAACGTTGTGCATTTGCTCGATTTTGTCATAGGGAGCGAGGAGAAGTTTGGACGTTGACAGAGCAATCAGAGGATCCTGAAAATGCTCGTGAGGCAGTAGAAGGTGCTTCAAGCTGCCCTTCAGGCCGTTTAACTTCCGTTATTGATGGTCAATTAGTGGAGGCTGAATACGAAGATACAATCGGCATTGCAGAAGACCCAGCAAATGGTGTTAGTGCGAGTTTAAATGCTCGAGGCGATTTTGAACTAGAAGGAAGTGATGGTGAGATTTATGAGAAACGTAATCGGCTTTCATTATGTCGTTGTGGAAAATCTCGCAATAAACCTTTTTGCGATGCAAGCCATGTAACGATGGGATTTGATGATCATATCTCATAAAATAGAGTAGATAGAGTGAGTTGTTCATTGATAATATAAAGGAAAGGGGCGTGTAGCCTCTTTTTCAATAATTTATGTCATGAAAATTGAGCATCTCGAAGGATTGAATAGCACATTTTTGCCTTATATTTCCGATCATGGAGAGTCATTAGTATAGAAGCAGTCCTATCCCTGAGGTGTTTGTAGGCGATTATACCTGCTGGGTTTATAGAACAAATATTATAATTTTTTTACAAACCTCTCCGCTTTTATTTATTATAAATAAACTAAGGTTTCTAACCTTATGAGCTAAAAGGGAAATTAGTGAATTTTTCTTGCTCAATAAAGCTGTGTTTTAAGGGGAAATTATGCAGAAGAAGAATATTGTGGTTTTAGGGGGAGGCGTTGCCGGTTTAGAATTTATTTATCGATTAGCGAAACAGAATTGCTCAAAACAATTTAATTTAACGTTGATTGATCGAAATGCACTTCATATTTGGAAGCCAATGCTTCATACCTTTGCCGCGGGTAGTCAATCGCCGGATGAGCAGAGTGTTCTATTCCTTGCCCAGGCAAAACGACATGGGTTTATCTATCAGCCAGGAACCGTTTCTTCTATTAATCGGGAAACTCGCGAAATCATCTTAGCACCTTATTTTGACGAGACAAATGAAGAGGTCTTGCCGGAACGGACAATTTCCTATGATTATCTGATTATTGCTATGGGAAGTCAGAGTAATGATTTTGGTATTAAGGGGGTAAAGGAGTACGCAAGCAAAGTGGATGATCTCCAGAGTGCTTTAGAGTTTCGTCGAGTTTTTTCTGATCAATTAATTCGATCCGCTCTTTTGAAACAGAAGTATCATCTTGTTATTGTAGGTGCGGGTGCAACAGGCGTTGAGCTCAGTGGAGAACTGATTGACCAACTTAAAATTAGCTCGAATTATAGTAACGATAACCTTATGCAATATATGGATATTACAGTGATTCAAGCAGATAATCGGGTTTTACCAACATTTAAGCCTACGATCAGCGAATCGGTGCGGAAATCGATGGAAAAAATCGGGGTGAAAGTTCTCTTATCAACGGCAGTTTCAGAGGTTTTTGATGATCATGTAGTGCTCAAAGATGGTGAATCCCTTCCGGCAGATCATGTGGTTTGGACCGCAGGAATTAAAGCACCAGATGTTCTTAAAACAATTGGAGATGTTGAATTAACAAAAATTTCGCAGTTGGTTGTAGATCCTTATTTTAAATTACTGAATGATGATCGTATCTTTGCTATTGGCGATTGTTCTTTTGTAAAAGATTCTCCGCTTGCACCAACGGCACAATCGGCATCCCAGCAAGCGCTCTATCTGAGTAAATATTTCCAAAAGATTATTGCCGGTGATTATTCAATGCCTGTGTTTAAATATGTCGATCGAGGATCATTGGTTAGTATCGGGCAATATGCCTCTTTTGGGATGTTTGGTCGTAATACTGTTTTTAAAGGGCTTGAGTTTCGTGGGGTATCTGCAAAAGTGGCACATATTACCCTTTACCGGCGCCACCAAATGCGAATTTTAGGCATTTGGAGCGGGATTTGTGCGTGGTGTGCCGACCAGTTTCGACGATGGGCTAAAACTCGTTAACGATATTTTGTTTTGAAATAAAAAAGACCCAATTAGCAATTGCTAATTGGGTTAAATTCAAGCGTTTAAAAGGAGGCATAAACGCCATACCTTTAATATGGGGACGATTATTCTTTTTCAAAGAGGGGAGTTGAAAGATATTTCTCACCACTATCAGGGAGAATAACCACAATATTTTTATCTGCATTGCCTGGACGTTTTGCAACTTCAACCGCTGCTTTAATGGCCGCACTTGAGGATATCCCGATTAATAATCCTTCCGTTCCCGCAACAATTGGTGCCATCTCAAAGGCATCGATATCTGAAACAGTGACAACTTCATCATATACACTCGTATCTAAGGTATCAGGAATAAAACCTGCACCAATACCTTGAATTTTATGTGGCCCCGCTGTTCCTTTAGAGAGAACAGGGGACGATTCTGGTTCAATAGCAATAATCTGGATTTTAGGATTTTTGGATTTAAGGAATTCCCCAATACCGGTAATGGTGCCGCCGGTACCAATCCCTGCAAGGACAATATCGACTTGCCCATCGGTATCTTCCCAAATTTCAGGCCCCGTTGTTTCACGGTGTACTTTTGGATTTGCGGGATTGACAAATTGTCCGAGGATAACTGCATTGGGAATCTCTTTTGAGAGTTCATCCGCTCGAGCTATCGCACCTTTCATTCCTTTTGTACCATCTGTTAGTACAAGTTCGGCACCATAAGCCTTAAGAAGATTACGACGCTCAATACTCATTGTTTCTGGCATAGTTAAGATAATTCGATATCCTTTTGCTGCCGCCACAGATGCAAGGCCGATGCCGGTATTACCGCTCGTTGGTTCAATAATGACGGATCCTTTTTTCAGTAAGCCCGCTTTTTCAGCGGTATCAATCATAGCAAAAGCAATACGATCTTTCACGCTACCGGCAGGATTAAGGTATTCAAGCTTTGCAAGTAACGGTTTTTTGAGATTTTGTTCGTTTGAAAAACGGTTGAGTTTTAAGAGAGGGGTGTTGCCAATCAATTCCGTTAAGCTTTCATAAATCTTTGTCATTGTGACGTTCCTTCCTGTTGGGTCGATAAATGCATTGACGATTATTAATCATACATTTATTATATGTTTAATGTTATTTGCATAACATTAGCAGGAGTGGGAAATAGTTGTCAATTAAATATTCAATGAGGTCATTATGAAATTATCAGCAAAATCACGTTATGCATTAGCATCTTTGACAAAAATGGCGTTAGTGTATGAAGCACAACAGACTGTTACTGTTTTGGAAATTGCGGATGACTTAGGGATCTCAAAAATTTATTTAGAACGAATTTTTTCTGAACTTCGTCGTGGTGGCGTTGTGGGCTCAATTAAAGGGGCGCAAGGGGGCTATTATCTTGCTAAAACTCCCGATGAAACGACGCTTTATGAAATTCTATATAGCGTTGAGTCAACGCTTTTTGCAGAAAATGAAGCAACTGTTTTTGAAAATGCTCCGAAAATTGAAAAAGCGCTTATTACAATGGTCTATTCGCCTATTGCGACAGGATTAGAAAAAATCCTTAAAAATATCTCGCTTGCTGACATCGCTCTCAAAGCACAGGGTGAAGAGGGTAACTATATGTATTATCTCTAATAAGAGTCCCCTCTCTTGTAAGCACCTCGAAGATACATTGAGGTGTTTGAGTTGTTTTGTAGGTTGGATATTTATCCAATAATCGCATGGGGATAGAAACGGGACAGATCTTGAGTAATTTTTGAATGATCTTCCCTAACCGAGAGCCCACAAGCAGTATCATTGACGACCCAACTCCCAATGACAACATGGCTGCCGTCAAAAACAGGGAGCGGTATATATTCTTGAATAATAGATCCTTCAATCCCGTAAGGGCCATCGGCACTTTCAAGAATTTCGCCATTTTGCACAATTTCCACATTTGCGCCTTCCCTCGAAAAGAACGGTTTTTTCACATATGACGTTAAATTTTTTGCTTTTGGATCGTTCGAAAAATAGGACGGAAGTAGGTATTTATGATTTGGGAACATCTCCCATAAAAGTGGTAAAAGTGCTTTATTAGAGAGAATTGCCTTCCAACCGGGTTCTAACCAAAGGGTTTTCCCCATATCGAGATAGCTAGCGAAATCCTCGCCGAGCATAAATTCCCATGGATAGAGTTTAAAGATTGCCTGAATAGGCTCATCTTCAAGATTGGTATATTCGAGTTCGCTATTAATACCAATCTCTTCAATGTAGAGAAATTTTGTCTCGAGCCCAGCATCTTGCGCGCAATCTTCAAGATATTGAACTGTTCCACGATCTTCTTCGGAATCTTCACAGCAACTGAAATGAAGTAACTCCACATTGTAAAAAGCACGCAGATCATCAAATCGGGAGATGAGCTTTTCTTGA
Organism: Ignatzschineria sp. 22MB058224; assembly: GCF_058188435.1. Lineage (NCBI taxonomy): Bacteria > Pseudomonadati > Pseudomonadota > Gammaproteobacteria > Cardiobacteriales > Ignatzschineriaceae > Ignatzschineria > Ignatzschineria sp. 22MB058224. Next base: position 1,914,709 of record NZ_CP187366.1, read on the forward strand.
ATACTATTGAACTGATCAGCAATCATTGGGAGATTTTTTGCTTCGATCTGATCTTCAAGCCAGAGCCATTGGAAAAATGCACTTTCATACAAAGATGTCGGGGTATCGGCATTATATTCGAGCATTTTAAGCTCACCTTCACCGTTGTATGCGAAATCAAAACGGCCATAGAGAGAAGGTTCTTCCCGCTCCCATGAGTCGCGAATAAAACGCCAATTTTGTGGCGGAATCTGAAACTTTTCAAGTAAGCGCTCACTCTTAACAACACGATCTACCACTTGAAGAGCCATTTGATGGAGCTCTTCAGTGGCATCTTCAATTAACTCAATCTCTTTAAGTCCAAATTGATAGTAGAAATCTTCACACCAATAACGTTCGCCATACATTGTGTGAAAATTAAAGCCAAACTCCTCTGCGAGCACTTGCCAGTTAGGGCGCTCTTTAATCGCAATACGCTTCATGAATGCTTAACCACCAAATGAACGAACAGGTGTTGATCGACTAGATGAGCGAGTATTAGACGTGGCCGATTTACTTGCCATACTCTGTTTTGAGACCATCTGCCCAAATCCTCCACGACGAAGTGTTTGGCCAGGTTTTCCTGGCTTAAGATCTGATGGATTAACTTTAACTTTACTCCCGGGTGTTACATTCCCAAAACTTTTACCACTTGCATCATACATTGAACCTTTACCGGCTCCCGCTTGTGGGGAATAGAGCGGCTTATGTGCGTTGAACCCATTCATCATGCGTCCAAAAAGAAAACCTGCCATGAGCGGCATCCACATGCTACCGCCAGATTGTTGTGCTGTTGCATGCTCTTGATTAACGGGTGCAATTTGGCAATTTGCTTCCCCAAATTCAGCAACACAATCTTCACGTGAGGTAAAACGTGGAGCAGTCTCCATCGCTTCTTGTTGTGCTTGCGCAAACGTTGTTTCACATAATGCTTTTTCGCTAGGATTGTAGCGAACACATTCTTCAACATTACGGTACATCGAGACTTCTTCTGCTTTATCATTACCGCCGCATGCAGCAAGAATAAACGCTGATGCAACAATCGCCGCTAAAGGCTTTAGTCGGAATGATTTTGGCTTTTTACGAAAGCCTTCGATATTAAATTGTGATGTGCGTTTACGCATTTAAAAAATCTCCATAATTTCAACGAGTAAAAATAGAATTAATAGGCATTATAGTGGAGTTCAAGATGGAGTAAAAGGTAATTTCGTGGCTTTACAAGTACTCGTGATAAAATGTCTTTCAAGCAAAAGTTATCTACAATCTCTTTTAGAACAGACTGATTTTCTTATTTATCACAAAGGAGTGGCAATGCCACACGGTGAACGCTTTAATACCTATTCACATCTTTTCGGTACATTATTAGCCATCGGTGGTATGGCATTTTTAATGGTCTATTCAAGTCTTTATGATGATGCTTGGAAGATCGTTAGTGCAGCGATTTATGGTAGCGCTCTGATTATTCTTTATCTCATCTCTACGATCTATCATCTATTAAGACCAGGAAACGGTAAGAATATTTTTCAGGTACTCGATCATTGCGCAATCTATATTCTTATCGCTGCTAGTTATACGCCTTATACATTGGTCACTCTTCGCGGCCCTTGGGGTTGGTCACTCTTCGGTATTTCGTGGGGGCTCTGTTTAATCGGTATTATTCAAGAGATTTGGATTGGCAGACGGACGCAGATTTTCTCGATGATAATCTACCTTGTTATGGGGTGGTTAATTGTCATTGCAGCAAAACCGCTCTCCATAGCGCTCTCTTCAGAAGGTATTTTTTGGCTTGTGCTCGGTGGAATTGTTTATACCATCGGTGTCATCTTTTTCTTACTTGATGAACGTATGAAGCACGCCCACGGTATTTGGCATCTTTTTGTGCTCGGTGGCAGCATTTGTCAATACTTTAGTATTCTGTTTTATGTGAATTAAAAGGATGTTTAGATGGGAGCCTTTTCAATCTGACAGTGACCAATCTTTATTGGTATTTTTCGCATCGACTTTTATTGTAGCGGGAATATTACTTGACTCCCGCTGATCTTAATGGGAGTAGTTCGAATGAATGGGATGTTAAACATCGCCTTTTGCAGCATTCGTGTCATGAGGAATTCGGTATTTTGTGACAACTGAACGAATGGGGCCTCGTGGAATCCAGTTTGGTTTAGAGTTTTTAAGAATAAAGCGAAGATTTTCACTATCAATTCCTGAAATGTAATCGGCCATGTAATAGCCAAGATAGGTACCTTTTACGACGCCCGAACCATTACAGCCTGCAACGACAAATACATTTTTGCGTGGAGATTCAAATTGTGGATTTTGATTACGAGTGAGAGAAATTAGTCCGCCCCATGTGTATTGAAAATTCATCTCTTTTAGGAAAGGGAATCGAGCTATAAATGATTGATTGTGTATTTTCCACGCAGTTTCTCGATGTGGTCCACTTGCCCGTAATGATGAGCAATAATCGAAGCTGTTACGAATAAAGATGCGCCGGTCATGGGTGAGTCGAACGGTTGTTCCAGCATAATGCGCGGGTGTTGTGCCCCAAGGTTTTATACCATTAAAGTACTCATGATAAATGGTGTCAGAAAGTGGCGCGGTTAAGCTTGCATACGTAAAAACAGGTAATGTTTTATTGCCGGCAATACCAAAGGCATTGAGGTAACCATTTGTTGTTAAGACAACTTTTGAGGTGTGAATTTGTCCGCCAACAAAATGGACTTTTTGAGTTTTTTCGGCGAAATCAATACCAACAACAGGGCTGTTTTCAAAGAGAGTAATTGATTCGGGTAAGGCTTGGCTTACACCGCGGATCAGCGTGGCTGGATTTGCTAAAACATTGCCTTTTGTATAGACAGAAGCCCGGTAGTAATCTGTGCCAAATCGTTGGGTAAGAGCCTCGCCTTCTACCCATTCGTACTCAATATTTGCTTTTTGAAGTGATTGCACGAAATTTTGAAGTTCTTTAACGCTATTTTCTTCTCGTGCAGAGAGGTATTTACCAGCATCATCCCACGTAGGGATATTAAATTGATCTTTGTAAGATCGTAAACGATCAAGTGCAAATAGGCTTAATTGAGTTGATTGCTCGACTTCATCAATAGAAAATTTATTAAAGTCAAAATGGTGAGGAATATCGGAGAGAAAACCTGCATTTCTCCCTGACGTCCCTTGCCCAATTCTTAGAGCATCGACTAATGCTATTGAGAGTGAAGGGTCGATCTCTGCTAAGCGTATAGCAGTTGAGATACCGGTAAACCCAGCTCCGATAATAACAATATCGAATTGATAATTACCTTTGAGTGGCTCGGATAAGATTATGTTACGATTGGTGGAGGTTTCAAACCAACCATTTTCGCCATCCAACGCGGGCGTTTCGTAGATCTTTTTTTTCATAAATATAACGATTAAAGTATATACGTGAGAGAGATTAATACTTGTAGAAGCATTAATCTCTTAGAAAAATGATAAATTATTTGGGGTCTTCTTCCCATGATAAGGGAAGATTGTAGCCAGGGAAACGTTCTGCAGTAAATGTTTTAAATTCAGTAGAGTTAAGAGTCTCTTCGAGAAATTTTGCCCACTTGGTACCTCTATTTTTCTCATTGATTACGACCCAGTTTACAAAATACTTACTGGGTTCAATGAAAAGAGCTTGGGTAAAGGGAATACCCGCTTCGTGTGCAAAATTACCATTAATAATAGCGAAATCAACATCTTGACGAACTCTTGGGATCTGTGCTGCATCCACTTCTTTAATATTAAGATGATAGGGATTTTCAAGAATATCTGTTTTACGGAGCGCAAACCGATCAGCATCTTTACGGAGTTTGATCCAGTCTAAAGCCTCTAATATCCATAAACCACGAGAATAGTTTGTAACATTTGAAGGAATAGCAATGGTCGCGCCGTTATGAATATCTGTCAAGGCTTTTGATTTTCCTGCATAAATACCGTAAGGTGCCGTAGGAATTTGTACCAAGGCGTAAAGTTTGCCGTTATTATTGGCGTTATATTCATCCATATAAGGTTTGTGTTGGAAAATATTAAAGTCTAACGTCCCTTCATCAACACTGATGTTGGGAATCACAATATCGTTGATTTCTGTTAGATCAACATGGTAGCCAATCTCTTTCATTGCTGGAATTAAAAATTCGCGAACAAGATCGCCAAAGTCTCCAGAGGATGTCCCTACTTTTAACCAGGTTTTCTCCTTATCATCTTTGGTGGATGAAGTGGACTGTGCATGTACAGATGTTATAAAAAAAGTGAAAATTGTCATTAGTACAATGAGCAAGTAATAAGCTGTTTTTTTAAAAGTAATCATAATATTAATCCCTTTAACTATATGATGTGCTGATGTATAAATATATATTTATATTGCCAAAATAGGCGCAAAGTTCGGTGGTTGAAATTAATAGGTATTGCTGTTTTAGATTAAGTCTTCAATGCGAATATCTTGATAGAAGTTTTTGGCAACATCAGGGTGAGAGCGCAAACGGCCCTTGAGAAAGTTTTTACCAATTTGCGTAAATAGAGGGTTCTTAGGGTCTTGAGTAACAGAGAAGGATTTCCTTTGTAGCGTTTTAGGAAGCTCTAGAAGCGGTACGGTCGCATCTAGTTGCGATGTTAAAAAGTAAGCAATAGAAAAACGATCATTACCAATAGGTGATGGGGCTACGCGATGCAGCGTTGCTTTGAGATATCCTTGAGATGCGATCTCTAAGAGTTCTCCAATATTGACAACAAAGGTTCCTTCAATTGGCTCAGCAACAACCCATTTATCATCTTTTAGTACCTCTAAGCCGGCAGTATCTTCTTGTTGAACAAAAGTAATATAGCCAGAATCTTTATGAGGACCGACACCTTGCTCCCCGCCGACACCCGGATAGTGAATCACTTTTGAAAGTACAGAGGGTTTATGAGCGTAAGTGTGGGCAAATACATTCTCATCTTGCCCGAGCGCTAAAGCGAAAGCTGTTAGCATCGACTTGGCAAGATCAGTTTGATCTGCTTGAAGTCTTTGAAAAACTTCTCTAAAACGTGGGATTTCTGTGGGCCATTGATTAGGCCCTTGTAGGCGCAACCAAGGTTGGTCTTTAGGGATTTCCTCAAGTGGAATTGCCTCATACTCTGGCATGTAATCAAATTGCTCACGGCTGTCAGGGCGTTCTCGAGTAATTTCATCATGGATATTGGTATATCCTCTAAAATGTGGTGAGTTGGCCATGTGAATCGTTTGTTTAGCTTCTAAAGGAAGTGCAAAGAACTTTTTAGACAGCGTCTGTGCTTCTTTAATTAATTCTTGGGAAACCCCATGGTTTTTGAGATAAAAAAAACCGATTTCATGGGCAGCATACCGAAGATTTTCTAAAAATTCTTCACGCTCATTACCTCCTGCGATAAATTGTGCGTAATCGAGAATGGGTAAGTTAGGGTTGATATCGAGGGCCATTGAATCTCTCCTTTCGCAAAAGCCGTAATAAAATCTGCCGGCTTGCTCTCCAAAAGTGTTGCACCACAGGAAAAAGGAGAATCTCGTATAGAGATGGACGCTTTAGCTGTTATGCCCGCAAGCTGTTATCAAATCGGCATTGCATATATGTATAGCCTGTTTTAAGTATTACGTCAATTTTTAATGCGGGAAAATGAGCGAAAAAGCGGTTGCAATATTAAACTATTTGGTCATTTTTTCATTGTCACCTTCGGTATTCAGCAGTATAGTTAAAATGAATTTAGGTCTGAATGATGAAACTTTTTTTGAATTAATTTCGTATATTCAGTGAGATAAAGTTTGTTTTTTGGTAGAAAAATAATTATGACAACGATTACCAACATTGAAGATTTACGTCTTATCGCAAAACGACGCGTTCCAAAGATGTTTTATGATTATGTTGATTCAGGATCTTGGACCGAGTCGACTTATCATGCAAATGAGTCTGATTTTCAGAAAATTAAGTTTATTCAGAAAGTTGCGCGCAACATGGAAAATCGTAATCTTAAACGCGAAATGTTAGGAATTGAGATGTCGATGCCTCTTTCAATCTCGCCGACAGGTTTAGTCGGTATGGTTCATCCCGATGGTGAGATATTAGCAGCCCGAGCAGCATCTGATTTTGGCATTCGTTATACCCTTTCAACCATGAGTATTGCCTCTTTGGAAGATATAAAAAAGGAGGTTAATAAGCCCTTTTGGTTCCAACTTTATGTGATGCGTGATCGTAATTTTATGCGAAGTTTAATCGAGAGAGCGAAGGAAGCAGGATGTGATGCATTGGTTATTACATTAGATCTTCAAATGATCGGACAGCGGCATAAAGACCTTAAAAATGGTCTTTCCGTCCCACCTAAACCGACTCTACGTAATTGGTTGAATCTTTTGATGAAGCAGCGTTGGTGTTGGAATATGCTCAAAACAAAGCGCCGACAATTTGGCAATATTGTCGGGTATGTTGATGGTATTGATGATCCAAGTTCGCTCTCATCATGGACATCGCAACAGTTTGATCCAACACTTAATTGGAATGATATTGAATGGATCAAAGAGGTTTGGGGAGGAAAGATTATTCTCAAAGGCGTTTTAGATGCAGAAGATGCAAAACTGGCCAATAGTGTTGGTGCTGATGCGATTGTTGTGAGTAATCACGGTGGTCGCCAGCTTGATGGTGCTCTCTCTTCAATTTCAGTTCTTCCCTCGATTGTTGAGGCATTACAAAATACTGATACGGAAGTCTTTATTGATAGCGGTATTCGTTCGGGGCAAGATGTGCTGAAAGCTGTTGCACTAGGGGCCAAAGGAGCTATGATTGGCCGCGCTTATCTCTATGGTCTAGGGGCGTATGGAGAGAAAGGAGTGACAAAAGCATTAGAGATTATTCGCAATGAATTCGATGTGAGTATGGCTTTTTGTGGAGAGACAGATGTGAATAATGTTGGTCGCCATATTATTGTGCCGTCAACAATCCCTAATCCTTTTAAAATTTAATCAAGGGATAATCTTTATTACAAGCATCGATTAAAAAATGGGGCATATGAATAGAAAAGCGTTAATCAGTTACATTCAAAAAGAGTACGATGTTGAACCAGAATATCTATGGGAAAAATATCCTAATTATAGTGTGTTTCGGCATTCTATTGGTGGTAAATGGTTTGCTCTGATTATGGATGTGGCAGGCAATAAACTGCAAGATGATGAAGATGAAACTGTGATAGATGTGATCGACTTAAAAGTTGATCCTGAGGTACTCGGCTCTTTACGCTGTAAAAAAGATATTTTCCCTGCTTATCATATGAATAAAGAGCATTGGATTAGTGTTAAATTAGAGGGAGATGTCAGTGATGCTGAATTGAGATCTCTTATTGAAGAGAGTTATCAATTAACGATTAAATAATTGCAGATTTATTCTAAAATTAAAAGAGATAAGTTCCTGTTATGGCATTATCTCTTTTTTACGCAGCTTATGGTTGTAACCCTTGTGGTCTTAATCCTAATGTATGGCAGATGGCATAAGTGAGTTCTGATCGATTGAGTGTGTAGAAATGAAAATCTTTAACGCCCTCTTTTCGTAATACTCGAACCATATCGATCGCGATACTAGCGCCGACAAGGTTACGAGTTTCTGGGTCTTTTTCTAAGCCTTCATAACGTTTATGTAGCCAAGAAGGAATTTTTACATTAAGCGGATCGGCAAATTTTATTAATGAAGTATAATTTGAAACAGGTAAGATTCCTGGGACAATTTCCGCCTCAATGCCAACAGCAACACAGCGATCCCTGAAGCGAAGAAACGCATCGATATCGAAGAAAAATTGGCTAATTGCAAGGTTTGCTCCCGCATCGACTTTTCGCTTCAGATGTAATAGATCTGCCTGGGCACTCTTTGCCTCGGGATGTACCTCAGGGTAAGCTGCAACAGAGATATCAAAGTTATGAGTTTCTTTCAGAATTTTAATAAGATGATCCGCATAGATTTCAGGGTTCTCAGCGCCTTTAGGGAGATCTCCACGTAGTGCTAATATATGTCGGATACCTAAATCCCAATAATTGTTAGCAATATCGATAAGCTCTTCTTTTGAGGTATCAATACATGTCAGATGAGGGACTGCCGTTAGATCTGTCTTCTCTACAATATCCTGGATGACTTTATGAGTACGATCGCGCGTTGAAGCATTTGCGCCATAGGTCACTGAGACAAATTCGGGTTTTAAACTTTTTAATCGCTCAATAGAGTTCCACAATGTTGTGACCATCTGTTCACTATTGGGTGGAAAGAATTCAAATGATACATTCACATCTGCCGGGAATTCCGCCAAACTTTGATTTAGTAACTCTACATATTGTGCACTCATGCCGTAATCCTTTATCGTTATTTATTATTAAGTATTTGAAAATAATTCTGGCATTAAAAAAGCCAGCACTTTTCTCATCAAGTGTTGGCTTTACACAACTTATCTTTCATAGTTACACAAATTTGTGCAGTGAACTATGAAGGAATTAGCACCTTAATTTTCATCAGGTTGCCGGGCATCATAGGGCCTTTCCCTCCGCCGCTCTTGATAAGAGTATTCTTTAAAAATGTTTAAAGAAGTTACAGTTTTTTCAATATAGATTAGAAAGGAGGTTGATTGCAAGAGAATTTTCAAAAAAAATCTTCATAAAGAGAGATTTCCACATTTGAAAATTTGGAGTAGTATAGTAATTGTAAATTAATATCATTAAGTTGTTGGATTAATTGGTGCTTTATGAACAGGTGAACAATAAATATATCTATTTGATGTGTAATTCAATCTGTTGATAAGCACGCGGCTTATAAATAAGTAGTTCTTTTAATGGAAATATACAAAAGCGAGGGAATTATGAAAAAAACATTATTACTTACAGCAATAACAGCGTTTTTTTTAGCTGGATGTCAAACAACAAGTGCAGTGAATGGCGTTAAATTTTCTCCACAGCTCAACAAAGCCGTTAAAGAATACACGAAGAGCGATGTGAATTTTAAAGCCGCTTATGCGGATTTAAATAAAGATGGTATAGATGATAGCGTTGTATTGCTAGAAGGTGCTGAGTGGTGTGGTTCTGGTGGTTGTACGATGTTAGTTTTTGAAGGTTTACCAAATGGTGACTATAAACTTGCATCAAAATCAACCGTTACAAATGCGCCGATCTATATCTTAGAAGCAACCACAAATGGTTGGTCAGATCTCTCTGTATATAGTGATGGAAAAGGTCAAGTTGTCATGAAATGGGGTGGTTCAGGTTATCCTTCGAATCCTTCACTTCAACCAACATTGATTATCGATAGTAAGTCGGTAAAACCAGCAATTGCTCCGATTAATATCCCGTAAAATGTGGCTAATGCAATCTAGATAAACAATTGCTATTTACTCATTCAAAAAACTAATGGTCAGTTTCATAAAAGAGATTGCCATTAGTTTTTTTATGTAAAAAAATGATAGACATTCATGCAAGCTTGCATAAAGATAACTGTCGGATATTACAAAATAAATAAGATCAATGAGAGTATTTGGGGGAAATAATGGTTGATTTACAAGCGCTTGAGAATTTAGCAAAACAACGTATTTTGATTCTTGATGGTGCCATGGGCACAATGATTCAAAAACTTCATTTAGAAGAGGCTGATTTTCGTGGTGAACGTTTCGCCGATTGGCCCCAAGATCTTAAGGGGAATAATGATCTTTTAGTCTTAACGCAACCCGATATTATTTTGGCGATTCATGAGGCCTATCTTGCGGCGGGCGCTGATCTTATTGAGACCAACACCTTCAATGCTACTCAAATGTCGATGGCCGATTATGGGATGGAGCCTTATGTTTATGAGATCAATTATGAGGCAGCGCAATTAGCTAAGCGTGCGTGTCAGCGTTATAGCACAACGGAAAAGCCTCGATTTGTGGTGGGGGTTTTAGGCCCTACGAGTAAGACGGCCTCGATCTCCCCTGATGTGAATGATCCTGGTTTTAGAAACACCTCTTTTGATCAATTAGTTGAAGGGTATTTGGAAGCCATTTCTGGCTTGGTGGACGGCGGTGCCGATATCTTAATGGTCGAGACTATCTTCGATACGCTCAATGCGAAAGCGGCGATTTTTGCGATCGAGACCTTTTTTGAAGAGAGAGGGATTCGATTGCCGGTGATGATCTCCGGTACTATTACAGATGCTTCAGGGCGGACGCTTTCAGGGCAGACGACCGAAGCTTTCTACAATTCGTTACGCCATGTTCGCCCCTTTTCGATCGGCCTTAATTGTGCGTTAGGACCCGATCTTCTGCGAAATTATGTTGCAGAGCTCTCTCGTATTTCAGAATTTTATCTCTCTGCTCATGCTAATGCGGGCCTTCCCAATGCGTTTGGTGAGTATGATCTTGGCGCTGATGAGATGGCGTTAGAGATGGCCGAATGGGCAGAATCAGGCTTTCTTAATATCGTGGGGGGATGTTGTGGAACAACGCCGGAACATATTGCGAAAATTGCTGAAAAGGTTGCATTGATCGCTCCTCGTATTCCGGAGGAGAAGCCTAAATCCTTGCGCCTTTCAGGCTTAGAGGCGTGTAACTTAACGATTGGTGAATCGCTCTTTGCCAATGTGGGTGAGCGAACCAATATCACCGGCTCTCTCCGTTTTAAGCGCCTGATTAAAGAGAAGAATTATGCCGAAGCCTTGGAAGTCGCGCGTGATCAAGTGGAAAATGGCGCGCAGATTATCGATATTAATATGGATGAGGGGATGCTCGATTCGAAAGCGGAGATGGTCACCTTCCTCAATCTTATTGCTTCAGAGCCCGATATCTCTAAAGTGCCCATTATGATCGACTCCTCAAAGTGGGAGATCTTAGAAGCGGGGCTTAAGTGCATTCAAGGGAAAGGGATTGTTAATTCAATCTCGATGAAAGAGGGGGTTGCGCAATTTATTGCGCAGGCAAAACTGGCGAAAAAATATGGCGCAGCCATTGTGGTGATGGCATTTGATGAGGCAGGGCAGGCGGATAATTTAGAACGCCGGATTGAGATCTGCTCAAAAGCGTATGATATTTTGGTCAATGAGGTCAACTTTCCGGCAGAGGATATTATCTTCGACCCGAATGTCTTTGCGATTGCAACGGGCATTTCAGAACATAATCGTTATGGGCTAGATTTTTTGGAAGCGACGCAATGGATTCGGAAAAATCTCCCCTATGTCCATATCTCAGGGGGGATCTCCAATGTCTCCTTCTCTTTTAGAGGGAACAATCTAGTGCGTGAAGCGATTCATGCGGTCTTTCTCTATCATGCAATCGCGCGGGGATTATCGATGGGGATTGTCAATGCCGGTCAGCTTGCGATCTATGAGGATATCCCCGAAGAGTTACGGGAGGGGATTGAAGATGTGCTATTTGATCGAGATCCTGAAGCGAGCGAACGCCTTTTAGAGCTAGCACAGAAATATCAAGGGGCGGGCGCTACTCGTAAAGAGGAGAATCTCGAATGGCGAGCGCTTCCTGTTGCTGAGCGATTAACCTATGCCTTAGTCAATGGCGTTGATAGCTATATTGAAGAGGATACTGAACTTGCACGACAAAGTTTTTCACGGCCGATTGAGGTGATTGAAGGCCCCTTAATGACCGGTATGAATGTGGTGGGAGATCTTTTTGGTGAAGGGAAGATGTTCCTGCCCCAAGTGGTCAAATCAGCGCGAGTGATGAAGCGTGCGGTAGCTTATTTGATCCCCTTTATTGAGGAGGAGAAGAGAAAGTTTGGCGATATGAGTCAGTCAAATGGCAAGATTTTGATGGCGACAGTAAAGGGTGATGTTCACGATATTGGGAAGAATATTGTCGGTGTTGTATTGCAATGTAATAACTTTGAGGTGATCGATATGGGGGTGATGGTCCCCACGCCGGCAATTATTGAGAAGGCGCTCGAAGAGCAGGTGGATGTGATCGGTCTTTCCGGTTTAATTACGCCATCGCTTGAGGAGATGGTTGGCTTTGCTAAAGAGATGGAGCGCCGAGGTCTCGATATTCCTATTATGATTGGTGGAGCGACAACCTCGCTTGCGCATACTGCTGTTCGTATTGCCCCACAATATCGTCATACAGTGGTTCATGTGCGTGATGCTTCCCGCTCTGTTGGGGTGGCGCAATCTTTGATTAGTCCAGAGCTTCGTGATGAGTTTAAAAAGAACTTGAAGGAAGACTACGAAAAGCGCCGTACAGCGTATCTCGAAAGACAGCGCGATATTAAGCTAATCCCCTTTCAAGAGGCGGTTAATAACCGTTTAAAATTAAGATTTGATCATATTGTAAAACCGGAGAAGATGGGGATTCATGAGTTTGAAGTGCCGCTCGAGGATCTTGTGGCGACGATCGATTGGACCCCCTTTTTCGCTTCCTGGCAATTGCGTGGGAAGTTCCCAAAATTATTAGAAGATGAGATTATTGGGGAAGAAGCGACAAAAGTCTATCAAGACGCAGAGAAGATGTTGGCACAAATTATCGAGGATAAGTGGTTAACCGCAAAGGCGGTCATAGGGCTCTTTCCGGCAACAAATGCAGGTGAAAGTACAGTTTTATTTACAGATGATACTCGTACAGAAGAACTTGCACGTTTGCATCATCTGCGTCAACAGACAGAGCGTCCCAATGAGATGCCAAATCGCTCTCTTGCTGATTTTATTGGTGAAGAGGATTATATCGGCGCATTTGCCTGTACGGCAGGTATCGGCATTGAACCCTATATTGAGGCATTTGAAGCTGATCATGATGATTACAGTGCGATTATGCTCAAAGCGCTTGCCGATCGTCTTGCCGAAAGCTTAGCGGAGTATCTCCATAAACGGGTGCGTAAAGAGTATTGGGGATATGCGAAAGATGAAATGCTTGATAATGAAGCCTTGATTCGAGAAGAGTATCGCGGCATTCGCCCGGCGCCGGGATATCCAGCCTGTCCAGAACATACGGAGAAAGCTACACTCTGGCGCCTTCTCAATCCTGATCAGCGAATTGGTCTAGCAATTACTGATAGTTTTGCGATGTATCCACAAGCGGCAGTTTCCGGCTGGTACTTTGCTCATCCTGAAGCCCACTACTTTGGGGTTGGCAAAATTGGTCGTGATCAGGTTGAAGATTATGCTACGCGTAAAGGTTGGGATCTGAAAGAAGCAGAAAAATGGCTCGCACCGAATTTGGGATATGAGCCTGAAGAGTAAAATAATGAAAAATTGAAGAAGCCTCTCTAAAATGAACTGAACCCCAAAAGTGGGTTCAGTTCATTTATTGCTATTTTCGTTTTTAATGGGAAGCGTAATCGAAAATTTAAATAAAAATTGTTTTAATTTATTCACTACAAGATAAATTGTTTGGGGGGTGGATTGAAGCGAATTTTCCACTAAGAGCGTTAAATTTCTAATAATAAAATCACTATTTTTGTATAAATATTTATCATATCGTGTAGTGACATACTTTTTACAAGCATTTCTCTTCCTTATAAAACACAAATTATCATTTTTTTGATAAAAAATGTTATAGGTTTTGAGAAATATTTCAAATCCCGTCGTAACTCTACTATTGGGGTAATCATTAACCTGATAAATTGAGCTTTTAACATAATTTCCTTTACAATAATCGAGTTTTATATCTAATTAAAAATTTAAATTAAAATTTCTTTCTTTAAAGGAAATATTAATTACAAATAGAAATCGAGCCTCGCTATCCTATTTGTAATCAATTATTTACTAGTTTTAGACAATTTTATTGATGATATCAGGGGCTTTGTTAGGGTTTGCGACTGATATTTCCAGTAGATAGATATTTTAATGGACTTCCCTAATGAGGAAGCAATTCCTTAGAAGCAATTCGAGGGTTCATCGAATTTATCTATCTTGAAAGGAGATTTAATGACAAACACAAAAGAACATCAACCATTGGAGTTGAGTGATATTACGATCGTAAAAGGTGACCAATTCAAAAAAGCAATTACCGCAGCTGCGCTTGGTAATGCCATTGAGTGGTTTGACTTTGGGGTCTATGGATTTTTAGCTTATGTACTTGGGAAAGTGTTTTTTCCAGAGGCATCACCAGGCGTGCAGCTTGTAGCTTCATTAGCCACATTCTCTGTTCCATTTCTTGTAAGACCCATCGGAGGGATCTTTTTTGGAATTTTAGGAGACAAGTTTGGACGGAAAAAAATATTAGCAGTTACCATTGTTATTATGTCTGTTAGTACTTTTGCAATTGGTCTTATTCCATCATATGCATCTATTGGAATTTGGGCGCCAATTTTGCTTCTTGTCGCAAAATTGGCACAAGGTTTCTCTGTTGGTGGAGAATATACTGGAGCTGCAATATTTGTTGCAGAATATGCACCGGATAGTCGTCGCGGGTTTTTAAGTAGTTGGTTGGATTTTGGTTCAATCGCGGGATTTGTACTCGGTGCAGGCGTTGTTGTATTAATTACTGCTCTATTGGGTGATGCACGCTTTGAATCTTGGGGGTGGAGAATTCCATTTTTTATTGCTGGCCCGCTCGGAATTTTAGGGATGTATCTGCGCCATGCACTCGATGAGACGCCAACGTATCAAAAGCATGCTGATACTATCGAAGGACAACCTGCGGAGAAAGAGTCACTGATTACGATTATCCGCAATAATACGAAGAGTGTTTTTCTCTGCATCGGAATCGTTATCTTAACGAATGTTACTTATTATATGCTCTTAACCTATATGCCAAGTTATTTATCGCATAGTCTAGGATATAGCGCGGATCATGGCGTATTAATTATTATTGCTATTATGATTGGTATTTTATTTGTTCAGCCCGTTGTAGGTCTGCTTAGTGACAGATTTGGGCGTAAACTTTTTATTAAGATTGGTAGTATTGGGATGCTTATTGGGGCAATTCCAGCTTTTTATCTCATTAATACCGGTAATGTTGCCTTGATCTTCTTAGGGCTCGTCTTCTTAGCTTTGATGTTAAGTTGCTTTACCGGTGTGATGGCTTCAATCCTACCGGCGATCTTTCCAACGAAGGTGCGTTATAGCGCGATGGCAACAGCATTTAATATTTCAATTTTAATTGCGGGTTTCACGCCAACGGTAACGGCATGGTTGATTGAGTTAACAGGCAACCTCTACGTGCCGGCTTTCTACCTAATGGTAACGGCGGGTGTTGGAATCTTCTTAACTTTTAATATGAAAGAGACAGCGAACAGACCACTTCGAGGTGAAACACCTATTGCGTCTGACCGCAGTGAAGCGAAAGAGATTTTACAAGCTCATTATGACCGCATCGAGAGTCGTATTGAGAATATTGATGAGGAGATTGAGCGTCTACAAAAACGTCGGGAGCAATTGATTGCTCAACATCCTGAGATTGAGGAATAACAAAAATTGATTTTTTTGTAGAATTGACGTATTGAAAAGCCCCAATAGTCGCATACCTATTGGGGCTTTTTTATAAGACTTTAATCAAAACTTCCTAATAAAGATCGGATGAGTCGTAAATTATTTTTATCACTAACGAAGAATGATGCCTTGTTTTAGCCAAATGTTCTAAAACGTTGCTCTGTTGGCATAAAATCCTTGGCTTCTGCAGGTGACTCAATTGATCCAAAAGGCATTTGAGCTCTTATTGACCAGTCAGCAGGAATATTCCAACGTTTTCTGACCTCTTCTTCAATTAACTCATTATAATGCTGCACTGTTGCGCCAATATTTACTTCAGCAAGAGCCATCCAAATGCCATAAAGAGTAATACCATGAGCATGCTCAGACCAACGTGGGAAATTTGCTGCATATGCAGGAAATTGTTCTTGGAGTTTTTTAACGACAGATTCATCTTCGAAGTAGATGACAGAACCGAAACCTGCACGGAATGAATCTATTTTTGTTTTAGTTGGTTCAAAGTTCTCAGCGGGAACAACTTTACGAAGTGCGTTTTCAACAATATCCCAAAGCGCATTATGTTCATCACCAAAGAGAACAACAACACGGGAGCTTTGTGAGTTAAAGGCCGATGGCGCTTGTTTCGAAATTTCACGGATAATTTCAGTAATTTCTTCTTTTGATTGTTTAACATCGTTACCGATATGGTATATAGAGCGACGTTTTGTCGCTAATGATAATAATGAGTTCATAAGAGTTCCTTTTGTTTTTGTTGATAGACTTTTGTAAGTTCAATACGTTGAATCAATGATGTATTGAATAAAAATCTTAATGACGTGTCTTATATTAGTGATTTTTTTTAACTTCTACTATATAGTCTTAGAAAATCTTTAATGCCTTCAAGGCATAAATAAGGGATAAAAGATGCAGATAAATGATGAGATGGATTTAAATGATATACAGATATTTTGCAAAGCGGCAGAAAATCGAAATTTCACGGAAACATCAATATTTCTTGGAGTAACACCATCGGCGGTAAGTAAGGCAATATCGAGGTTAGAAAAAAAATTAAATATAAAATTATTTCATCGTTCTACGCGATCGATGCGCCTTACAGAAGAGGGGAAATGTTATTATTCTGTCTGTAAAGAAGCCGTTGAAAATATCCGTAATATTGAGAGACAAATTAGTAATAATAGTGATCCTCGCGGTGTTTTAAGGATTAGTATGCCTGATAGTTACGGTATTAAACGTTGTTTACCTCTGATTAATGATTTTTTGGAAAAGTATAGTGAGCAAATTCATTTGGAGATATCGTTAAGTAATTCCTACGTGAATTTCAATAAAGATGAATTTGATCTTGCTATTCGAATTGGTGATGTCAAGGATGAGCGACTCGTGGCCAAAAAGTTTGATGCTGTTCAACCAAGATTGGTCGCATCACCAGCTTATTTAAAGAAGTATGGCGCGCCCAAAGAGATAAGTGATTTGCATCATCATAAATGTATTGGTCTTCGTTTTTTAAACGCAGGACAATTAATCCCATGGGAATTCTCGGAGGAAATAGATCCTTTCCATCTTGTGCCATGTATGCTGCATAGCAATTCTCTAGGCGCTCTTGAAACTGTTGTTAATGGTTTTGGAATTATGCAATTTTTTGATTATGCTGTTGATTCTGCAATCGCGAATAATCAGCTCGTTGAGTTATTTCAACAATATCGTCCAGAGAAAAAGCCTGTCTACCTTGTTTATCCAAGTGGGCGTTATATTTCAGCAAAAGTTCGTCTTTTTATGGACTATCTCTTAAGCTGTTTTAGAAATTGATCGTCGTATAAATTTTCAATTTATTAAAATTTCGGTTTTGTTTTGTATATTTAGTAGACAGATACAACGAGGTATAACTACAATTATAGTTTAATTTTGTTATTATCGGTGAATATATGAGTGCTGTAAATATTACCCCAGCAGAGTGGGAAGTTATGAGAGTTTTGTGGGCTAATGGTGAGGTTGGTAGCGCAGATATTGTGAAAATTTTGCAAAAAAAACGAAGTTGGAAACCGACAACAACAAAAACGCTCTTGGCACGTTTAGTTGCAAAATATGCAGTAGAGACACGAGAAGTTGGAAATAAGTATCTGTATCGACCAGGGATTGAAGAAGATAAAGCATGGCGTGACGCCGCAAGAGAACTCTTCGGATTTGTTTGTGCTAAAGATAGAGGTGCGAAGATCGCCCAATTAATTGAGACGCGGGCATTGACAGGTGAAGATATCTTATTGATTCAAGAGAGCCTAGCCCAAGCGACAAAGCGGAGTGTTGCCAAAGTTGATTGTGACTGTTTTAAAGGGCAATGCTCATGTAATGTTATAAAATAAAAGGAAGAAGACATGCACGAAGCAAGAGATTCAGGAACAAATAGCGAACGTCAATTTGCTCGCTTGGCAATTACAGGGATGACTTGTGCAAACTGCTCAGGTCGTATTGAGCGTGTATTGGGTAAAAAATCAGGAATCTATCGTGCAAATGTTAACCTTGCTAGTAAAAAAGGTATTTTTGAATATAATCCTCAAGAAATAGATGTAACAACAATTATCGCCCATATTGAAAAAACAGGATTCGGTGCAATTGTAGATGATGAAGCGCATCAGTCAGAGTTGCTAGAAAGAGAGGAACTGTCCACTCGCAAAATGCGTATTCAGCTTGTAATTAGTGTGTTACTGAGCACTCCTATGCTGCTGGGAATGATAGCAATGATGCTCGGTTTTCATGATGGTTGGGTTGCTTTTGTCCATGAACCTTGGGTCCAGCTATTGCTTACAACGCCAATTCAGTTTGGTATCGGTTATCGCTTTTATAAAGCAGGGTGGGCATCACTGAGAGCAAAAGCACCAAGTATGGATGTGCTTGTTGCATTAGGGACGACAGCTGCTTATTTTTTGAGTATCTATAATGGTTTTTGGGGTGGCGATCGAACACACCTTTATTTTGAAAGTAGCGCTGTGATTATCACCTTGATTCTTTTGGGGAAATATTTCGAAGAACGTGCTAAAAATCGTACGGGTGATGCAATTCGCAGCTTAATGTCATTACAGGCTAAAACAGCTTTTCGTATCGATAATGGTAGCGAGAATAATCAGACTTACCGAGAAGTTCCGATTGATACAGTTTTACCAGGTGATCACTTATTAGTCCATCCTGGTCAGAGTATTCCCGTAGATGGATTTGTTATCTCAGGAAATTCAACGATTGATGAAAGTATGTTGACAGGGGAGAGTATTCCTGTCGATAAATCTGAAAATGATCGTGTATATAGTGGCACAATCAACCAAGCAGGCGCACTCGTTATGGAAGCGACCAAAAGTGAAGATGAGAGTACGTTATCGAAAATTATTCATCTGGTAAACGATGCTCAAGGTAGCAAAGCCCCGATTCAAAAGATTGCAGATAGAGTCTCTGCCATCTTTGTTCCATCTGTGATTGTAATTGCCCTTTTAACGCTTCTTGTTACATGGTTAATTGTCGGCAGCTGGGGAGATGCGATTATGCATAGTGTTGCAGTTCTTGTTATCGCTTGCCCTTGCGCGCTAGGATTAGCAACGCCAACGGCTATTATGGTAGGAACAGGGGTTGGTGCAAGACAGGGGATTTTAATTAAAAATGGCGAATCTTTAGAACGAGTAGCCAAGATTAATACTGTTGTTCTTGATAAAACGGGAACGATCACTGCTGGAAAACCTACTGTGCAACGATTTTTTATTAATGAATTAGAGTTTCTAGGAAAAAGAGAAGAGCTATTAAGTCATTTAGTTGCTCTTGAGTCACATTCTGAACACCCTTTAGCAAAAGCCGTTGTGCAGTATGGTAAAGAGCATTCAATACCATCTGTTGCTGTTACTAATTTTCAAGCCTTAATTGGAGCAGGATTAGAAGGATCCATTGCAGGTCATCAGTATTTCATCGGCTCTCCGCGATTGATGGTTGAAAAAGGGATTCAAATCGATTACTTCAGTACGTTAATTGAAAAGCATGAGTCAATGGGGGAAACCGTTGTTTTGATGGGGAAAGAGACGGTTGCTGTGGCGATGGTAACCATTGCTGATCGTGTGAAAGAGAGTTCTTTGGTAGCAATTCAAACGCTAAAAGCTCGAGGCATTACTGTATTGATGTTAACCGGAGACAATCGGCGTACTGCTCAAAAAATTGGTGAGGAAGTAGAGTTGAGTGAAGAAGAGGTAATTGCAGAGCTTAAACCTGAAGATAAAGCCGCCGTTATCCAAAAATTACAGGTAGAAGGAAAGATTGTGGCAATGGTTGGTGATGGTATGAATGATGCCCCTGCTCTAGCTCTTGCTAATATAGGGATTGCTATGGGAACAGGAACTGATATTGCTATGGAATCGAGTGATGTAACGATTATGAATGGTGATCTTATGAGTTTACCAAAGATGATTACTTTGTCTGAAAAAACGATGCGGAAGATTCGCCAGAATCTATTTTGGGCATTTATCTACAATATTATTGGTATCCCTTTTGCCGCTTTCGGTTTTTTAAGTCCAATTCTTGCGGGTGGTGCAATGGCTTTTAGCTCTGTCAGTGTACTTTTGAATTCATTGAGTCTTAATCGTACAAAGCTTGATTAATGATCTATTGAGGGAATAAAAAAAGGCGCAAGATTAGCGCCTTTTTTATCTCTCTTTTTTTATGTAAAAGAGAATACAAAAATCAGCAGAATTAATGCAGGAATGACAAATTTAATGTGATAGAAGAGGATAGGCGCGAGTTTTTTGTTCACATGTCCATCATTGGTAATTTCTCGAATAGCGACATCTTTTTTTAGAACAAAGCCGATAAAAATTGCAGAGAGTAGGCTTGTGGTAATAAAGAGAATATTGGCGCTGATATAATCAAAAGCATCAAAAATTGTCATACCAAATATATGTATGTTACTCCAAATACTATCCGATAAAATACTGGGGACATTTCCAAAAATAAAAATAGTACCGAGCGTAATGAAAGTTGCAATAGGGCGTTTCATTTTGCATTTCTCAATTAATGTTGTAATGGTTACTTCATAAATTGTGAGTGATGTCGTGAGCGCCGCAAGTAGAAGAAGGATAAAGAAGAGGGCTGCAAAAAAACCACCAAAGGGAATCGTTGAGAAAACCGCGGGTAATACTTGGAATACAAGAGAAGGGCCAGATGACGGAGCGATACCCGCAGAAAAGAGCGCAGGAAAGATAATAAAGCCAATTGCTAGAGGGATTAATGTATTGATAACGCCAGCACTGATACTAATCCCTACAATATTCTCTTTTTTATTGAGATATGAAGAGAGTGTTACCATTACTCCAAAACCGATGCTTAGGGCAAAAAATACTTGTCCAAGGGCTAATAGAATGACTTTTGAATTAATTTTACTAAAATCAGGGATGATATAAAATTTCACGCCTTCCATTGCTCCAGGTAGAAAAAGAGCGCGAATCATCAACGCTAATACGAGAATTAAAAAGAGTGGCATTACCCAGCGGATTACTTTTTCAATACCATCAATAATCCCTTTGACGAGAATGTAGTAGTTAATCGCGACAAAGATAAAGGTATAGAGAATCATCTTCCAAGGATTATGTGTGGAATTATCAAAAAAGTTTTTGGCGATATCAGCTGTGATAGGAGAAGAGAGGTCGATTTCACCAAAGGAAATTCCACCGATATAACTCATCACCCAACCGCCGAGAACCATATAGTAAGCAAGAATACCAAATGCTCCAAGAATGGCAATAATTCCAACGCCTTTCCATAATTTTGAGATTGGATGATTAAGCCCTTTATTACTAAATGAATCGATTACATTGGTGTGGAGTCTGCGTCCAATTAAATGTTCTGCTACAAGCATAGGAATACCTAGAATCAACATCGCAATAAAAAAAACTACTAGGTACGCACCCCCACCATTTTCACCAACTAAGTAGGGAAAACGCCAAGTTGCACCGAAGCCGATGGTAGCACCTGCAACGGTTGAAATATAGATGAGCTTACTACTCCAATTTTCGCGAGCCATAAATTACTCCTTTGATAATCATCTCTTGTCCACATGATACTTATTAACTGTTTGTATTAGTAGAATACATGCTGTTTTTTTAGGCTCAAAACAGTGGTAGAGACTTATGTTAGTATGAATAAACTCTATTAGTATCATAAATTTTTCTTAAAGGAAGAATTAGTTATTTTAGGTAAATAATTTAGGTATTCTTGATACGAAAAAACGCAGACATTTCTGCCCGCGTTTTCGGTTTTATAAAATAATGGTTTTACTTATCGAGTATCATTGTGCCATTTTTTGCAAGATTAATATGCCAAGAGAATGCTTCATCTAAAAGATGGGGAGTATTGCCACCGCGCTCTTTTTTTGCACGTTCGAAGTAATCTTTTGCTTGTGCCTTATATTTTGGATGCATGCAGTTTTCAATGATTTTTTCAGCAGCATCTTTCGGGCATAAGCCACGGATATCCGCATATCCTTGTTCTGTAACAATCACGTCAACCTCGTGATTTGTATGATCTACGTGAGTTACAAAAGGAACAATTGCTGAAACATTGCCATCTTTTGCGGTTGACTGTGTAACAAAAATGGTAATACGGGCATTACGTGCAAAGTCGGCAGATCCGCCTATTCCATTCATTACATGCGTTCCGCTAACATGCGTTGAATTGACGTTACCGTAGATATCGACCTCTAGTGCTGTATTAAAGGCAATAACGCCGAGACGACGGACAACCTCTGGGTGATTGGTGATTTCTTGCGGGCGAAATAGTATCTTATCTTTATATTTTTCAAGGTCTGATGCTAAGTTATCAACCCGTTTTTTGGATAATGAGAATGCTGTTGCCACAGCAAAATCTACAACACCAGCATCAATCAGATCAAAGATACCATCTTGTAAAACCTCTGAGGAGACTGTGAGATTTTTAAAACGATCAGATTTTGCCATACCACTTAGAACCGCATTTGCAACTGATCCAACTCCTGATTGAAGTGGCGCAAGATTAGGACCTAAACGACCATCTTCAACCTCTTTTGCAAGGAAGTCTAAAAGATTATCTGCGATTGCTTGTGTTTCGGCATTAGGTTCAAAGAGTGGCGATGGGATATCTGGACGATCAGAAAGAATAACGCCTTTAACTTTAGCGGGATCAACCTTAATACCAATGGTCCCAATACGCTTACTTAGATCATCATACACTGGAATTGCTTCTCGGTTATCACCTTGATCTTTAGGGATATAAATATCATGAATCCCTTCATAACTATCCGGTGTACTAGTATTCAACTCAATAATTACGTGCTTTGCACGTTCAACAAAAATAGGAGAATTCCCAACAGAACCTGTTGGAATAATAAGCCCATCTTCAGTAATTGCAGCAGCTTCGATAATCGCATAGTCGATCTCTCCAAGATTACCTTGTCGTAATGTTTCTGCTGTGTGAGAGAGATGCTGGTCGATATATTTTATCTCGCCAGCATTAATTTTTTTACGCATTACCGCATTGCTTTGATAGGGAACGCGCAGATTAATGATATCAGCCTCTGCCATTGCTTGATCTGCATCTGGTCCAAGTGAAGCACCGGTATAGAGGTTTACTTTAAAGTTTTCTTTTTTGCCACGTTCTGCCAGGGCTGTTGGAAATACTTTGGGTTCCCCAAAAAGAGTAAAACCACTCATTCCGAGCGTCATACCATCCTCAATCCACGAAACAGCTTCCTCCACCGGTACGATTTTATTACGGAAATCGTTATGGCGAATTTTTTTGCTTAAGTCTGCTTTCATAAGTATCCATCCTTTTTTGCTTAATGGTTAGTAATTTAAAGAAATCATTTGGTTATAATCCCTGATTAACTCAATCTTTAGGCTGTTTATTTTTATATTCAGGATTAAAATAGTTTATCCTTTAATATAGACAGATAATTCTGAATACTTCAAGTTATAAACGTTTTTACTCGAGAAAACGTAGAATGTAAAAAATAAATAATGCGATTCATTTTTGCTATTATTAGACATTTACACAGGTTATTTGGTTGATTTCACTAAATATTTTCTTATAATTTTAGTTTTCTTTTGTTAATATATGTTAATTGAGAACTATTTTTAGTATACTCTTTTTCCTTAACTGAAATTAGATAGTCAATATTGCGAAATGACGGAATAATCATTTGTAATTGTCCATTAATCAGAGTTTATGCAATTGCAAATTCTTTATTTAGAGAGAGTCTATGTCAAAATTTTATGTAACTTGTGCCCAAGGGCTAAATTCTTATGTTAGAGAAGAGCTTCTCGCATTAGGAATTGATGCAACTGAAAAGGGAACAGGTGTGGCGTTTGCCGGTGACTTTAAAGATGCTTATCGTGCATGTTTATGGTCACGTTGCGGTTCACGCGTATTATTGGAATTAAGAGAAGGAAATTTCCGTTCGCTAGATCAAATGTATGAGGAGTTATCGCTGTTTTCATGGTCATCACATATGCGAGAAACAGATACTTTCTCCATAAAGGTGACAGCGCGAAAAGCAGGGAATATTCATACACATTTTGCAGCACTACGCGTCAAGGATGCGATTGTTGATTATTTTACTGAATTAATGGGCACTCGCCCTAACGTAGATATTGAAGACCCAGATCTACGCTTTTATGTACATATTGATGAGAAAAAATATACACTTTACCTTGATTTAACAGGGGAGCCTCTACATAAGCGAGGATTTAGAAGTGAACAAGGTGCTGCACCAATTAAAGAGAATCTAGCAGCGGCGCTTCTTTATCGTTCAAATTGGCCGGCAAAAGCAGCAAATCATGAAAATTTTATTGATCCGCTTTGTGGAGCGGGTACGATATTAATAGAGGCGGCTCTAATGGCGCGAGATATTGCACCAGGTCTATATCGCAATAATTTTGGTTTTATGCGCTGGCGCCATTACAAAGAGGCAGAATGGAATGAGTGTTATCAGGAGGCAAAAAGACGCGCACAAGAGGGTGAAGCGCGATTCCAAGGGCAGCTTGTTGGTATTGAACGTAGTTCAATGATGATCGGCATCACGAAAGCAAATGCTGATAGAGCGCGTGTTTTAAAGAATATGACTTTTAAGCACATGAGTTTTCAAGATTATCAGCATGATTTCTCTATGGATAAAGGTTTAATTGTTACAAATCCCCCTTATGGCGAGCGACTCGGTGAGAAAGATTATCTAATCGATACATACCGTGATTTAGGCGACTTCCTCAGGCAATATGAGGGCTTTGAAGCGGGTGTTATCACTTCTGATTCCGATTTAGGGCGAGTGATGGGGATTCGAGCAAAGAAAATTAATAAATTTTGGAATGGTGCCTTAGATTGTATCTATCTTCAGTTTAAGATTGAACAATCTTTTTTTGTGAATCGGGAAAAAGCTGATAATCATGATCGTCGAATTGCATTAGAAGAGATTATCGCAGATGGTGGCGATGCGTTTCTTAATCGTTTAACAAAAAACTATAAACACCTTTCACGTTGGGCTCAGAAGCAAGAGATAGAAGCTTATCGAGTATATGATGCTGATTTACCAGAATTTAATGTTGCCATTGATCTTTATAAAAATCACATTGTTGTTTATGAATATGAGGCTCCGTCTACAATCAAGCGTGATATTGCTGAGTCTCGCTTTAATAAAGTGATGCAAATTATTCAGCATCTATTTGATGATATTCCTGTTGCGAATATACATGTTAAACAACGCTCGCGTAAGAAAGGAAAATCACAATATGAACGACTTTCACAAGAAGCTGGTGATTTTTTTGAGATACGCGAAGGTAATGCAAAACTTTTGGTGAATTTAACTGATTATCTTGATACAGGTATTTTTTTAGACCATCGAAATGTACGGTTTATGATTGGTGAAAAAGCACAACGTAAGCGCTTTTTGAATCTTTTTTGTTATACAGGAACGGCATCAGTTCATGCAGCAAATGGGAGTGCGACATCGACTTTGTCGGTGGATCTCTCTAGAACATATCTTGCCTGGGCAGATCGAAATCTAGCGCTAAATGGTCATTTCTCGGGTCATGAACTAGTTCAGGCTGATGTGCTTGAATGGCTAAAGTCGGAGGCTGAAAGTTTAAAATCATTACCTCTTTTGAAGCGTAATGATAAAAAATTTGATTTGATTTTTATGGATCCCCCAACATTTTCTAATTCTAAGCGAATGAGTGGTGTTTTAGATATACAGCGGGATCATGAAATGCTTCTTAAAGATGCAATGCGATTATTGATGCATGATGGAGAGTTATTATTTTCAACAAATTTAAGAGGATTTAAAATGAGTTCTGAGTTGTTAGAAATATTTGATATTACGGATATTTCTAGCAAAACATTACCGGAAGATTTCAAACGAAATCCGAAAATAAGACAGTGTTTTTTAATAAAACATAAAATAAACATTTAAGATTATTAATATAATTTATATAATGGGTGTAACCGGAAACGGTTTAGATAATAATAGCAAGTATAAATTATAAAAATAGTCATTTTAGTGAACGGAGACATGTAAGTGATGAAGAATTTAAATTTAGATGGTTTAAGCATTGATAAGATGGAGACGCTTATTAGTGAATTAAGTCAGGAGATTGAGAGCCGTCGAGCTGCGGAAGCTGAACAGGTTCGTAAAGAGATTGAGAAGTTGCTAGATCATTCAGGACTTTCATTTCACGATGTATTTAGAGATAAAGTTGGTCGTAAAGGACGTAAGGTTCCTATGAAATATGGTAATCCTGATAATCCAGAACAACTATGGAGTGGTCGTGGTAAAATGCCGCTGTGGATGAAAGAAAAAGTTGAAGCAGGCGCTAAGAAAGAAGACTTTTTATTGGATTCAGAATAAGTGTATTTGCCCTGTTATATTATATTATTAATAACTATTATTAAAATATAATATAATTGTTCTATGTATTATTAGTCATCTAGTGAAATGATCCAAGAGAGCTCGAATGGCTTTAATGTTATAAAGCCTTCTTGTATAGCCGTTGTTTTTATTAATAGCATATCTTTTAATTGGTTAGGAAGATAGAGAGCGAACGAGTTTTTGATTTCTTCATTTTTCGTAGTGAGCGTTGAGAGACATAACGTACCACCAGAAAGATCACCTGTGATTTTGTTATGAAATGGATGAAGGGTTAATGAGTCAAGGCCTTGTATACCGCGTCCATCGGCCTTTAAATACGCTTCTTTAGCGGACCAAAGGAGAAAAAAGCGGGTCATTTCATCATTTTTTAAAGTCATTATAGTATCAGATGGATATTTGGGGAGCATGGCTGATTTACCCAGTATCCATTTTTTTTCATCATCTTTGAAAACTTTGGTCATTAAACCAGCGAAATTTTTACGAGGTTGAATTTTTTCTACATCTGTACCAAGTTTCAGATCTCCTTTACCAATAATAAGTGCAATAAAATTATCAGAATGAGAGAGGTTAAATGTAATATCCCGGCTCTTAAAATAGGGTTTGTTATGTTTAGTAGTCGTTATTTCTGGGATATTTATAATGCCAAAATAATTTTTCAGGGCGAGCGATAAGAGTGCTCGACTTAGTAGAAAGGATGTTTGTCGCTTTGTTGCTAATTGAGGGTTCCAAAATTGTGGAAAATGTGTTTTTGCCCAATAAATATTGGTCTCTGTAATTTCACAAAGAAGAAGGTATATGGGCTCTAATCGATTTTGGGATTCCAAAATACTTCCTTAGTATCTGTAAGTTTAGCGATCGTTCGCGCGGTCACAAAGAAATAGTCTGAAAGACGGTTGAGAAATTTCAGTGAATCACTATTGACCTTATCGGGTTCCTCGCTATTGAGAGCCCAAAGTGAACGTTCTACTTTGCGACTAATGGCGCGAATATAGTGTGCTTGTGCTACAAGGGCTGAACCTCCGGGTAGGATAAATTCTTCAAGAGGCGGAAGTTGGTCATTATATGTTGTCAGCCAAACTTCTAGGGTTTCCACTAAGTCATTTGTCACGAGTACTGTTCCGGGCATTGAAAGCTCACCACCAAGATTAAATAGCGCATGTTGAATCACATTCCATTCCTCAATAATTTTGAGTAGAGCTCTGCAATTAATAGAATTATCGAGGTCTTCTTTTTCGGTTGTGAGATTCGCAATAGTGATTCCAATTAACGAATTTAATTCATCAATTAAGCCAATTGTTTCGATACGAGGATGATGCTTTGCAAGACGGACATTTCCTGCAATACCAGTTGTACCGGAATCTCCTGTTTTAGTAACAATTTTCGAAAGACGGTTGCCCATGGAATCTTCTCCTAATATGTAATGTGTGTGATCTCTTAGCACCATTTCACTATACTATGGTTTTCATGAAGGGAGATAGTTTAAAAATAATCCAATGAAAAGTATCATGCCTACCCAGTTGTTGTGTAAAAAAGCTGAAAAACAGCTAAGTTTATTATGATCTTTAATGAGTTTAATTTGATAATAAAATAGGCTAATGACAACGAGTAAGCTTAGCAAAAAGTAATTATTTAACGACTCTCTCAGCGCAATTATGAAAAATAATAAAATCATCATGATTTGTAGTACGATGATGATGTAATAATCCTTTTTCCCTAACCATGATTCAAAGAGTAATGCAGAGGATTTTATGTTGAGGGCTTTATCTTCTTCACGATCACTCATTGCATATTCAGTATCATAGATCAGTGTCCAACAGATATTAGCGAAAAAAAGCAGTAAAGCCGTTATTGATAATGATCCTCGAATCTCCATAAATGCCATTAAAATCCCAAAAGCAAATGCAACACCAAGATGAGCTTGTGGCAGAGAGTGAAAGCGTTTCATAAAGGGGTAGGAGAGTGCAATGAGTAGCGCTGGGATTGAGAGAAGAATAGTTTTCCATGATAAAAAGAGCGCTAATATAGCAGCAATGATGACAAGCAGAGCCAAAAGCGACATCGCCTCCTTTAAAAAGATTTTCCCAGCGGTTAGTGGACGATTTTGTGTGCGCTCAACATATTTATCAATATCACGATCAGCAATATCATTAATCACGCATCCTGCAGATCGCATGATAAAAACACCCAGTAGAAAAATGATCAGTACCTTTGCAGAAGGTAAACCCTCACTCGCGATCCAGATGCCCCAAAGTGTTGGCCACATTAATAGATAGCTACCAATCGGCTTTTCAACGCGCATCAGTTGAAGATAGTAGGGAATATTTTGGATTTTTAACATAACTCTGCCTGCGACATGGTTTAAATATCCCTATTATATAAAAACTCCCTCTTTTATGTGGAATTCCCGCTGTTTATTTTCTTCTTAAAGAGTCTTTTATGAAAGAATTTGAACTATGATAGAGTAATAGAATTCCTGTTAGTGAATTTGCGTTGGATTAAATATGATTGAAATTGCCCATCTAAATAGCACCGCCTCTTATGAACCTTTTGTGATTAATAGTGCAACTTTCGCGCGCTTAGCAGAGCATAGTTACTTGTCGTTAGAAGGCGATTTTCTTCTTCTTGGTATTCGGGCGGCTAGATTAGTTGATGGCGAATATGGTCGTTGGTTTGATTCGGTGACGATTGCTGAAAATAGTGTTGATGGTGAACATCTTCGTTGTCTTCTAGGAATTTGGGATCGAAAACATCACAAAGTTGTATTTTTCCCTGCATCAACTATTCCGAATAGGGTATGGCAACAAAAGCAGATTAATGCGCCGGAACAGGCAATTGCCAATGTATTAGGCGTCGGGCTTTATAATTATATTGTTGGAGCGCATGAGCCTGATGGTGAAGGCCGATTACCGGAAGAAGGGGCTTTTCGTCTTAGTCGCTTACAGCCGGTGCTCGCTTGGCGTTTTTATCAATCTAATCATCAATTTTGCGCCCAATTTGCAACGCCTTCGCTCTCGGTTGTTAATGATCATATTCATAGTGCTCAAACGACAGCTAAGCTCGATGGAGCTTCTTTTTCCTCAGCTGGTTGTCAAGTGATTGAAGGGAATCATCAGCCGCCGAATATACCGACAGGTTACTATCAGGTCTTTAGAGTATTAGCAGGTCAATCAGCGCAGCCATCTCCTTTAGAAGTTGGTATTCGATATCAATATCTCCTTAGTCATGTGCGTCATTTAGAGCAAATTGTACATGGCGGAGGTGAGCTGTGTTTGCTGCAAGGTTCGCGGGGAATGCTCGTTCGACAATTGCAAGAAGCTTTGATAGCACAAAAATTTTTAGAAGAAGATAATATTGATAAAGGTGATTTTAATGGATATACCGCTTTGGCTCTTTATCAATACCAAAAAAGGATGGGATTAGTGGCAAATGGAATCGCGACGGCAGCTATTTTAAAGCGTCTAAAAATATCCTTACTTTATTAGCGCTTATGTAAGACTAAGTCTTAAATTTATAGATATCCTCTAAATGTTCTTTGCATCATAAAATATGATTTAGAGGATTTGTCCCTGCGGTAAATTATCTACTAACAGCATGGAGAGCTTCAAGCTCACTATCAATGTATATTTGTCCATCTTCGACTAATACACGGTAGGTTCGAAGTGGTTTTCGGCAGGGTGGAGCAGTTGCTTCGCCGGTGATGATATTGAACTCCCCCCAGTGACGAGGGCAGCTAACCGTATCATCAAAATAGTCACCTTCTGAAAGGGATGCTGTTCCATGAGTGCATTTATCATCGGTGACAAAAAATGCGCCATCTCGATTAAAGATTAAGAGCTCTCCTATATCGGTCTCGATTTTTTTCATCTTGCCCGGTATAACTTCATCGTGGTTACAGATAAATATTTTAGCCATAATTAGAATGATCCTTTTGCAGAGCTTGTTTGTGTTATATTTTGAGAGATTATAAAGGGAATTATATCCGCA
The DNA here is from genome assembly GCF_058188435.1 of Ignatzschineria sp. 22MB058224. Classification (NCBI taxonomy): domain Bacteria; kingdom Pseudomonadati; phylum Pseudomonadota; class Gammaproteobacteria; order Cardiobacteriales; family Ignatzschineriaceae; genus Ignatzschineria; species Ignatzschineria sp. 22MB058224. The sequence goes on from NZ_CP187366.1 coordinate 1,945,015, forward strand.
TATTGCTTATGCAAGATAAATTGAATATAAGAATATATGAGGTGGTATAAACCAAAAAACCTACTGATAGTAAAATCAGTAGGTTTAAATTTGGCGTCCCTACGGGGATTCGAACCCCGGTTGCCGCCGTGAAAGGGCAGTGTCCTAACCACTAGACGATAGGGACGTATCGCTGTTTTCAGAGGTGTTCCTCGTGAACAGGAGGCTATAATAGTATGAAGCTTCATTAGTGTCAAATATAAGATTGTTTTTTTGTGCGCTATTTTTAGGCATTGCTGTTTGGGGTGCAATTTCTTTGGGGAGTTTATTGATTTAGCAGTTAAAATTGGCAGGTAAATAAAAAACGCCATTCCAATGTGAAATGACGTTTTGATTGATAAGGGGAAAGTAATAAGTTACTTACTTACGATTCATCATATGAATTGCGCTTTTATGGATACCGTGTGCCGCTTCCATTACACCTTCTGCAAGTGTCGGATGGGCATGCATCGTACTCGCAATATCTTCTGAGGTACCACCGAATTCAAGAACGATTACGGCTTCATGGATAAGTTCAGATGCATTTGCGCCGACGATATGTACGCCAAGAAGTTTATCAGTTTTAGCATCAGCGATGATTTTGATTAAGCCTTCCGTTGCTCCCATCGCTTTTGCGCGACCTGATGCTGCAAATGGGAATGAGCTCGTAATTATTTCAATCCCTTCAGCTTTGCATTGTTCTTCAGTTTTACCAGCCCATGCAATCTCAGGATGCGTATAGATCACCCAAGGAACAGCATCATAATTAACACGGCCATACTGACCCGCAATCCACTGTGCGACAGCAATGCCTTCAGCAGAACCTTTATGCGCGAGCATAGGTCCACGAACTAAATCACCAATGGCCCAAACGTTAGGGAGATTAGTCTTGCAATGTGTATCAACTTTTACTAAACGTCCATCCATTTCTAAGCCTAAGCTTTCATCAACGATACCTTCACTATATGCTCGGCGACCAACAGCAACTAATAGATAGTCGAATTTTTCTTCATGCTCACCATCTTTATCATGATATTTTACAGTGACATCTGTTGCAGTTGCTTTAGATTCTGATACTTTTGCACCTAGACGGATATCAAGACCTTGTTTTTTGAAATGTTTTGCTGCATCTTTTGCAATTTGCTGATCCGCTGCAGAGAGGAATTTATCCATTGCTTCAAAGATTACCACTTTTGCACCTAAGCGAGCCCAAACGCTAGCCATTTCAAGGCCAATGACCCCAGCGCCAATAACACCTAAACGTTTTGGAACTTCTGTAAGGTCTAATGCTCCTGTTGAGTCGATAATGCGTTTGTTATCAACTTTTGCTGGAGGAATATCGACGGGCACAGAGCCCGTTGCTAACACCACGTTTTTGGTTTTATAGCTCTCTTTCTTGCCGTCATGAGCAGTCACTTCAACAACATTATCTTTTAGGAGTTTGCCTGTGCCCTGAAGCCACTCAACTTTGTTTGCTTGGAATAACATCGCAATACCTGATGTTAATTCAGTCACAATTTTATCTTTACGCGCGATCATTGCTTTAGGGTCCATCTTAACATCTTTAATGGTAATGCCATGTTCAGCTGCATGAACCTTGGTTTCTTCGTAAAGAGCAGAGGATTCCAAAAGTGCTTTTGAAGGAATACAGCCAACATTTAAACATGTTCCACCAAGCGTTGGTTTGCCTTCTTTACCGATCCATTTTTCAACACAAGCAGTTTTTAGGCCTAGTTGGGCTGAACGAATAGCAGAAACATAACCTGCAGGACCGCCGCCGATAACGATAACATCAAATTCTTTTTTACTCATAATTTCTTCCTTCTAAAAGACCCTTTGCAACAAAAAATGCAAAGGATCTTCAATGGATATATTAAATTTTGTAACAAAATGTACTATTACAGATCAAGGAGCATGCTTGCTGGGTCTTCGATTGATTGTTTGATTGATACAAGGAAACCAACAGCTTCAGCGCCATCGATAATTCTATGGTCGTAAGAGTGTGCAATGTACATCATCGGCGCGGCAATAATTTGGCCATCTTTGACAATTGGACGCTCGTAAGTATTGTGCATACCTAAGATTCCACTTTGTGGAGGATTGATAATCGGCGTTGACATCATTGAGCCAAAAACACCGCCATTAGTAATGGTAAATGTACCACCCGTCATCTCTTCGATTGTTAATGTACCTTCTTTTGCTTTTGTTGCGTATTCAATAATTTGTTTTTCAATATCAGCAAGGCTGAGTTGATCCGCATTACGAATAATTGGTACAACAAGACCGCGAGGTGAAGAAACAGCAATACCGATATCAAAATAACCATGATACACAATGTCATTACCATCGATTGATGCGTTAACTGCTGGATATTTTTTTAATGCTTCAACGGCTGCTTTTACGAAGAATGACATAAAGCCAAGCTTCACGCCATGAGTTTTAATGAAGCGATCTTGATATTTTTTACGCATACTCATGACAGGTTCCATGTTGATCTCATTAAATGTGGTCAGCATGGCTGTCGTATTAGTTGCATCAAGAAGGCGCTCTGCAATGCGAGCACGTAAACGTGTCATTGGAACACGTTTTTCAACACGTTCCCCGGTTGGGACTGCTGCAATAGTTGCTGCTTTTGCAGCTGGTACTGCCGCTTTTGCCCCACCATCTTTCATGAAGTTTTCAATATCTTCTTTTAAGTGACGACCATTTTTACCGGTTGCAGGAATTTTTTTGATATCAAGGTTGTTTTCTTCCACTAAACGACGAACCGTTGGAGACATACCAATATCATCACCTGCTTCTTCCGAAGAAGCTTTAGGTGTCTCTTCTTTTGCTGTTTCTGCTGGTACGCTGCCCGCTTTAGGTGCTTCGCCAGCTTCGATAATTGCAAGAAGCGTACCTTCAGTAACGTCAGTACCTTCTTCAACTTTGATCTCTTTAATGATGCCACTTGCAGTTGCAGGCACTTCGAGCATAACTTTGTCTGTTTCTAAGTCAACGAGGTTTTCACCTTCTTCGACGAAATCGCCGACTTTCTTGTGCCAAGAAGAGAGAAGTGCATCTGCTACTGACTCAGGTAAAACAGGAACTTTAATTTCAATACTCATGGGTTTTTCTCCTATGTATAAATAAAATGTTAAATTTTGATTTGTTTGAATTTTATTAAATAAATTTGTTCTTATCGTTAGCACTCTCTCGCATTATTCTGCAAGGGGAAAGATTGCATCTAAAAGGGCTTTCTCTTGTGCCGCGTGCATATTACTGTAACCAACCGCAGGAGCTGCTGCTTCAGGGCGAGTCACAAAGATTAATGTCTGTTTGTCAGTCACAATATTTTCTAAATATGGACGAACAAATGTTGCATAACCTTGGTTTAGAGGTTCATCTTGTAAGAAGATAATCTCTTTCACTTTCGGGTATTTCGCAATCTCATCAAGGAGTGCTTGGGTTGGGAATGGGTAGATCTCTTCTAAGCGAATAATCGCTGTTTTAGTATCTTTAGCGGCTTCTCTTCGATCGCGGATATCGTAGAAGATTTTGCCGACAGAAATAACGAGACGTTCAACATTTTTATCCTCAATAGCATCAATTTCTGGAAGAACTGAGCGGAATGTTCCCATTGCTAAATCATCTAATACATTCACTGCTTGACGATGGCGAAGGAGACTTTTCGGCGTCATGACAATAAGTGGTTTACGATATTCTTGTAACATTTGACGGCGGAACATATGGAATGCTTGAGCAGGTGTTGTTGGGACAACAAAGCTAATATTGTTCTCTGCGCAAAGTTGTAAGAAACGCTCGGGTCTTGCTGATGAATGTTCCGGGCCTTGCCCTTCATATCCGTGTGGAAGCAGCATGACTAAGCCGTTGTAACGACGCCATTTTGTTTCGCCGGCAGCGATAAATTGGTCGATAACCACTTGTGCGCCATTGACGAAGTCTCCAAATTGCGCTTCCCAAATAACTAATGTATTCGGCTCTGTTGATGCATATCCATATTCAAAGCCAAGGACACCAGCTTCAGAGAGGATCGAATCAATAACTGTGAAGTTTGCCTGGTCGCGTGTTAAATGTTGTAAAGGAATGTAGCTGTCGCCATTTTCTTGGTTATGATAGACCGCGTGACGATGGAAGAAGGTTCCACGCCCTGAGTCTTGTCCTGTGATACGAATTGGGTAGCCTTCTTCAAGCAGGGTTGCGTAAGCCATAATTTCCGCAAAGCCCCAATCCATTTCGATTTCGCCTTCGCCCATTTTGAGGCGGTTGTCATGTATGCGTTGTACACGATTGTGGAGTTTAAGCCCTTCTGGAAGCTCATTCATAATGCGTGTTAATTCGGTGATACGAGTCTTCACTACGCTTGTTTCAGGGATCGTTGGGCCTTCTTCATCGAACTTATCATGCGCTTTTGAAATGCGTTCCCATTTTTGCATATATGAGCTATTGATCGAATCAATATTTGGAAAACCAACAGGTGTACCAATCTCCAGTTTATCGCGGTACTCTTTTGTATAAGCTTTAAAGTCTTCCTCGGTAATGATGCCCGCAGCGATTAGGCGATCGGCATAGATACGAGCAGGTGTGTCATGATTGCGTACTTTTTTATACATCATTGGCTGTGTTGCACTAGGCTCATCAGCTTCGTTGTGACCAAGGCGACGATAACAGACAAGATCAATCACTACATCTTTGTGGAATGTATTGCGGAAACCTAGTGCTATTTCAGTCACATGTTTGACTGCTTCAGGATCATCTCCATTTACGTGAAGAACTGGCGCTTGGACAATTTTCGCTGCGTCTGTACAGTATTCTGAAGAACGTGCATCTAAAAGATTTGATGTTGTGAAACCTACACGGTTATTTACAACAACATGAACGGTACCTCCGGTTGTGTAACCGCGGACTTGTGACATTTGAAGTGTTTCAAGAACAATACCTTGTCCAGCAAAAGCAGCATCTCCATGAATTAATACAGGAAGAACGGTGTTAAATGGGAGTTTACCTGTTGGTGTGCCAGGTTCTATACGGCGCTCTAAGCGTGCTCTTACTGAGCCTTCTACGACAGGGTTGACGATCTCTAAGTGCGATGGATTAAATGCAAGTGCAAGATGCACGGGTGGGTTATTAGGTGTTGCTTGGACAGATGAAGAAAAGCCCATGTGATATTTCACATCACCGGAGCCCTTAGTAAAGGTAGGAACACCCTCAAATTCATCGAACAATTGTTTTGGTGCTTTTCCTAAGATATTGACAAGGACATTTAAACGTCCGCGATGTGCCATTCCGATGACAATCTCTTCTGCGCCAAAGTTTGATGCACCAACAACCATCTCATGCATCATAGGGATTAGTGCATCACCACCCTCGAGTGAGAAACGCTTTTGCCCAACGTAACGTGTATGAAGGTAACGTTCTAAACCATCGGCTGCAATCAGTTCCTTTAAGGTTTCCTTGCGTTCTTCATCGCTAAAGCGATAACGATCTTGAACTTCTTCTAAACGTTTGCGAAGCCAAAAACGTTCTTCATCATTGGTAATGTGTTCGATCTCAACACCGATATGACTAGTATAGGTTCGTTTAACAACATCAATAATCTCACGAAGTGTCATTGACTCTTGACCTGCTAAACCACCTGTTTTAAACACAGTTCCCATATCCATTTCATCTAAACCGAAGAAACCAGGATTGAGCTCAGGGACAATTTTTTCATCACGTAAATGAAGAGGGCATAAGTCTGCAACTTGATGCCCTCTTCGACGATATTCACCTATGAGATTTAGCACAGCGACTTGTTTTTGCATGTGAAATTCATCAACACCTCCTCGGGACTGCACATGTTGTTGGTGGCGTAGTTGCTCAAAAGCTCTTTTCACAGGCCCTTGTGCAATGTCCTGACCATCTTCATTTTTGAAGTCTGCAAAATAGTTTTGCCACTCTTTTGAGACGGAATCTGGGTCTTCGAGATACGACTCAAATAGCTCTTCTACATAGGTCTGGTTAGCACCATTTAGTGCCGATGATTTTATAAACTTATCGATTAGTTTCATATATTTATCGCTCACATTTTTATAGTTAGAAATTGATAGGAAATAAAAAGAAAGAAATTGCTTTTAGTATACCCCATATTTCTTGTTTTATCGCAATTTGTAGGAGTATTCAGCGATACTCTTTTCATCTTTCCAGGTATGTCGGAAAAGGAAAAACTTATTTAAAATCACCTTAATGCAAATGTGCTAATATGTAAATTACGTATATAACTAATGTTTATTTTTATGAGGATGACGCATGAAATTAAATGAACTTCGATATTTTATTGCTGTGGCTGAAGAGAGACATTTCGGGCGAGCAGCACAAAAATGCTTTATTTCTCAACCAGCTTTATCGATTGGCATTAAAAATTTAGAGGCTTCAATGGAAGTATCTCTATTTGAGCGCACGACTAACGAGGTTCTTTTAACGCCAGAAGGTGAAAAGGCATTACCGAAGGCACGTCGTATTTTTGAATTAGTGGATGAATTGTTTTCATTGAGTAAGGATTCTGACTCTATTGAGGGGCGATTTAATCTAGGTGTTATCTTTACAATCGCACCTTATTTATTGCCAAGAGTTATCCCAGTCTTACGTAAACATGCTCCAGAAATGCAGTTGAATATTTACGAAAATATGACGGATAGTCTTTTGCCGATGTTAAAAACTGGTGAGATTGATGCTGCGATTTTAGCACTTCCGATTAATGATCCGACATTTGAAGTGATTGAACTATATGAAGAGCCTTTTTATGTCGTAACGCCAAAGGATCATCCCTTGGCGGGTAAGAGAGAAGTTTCACCTGATATGATTCATGAATATGATCCATTGTTGTTAAATATTGGTCATTGTTTTCGAGATCAGGTGCTAGACAGTTGCAAGGAGATTAACGCGACAAACTCTCATCACCATTCTTTAGAGACTATTCGGAATATAGTGGCTGCCGGTCATCAAATTTCAGTCTTGCCGAAGTATGCTTTGATGGATGATCATCTTGTTGATTTGCTAAGTTATATTCCTTTTGCTGAGCCTGTTCCGACTCGTAGAGTTGCATTAGTTTACCGTAAAGAATTTACGCAAATGCGAAAAATAGAGATGATTGCAAAGTGTGTTAAAGAGTTAAATCTCTAATTGATGCACATTTTAGTCCAAGGAGGCACCCGATGTTAATTGACCAGTTTGGCCGCAAAATAGAGTATGTTCGAATTTCAGTCACAGATCGTTGTGACTTACGATGTACATACTGTATTCCAAAGGGCTTTAAGGGATTTGAAGTTAATAAAAACTGGTTAACATTTGACGAAATCATCCGTGTTGCTTCTGCTTTTTCTGAGATGGGGACGCATCATTATCGGATTACCGGAGGAGAACCTTTACTTCGAAAAGATATTGAAGAGTTAGTTTTTCGAATGAAATCTCTTCCGGGCATTCAAGATCTTTCGATGACAACGAATGCAACCCAACTTGTAAAACATGCTGAGGGTTTAAAAAAAGCAGGATTAGATCGGCTTAACATTAGTCTTGATTCCATGAACCCTTTAACAGTCCATCAAATTACAGGTAACGATTGTATTGATAAGGTTAAAGATGGAATATTTGCAGCAAAAGCAGCGGGATTTGAGATTATCAAGATTAATATGGTGCCGATGATCGGTGTGAATGATCGTGATATTGATATGATGATTCGCTTCTGTATGGATAATGGTTTGATTCTTCGGTTGATTGAAGCAATGCCGATGGGTGTGACAGGGCAGCGTACAAAAGGCGATGATCTTACTAAGCTTTTAGAAACATTACGTCAAAAGTACAATTTGATTGATTCAACAAAATCATTAGGTCGTGGGCCGGCTCGCTATTATGAGTCGCAGGATGGCAAATTTACTATGGGTTTAATTACGCCGATGAGTCAACACTTTTGTGATAGCTGTAATCGAGTACGTTTAGCTGTTGATGGGACCCTTTACATGTGTCTAGGACAAGAGGAAGCTTATCCACTTCGTGATATGTTGCGAGATAATTGCAGTGACGATGAATTGAAAGCAGCTATCCGCGAAGCGATTGATTTAAAACCGCAAAAGCATGAATTTAGAACGGATGCCACTAAAATTAAGCGTATTATGTCAATGACGGGTGGTTAAAGGGAAGGTTCTCTTCTAAAATGGAGTGTTTAAAAGATAGAGGTATCTTTGAAATATAATCGATAGAGATGATGGAGTAACAGATGGAGAAAAAATTTGGTGTAAAAATGACTTTACCTAAAGGTGCAACGTTTCGTCGAGATAATCTGTTGGGTGATAGTTTTGAGGCTGAGCGTTGGTTTCATACGGACAAAGAGCGTCAAGAGTTTTTAGATTCTTATCAGAAGGATTTTCGTTATTACCGTGTTGGTGATCGTCCACGTTATCAATACACGCTTATTGAACGTTAATAGACCTTATTGATAGGTTAATCGGGCATTGCCGTAATGGTCATGCTGTACAATAGGATCAGCCCATTTTGAATGAATTTTAAGATGGGTTTTTATTGTGTATTAAAAATTTCGATAAAAAGAAACCCTTGATAATTTCTTTATCAAGGGTTATCTATATGGCGCGCCCAGAAGGAGTCGAACCTCCGACCGCCTGGTTCGTAGCCAGGTACTCTATCCAGCTGAGCTATGGGCGCTTAACTAAGATGTGTAGTATACATCACTACAAATATAGGTCAACAAATTGTTTACTCTTTGTGCAATGTTTTTTACAACATATTGATTTTGCCTATTTAGTAGATATAAGGTCTCATGATCGCCATGTAAATTACACCCATAGCCATTGCATTAGAAATGAGATAGGCGATCAAACGAGTAGATGGTACGTAACGCTGTTTCATCGCAAAGATGGCAAAAACGATGTATAAGATTAGGAAGAGCAGTTTTAATGCTAACCATCCTCCATTTGAAGCAAATGGATTAATTGAAAGAATAATTGCTAGCAATATACCTGTTAATAGTAAAAAGGTATCTACAATATGGGGCACAATACGAATCCACTTTGGTCTGGGCGTTAAAAAATATTTCCAAAAACGGAAATTGAAAAAGATAATGGAAAAGAATGCGAGCATGATATGTGTATGCTTAATTCCCATATAGGCGTGAGCGAGCATTGGTTAGATTCCTCTTAGTTGATAACGTTGACAGGATGGCCTGCAACAAATTGATTAATATTGTTTTGTAACTGATCTATAAGGATATGAAGCGCTTCTTCGCTTGCATAAGCAGTATGTGGCGTGAGGATGAAATTCCCTAAATCTTGTGCGAGCAGAGGATTATCTACTCGCGGAGGTTCAGTAGTAAGAACATCAATCCCCGCGCCACCAAGTTTTTGAGTACGGAGTGCCTCTGCTAAATCAGCCTCATTGATAAGTCCACCACGGCTGACATTTATAAGAATTGCATTTTTTTTCATTCTGGCAATCTCTGGTTGAGCGATAAGATTTTCAGTTTCAGAGGTGAGAGGTGCATGGATTGAGAATACGTCAGAATTTTTTAAAACATCCTCAAAGGCGCAGTAACCTTTACGAATTGTTGTGGCATTTTTACGCTCAGAGAAGTGTACTTTCATTCCAAACGCTTCGGCATATTTTGCAAATTGTGAGCCGATACTGCCTTTTCCATAGATTCCTAAGCTCTTCCCTTTAAGTTCAAAAATGGGCTCAGCAAAGATACTGAAGAAGGATGATTTTTGCCACTGTTCATCTCGAATCCGAGCTTCATACAGTGGTAAACGATGCATGAGAGAGATCATCATCATAAATGCATGCTCTGCCACTGCTGTTTGGCTATATCCTGCGACGTTACAAACAGTAATTCCCAATTCAGTTGCAGCTTTTATATCGATAATATTGTAACCTGTCGCTGCAACAGCAATAAGCTTAAGCTGAGGATTCGCAAGCATCATTTCACGAGTGATTTTTACTTTATTAGTGATGGCAATGCTATGACCTTTCAGTTTTTCAACTGTTTCTTCAGGTGTGCAATTGTCGAGGCTTGTCAGTTCATGTGGAAAATTGAAATTTAGTGGAAAACGCTGAAGTGTTCCGCTATCTAAAAAAATAATTTTTTCCATTTTCTCCATCTCCTCTGGTGTTATATTTATTTAATCGGTGGTTCTACTTACTATCGATTATCGTGACGTAGAATGCGTTGTTTTTCACGATTCCAATCACGTTCTTTAAGTACAGCTCGTTTATCGTGATCTTTTTTTCCTTTTGCAAGCCCGATTTCGACTTTGACCATCCCTTTTTTCCAATATAGACTCAAAGGTACTAATGTATATCCTTTTTGGTCAACAGCACCAATTAAGCGATCGATTTCACGGCGGTGAAGCAGTAATTTTCGTGTTCGGGTATCATCAGCATAAATATGAGTCGAGGCTGATAGAAGTGGTGGAATGCGTGAGCCAATAAGGAATACTTCGCCATCGCGTATATAGACGTAAGCTTCTGATAGTTGCCCACGCCCATCTCGAAGGCTTTTAACCTCCCAACCTTTGAGTTCGATTCCTGCTTCAATTTTTTCTTCAATAAAATAATCATGATATGCACGTTTATTACCGGCGATTTGTGCATTGCCGCTATTTTTCTTCTTAGACATGCTAACTACCTTTCTATAACTCACGAGAAATAGAACTATTACTCGCTAATCCCAAGTATGATGCAAATATGTCATCTAGTTGGTCGAATCACTATTTTAATATAGAAGTGCTATTTCACATAATCAGTAAGTTATTTGTAGCTTTTGCCATTTTTGGATAACGCACTTCTACTTTAAGTAACTCTGTACAAAAAAGGTAAATAGGGTTATATATTAATCACTAAGTAAATATTTAATAAAAATAAATTTATATCAATAAAAGACCTAGTGTTTATCTAAGGTTTAGGCATTAGCCAAGGAGGAGCGATGTTTACTTTTTTAGCAGGAATATTGTTATTAGTTGTTGGGTATTTCACCTATGGAAAACTTGTTGAGCGGATATTTGGCACGAAAGAGCGGCCTACGCCGGCATATACGAGTAGTGATGGTGTCGATTATGTACCAATGCATAGTGCTAAAAACTCTTTAATACAATTACTTAATATTGCAGGTGTTGGACCTATTTTTGGCCCGATTTTGGGAGCCTTATATGGGCCGGTGGCTTTTTTATGGATTGTCTTTGGTTGTATTTTAGCCGGTGGTGTACATGATTATTTAACAGGTATGATCTCGATTCGTAATCGAGGTGCGCATCTTCCTGAACTAGCAGAAAAGTTTTTAGGAAAAGCGATGCGGCATATTGTTAATGCTTTTGCTCTTTTGTTGCTAGTATTGGTTGGAACAGTTTTTATTTCAGCACCAGGTCAGCTTCTTTATGATCTATTTGGCGGTAGTATCGGGATGGCTGCGATTGTTGGCGCGATCTTTATTTACTATATTTTAGCAACATTATTACCCATTGATAAAATTATTGGTCGGTTTTATCCAATTTTTGGGATGTTGTTAGTGATAAGTGCGATAGGTATTGGCGTCGGTTTAGTAGTAACAGGGCAGATTAATAATGTGCCAGAATTGACGCTCGATAATTTACATCCCGGAGGGCTTGCAATATTTCCGTTACTATTTTTAACGATTTCATGCGGTGCATTATCCGGTTTCCATGCCACACAATCCCCAATTATTTCGCGAACGACTCAAAATGAGAAACATGGTCGGCCTATTTTTTACGGCATGATGATTGCCGAAGGCATTATTGCAATGATTTGGGCCGCAGCAGCAATGGCAATGTTTTATGATCCTAATGCTGCATTTGGCGAAGGATTAAATAGTGTTTTAAAAGAAGGTGGTCCTGCGCTTGTTGTTAGTAAAGTTGCCGTAATGATGCTCGGAGGAGTGGGTGGAACGATTGCAATTCTGGGGGTCATTATATTGCCCATCACCTCGGGTGATACCGCTTTTAGAAGTGCACGGATGATTGTGGCGGATTACTTAAAGATAGGTCAGGCAAAAGTAACGAGTCGTCTTTGGATTGCCTTACCTCTTTTTGCAATCGCGATAGTACTTTTACAGTTAGATTTTAATATTCTGTGGCGTTATTTTTCATGGGCAAATCAATCGACTGCGGTAATTGCGTTATTTGTCGGAGCAATGTATCTCTATATTGGTGGGCGCAATTTCTGGATTTCGCTCTTGCCCGGAATTTTTATGTTAATGGCCACAATGACCTACATTTTAGAGCAGCCGATAGGTTTTGGTCTAGATTCCACAGTATCTCAAATTGGAGCAGCAATAATCTCTGTATTGCTTGTGGCGCTCTTTTTCTGGCAAGCAAAGCGTCAAAAATCTCGTAATCTTTCACTTGAAGAAGACCTTGCGGGATGGGATGGTTCTATGAAAGAGGGAGGATATGATTTCACATGTAAAGGGCTTTAAGAAATAAAAAAATTACCAAAGAGGCTTCAATAATTTATTGAAGCCTCTTTGATATTACGACCACATTGAGATGTTTCACGAGAAACATCTTTAAAAAAACAGTAGCTGTTTGAAAATTGGATAAGACTTTTCGATATCGGGAATATATTGGGAAATGAGCTTTTCAATACTTTCCATCTTATTGTATCGATCAGTTGAATTTTCTTTTTTAAAATAGATATTTAGAGTATCAAATGTGTCAAAAATCTTTTCTGCCAAATTTTCATTAGTCATTTTGGGATGAGCTTTTTTTAACATCAAATAGGCAATTGTAGTAATGGGTAAAGGGAGTGACTGGCCTAAAATAGGGGATGTTAAATAGGCGATATTGTGAGTTGGGAATAACTGCTCGAAGACATGATAATTGATATCTTGACATTGTTTGATGATGGTTGGGTCAGGTTTTAGAGATTTTACAACAGCAAATTCGTCAGAATGTACTTTTGCGATAAGCACATGTAATAAATTGCGAAAATTAAACTCTGAGGGGAGAGCTTTTAATAATTCATCAAATGATTTTGCGCGCATGTTATCTGCATAAATTTTATCTGAAACAGCTTTAAATAACTCATCCTTAATCGTCATTGTACTATTAGACACGATTTTATTCTTGAGTGTTTCTCGCGGCACTAATGGGATAAAATGAATCTTTTTTAATCGGTCTAAGAACTCTTTTTCACTTAGGTGGTAGTGACCTTTCATAAAAATATCTTGTCGGAAGGTGTTAAGTGAGATGAGATCGCGCCATTGTTCACGGTCAATGATGTCATAAGAATTCAGAAAATTTAGATTTGTCTTGTCAAAAATATAGTTATTTAAGATATTGTTAAAGTGACAGCTCCCGATATAGTGAAGCTTTGAGTTTTGTAACGTCTTATTCATCTCCATAAAGGACGTTGGTGACCATGATTGGTTGAGATATTCATGAATTAAGTAATTATAATTTTTCTTTTGAATCTGCTTTTTAATCATTGTCCAACTTTGTTTGAGAAGAGAATTTTGTTGGAAGAAAGAAGGAATTTCTTCAAATATTTGATCGAAATATGTAAAGGTTTTGTGGGCTTTTTCTTGTGGCGAGCCTGTCTGTTGTTGGTAGTAATCGTAGAGTTGATTTTTCCAATCTATAAAATGCCCGTGTCCTGCACTGCAGTTATAACTTATATAAAAAATTCCCCCTGGTTTTAGAAATTTTTGAACGATTTGGGTAATATATTCTCTATTTTCTGCGTTAACCCAGCTCCAAACACCATGAATAGAGATCGAGTCGCAAAGTGGAATATCCTCTCGTTGGAGGAACTCTTCAAAACTATCATCTGTAATGTTTATGTTCGCTCCTGAAGCTTTAGCTAGTTTATTAGCAAAGACAACATGACTTGGGTTAAAGTCGTTTCCTATAAACTTTCCCAGATGGCTAGCAGCATGAAAATTGAGCGATAATCCTTGCCCAAAACCTAACTCAATATGATGAGCTTGTTCGTTATCCTCTTCAAGATCAGCATCAGCACCCTGTACTAAAGCGACAAATTTCTGAAATGTGGGGGAAAGATTTTTGTAATACCCATAGGTATATTCAATATCTGTACGGTAGCCATCGTTCCAAAGCATAAAGGTCCTTGTGTATTTGATTTTTTGATATTTTTATCAAAGAGAACATAAATTATAATTTTATATTCTTTTTATAACAAATTACAACAATAATAGTTTTAGTAATAACTATATTTTCGCTATTATGATCTGTTTAACATGAGCTACGAGTGCATAATTATTTAGTAGTCGTGTTACCTTCTATTAGTGGTTCTCCCCACTTTTTCATTTCTTGAAGTACAGGTTCGAGAGTTTTGCCAAGAGCAGTTAGAGAGTATTCGACTTTTGGTGGAACAACAGGATAGATCTTGCGATTGATTAACCCATCTCTTTCCATCTCCCGAAGTTGTTGCGTCAACATTTTAGGGGTTGCACAGGGAACAAAGCGACTTAACTCTGAATAACGTTGAGTTCCCTCAAGTAGTTTCCATAAAATTAAGGCTTTATATTTTCCACCAATAATTTTAAGTGTTGTTGCTACGGGGCAGGAATTTTCAATTGATTGGTAGCTTTTTTTCATTACAATTATTTATCCTAACTATCTTTTTGGATAGTATGTTACTAAAAAGTGCATTCTTGTTTTGTTGTAAGTATTCCATAGAATAAATGGTATCCATTCATTTTGTAAGAGGATTTTCTATGAAATATCAACATATTCGTAATGCCACAGCAATCATTCATTATGCAGACAAACGATTCTTAATCGATCCTTTTTTCTCACCTAAGGGTAGCTTACCTTCAGTCCCTTCCAAATTTAATCAACTTAAAAATCCTATTGTGGATCTTCCTCTCACAATTTCGGAAATTATGAATAATATCGATGCGGTAATTGTAACTCATATGCACCATTTTGATCATTTTGATGAAGTAGCAAACAATACTCTTCCAAAAATGATTCCGATTTTTACGCAGAATGAGAAAGAACAGTCAGATATGAAGGAACTAGGGTTTAGTAACGTCCAAGCATTAAAAAATACTGGCATTTCGTTTGGTTCTATAACAATTTACAGAACAGATGCAGAACATGGTGGAGAGCAGGCGCAAAGATATTATGATGCGTCTAATACACCGAGTGATGCTAGTGGGGTGATCTTGCAAGCAGATGGCGAGGAGACATTATACTTGGCAGGAGATACCTTATGGAACGCTTCAGTTGAAGAAACAATGCAAAAGTTTCAGCCTAAAAATATTGTATTAAATGCCGGAAGAGCTGAATTCGCAGAAGATACGCCAATCTTAATGGGGCTTGAGGGTATTGCAAATAGTAAAGCTCTTCTTCCTACATCAAATGTCATAGTTGTGCATTTAGAGGCTGTCAATCATACACGAGTAACGCGGAAAGCAGCACATCAATTTGTTTTAGAAAATGATTTTTCTGAAACGGTTTATATTCCAGAAGATGGTGAAGTCATTACGCTGTAATTGTTATTCATACAATTTTAGAGGGCTCTATTTTGTAGAGCGCTTTTATCGTCATTATTCTGCGATAAATCTCTATTATACTTGAAACTCGTTATGATAAAGGCAAAGTAACGCGAGACGATTTACATTATCTGCGCTATTTTTAGTGTAAAGTATCTTGAAGCAAAATAGTGATCAGTAGGAACTGAATAATGAGTGTAGAATTAATGGAGTTGTTGAAAGCGTTAATTTTAGGATTGGTGGAGGGCTTAACAGAATTTGCACCTGTTTCCTCAACGGGTCATTTAATCATTGTGGATGATTTATGGTTAAAATCTACAACGTTTTTAGGTCAAAGCTCGGCAAATACTTTTAAAATTGTAGTGCAATTAGGTTCGATTCTAGCAGTGGTTGTGGTGTTTTGGAAACGCCTGTGGAGCCTGTTAGGTTTTTATTGTCAAAATGGCAAGAGGATGAGTCAAAGGTTTAATCTTTTACATGTTATTGTAGGGATGTTACCTGCCGTTGTGATCGGGTTTTCATTGAAAAACCTAATTGACACCTATCTATTTGGTATTGAATCTGTAATTTTTGCACTTGTGGCAGGTGCAATATTAATGATTATTGCCGATCGATGTGCACCTAAGAATCCGAAAGCAGCAACGTTAGATGATATTACTTACAAGCAAGCATTTTCTGTTGGATTAATTCAGTGTTTCTCACTTTGGCCAGGCTTTTCTCGTTCAGGAGCAACAATCTCTGGAGGGGTGCTTTTGGGAATGAGTTATCGAACAGCCGCTGATTTCACTTTTATTATGGCGGTTCCTATCATGTTTGGAGCAAGTCTTGTTTCTATTGTTAGTCACCGAGATGAGCTGTCGAGCTCTCATTTAGGGTTTTATGCTGTTGGTTTTATAAGTGCTTTTATATTTTCATTATTAGCAATTAAGTTCTTTTTGCGTTTGATATCTCGTATAAAATTGTTACCTTTTGCAATCTATCGTCTAATTCTTGCGGCGGTATTGGTATGGATTGTTTGGGGGTGATTTATCTTTTAGTCATTTCACAGAAAAGCCCTAAATATTCGGGCTTTTTCTATTATATGAGACGGTACTGCTTGTGTTTATATTTTTTAAAATTTGCATCTAGAAAGGAAATTTCTTCTCTATTTAACTCAGTTTTCGGAATAACAAAATAACGACCGGCCTGTACTTCAATAAAAAAACCATCTGCTGTTTGAACAATTTCACCGAATGCATCCCAAGGAATCTGGGATTGTTCTTCATGACTATTGCTGATAGTCATCCCCGTTGAGTCAAGTGTTAATGTTTGAGGTAAAAACAACATTTGACTAAGTGGATTACGTAACCATTTTCTTAGATGTGACTGTGGGTATATCCAAACATTCCTAAGCGATACAAAGGCAACGATTAATAGTAGGGCTGGTAAAAAAGTTTGATCGGGATTATCGCGCCAAAATTGCCAGTTCTCTGAGGAGAAAAAGGCAACATTTTTTGCTGATTTTATATAAATTGATAGCAGTGCGAAAATAAACATACAGATCGCTGCTAATAATGACATAGCTATTGCACGTTTTCCTGTTTTTGCAAGTTTTCGAAAAGCAAAGGTCTGTAATTTTAAAAACGATTCTTCTGTTAATTGATATTTAATTTCCATTCGTGAATGATCTCGTGTTAGTTAAAGCGATTTTTTAAAAAATACATTGCAATTATAAGGTAGTTGAAATAATGAACGGGTTTTCTTATAAAAAATAAAGTGGGGGGAATACAAGGAGGTTTATCTCCGCCAAAATTCCCGCCAAACCAAATTCTAGACAGCAAAAAGCCCGCTAAATAGCGGGCTTTAAGATTTTGTAATGGTGCCTAGGGCCGGAATCGAACCGGCACGACCGTATAAGGGTCGGCAGATTTTAAGTCTGCTGCGTCTACCAATTTCGCCACCCAGGCATTAGGTGTTACTTAGTAGATGTCAAATATTACATATGAATCGTTGAAAAAGCAATAGGTGAGCGAAAAAAGTGCAGTCAATAAATTAAAATGATGGGTGTTAAAAGTTCTGAAGAAAAATCATGTTACGATAGAGTAATGATTTCTAACGTTATTAAAGGATTTGATATTTATGAAGTATCCGTTTTCGTTTGAAAAAATTGTGAACTTTCGTAGTTTTGGTGATCTTAAAACTCGCCAAAATGAGCGAATTAAGTCAGATAGGGTTTTTCGTAGTGGTCTACTGGACTTTGCAACAGCAAAAGATTTAGATCTTTTAGTGAGTATTGCGCCTGATACCATTATCGATTTTCGCATGGATGGGGAAAAACATAATGAAAAGATAAAATTGCGCTTTAGTGATTTACGTTATGAAGCTCAACCGATAGAGGTAGGTAACTTTTTTAGCGATGATAAAGTTGTATCACTAGAATCTTTAAAAGTTGCAGATATCGAAAAATTCTTTTTAAAAATGTATCAGCTCTTTCCGGAATGTGCAGCAACACAATTTAAACGTGCTTTTGATGCAATTAGTGAAAATCAGCGAGTCATTTATCATTGTAGCGCAGGTAAAGATCGTACTGGTGTGATGAGTTATCTTCTTTTATCTGCTCTTGATGTCCATTATGACGATATTATGGCTAACTATCTAGAATCAAATCGCTATGCAGAAGATCTTCATCAGCTTTTTTTGGGGAACAAGAAAGATAATCCGCTTGGGTTAGAGAGCACGGGGGAACTAGAAAAGGTGCTTGAAAAAGTCCGATATGTTGATGCTGATTACTTGAATGTACTAGATAAACAGATGAATGATCAATATGGTGGACCTATTGATTACATTGAGAAGGTTCTCAATGTAAATATTGATGCGATTAAAAATGTATTGTTAGATTAATTAGGTCTCAATAGAAAAGGCATTATTGATAAAAAACCACCTTAGTGAATTTAATCGTTCTAAGATGGTTTTATTTAAATGCTAAGAAGGAGTGTCTATTATAATGCCCAGTAACAAAGCAGTGTGAGCGGAATTAATAGTATCATTGCAAATAGTAATCGCTCTTTAGCTGAAGCGAGAAATAGACTGTTCGGTTGTTTCATTACTTATCCTAAAACGGTAAATAATATGTAATAGGTTAAGACTACAACGGCGATTAGCAAGATGATTCCTAAGAGTGAGCGATCATTTTTGAGTGATAGCGCTTCAGGTGTGTGTGCGTCGGTTTTGGCGCGTTTACCAGTAATCATGGTGCGAATAAGATTTTGCTTTTTCACAAAAAGATACGCAAATACCGTAAATATATGAATGCCAATTAGCCATAATAGTACTAATCGGCCGTTACCATGCAGTGAGAGGAAATTGCTGCGTAAGTCTCCCTTAATTAAGTTAGCTAGTGGTGCGTTGGAGAAAAGATAGGTGTTATCCTCAAGGAATAAACCGGTTACAACTTGAATAAGTAAGATAATAATAAGTGCAATAACCATTAAAGCACCGAGTGGATTATGACCTTCGGTTGGAGTTTTTGCCTCTTTAATATAGCGAATAATGTGTTTAGGACCTTTAATAAAGTCACTAAATAACGAAGTCTTTGAGCCAAATAATCCCCAAATAAGGCGGAATATGAGCAGTCCAAGAATCATTGTACCTGCATATTGATGTATAGCCATTGCCGAATAGCTACCTAAAAATCCAAGATTGTAAAAATCGGAGAAATTGTATGAAGTATACACACAGATAATCATTGCTATAACGAGCATCCAATGGAAAACTCGAGTTGGTAAATCCCAAACTTTAATCATATTGAGTTCCTTCTATATTAAAAATTATACCCTTTGTTACGACGGTTAATTGGTTGGTCTAAAGCGAATTTCAAACCCCTCTTTTGCTAGAAACTTTCGAACAACGGGATCATTTGGCATAGGTACTTTTTCAGCAGCCATGATGGCAACAAAAACACTATTATCAAATTCTTCATTTCCACTTGAGCTAGAAATTTGAGGAGTCCCAACAATGGTGCCGTCTTCTTTCACTTTAAATTGAATCGTCGTCGTCAGTCCATAACTGCCTGGGGGTGTAATCCAAAGAGCATAGAGGTAGGCATGTACTTGTGAGAAATATTCGTTGCTAAGTGCTGCGGCAATCCGAGCTTCTTCATCCGCTTTTTTTGCTTCTGCCGCCTTTCGTTCAGCCTCTTTCTTCTCGGCATCTAAGCGAGCCTTTTCTGCCTTCTCTTTTTCAAGTCGTGCTTTTTCGGCTTTCTCTTTCTCAGCTTTTTCTTTAGCCGCTTTTTCCTCTGCTAATCGTTTCTCTTCAGCTTTACGTTCAGCTTCTTTCTTTTCAGCTGCTTTTGTGAGCTCTTCACGTTTTTCAGCTGCCTTTTGGGCTGCGGCAAGCTTTTCTGCTTCTACTCGTTCTTTTTCCACTTTCGCTTCTGCAGCTTTTTGCTCAGCAGCTTTTTTTTCAGCGGCTTTTTGTGCGGCAATTTTTTCGGCTTCGATTCGTTCTTTTTCTGCCTTTTCTTGAGCTGCTTTAGCTTCAGCAGCTTTTTGAGCAGCAAGTTTTTCAGCTGCAATACGTTCTTGTTCAGCTTTCTCTCGGGCGGCTTTCTCAGCAGCTGCCTTTTGAGCGGCACGTTTTTCTGCTGCGATGCGTTCTTGTTCAGCTTTTTCTCGAGCAGCTTTTTCGGCAGCAATTCGCTCTTGTTCTTTACGTTGAGCTTCCGCTATTCGATTAAGCTCGTTTTCGACCTCTTTGGTATCAATCCGCTCTGATTGTGTGATTTTATTTTCATCACTAATTTTTACGGCATTTTCATTGATGGCAGATTGTTCTATTTTTAAGAACGAAGAGTAAGAAAAATAGCCTGCAATAGCAATGATGCCAGCTGTCAATACGCCGCTGATAATATTAATAATTTTATCTTGTAGTTCACGATTCATCATGATTCATTCGCTTTAATTTGGCTATTCTTCAAAAGGCGTTGTCATAAGCTGAACATTTTTTTGTGTTACTTGTTGGAGTAAGCTCATGGCATCAATGATTCGGCCATAAGGTGCTTTTTGATCCCCTTTCACAAGGGCTTGAATGTTCTCGTTCTCATTAAAAAGATTTGTGGCAATAGTGAAAATTTCTTCTTCACTTAGTGCTATATCAGGCGTATCTGACAAATTGAAGAAAAATGTTCCTGAAGCATCAACTGAAATAACCATCATCTCATCGCCTTCTACGGCGATAGCTTGACTGCTATCCATTTGTGGTGGATCAACATCAATCCCCACAGAAATTGTCGTTGCGGTAACCATAAATATAGTTAGAAGTACAAACATCACGTCGACATAAGGGACGATGTTCATGTCTGAGTTAAGTTTATTCGTACGTTTCCTGCGTTTCATTATAGGATTCCTCTCTTCGAATGTTTACTTAACAGACGAATTTTGTGGCATCTTTTGCGTTAATTGCACATATTGACGCGCAAGGATATTGGCAAACTCATCAATGAAGCTATCGTAGCGCGTCATTAACCCGTTAATGTCATTGCTAAATTTATTATATGCCATTACCGCTGGTATTGCTGCAAGTAGACCAATTGCTGTTGCTATCAGTGCTTCAGAAATTCCCGGTGCAACCTGTGCGAGCGTTACTTGCTTTACCGTTCCAAGTGCGCTAAACGAATTCATAACTCCAATGACTGTTCCTAATAGACCGATATAAGGGGCTACTGAACCGATGGTTGCAAGCCATGAAAGGAACTTTTGAATAATTGTTTCTTCTCGTTGTGTCTCTGCAAACATCGCATTTTTAACGCTTGAAACAATAAACTCAGGATCATAGTTTGCATATGAGCGTAAGCGGATAAATTCTTGGAATCCTGAGAGAAAGACCTTTTCCATCCCAGAACAAGCCTTGCCTTTGCGGGTTGCTTCAGCAGCAAGTTGATTAATATCAGCGCCAGACCAAAACATCTTCTCAAATTGTTGGGTTTTAAATTTTGCTAATTTAATGGAGATATATTTTTTCCAAATCAGAAAAATTGTCGTCACTAACATTGCTGCTAGGATAAGCATAATGATTTTTACAGGAAAGCTAGCGCTTGCTATTAGATGCCAAAATTGTAAATCAGAGGACATGTCTCAGAGCTCCAGTTAAAAGAAATGGGGAAGTGGTTTAGGGCGACGAGTTTGTGCATCGAGTGCAACAATTTCAACATGCCCAATGGTTAAGATATCATCATTACGATAGATGATTTGTTCAAATGTACTTCGTGTATGAGTACGTTTGATAACGCGAGAACGAACAATTAGATCATCACACAATCGTGCAGGTTGACGATATTCAATATCAAGTTTTCGAACGACAAACATCTCTTGGTTTTCATACGCATGTGTATTGAGGTTTATGCCTTTCGCCATAAGCCATTCTGTACGAGCGCGTTCCATAAAGTTTAAATACGTTGAATGATAGACGATCCCACCAGCATCGGTATCTTCATAATAAACTCGGATCGGAAGCTCAAAAACTTCAGATTCTTGTTTGTTAATCATATTAATGAGTTTGTATTCCTTCGTTAACCACAATGGCGATATTTTACCTGATCTATGGATAAATTTCGCACTTAATTGTTGATTGAGGCTCTAATTTTAACGATTAATGATCTCAAAATGATGAAGTAGATCTTCTGGTAAAGGCGCTTTAAAATCAAATAGCTGATCTTTATAGGTGAATTTTAATGCGTGAGCATGAAGCGCAAGTCGATCTAGAATTGGCTTATTGCCTTTTTCTTCAACATTGTATCGCCGATCACCTATAATTGGGAAACCATTGTGAGCGCTGTGAACGCGTATCTGGTGTGTTCTTCCGGTCAGCAAATGCGCTTCAATAATTGAGACTTTCGCACCTTTTTGGTACAGAGAAAAAATTGTTTCAGAGGCTTTTCCTTCAGGGGTGATGATGACGTGTCGCTCGCCATCTATACGATGTTCTGTATCAAGCGGATCGGTAACGTGCATGGTTTTGTTATGAAAAATATCACAAATATTATTTTTGGTGAGAAAAAGGTAGCGTTTATCGAAATCTATTTTTTGTAATGCGCGGAGGGATTCACCATTTTTTGCAATTAAAAGGATCCCGCTCGTTTCACGATCTAGCCGTTGAACTAACTCGTAAAAATCATGTCCTCCATGAGTTTTAAGGATCTCAATAATTCCATATGGGATATTGGAGCCTTGGTGTACTGCTATGCCAGAAGGTTTGTTAATAACTAAGAAATCATTATTTTCAAATAGAATTGAACGTTGTAAGTTTGTCCATTCGTTCAAAGGAGCTACGATGGTAGTTTTTACGCTAATTTTGACAGGAGGAAGTCGTACTAGATCTCCTTTTGATAAGCGCGTTGTAGGCTTTGCTCGACCTTTATTAACGCGTACTTCCCCTTTTCGGATCATTTGATAAATACGACTTTTGGGAAATTCACGAAATTGCGCCATTAAGAAATTGTCAAGACGTTGTGAGTCTTGATGCTCATTAATTTCAACGATTCTTGCAGATTGAAAAGCGGTTTCGCGGGATTCATTTGTCATTCATTGCACCTTCGTTATGATTAAGCTGAAATCGAAGAGAGAGAAAATAAAATAGCTCCTCAAAAAAGGAGCTATTGGTCATATATAGAATTAAAGAGAACAGCGCGAATTACTCATCGTTGAGTGAAAGAAGATCATTATCTTCATCTGTCTCATCAGCGCCTGCAAGTGGTGCTGGTGTTGTTATGAAGTGTTCACGAACTTTTTGTTCGATCTCTTTTGCTGTTGCTTCATTTTCACGAAGGTATTGCTTAGAGTTCTCTTTCCCTTGACCTAAACGTGTATCACCATAGCTATACCATGCACCGGCTTTATCCACGATTCCAGCATCAACCCCGAGGTCTAAAACCTCGCCTAAAGTATCGATTCCGAAGCCGTACATAATTTCGAATTTTGCCTCTCTAAATGGTGGCGATACTTTGTTTTTCACTACACGAACGCGAGTATCAGAACCAATAACCTCATCTCCTTTCTTCACAGCGCCGGTACGACGAATGTCAAGACGGACAGAAGAGTAGAATTTAAGAGCGTTACCGCCTGTTGTTGTTTCGGGATTTCCGAACATTACTCCAATCTTCATACGAATTTGATTGATAAAGACAACAAGAGTATTTGACTTTTGAATATTTGCCGTTAATTTACGAAGTGCTTGGCTCATTAAACGTGCTTGCAGCCCCATATGTGAATCACCCATTTCACCTTCGATTTCGGCTTTTGGTGTCAATGCAGCAACGGAGTCTACAACAATAATATCGATTGCACCAGAACGTACGAGCGTATCGGTAATTTCAAGTGCTTGTTCACCATTATCAGGTTGGGCAATATAGAGATTTTCAACATCAACGCCTAGCTTTGCTGCATATGATGGATCAAGTGCGTGTTCTGCATCGATAAATGCCGCGGTACCACCTGCTTTTTGCGCTTCTGCAATTACGTGCAGCGTTAATGTTGTTTTACCAGAAGATTCTGGTCCAAAGATTTCAACAATACGACCACGAGGCAAACCGCCAATGCCAAGCGCGATATCAAGGCCGATTGAACCTGTAGATACAGGAATGATATTGGTCGGTGTTTGTTGGTCGCCAAGGCGCATAACTGAGCCTTTACCAAATTGGCGATCGATCTGTCCAAGAGCTGCTTGGAGGGCTTTGCGTTTATTATCATCCATCTTAAAAGTCCTTCATCTACGGGTACTAAATTATTCATCAGTTCGGAGCTAATTATTGCATATATTTAAATATTTAGCTTTTGTTTAGCAAATTAAAAGAGTTAAACTCACCAAGTACTATTCTGCTGTTGCTTTAATTTTGTTAATCGCATTGGTGGTGGAATATCCATCGATAAAATCGATCAACTCAACACGGCCACCGTTGTTAATAACTGCCTCAGCTCCGGCAATTTCTTCGACTTTGTAATCACTTCCTTTTACTAAGACATCCGGCAGCACTGCTTTGATCAGAGCTTCAGGTGTTTCATCATCAAAAATAGTGACCCATGCGACCGATGAGAGTGATGCTAAGACGGTTGCACGGCTCTTTTCATCCATAATAGGACGAGATTCCCCTTTTATGCGTTTAACAGAATTATCGGAATTCAATGCGACAATCAGGTGATGTCCTAATTTACTCGCTTCTTCGAGATACTTAACGTGCCCTCGATGTAAAATATCGAAGCAACCATTTGTCATTACAATTGTTTCATTATTCATCTTTGCACGTTTTACTTCATGTAATAGTGCTTCTTTGGAGAGTACGAGATTATGTGGACGATCGGTTTGTCCTAGCGCATAGTCAAGTTCTTCTTGTGTAACGTAAGATGCACCCATTTTCCCAACAACAATTGAGGCTGCAATATTAGCAATTTTACAAGCGAGTGGTAAAGAAGTACCTTTTGCCATCTGTGTTGCAATCATTGCGATTACGGTATCTCCAGCGCCCGTGACATCAAATACATCTTGTGCGCGTGCAGAGAATGTTACCGGTGCTTTATCGCGTTCAAAGAGTGTCATGCCTTTTTCACTGCGTGTCACTAATAACGCATCAAGATCGAGTTCAGTTCGGAGTTTTTCAGCTCGTTCGAAAAGTTCTGCTTCATCTTTGCATTTACCAACAACGCCCTCAAATTCACTGGTATTCGGTGTGATTAAAGAAGCCCCACGATATTTACTAAAATCAGAACCTTTAGGGTCGATAATGACAAACTTATTCTGGGATTTGGCATATTGAATCAATGCTTGAGGATCTGCTAAAAATCCTTTGTTGTAATCAGATAATACAATGAGGTCATGCTGATCGATAGTTGCTTTTGCTTCACGTGTTATCTTTTCGATTAGTTCAGGCGTCAGATTCGGTTTTTCTTCGAAATCGCAACGAACAATGTGTTGTTGGCGACTAATTACTCGTAGCTTCATGATGGTTGCGAAGCTATTTTCAGTAACAAAATCGGTAGAGATCTGATTGTTTGTGCAAAGTTCAGTTAGTGCTTTCGCATTTTGATCAAGTCCTACTAATCCCGACAGTGTTACAGGAATTTCCATCTTGCTGATGTTGAGTGCAACGTTCGCCGCACCACCAAGCCGGTTTTCAGTATGATTAATATTTACAACAGGAACCGGTGACTCTGGTGAGATTCGCTCTGTGGAGCCGATCCAATAGCTATCAATCATTACATCGCCAAATACGGCTATTTTTCCGATGGGTTGTGTCATAGTTTTCCTCGAAATTGGGTATCAATCGTTATTACGAATGATTAAATAGTATCTTTAAATAATTGTTTAAAATTGTGCGTTGTTTGCTCAGCAACTTCTTCAAGAGAGATCTGTTTTACTTCAGCAATCGTTTTCGCAACAAATGGTACTAAGCCAGGGTAGTTCGCTTTTCCGCGAAAAGGTACTGGCGTAAGATATGGGGAGTCTGTTTCGATGAGTATGCGATCTAACGGCGTTTTCGCGACAACGTCTCGTAGCTCTTGAGCATTTTTGAAGGTAATAATACCGCTAAATGAGATGTAAAATCCCAAGTCGAGCCCTTTTTTAGCCATCTCCCAATCTTCAGTAAAACAGTGTAAGATGCCCCCAATATCCTGAGCATTTTCAGCTGTTAAAATATCGATAGTATCTTTACGGGCATCACGTGTGTGAATGATTAGAGGTTTCCGGTATTTTTTCGCAATATCAATTTGGGTAATGAAAGATGCTTGTTGCGGGATTTTATGCTCTAAAGAATAATGATAATCCAAACCAGTTTCACCAATGGCAATAACCTTAGGGTTTTGCAGCATTGGCAGAAATGTCTCTTCGTTTGCAGGAATAACGGCTGGAACGGCGCCGGGATGCACGCCAACAGAGAGGTAGATATCGTTAAATGGTGCGACTAAGTTCGCCATATTTTCCCATCGCTCGAGATCCACACTAACACAGAGCATTTTTTCAATATTTTCAGTGCGTATTGTTGTAATTAATTGCTCAAAATTATTGTCGTATGCGGTAAGATCGAGCATATCAAGATGACAATGGGAGTCGATAAATTTAGGAGTTGTCATAAATAACGTTTTTTAGTGAATTGATAATAAGGTAACTATTTTACCGTAAAATTATTATTGCATTGCTTGATGCATTCGAAGAAGTGCATTGATGCGTGATTGTAGGTAGTTCGGTGGGGAAATGAGTGAAACACCAACGCCGCGAGAATCAGTGATAGTTTTTTTCTCTACTTGTTCTTTGGGAATGATGAGTGCTACTTTCCCTTCAATATCAATCGGGGTTGTATCACCATCTGGCAGAGTTAGTGATAAAATAACATCATCATTTAGCACAAAAGGATATTCTGTTGAGAAGAAAAAACCACCGTTATTGAAGAAAGGTAGATAATATTCTGCAACTTGATTTGCACTGTTAAAATTAACCCGAATTTTTTTAATTTTATTCATTTTGATAATATTTTACCGGTTATAAGGAATATGAAGTATTGAGAAGAGCCTTTATTGAATCGCGTTTTCTTAATCAATATGGGGTTATTATCGCATGAAGTTTAAATTCTTTCGAGTAAGAAGGGCTGGCAGGGTATTGAAAAAATGTTAGAAACTCGATTTGCCGCATTAATTTCTCGAAAATTTAGCGTATGATAGAGCGGTTATTACTAAGGCGAGAAAGTATTGACATTATGATGATAGATAGAGAACAAGGGGATACATGTAACGCTATGAATGCATTGGAGATATCAAACTTAACAGTGGCTTATAAGGCATTCCCGGTCGTGCATCATCTCTCTGTCAATTTTTCTAAAGGTGAAAGTACGGCGATTATAGGACCCAATGGAGCCGGAAAGAGCACATTACTACGGGCGATTATGGGATTAACGCCCTTTTCTGAGGGTAAAATTAATTGTCCAAAAACGTCTGCTATTAGCTATCTTTCACAAATTTCTGATATCCGTCGAGATCTACCGTTAACACTCTTCGAGTTAGTGAGTGCAGGAGCATTTTCACAAATGAAAATTATGGGAAAATTGTGTTGTGAAGATCTACAAAAGGTTGAAGATGCGCTTGCCTTTGTCGGGCTTGCAGGTTTCGGTGAGCGGAGTATCGACTCACTTTCGGGGGGGCAATTTCAAAAAGCGCTTTTTGCACGAATTGTTGTGGAAGGTGGTGATTTGATTCTATTGGATGAGCCTTTCAATGCGATGGATGCAAGGACAACCAAAGAGCTCTGTGACTTAATTGCAAAGTGGGAAAAAGAGGGGAAAACGATTATTACTGTGCTGCATGACTTGGCGCTTGCGCAAAAATATTTTACCAATACTCTGATTTTGGCAAGAGAGAAAATAGCTTATGGGCGTAGTGCTGAAGTTTTAACTACCGATAATCTTTTAAAAGCAGAGTCAGTGTCACTCGAATGGTCCGGTGATTCTTGGTGTGAGGTGTAAAATGGTAGATCTCTTATTGTCGGTTTTTGTGGATCCTTTCTTAGCGCTTCCCTTTTTAAAGCGTGCGTTAGCGGCTTCCGTTATGATTGCGGTTTCCTCAGGTATGGTGGGAGTATTTCTTCTATTAAATCGTATGAGTTTAGTCGGTGATGCTTTGAGTCACGGTGTATTGCCGGGGATTGCCATCGCTTTTCTCTTTTTCGGGTTTAATGTTTATGCAATGAGCCTCGGTGGTGTGATTGCCGGTGTGTTGATTGCGATCTTTGCTTCGATTATCGCGCACTGCACAAATTTAAAAGAAGATGCGAGTTTTGCTGCCCTCTACCTTTTTTCTCTTGCAATTGGGGTTGTGTTGATCATGAAGATTGGATCTCAAGCGGATCTATTGCATATTCTGTTTGGATCAGTTCTTGCGGTAGATAGTGCATCATTAAAACTAGTATGGGGTGTATTAGTACTGACACTTCTAATTTTGTCAGTAATTTATAGGCCGCTTCTGCTTTATATTATTGATCCTCTTTACTTAGCGCTTAAGACAAAACAAGGCTTGCTCTTTTACGGGGTTTTTCTTTTTCTTGTGGTCTTAAATTTGGTCGCTTCTTTTCAGGTTTTGGGAACATTGATGACGGTAGGAATGATGATGATACCGGCAATTTGTGCGCGTCTTTGGAGTAATCGAATGGAATATGTTTTATTGATTGCGATAACGCTAGGGGTGTTAGGTGCATATTTAGGATTAGTTGCATCGGTGCAATACGATATTGCTTCAGGGCCGATGATTGTTCTGATTCTTATCTTTTTTTACCTTTTTTCGCTTTTTTGGGGTAAAGAAGGCGGTATTTTACGAAGAAAAGGTAATAAACGTCATCGAAAAGCTTAGTGTGTTTAGTGGTAAAGTATATGAAAGCTTTCTTAGAATATATAGAGGGAATAACAATGATAATAATCACGTACTTTGGGAATTTGAAAGACCGTCTGCAGACAGAGCAAGAAACAATTGATTGGGGCGGTGGTTCTAGCGATGATTTATTAGTATTTTTGAAAAAGCGCGGTGATAAGTGGGCGGATGCATTGTCCGCGGACAATATTTTTCGTGTGGTTGTTAATGAAGAGATTATTTTTTCATCCGTTGAGATTCGTAATGGTGATCGAGTTGCATTTTTGCCACCAGTGACAGGGGGGTAATTATGTTTTTTAAGGTGTCGATTCAAAGCGAGATGTTCGATCTAAAAAAGGAGAGTGATCTACTGATTTCTGAATCTGGCGATGCTGGCGCGCTTGTTCTGTTTCAGGGGATGGTTAGGGAGTTTGATAAAGCTGTTGCTCTTTCGGAAATGGAGTTGGAGCACTTCCCAGGTTTAACAGAAAAAGAGGTTGAGCGTATTATCTTGATTGCGAAAGAGCGTTGGGATATTGCCGGATGTCGAGTTGTCCATCGTGTCGGAACTTTAAAGGCAGATGAGCCGATTGTCCTTTTAATTGTGACGGCAAAACATCGATTAGATGCTTTTTTGGCTGCTGAATTTATTATGGATTATCTTAAAACTGAAGCACCATTTTGGAAGAAAGAGTATCTAAAAAATGGTGAAAGTTACTGGGTCGAGGCTAAAAAATCAGATCAGGATATATTGTCGAGATGGGAAAAGAGCGAGAGTTAACATTGCCGATTGTTGGGTTGGTTCTTGCTGGTGGGGAAGGTCGGCGTATGAACTATGTCAATAAAGGGCTAATGCTGTTGAATGAAAAGCCTTTAGTTGAACATGTTATCGAGCGTTTATCGCTGCAAGTGGATCAAATTTATGTCTCGGCAAATAATCATTTAGAACGTTACCAGGCTTATGGTTTTCCAGTCTTTTCAGATCAAAAAGCGTGGCGAGGCAAAGGGCCTTTAGCGGGTATCGCGAGTTTTTTAGATAATATTGATCAGCAAGTATATGTGCAGATAGTGAGTTGTGATGCGCCACTTATCCCGCCGCTATTGGTATCCTGTTTACATCATGAGTTGCAGTTGAGGCTTGAAAGAAAAGAAGGAAAGGCGGTCTATCCTCAAACACCTGAAAGGGGGCATTATCTGCATTTTCAAGCCTGCTCTGGAGATCTACAAATAGTTCGTGAATTATTGATGAAAGATGATTTACGAATACGCGCTTTGCTTCAAAGATTAAGCGCGAAGCCTGTTAGCTTCTCATGTGAAAAAGAATTTTTAAATTGTAATAGTCCTGAAGATGTTCAGCGATTAAAAGAGGAGTTACTATGAAAAATTACGATGTCGCTTTACGTGAATTGCTTGCGGGAATGGAGTTAGAGCGAAAAAGTCATAAAGTAACCTTAAAGGAAGCTTTTGGGCGAATGTTAGCCGCGGATTGTTATGCAAATTATGATGCACCACAATTTGATAATAGTGCTATGGATGGCTATGCATTATGTGATTACGAAGGAAGTTGTTTAGAATTTCGTATTGTTGATCGCATTTTTGCCGGTGACGATGTGAACCTAAAACTTCAAGAGGGTGAAGCGGCGCGAATTTTTACAGGCGCTAAAGTTCCGGAAAATTGTACTACTGTCGTAATGCAAGAAAATACGCGCACTGCTGATAATCAATTAATTCTGACAGAGCCTGCGACTTTCGGAATGAATATCCGTAAGCAAGCGGAAGAAATTGCAAAGGGTAGCGTTCTTTTTCATCAAGGTCATGTGCTCGATCCTGCTGCGATTGCGTTATTGGCTTCTCAAGGGATTTATGAAGTAGAAGTTTATGAAGATCTGAAAGTCACGGTTTTTTCAACAGGGAACGAGCTAAAAGAGCCGTGGGAGACTATTGAAGAGAGTCAAATATTTGACGCAAATCGTTATCAATTGTTGGCGTGGGTTTCTACACTTACAAGACCTGTCGATGGTGGTATTTTGCAAGATGATTATGAAATGGTTCTTGCAGCATTAAAAAAAGCGACCCAAGACAATGATCTTGTGATCTTGAGCGGTGGTGCATCGGTGGGTGAGGCAGATTTTATTGCGAAAGCGATCACAGAGCTTGGGACTTTGAATATGTGGAAATTAGCAATTAAGCCAGGGAAACCTTTTGGTTGGGGTCGAGTGGGGGATTGTCATATCATTATGTTGCCTGGTAATCCTGTTTCAGCTTATGCGACATTTTATCTTCTTGCGTACCCAGCCATTAAAAAGTTAATGGGATTAACATCACAATTGCCACAATTGTTTGCCACAATTAATTTTGGAAGCGACAAAGTTCAACCTCGCCGTGAATTTTTGCGTGGAAACTATTATCAAGATGAACGAGGGGAGTATGTTGTCGATAATGTTGGATTGCAGGGCTCTGCAATGCTTAGTGGTTTAAGTGCGGCGAATTGTCTTATTGAGATGAAAGAGAATCAGGTAACTAAAAAAGGTAGTCGGGTTCGAGTTTTTATCTTGCCGAAAGAGGTTGCGAAAGCATAAATAAGAATGTCTAGTATGATTTTGAAAGAAGATGTTGCGGCAGCGTTATCACAATTGCCGTATGCTATTGATGATGCGGCTTGTGATAAATTAACAAAATATCTGCAAGGGATGTTGTTATGGAACAAAGCCTACAATTTGACAGCGATTACCAATCCTCAAGAGATGATTGTTAAGCATCTGCTTGACTCGTTAATACTCGTGCCATCATTGCAGTCAATTGATGGATTGTCACGTTTAGTGGATGTCGGAACAGGAGCAGGATTGCCAGGGGTTCCATTATCGATTGTAATGCCGAATGCACACTTTACACTTCTAGATAGTGCCACTAAAAGAACGCGATTTATTACGCAAATGCAGATTGAAATTGGCTTGCCAAATATTGAAATTGTGACGTCGCGTGTTCAAGATTTTCAACCACGAGAATTGTATGATGTTGTGTTATCTCGAGCGTTTGCCAGTGGTGAAGATATGGTGAATTGGTCGCAACATCTTTTAACAAAGAATGGTAGAATGGCGGCGATGAAGGGAAAGGTTATTGATGGGGAATGGCAGTCGGTTAGTGGATTTCCTAAGCGGGAAATTATTGAACTGAACGTGCCAGGCTTAGATGAAGAGCGACATTTGATATTCTTATCAAAATAGATTTTTGGTATACTTTTTATTCTAAATTCAAAAAGGTAGGGACCGCATTGGCAACAGTTATTGCAGTAGCAAATCAGAAAGGTGGCGTCGGGAAAACAACAACCGCAGTCAATCTTGCATCAAGTTTAACTGAGGGCAAGATGCGCCCAAATGTCTTGCTAATTGATCTAGATCCTCAGGGAAATGCAACGACTGGGATAGGCGTTGATAAAAATAGCCTTGAGTTTGGCATCGTCGATCTCCTTCTAGGAGAAGCAACCTTAGCAGATGTCATTATGGATTTAGAAAAGGCTGGGCTGCGTTTAATCGGAGCTAATGGTGATTTAACCGGTTCAGAAGTGCTTTTGACGCAAGATAGTGATAAGGGTGTATATACGCTTAAAAAAGCACTTGAGCCAGTACAGGGGAACTTTGACTATATAATTCTAGATTGTGCTCCATCTCTGAATATGTTGACGCTCAATGCACTTGCTGCCGCTACCGATATCATTATCCCCGTTCAATGTGAATACTATGCGCTGGAGGGAATATCGGCGTTAATGGATACAATTTCCACAGTAAAAGCGAGTGCAAATTCCCATCTTAATATTATGGGAGTTGTTCGAACAATGTATGATGGTCGAAATACTTTGGCTGTGCAGGTTTCAGAAAACTTAGAAGCACATTTTGGCGATAAAATGTTTGAAACAATTATTCCAAGAAATGTTCGTTTGGCAGAGGCACCAAGTTATGGTGTTCCAATTACAGTTTATGATGGTAAATCGAAGGGAGCTGAAGCATATATTGAATTGGCTCGTGAGGTGGTTTCTCGTAGCAAAAAGAGGTAGTTGTGAAGAAAAGAGGATTAGGTCGTGGCTTAGAGATGCTCTTAAGTCAAACAGGTGCGGACGTTGCAAATGATGCGGTAAAGCTAGAGAAAGAGAGTGTAAAAGAGATTTCGATTGAGAAATTGGCACCGGGAAAATATCAGCCACGTCGTTTTTTTGATCAGTCAGCGCTCGAAACATTAGCAACTTCAATTAAGTCGCAAGGTGTTATTCAGCCGATTATCGTTCGAGAAGTCGCGGGGCAAAAAGAGTTTGAGATTCTTGCCGGTGAACGTCGTTGGAGGGCTTCTCAGCTTGCAGGTCTTAAAAAAGTGCCAGTGATCTTTAAAGTTATGAGTGATCAGGAAGCACTTGCAGTTGCGTTGATTGAGAATATTCAACGAGAAAATCTCAATCCTGTTGAAACGGCAGTCGCTTTAAAACGATTGATTGAGGAGTTCGAATTAACGCACCAGGAAGCGGGTGATGTGATTGGTCGTTCGCGTTCTTCGATTACAAATACTTTACGTCTTTTGGAACTTGACACAGTTGTGCAAGATTTTCTAGTGGAAGGTAAGCTAGATATGGGGCATGCAAGAGCATTGCTGACGCTGAGTAAATCGAATCAAGTAAAGGCGGCGCATATCGTTGTTGAAAAGTCGTTTACTGTTCGTGAAACTGAAGAGCTGGTGAAAGCATTATCATCGAAAAATGTGGTAGAAAAAAAGCAAGTTTCAAAAAAAGATCAAGATACGCTCTCATTAGAACGAGAGCTTAGTGAGTTTTTAGGTGCGGCTACGGAAATCAAAGCTAAAAAAAGAGGGAAAGGTGAGGTCATCATTCGTTACAATTCTTTAGATGAATTAGACGGTATTTTATTGAAGTTGAAAAAGTCGTAGGAGAATCCTACAAAATGGCTACGAATAGAAGTTGACCTGAAGAGTGATGGCGACTATAATCTTGGCATGAATTTAAAGGCAATGATCGAATGATTCCTAGAATTGTAGTTGCACAGTTCACTATTTTATTAATAATCAGTGTGTTGGCGTGGTTTTGGTATGATGGTACGACAGCTATATCGCTATTTGCTGCCGGTGTGTCAATTTTGATACCAAACCTGTTTATGGCGGCGAATATGGCATTTGTTCGGCTACATAAGGTTTTCTTTTGGATCGGTGTTTTTTTGAATAAATTTATTATTTTGATGCTCTTTTTGGTCAGTATCATGATAATTAAAGAACCGAATTTGTTCGCGTTCTTAATTGGGATTATAGTCGTATCACAAGTTCCCCTTGGATATGTGTTAATATCTTCGCTTCGAAGAGATAAAGAAATTAATAGAGAGAACTATGGCTAGTGAATTAACAAATGCAGCGTATATTGGGCACCATCTCGTTAACTTAAATCAGAGGGGCACACCACAAGAAGCCCATGAGTTTGTTAACTTTGGTCTTATTAATCTTGATACGGTATTTTGGTCAGTTCTCTGTGGGATAATCGTTGTCCTCTTCTTGTTTGCAGCGTCGCGCAAAGCGACGTCAGGTGTTCCTGGTCGATTTCAAGCGTTTGTTGAAATTTTGGTGGAGTTTGCAGAGAAACAATCACGCACACTTGTTAATGGTCCTCAAGGCTTCATAGCTCCGCTAGGTTTGACTGTATTTCTTTGGATTGTGGTCATGAACTCCCTCGATTTCCTTCCAATCGACTTAGCTGACAAAATTTTAGATGTGTTTGGGCTTAAAGAGTCTATCCCTTATCATAAAATTCTTCCAACTGCTGATGTGAGTGCAACATTAGGTATGTCTTGTGCGGTTCTTGCAGTTGTGATTTTTTACTCAATTAAAGCAAAAGGAATGGGCTTCGTAAAAGAACTCTTTTGCGCTCCATTTGGTATTTGGTTAGCACCGGCTAACTTTGTTTTAAATCTTGTTGAATTTATTTCGAAAGCTTTCTCATTAGGTATGCGACTTTTCGGTAATATGTTTGCCGGTGAGCTTATCTTTATGTTGATTGCGCTTTTGGGTGCAACAGGCACGCTTTGGGGAATGGGGCTACATATATTTGCTGGTGCAGCATGGGCAATTTTCCATATCCTTATTGTTGTATTACAAGCTTATATTTTCATGACGCTGACACTTGTTTATCTTGGCCAAGCGCATGAATCTCATTAAAGAATCAATCGAAAGATTGTGTTTTGTTATTATTTTATTGTTAACGTTAGTATTTTCTTATAGTTAAGGAGTTATATTATGGGTTTAGTTGCAATTGCTTGCGGTATTATCGTTGGTCTTGGTGCAATTGGTGCGGCAATCGGAATCTCTATGTTGGGTTCTAAATACATTGAAGCATCTGCAAGACAACCAGAGATCATGGATTCTCTTTTACCAAAAGTATTCATTCTTGTAGGTCTTATTGATGCGGCTTTCTTAATCGGTGTTGGTATCGCAGTATTCTTCGGTATGACTGTATTCGCAGGTGCGTAATTACATTACACTTAAGCTTAAGTGGTAAAGACATTTGTTATACAGGCATATAAAGGATAGGTAGTAAAATGAATATTAACGCAACCTTGATTGCCCAGTTTATCGTCTTTTTCATTTTGGTTTTGGTGGTTATGAAGTTTATCTGGCCACCTTTAATCAAAGCTATTGAAGAGAGACGTGCGAAAATTGCTGAAGGTTTAGCAGCTGCTGAAGAGAGCGTAGCCGCTCAAGCAACAGCTGAAGCGGAAGTCGATGAGTTACTTAAAAAAGCTCATGTAGAAGCCGCAAACCTTGTTGGTAGAGCACAACAACAAGCAGATAGTTTGATTGCAAAGTCAAAAGAAGATAGCAGAGAAGTTGGGCAAAGAGAGATTGAAGCAGCGCACAATAAAATCGAAGCAGAGTTTAATCAAGCTAAAGAAAGTTTGAGACAACAAGTAGTCGCTTTGAGTATCCAAGGTGCGAGCAAAATCATTGAGAAAGAAGTTGACGAGAAAACTCATGCTAAGATGTTAGAAGAGTTAGCAAATCAGCTCTAGTCGCCTGCTCTTCTATTTGAAGAGCATTTTGATAACTAATAAACGATGTAAAAGTAAATATGTCAGAATTAGCAACAGTAGCAAGACCTTACGCAGAAGCCGTAATGATGATTGCCAAAGAAGATGCGAAAAGCGAAGATCGTTGGGCGCAGTTTCTTTGCTCATTAAAAGACTTGATGAGTGAAACGGTAACACAAGAAGTTATGGACTTACCTGAGTTAGGGGTCGAAAAGAAAAAAGCATTCTTAGGTGACTTATCAGCTAAGATTATGAATCGTGACCTCACCAAAGAAGAGAATGGTTTTTTACTAGCGATTAGTGAAAACAAGCGCTATGAGATTTTGCCTTCTGTTTATGACGAATACAGAGCGCGTTTATTGGCTAAGCGAAACATTCTTGAGGTAGAAATGCAAAGTGCATATCCCTTAACGGATGCGCAAAGAGAGATGTTTGTTAAAGCACTTCAAAAACGTTTTAATAAAGAGATCGAATTAACAGTAACCATTTCGCCTTCCTTATTAGGTGGTGCTATTTTACAAATAGATGATTTAGTCATTGATGGTTCAATTTTAGGCCGTTTAGATGGCATGATCCGATCAATGAATTAAGTTTAATGAATATAAGAGGAAGATTTAAAAGATGCAATTAAATCCATCTGAGATCAGTGATCTCATTAAATCCAAGATTGAAGAATTTGAACTCAAACCTGAAGAGAGAACGGAAGGTACGGTTGTTAGTTTAACTGATGGGATTGCTCGTGTTCACGGAATCGACTCTGTGATGCAAGGTGAAATGGTTGAGCTTCCACACGGTGTACGTGGCCTTGCGCTAAATCTTGAAAGAGATTCAGTAGGGGTTGTGCTTCTTGGTGATTACGAAAAAATTACAGAAGGCGACAAAGTAAGATGTACGGGTCGCATTCTTGAAACCCCAATTGGTCCAGAGTTACTTGGCCGTGTAGTTGATGGTCTTGGTAATCCTATTGATGGCAAAGGGGAGCTAGGTACAAAGCTTACCGCACCGATCGAGCAAATCGCGCCAGGTGTTATTGACCGTCAATCGGTTGATCAACCAATGCAAACAGGTTATATCGCGATTGACTCAATGGTTCCAGTTGGGCGTGGTCAACGTGAGTTAATCATTGGTGACCGTCAAACAGGTAAAACTGCAATTGCAATTGATACAATTATTAACCAAAAAAATAGTGGTATTAAGTGTATTTATGTGGCGATTGGTCAGAAAAACTCAACAATTGCTAATATTGTTGCAAAACTTGAAGAGCATGGTGCGATGGATCATACGATCGTTGTTGCAGCAGGTGCTTCTGATTCAGCGGCAATGCAATATTTATCAGCGTATACAGGTTGTACGATGGGTGAGTATTTCCGTGACCGGGGTGAAGACGCGTTAATCATTTATGATGACTTATCAAAACAAGCAGTGGCATATCGTCAAATTTCACTCCTGCTTCGTCGTCCTCCAGGTCGTGAAGCATATCCTGGGGATGTTTTCTATCTTCATTCACGTCTTCTTGAGCGTGCAGCTCGTGTAAACGCAGATTATGTTGAGAAGTTTACAAATGGTGAAGTGAAAGGTAAGACTGGTTCATTGACAGCATTACCCATTATCGAAACACAAGGTGGAGACGTTTCGGCGTTTGTACCAACTAACGTTATTTCGATTACTGATGGACAGATTTTCTTAGAGTCTGGTCTCTTCAATTCTGGTGTACGTCCTGCAATGAATGCTGGTATTTCAGTATCTCGTGTTGGTGGTGCGGCTCAGACAAAACTAATTAGTAAATTAGGTGGTGGTGTTCGCTTAGCACTTGCTCAATACCGTGAGCTTGCAGCGTTCTCACAATTTGCATCAGACCTTGATGAAGTAACTCGTCGTCAGTTGGCTCGTGGTCAGCGCGTTATGGAGCTTATGAAGCAAGCGCAATATCGTCCATATAGCATTGCAGAGATGGCACTTATCCTCTATGCAATTGAATATAAATATGTAGATGATTTGCCAATCGAAGAAGTTCGACCATTTGCGCATGGTTTAGTTGTTTCAGCAAACGCAACAGACCAAGATCTCTTAAAAGACATCAACAGTAAAGGCGCTTACAATGACGAAGTTCTTGCAGCACTTGATAAAGTTGTAAGTCAATTTAAGAAAGGTGAAAGCTGGAAAACAGCATAACGGCTGTTTTCGAGTTGGTGTCAAATAGCAATTAGGTAGGAATTTCATGGCTGTTGGAAAAGAAATACGTAGTAAGATTAAAAGTATTAGTAATACTCAAAAAATTACTAGTGCGATGGAGATGGTTGCAGCAAGTAAAATGCGTGCTACGCAGATTCGCCGCAATAAATCTTTGCCATATGCTCAGCAAATCATTAAGCTCGCTGCGCATCTTGGTGAAGCAACACCTGAAGAGTTCAAACATCAATATTTGATTCCACGTGACACAAAACGTGTAGGAATTATCGTCGTTAGCTCAGATCGTGGCTTAGCAGGTGGCTTGAATAATAACTTATTTAAAGTCGTTGCTAATAAAATGAAAGAGTGGCATGAGCAAGGCATTGAGGTTGAGATTGCAACGATTGGGAATAAAGCAAATGCTTTCTTCTCACGTTTTGGTGGAAATCTTGTAGCATCGGTAAATAATTTAGGTGATACCCCCGCGTCTAAGGATCTAATTGGCGTCACAACCACAATGCTAGATCTTTTCCAAGATGGAAAAATTGATGAACTCCATGTTTTTGCTAACGAGTTTGTGAATACGATGACGCAAAAGCCGTCAGCGATCCAAGTGTTACCAGTAATCCCTGGGGCATTGCAAGATCGTTTGGGCTTTGAAAGCCTTGCGAGTAATTCAAGCTTAGCATGGGATTATGTCTATGATTCTGCGCCAGTAGAGCTTATGAATATTGTGTTAGATCGTTATATTGAATATGTTATTTATCAAGCAGTTGTTGAAAACGTTGCCTGTGAAATGGCTGCGCGAATGATAGCAATGAAGGCCGCAAGTGATAATGCTAGCGACTTGATTGATGAATTACAATTGGTATACAACAAAGCTCGTCAAGCAGCAATTACTCAGGAAATTACTGAGATTGTCAGTGGTGCAGCAGCAATCAATTAGTACGACGTTAACAAAAATTTGGGTTAAAGAGGTTTAGATAGAGTATGTCAGGAAAAATTGTACAGGTAATTGGTGCAGTTGTTGACGTGGAATTCCCACGTGACGCCGTACCAAGTATATATAGTGCACTGAAAGTCGTTGGCTCTAAAGACGATCTAGTCTTAGAAGTTCAACAACAATTAGGTGATGGAATTGTAAGAACAATCGCAATGGGAAGTTCTGATGGTTTACAACGTGGATTAGAGGTAGAGGATACACATAGCCCTATTTCTGTACCCGTTGGAGCAGGTACATTAGGTCGTATCATGGACGTTCTCGGGCGCCCAGTTGATTATGCTGGTCCTGTTGAAGCATCTGAGCATTGGGCGATTCATCGTAAGGCGCCAAGCTACGAAGACCAAGCAGGTTCAACAGAAGTTTTAGAAACAGGTATCAAAGTTATTGACTTACTCTGTCCGTTTGCAAAAGGTGGTAAAGTTGGTCTTTTCGGTGGTGCTGGTGTTGGTAAAACTGTCAATATGATGGAATTAATCAACAATATTGCTAAAGCGCATGAAGGTCTTTCAGTGTTTGCTGGTGTTGGTGAGCGTACTCGTGAAGGAAATGACTTCTATTACGAGATGAAA
The DNA here is from genome assembly GCF_058188435.1 of Ignatzschineria sp. 22MB058224. Lineage (NCBI taxonomy): Bacteria > Pseudomonadati > Pseudomonadota > Gammaproteobacteria > Cardiobacteriales > Ignatzschineriaceae > Ignatzschineria > Ignatzschineria sp. 22MB058224. The sequence goes on from NZ_CP187366.1 coordinate 1,984,719, forward strand.
GATTCTAATGTACTTGATAAAGTTGCGATGGTGTATGGTCAGATGAATGAGCCACCTGGAAACCGTCTACGTGTAGCACTTTCAGGCCTTACAATGGCCGAGTACTTCCGTGATGAAGGTCGCGATGTACTTCTCTTTATCGATAATATCTATCGTTATACACTAGCAGGTACTGAAGTTTCAGCCCTTTTAGGTCGTATGCCTTCTGCGGTAGGTTACCAGCCAACACTGGCTGAAGAGATGGGTGTACTTCAAGAGCGTATTACCTCAACGAAAAAAGGTTCGATCACATCAGTACAAGCAGTATACGTACCCGCGGATGACTTAACTGACCCATCTCCGGCAACAACGTTTGCTCACTTAGATGCAACAATCGTTCTTTCTCGTGATATTGCTTCTTTAGGTATCTATCCTGCTGTTGACCCACTTGACTCAACATCACGTCAGCTTGATCCATTAGTTATTGGGCAAGAGCATTACGATGTAGCGCGTGGTGTACAGATGATTCTTCAGCGTTATCAAGAATTGAAAGATATCATTGCAATTCTTGGTATGGATGAGTTATCAGAAGATGATAAATTAACAGTATCTCGTGCACGTAAAATTCAACGTTTCTTATCGCAACCATTCCATGTTGCGGAAGTATTCACAGGTGCGCCAGGTAAATATGTTTCTTTGCAAGATACAATCACAAGCTTTAAAGCGATTTTAGCAGGTGAAGGTGATCATATTCCTGAGCAAATGTTCTATATGACAGGAAACTTTAACGAAGTTCTTGATCGTTACGCGAAAGAGAATAAGAAGTAATAAGGGGATAATATGAAAACTATCAATGTCACTGTTGTAAGTGCTGAGAAAGAGCTTTATGCCGGTGTTGCGACATTTTTTGCCGCAACAGCAGTTACAGGTGAGATAGGTGTTTATCCTGGTCACGTTCCGACTTTAGCGCAATTAAAGGCAGGTCAAGTTCGTCTAACACTAGAAGATGGTAAAGAGGAGATTATTTGGATTTCAGGCGGTCTGCTTGAAATTCAACCTCAAGAAATCATTGTGTTAGCGGACAGTGCTGAAAGGGCGAAGGATTTAGATGCCGTCGCTGTTGAAAAAGCTCGGGCTGAAGCTAAAGCTGTTCTTGAGTCAGGTGCTAAATCTGACTTGGATATCGAAAAAGCTCTGATTGAGCTGTCGTTAGCAAAATCTCAGCTAGATGCGGTTAACAGATTAAAAAGTTTTTAATAATTACTGAAAAGCCCGTCAGGTTGACGGGCTTTTTTTTCACTTGAGAGGGTAAAACCAATGGATGATTTACCATTCATTAATCGAGAAAAATCGATCTTGGCATTTCAAGAACGAGTTTTGAAACAAGCTGAAAATATTGAAACACCGCTTTTAGAACGACTCAATTTTATTACTATTGTCTCATCAAATCTTGATGAGTTTTTTGAGGTTCGGTTTGCGAATATCAAAGAACGTATTTTTGCTGGGGAAACTCATGTTGATGGGGATTCTGTTTTAGATTGGCAAGAGTCGATTAATCAACGAGTATCAGCTTTAGTACATGAGCAGTATAAAGTCTTTTCTCATGGAATTTTGCCGCTTCTTGAAAAAGAAGCAAATGTGAAATTTGTTAAGCGTAAAGAGTGGGATGATGAAGATCGTAATCAGTTGGATAATTACTTTCATGAGTCTATTAACCCGCTTTTGACACCTATTGCACTTGATGTTGCCCATCCTTTTCCTCATATTTACAATAAATCTTTAAATTACATTATAGAGTTGGAGGGAAAAGATACCTATGGTCGTGAAGTGGATACGGCAATGTTATCCCTTCCTAAAAATCTTCCGTCCCTTATCCTTTTAAAAAATAAGGGTACTGGTATACGTTTTACCTCTATTTGTGAAGTGATTCGAGATCAACTTACAACGATTTTTAATGGTTTTACTATTAAAGCTGCGTATCAATTTCGTGTCACTCGCAATAGCCATCTTTTTATAGATAAAGAGGAGCTTACTAATTTACACCAAGCATTGAAAGGCGAGCTACACCAGCGCAACTTTGGGCATGCGGTACGTCTTGAGATTAGCAAGCAGATGCCAAAACGGATCGAAAACTTTCTTGCAAAAGAGTTTGAGCTTCAAGATTCAGAAATTTATCCGATTCATCATTTTATCGATTTGACCCGTTTTAGAGAATTACGAACTTTTCTAAAAGGGCATACCGAACTTTTTTATCCTGAATTTCAACCCAAATATGCGGATAAATGGAAAGAAAAAGAGGATATTTTTGAAATAATTCGTACTAAAGAGCAGTTGTTTCATCATCCCTATGATAGTTTTGCACCAACTGTGCAGCTGTTAGAGGTAGCAGCAAAAGATCCTCAGGTTCAAATGATTCGTATGACCATTTATCGTACGGGTAATGATTCTCAATTAATGCAGCATTTAGTTACGGCTGCCAAAAATGGGAAAGAGGTGAATGTTGTCTGTGAGTTAATGGCGCGCTTTGATGAGGAAACGAATCTTGCCTGGGCTTCGATTTTAGAAGAAGCTGGTGCAAAAGTAGTGTACGGGATTTTTGGTTACAAAACGCATGCTAAAATGTTGCTAATTGTACGTCATGAGCCAACAGATGAGAATCCAGATCATCTTGAATATTATACGCATGTAAGTACGGGGAATTATCATACCGGAACGGCTAAGGTTTATACCGATTTTGCTCTGATGACGAGTGATCGTGACATTGCGCAAGATATCACGAATATTTTTGTGAATTTAGGGAGTTTAGGACGGCCGTCTACATTTCGTCGGTTATGGCAGTCACCTTTCACACTTTATGAAAACTTAATTTCTTATATTGATTTTGAAATTGAAGAGGCAAAAGCGGGGAGAGATGCTTATATTATTGCGCGAATGAATGCTCTTCTTGAAAAGAGTTTAATTGAAAAGCTTTATGAAGCCTCTAACGCGGGTGTGAAAATTGATCTGCTAGTGCGTGGCGCATGTTCATTACGGCCAGGATTAAAAGGATTTTCAGAAAATATTCGAGTAATTTCAATTGTTGGCCGTTTTTTGGAGCATTCGAGGGTATTTTGCTTTTGTCATGGTGGTGAACAACCACTTTTTATTTCAAGCGCCGATTGGATGCATCGTAACTTTTTCCGCCGAATTGAAATTGCTGTGCCCATTGTAAATGAAGCAATTAAAGCACATATTCTTCGAGAGGGACTACTCTCCTATTTTGATGATTATACGGCATGGATCTTAGATGGTGAAACAGGTGAATATTATCAACGTCCATTTACAAGTGAAGAACGAGCGACTATGCTTTCTACACAGGAAAAATTATTATTATCACGTGAGTAGATGAGGCCACAATGTTTACATTGTTTTCTGAACCACTAATTAACGGTATCACCAACGTACAACTTTATGCGTTGGTGATTTTGCTATGTAGTTTTATCGCTTTTATGATGGGACGTTGGCGTTTTGATGTTGTTGCTTTAGGGGCGCTATTAGCCCTTGTTCTTGTGGGCGTGATCCCGATAAATAATGCATTTTCTGGCTTTAGTCATCGTGCGGTAATTACCGTTGCATCCGTCCTTGTATTGAGTAATGCATTAGGTAATACGGGTGTTACCTATCATTTATCACAGCATTTAAGTCGTTTTTCAGATCGACCAGCACTATTAGTGTTAACGCTGACTGGTTTGGTCGCATTCTTTTCCGCATTTATGAATGATGTCGGAGCATTAGCACTTATTATGCCGGTTGCGATTCAAGTGTCGCAGCGCTATAAAATTCCAACATCCCGACTTTTAATGCCGATGGCATTTGCGTCCTTGCTTGGTGGAACCGTAACCTTAATTGGAACACCTCCGAATATGATTATCGCGCAATACCGGGAAACCGCTGATTCAACTGTTGGTGCTTTTACGATGTTCGATTTTTTACCAACAGGAATAGTCGTAGTCGTTGTAGGGCTACTTTATATCTCATTTATCGGATGGCGCTTAATTCCTGTACGGGGTGCGGATCGCCATGAACGACTTTTTGAAACAGATGATTATCTACTTGAAGCGACAATTACGCCTAATAACAAATTTATCGGTAAAACTATTCGTGATCTTGAAAAAGTGACGGAAGATCATGTTGAAGTGGTTACATTATTGCGAGGAGCCCGTCGTCTCTTATCGCCAAGTAAGGAAGAGAGTTTACGGGTAAATGATATTTTATTAATCGAAGGTCAACCAGAAGATCTGAAACAACTTGAGCTCTTAACGGGCGTTGATATCGATTTTTCAAAAGAGAATAAAGAGAAGCATGGTACAGATAGTATTGAAGTGCTTGAAGTGATTGTCAATCCTGGTGCGCGTATCACAAATGCTACAATTTCAGAGCTTTATTTAAAAGAGCAGTACAACATTAATATCTTAGGGATATCTCGACAAGGAGAGCGTATTCGACAGCGTTTTTCACGTTTAACACTAAAAGCTGGGGATATACTTCTTATTCAAGGATATAAGCGTGAATTACCGGAGATGATGAGTTATCTTGGTTGTCTGCCTTTAGCAGAGCGTAATATTCGTCTTAAGCCCTCTTCTAAAATGCTCCCGACAGCGGGGATTTTTGTGTTATCGATTTTAGCTGTTGCTTTTCAAATTTTACCGCCTCATATTGCCTTTCCGTTGGCGATTTTTCTCTTGATTATATTTAAATTAATTACTCTAAGAGAGGTTTATCAGAGTATTGATGGACCGCTAGTGGTACTTTTGGGGTGTTTTATTACGGTTGGTGCGGCTCTTGAATCAACTGGCGCAACAAATATTATTGTTTCATCCATTGTTCCGCTTTTAGAAGGACTTCCTGCTATGTTAGTATTGTCCTTAGTCATGTTAATTACAATGTTGGTAACGGATGTGATTAATAGTTCGGCAACAGCGGTGATTATGGCACCTATTGCAGTTGGAATCGCTAATATGATGGGTCATAGTATTGATCCATATCTAATGATTATTGCAATTGCATGCTCTTGTGCTTTTAATACGCCGATTGGTCATCATTCTAATACATTAGTGATGGGACCTGGCGGATATCAATTTGGGGATTATTGGCGAATGGGTTTACTGCTTGATCTATTGTTAATTATTACGGTAGTTCCTGCGGTTATGTACGTTTGGCCATTATAGTGAGTGAAGAGAGGAAAAGAAGCAATGAAATTATTTAATGAAGTCCCTTTAGCAGCTGATGATGCAATTCTGGGAGTCGTTGAGGCATATAAGAAAGATCCACGCGAAAAAAAAGTAAATTTAAGTATTGGTATCTATTCAGACCATGAAGGAAAAGTACCAGTTTTGAAAGCTGTACAAGAAGCTGAAAAATATCTTTTTGAACATCCAGAGCCGAAAGTATATTTGCCCATGAGTGGGCTTGGAAGTTATGTGGATTGTGTGCAAAAGTTGCTTTTTACGGAAGATCATTCACTTTATCAAGATAAACGTTTGGCAACGGTTCAATCGCTGGGTGGGACGGGCGCTCTAAAAGTCGGTGGTGACTTTTTATCTACCATTGTTCCAGATAGTACAGTGTATGTCTCTTCACCAACTTGGAATAATCACATCGCAATCTTTGAAGGCGCGGGTTTTAAAGTAGAGAGTTATCCTTACTTTGATCCTGAGACTAAAGGTGTTGCTTTTGATAATTTTTATCAATTTGTTTGTCAATTACCGATGAAATCAATTGTTGTTTTACATGCATGTTGTCATAACCCAACGGGCGCAGATTTAACGACAGAGCAGTGGCAAAAACTTGCACAAGTATTTAAAGAACGCGATCTAATTCCATTCTTAGATATGGCTTACCAAGGTTTTTCTAAGGGTATTCGCGAAGATGCTGAAGCGATTCATATTTTTGCTGAACAGAATATTCCGGTTTTTATTGCGACCTCATTTTCAAAATCATTCTCTCTTTATAGTGAACGCATTGGCGCGCTAACAGTGATTACTTCTAGCCAAGAAGAGCAGGAGCGTATCACATCACAGTTAAAAACAATGGTGCGGGCAATATACTCTTCACCTCCTGCCTATGGTGCGCAATTAGTTCATTATGTTTTGGCAAATCCCATATTAAGAACTTCTTGGGAAAAAGAACTAGCTGAAATGCGTGATCGTATTAAATCAATGCGCGCAAAATTTGTAGCACTTCTCAATAGTAAACAAGATAAAGTTGATTTTAGTTTTATTAATGCGCAAGCAGGGATGTTTTCTTACTCAGGACTTAGCTCAGATCAAGTTGAGAAAATGAAAAAAGATTATGCTATCTATACAGTTAACTCTGGCCGAATTTGTATTGCTGCATTGAACGATCAGAATATTGAGCTTGCGGCGGAAGCTGTTGTTAATGTATTATAATCTTATTTCATAGTGAATAATTTGTGGGGAAGTTGGCATGTCTGAAAGTGTATTTATTTACAAATTACCACTCTATATTATCGGTTTACTCTGCTTAACAGGCTGGGTTCTGCTTTTTGGAGTAATTTTCTTTAGCTAATTTAAAGAATTTTTAATGGAAAGAGTGCTTTATAATCGAAGCACTCTTTTTTATTGGGATATTAAAAATGACAAAAATGATGTTGATAGAGCGCTTGTTCAAGCTGGTTTCTCAGAAAGGGGAGTATTGTTTATCAGATCTCGCCTTAAACTTGCAGCTTGATGAGTCACAGCTTGAGACCGTCGTTATTTCGCTTGCATCATTGAGTGATTTTTATGAGTATAATCCAAGACGACAAAGCTTGATAACATTGATAAGCTATATACCTTTAGCTCAAGACTCCATTATTGCTTCTATCCCTTCTTTTATCGCTAATAAGATGCGTATTGCGACACTTTTTTCCACAGAATCGACGAATCTAGAATTAATAGGTAAAAAAGATTCGGTGTTTGATATTGATGTTGTTGTCGCTGAAATGCAGAAGAAAGGTCGTGGACGACGTGAAAAAACATGGGTTTCACCATTGGCAAAAAATCTTTATTTCTCATTAAAATGTCGATTTTCTCTAGACATTGCAGAGCAGCTAAATTCATTAAGTTTATATGTTGGTTTTGTTTTACTGCAGGCACTTAAAGCGCAAGGAGTGTGTGAGGCGAAGCTTAAATGGCCTAATGATGTCTGGGTCAATGGTCAGAAAATTGCAGGTATTTTGATAGAGAGCCAAGTCCGTGCAGGGATGATTGAGGTAGTGATAGGAATCGGTGTGAATAATCATCACGATCAGGGTCTTCAATTATTAGATAATCATCCAACTTGTTGCGAAGCAGTTTTGGGTAAGCCTATTGATCGCAATCAATTAGTTGCCAGTTTAGTGGAATCTATTTATCAATTATCGCAAGCGTATTTGAACAGATTACGATTACCAGATTTAGTTAGGGAATGGCCAAAATATAGCTGTTTTTATGGTAAAAAAATTCAACTTATTGCTGAAAATAAAACGTTATATGGAAAAGAGGTGGGTATTGATTATTCTGGGGCGCTCTTAATTGAGACGAGTAATGGGCAAGTTCAGCGTATCTATTCTGGTGAATACTCTTTAAGAGCTCGATAAGCGATGTAGTTCCCCTAATAATCGGCTTTCTAAGAAATATAAAAAAGCTCAACATTAATAATAATTAAGGTTGAGCTTTTGTACAGTACTATTGTGATAATTTATTTACAGTTCATCGAGAGAACGCGTCCATTTCGATAGAGAACTCGGCAGCTAGATCCATTTCGTTTACCACTGCACCAGTCAGCAGCCATCGTAATATTTTTTACCTTGCAGCCAACTACTGCCCCTGAATTATTTTTCATAATCTGTAATGTACCATTTACCGTGCTTGAGGGTGCATTAGATAGGATTTTTTCTTGCTGTAAGCCTTTTTGTAAACGTGGCGCGGTACCTGTTTTGCGTGTTGTTGCCGAGCTTGTAGAGGATGATTGTGAACCATTTCGGGTAAGTTTCTGTTCTAAGGCTGTTTTTAAGTCCATTAAAATGGTAGCCGTTACAATATCTGAAGCAGGTTTTTTTTGTGTCTTTAAGAATGCATTTAATTGTTTCTTGGAATTTTTACCAAAAATCCCATCTGGTTTTATTGGGTACCCCAATTTTTGTAGGTAGGCTTGCGCTTGTTTAGGTGCAGCTTTCTTAAAAGATTGTAGAAGGTTATTATCAATCTGATTACCTTTACTTAATCCTTGTTGTGAACGATATGTGCTAATTGCTTTTTCTGTCGCAGGCCCCATTTTTCCATCGGCTTTGCCATTAAGAACGCCAAAACCAATGAGGAATGCTTGCGTCTCCTTGATACTCTCTTCAGCTTCACGAAGCTTAATAACTTTTTCGTAGTACTCTTTTGAAAATTTAGTATCTTGCTCTTCATCAATCAGGATGAGATATGCAGGAATATCGAGTGATTCATTGACTTTATAGCCATAGCGGTTTTTTAAAATTCCAATAGCGCGGCGAGTCTTAGGACCTAAAGTTCCAGTAGGATCATCTTTCATATACTCGGTGCGTTTGAGATAACGTTGGAACTTATTGATATTTTCAATATCCAATTTTTCTTGAGTCTTCTTATCTAATTTTCCTGTTTGTGGAAGATTAAAAGCTTTTTGGAAGGCTTTTACAGCATTGGTGGTGGATGGGCCGGTTAAGCCATCAACAGTGCCAGATAAGAAACCTAGATAGGCTAATTGTAGCTGAGAAAGTGCAATATCTTCTTTACTTTTGGTATGAGAAAGGTCAAATTTTTTCACAGAAGAACGGTAAACCTCCTCATTCTTATTGCTATCAGCTTTGAGTTCTTGATCTTCTTCTGCAGAAACTGGCGAAGTTCCATCGTCAGTGACATCTTCAGGAGAGTCCGTAGGAATTTCCTCGCTATCTACCATTGGTTCATTGAGGTCAGTATTGAAAAGTGTAAGGAGTAATGCCGGTGTTAATTGTCCTACTTCTTCGGTATTGACAGATTTTTCATAGGCTTTGATTGCATTACGGGTGCCGGAACCGGTAATCCCATCAATTTCTCCTTCATATAATCCATCTTGTTTTAGGCGATATTGGACTAGACGATACATTATTTGGCGTAGAGGCGTTTGCCAACGAGGTAGAATCTCACCTGTTTCTTTTTGATTGAGAGCTTTTTCAAATGCACGAATTGCAGAGCGGGTTGCCGGGCCGTTGGCACCATCAAGTGGTCCCTCATAGAGATCTAAAAGGCTCAAGGCAACTTGTGCAAAAAAGATATCAGAGCGCTTAGCTTTAATTAAAATTTGATCGACTTCGGCGCGTGATAACTCAAATGGTCGTAGAGGTTCTTCAAGTTCCACGATACTTTTGAGGGCTATTCGGCCTTCGGGATCGTTCTCAATATCTTCAGCTTCTTCAAGGTTAGAGACGCTTACGGGGGGATTATCTTTTGCTAAAATAGAAAGGGCTCCCTGAGTTGCTGGTGCAAAAGGGAGAGTAATATCATTAGTGTTGTTGTCTACTTGGGGAGCTTCGGTGTCGGAACTAGCCGAATGTTGATCACTGTTGGGTACCTGTACTGTATTGGAGGTTATTGTCGTCATTGTAGTTGAAGAGCGATCTTTTGCGGCGGGTTCTTGAATGGAAGTTGTCTTTTCATTCTTAGGAGCTTCTTCAAGTGCAGATTTTTCTATTACTGTTGAGGTTTCCCGAGATGTTGTTTTGGCATTCTCAGGCAGGAAACGAGGGTTGAATAGATGAAATAAGACAATAGGAGCTAAAGTTCCTGTTTCCTGTAAATTTACACTTTTTTCATAAGCCCGAATCGCATTGCGGGTTGCAGTGCCATTACGGCCATCAATTGTTCCATTATAAAATCCGAGAAGTTGTAGTTGTCTTTGAACTGCCTTTCTGACTTCTGTTTCTAAAGGGCTCTCCCATTGAGGATGCGGAATACCATCAGCTTTCTGTCCAAGAGATTCCTGATACTTGCCAATAGCGATACGCGTATCTGAACCTGCCATACCATCAATTTTCATGGACGATGGATAATAACCCGCAATCCGTAACCACGTTTGGTTGGTAAGTGCTTTTGCAGAGCGAGGATTTTTTGTTAGTGCATCAATGTCTGCAGGCGATAAATCAAAATAAAGAGTAAATTCTTTAGATGTACTCAAAGCTTGCGGCTCCCTATTATTTGGGTTAGCCATAAGATTATTGGCAGAGATCAGTGATAGGGCGAGTATCGATGATAGTGCTATTTTGAGTAGTGATTTTCGCATCATGAATTAATCCTTTGTCTGTCTGTTTCTAAGAGGAAGTTTTCCTTTACGCAGATGAACCAGTATGAGTGAGATTGCCGCAGGTGTAACCCCTTGAATACGAGATGCTTGTCCAAGTGTTTCTGGTTGTGCTTGATTTAAGCGCTCTTGAATTTCGATCGATAAGCCTTCGATTTGACTGTAATCGATATTGGCAGGGAGCGCGGCATTTTCAAATTTTTGATTTCGCTTAATATCTTCAATACTACGTTGGATATAGCCTTCGTATTTCGTATGAATCTCAATTTTTTGAAGAACTTCTGATGAAAATTCTGTTAAATCAGGTCCTTGTGTATCATTTAATTCTATCAGTGTATCAAGATGTATTTCTGGGCGTTTTAGCAGATTGATTGCTCTGATATTTTGTTTAAGATCAATATTGTGCTCTTGTTGCACCTTTTGTCCTGCTGGGGAGTCAGCTCGAATCATCCAATCTTTAAATTGCTGTTCTGCTTTAGCGATCGACTCTTGTTTTTCGAGGAATTTTTCCCAACGATAATCATCTACTAATCCAAGCTCTCTGCCAATGGGAGTCAGACGTTCATCTGCATTATCTTCCCGTAAAATAAGACGATGTTCCGCACGTGATGTAAACATACGATAAGGTTCACGTACCCCAAGATTGATGAGATCATCAACCATTACTCCAATATAGGCTTCATGACGCTTGGGATACCATGCATCTTGCTCTAGGTAACGTCGAGCGGCATTTACTCCTGCTAGAAGCCCTTGTGCAGCGGCTTCTTCGTAGCCAGTTGTACCATTAATTTGCCCTGCAAAGTAGAGGTTTTCAATTGCTTTTGTTTCTAAAGTGAATTTAAGATCGCGAGGATCATAAAAATCATACTCAATAGCATATCCTGGGCGCGTGATATGAGCATTTTCAAGTCCTGGGATTGAACGGACAAGTTTTACTTGAATGTCGAAAGGAAGACTTGTGGAGATTCCGTTCGGATAATATTCGTGTGTTTCTAATCCTTCTGGCTCCAGAAAAACATGATGCTGATCTTTATCAGCAAATTTCATAATTTTATCTTCAACGGATGGACAATAACGCGGGCCTAACCCTTCAATTTTTTTATTATCGGCATACATTGGCGAACGATCGAGGCCGCTGCGAATAATGTCATGCGTTTGTTCATTGGTATATGTCGTCCAACAAGAGACTTGACGAGGATGCTGTTCACGTGATCCAAGATATGAAAACACCGGAGTTGGCGTATCGCCGGGTTGTTCTGTCATATTACTAAAATCGATACTTTTACCATCAATTCGTGGAGGTGTTCCTGTTTTGAGACGTCCTTTATGAAGTTGTAACTCTGCTAACTGATGGGCAAGTGTTATCGATGCGCTATCTCCCATGCGACCGCCACTATAATTTTCCATACCAATATGGATAAGGCCAGAAAGGAATGTTCCTGCGGTGAGAATGACAGTTTCTCCATGAAATCGAATACCTGTTTGTGTTACAACGCCGCAAACTTTATCACCTTTAAGAATTAAATCATCAGCCGCTTGTTGGAAAAGATAGAGATTGGGTTGGTTATCTAAAATTTTCCGCATCGCTGACTTATAGAGCGTTCTATCTGCCTGTGCACGTGTTGAACGAACGGCAGGGCCTTTAGATGCGTTTAAAATGCGAAATTGTATGCCCGCAAGATCAGTCACATGAGCCATAGCACCACCAAGCGCATCAATTTCTTTGACAATTTGCCCTTTGCCGATGCCACCAATCGCAGGGTTACAGCTCAGCTGGCCCAGAGTTTCAATATTATGTGTTAATAGAAGTGTTGGCACGCCTAATCGCGCTGCTGCAAGTGCCGCTTCCGTACCAGCGTGACCGCCACCGATCACAATTACGCCAAAATGTTGTGGATAGTCCATAGATAAATAGTGATGACTTATATTTCAATATATTAAATAGAGAAAGGCGGAAAATCTACGACTAAAATCGTAGGTTGGCCTTTAAGAAAAGAAAAATAGATAGATAATTATAATCTAAAAAAGGGATCGAACCAATGGCGATCCCTTCTGAAATAGTGCTATTTCTGTAAGTTTTTATTTTGCGGTTGCCTGTTTTGTTAAATCATCAAGTGCCGCAGTAAAACCTTTCATTGAAACATCAATTTTTACATTATTTGGATCCGGTCCTAAGAAGTCATGAGTATAGCTTACATTGAGTTTGTTAGAGCCTTTAAGTGTATTTAATACCTTTTCATCAACAATCGGTAAGCCTGTGATACAGCCATCAGGCAAGCAACGCTCAAAGCTTAAACCAGTAACTTTTGATCCGTCAATTTCGAGTTGTTTTCCATCAATTTTGAGTTCAAGACCGGGGATTAATAGTGCGCCAGGGAGGGCACTGAAAATTAATGTTGGGTTTTCACCAAGATAGACAACCGATGCTCGAAGAGCTTTGATTTTTTGCTTTTGTGTTTCATCTTCAGGATTCGTTAATTCGATATCTCCTGTTGTAGACATTAAGCAATTTTCAAAAGTTCCTTCAGGAGATTCATCTTGCAGGCATTCAACTTTCCAGTCGCCATGTTGTTTAAGATAAATAACTTCAGTCTGTCCTTGAGCTGATGCAATGCCGCCTAATAGTGCAACAATGCTTGCGCTTAATAATAAATTTTTCAACATAATTGAGTTTTACTCCAAATAATTAGGAACTAACTTGATATTAAATTGTGCTTTTAGCAAATTGAATAACATTACTAACGCTTTATTATATACTAGTTCAATAATCCTTCAAGAAAAGCCTCTATCTGAAAAATAAATAGAGAAGAGAGAAAGAATGCAAAGCACAAATAAATCAAATGTGGGGAAAGGTCTGCTATATGTTGTTTCAGCCCCCTCTGGTGGTGGTAAAACAACGTTAATTAATGCTTTAATGGCACAAGATTCGCGGATTACTCGTGCTGTCACTCATACCACACGAGCGCCAAGAGACGGTGAGGAAAATGGTATTCATTACCATTTTGTTGATGTGTCTGAATTTGAAAAGCTTATCGGTGAAGGGGCCTTTTTAGAATATGCTGAGGTCTTTGGTAATTTCTACGGTACATCCCTAAAAGAGGTGGAGAAGCATACGACCACGGGAAAGGATGTGGTACTTGTGATTGATTGGCAAGGCGCCGCATCCGTAAAAAAACTTATGCCGGAAGCAGAATTAATTTTTATTCTACCACCATCTATTGAAGCGCTTGCGAAACGTTTGAATGATCGCCAGCAAGACTCTGCTGAGGTTGTTGCAAAAAGGATGCAAGATGCGGTGAATCAAATGCAGCATTATGATAAATTTGATTATGTTGTAATTAATGATCAATTTGAGATCGCTTTAAAAGATATGGCACAGATCTTCGCAGTCAATCGTTTAAGGACATCTTATCAAAAGATGCAGAACCAACAGCTGCTCGTTGATCTGTTAGAAGAAAAAAGATAAAAAGCTCGGTATTTAAAGGTATAATGATCCACTGTCTGAAAAGTCATGATTCTCGAGATATCATACTTTTTATTTATAACGTTATTTGATAATAAAACTATTGTAGGCACCTTTTTGTGTCCTCTATGTTTCGAATTTTAGGAGTTAACATGGCACGTGTAACCGTTCAAGATTGTTTAGAAAAAGTAGATAACCGTTTTCAATTAGTCACGATTGCTGCAAAGCGTGCAAGACAATTGGAAAGGGGAGTAGAGCCGACAGTTGCAAGAACTAGTCGTGCATCAAAACCAACAGTGATAGCGCTTCGTGAAATCGCGAAAGGTGGTATTACGATTGATGAGATTAAGGCAAAAGATCAAGAGTACAACGTTGAGTTTTAATTTTTAACGATTGTGTTTATTAGGGTTGGTAAATAAATGCTTTAGAAAGAATATTTTAAATATAAGTTCATTTTCTTTAGATGATGTTGTCGACAAATAAAGGTATTATTCTTCATTGAAAGTATGCAGGGTAATTTTGAGGATGAAATCTGAGGAGCGAAAATGGAAAACATTCAACTTCCTCCTAATCTCCTTCCATGGCGTAAAGAATTTGAGATAAAAGTCGATCGTTTAGTGCGAATTATTCGACGCTATCTCACGCCAGAAGAGGTAGATGAGGTAAAACGAGCGTGTGTTTATGGTGCTTTTGCGCATCAGGAACAATTTCGCTCATCGGGCGAGCCTTATATTTTTCATCCTTTAGCTGTTGCACTTATTTTAAGTGAAGTACAAATTGATAAAGCATCTTTAGTGGGTGCTATTTTGCATGATGTAATTGAAGATACCGAAATTGGTTACGATGAAATCGCCACTGAGTTTGGTGATGAAGTTGCAAAAATTGTTGATGGTGTCACAAAGCTTACTCAGATTAAATTTCGCTCGAAAGAAGAAGCCAAAGCTGAAAACTTCCGCAAAATGATTCTTGCAATGACGAAAGATCTTCGCATTATCATGGTGAAGTTAGCAGATAGATTGCACAATATGCGGACACTAGGGTCGTTGCCAGCTTATAAAAAACGTCGTATTGCCTATGAGACGCTAGAAGTATATGCCCCGATTGCTGCTCGTCTAGGGATGTATGTTTTACAGGTTTATTTGGAGAATCTCTGTTTCGAAAATATCTATCCGATGCGTTATGCTGTTTTAGCAAAAGCAATTGAAGAAAAGTATGAAAATGAGAATCAAAACCTCACTAAAATTAAGGATACGATCTACGAACGACTTGTGCGCAGCAATATTTTATCCCGTATTTCAACACGTAAAAAGCACCTGTGGAGTATCTATAACAAGCTTAAAGTCAAAGGTAAAATTGAACTCGTTTATGATATTTTTGCGATTCGTGTAATTGTCTCTACCGTAGATGAATGTTATCGGGTTCTAGGAATGGTGCATCAACTTTATAAACCGATCATTGGTGGATTTAAAGATTATATTGCAATTCCCAAAGGAAATGGTTATCAGAGCCTTCACACTATCGTTTTCGGGCGTAATGGTTTGCCGGTAGAGGTTCAAATCCGAACGCGTGATATGCATGTGATAGCGGAAGCGGGAGCAGCAGCGCATTGGCGTTATAAAGATGCATATGAAGGGCAAGGTCACAATCAAATGCGAACGAATAAGTGGCTTGATTCTGTGACAGAACTCCAAGATAGTGGTGTCTCTTCTGAAGAGTTTATGGAAGCGATGAAGGCAAATCTTTTTCCAAAAGAAATTTATCTCTTTACGCCCAAAGGGCGTATTATTGAGCTCCCAAAAGGCTCAACGGGAATCGATTTCGCTTATGCCGTCCATACTGAGGTCGGGAATCACTGCCAAAAAATATTAGTAGACGGGCAAGAAGTTCCATTATCGCAATCTCTGCATAACGGTCAAACAGTAGAGATTATTACCGATCAAAATGCACATCCAACAGCTAAATGGCTTGATTATGTTGTTAGTGCACGAGCGCGTACGAGTATTTTGAGTTATCTTTCGAGGCTATCAGATAAGGAAGCTTATACTGCTGGGGAAGTACTACTTTTTGAAGAACTTGAAGCAAAAGGGGTTGTCCTTGATGACTTTACTCAAGAGGAACGAGATCTTTTACTTGAAGAGGTTGAGCTTGGAACAAAAGAAGAGTTATTAATGGCGATTGGCCGCGGGAAATATCCTGTCCATTATATCCTTAATCGATTCTTGGTGAAGCAAGGTTTGGCGGCAGAACTCCATGAAACATCGGAACTTGATGATGACGGATTGGAAGTATCAAATGACATTATCATTGGTGCTGAAAAGATGAAAACAACACTAGGACGTTGTTGTTATCCGCTACCGGGAGAATCGATTATTGGTTATCTTAGTCAACGTCATGGTATGGTTATTCATCAGGTTGATTGTGCAAATGTGGAAAACTATAAAAAGCAGACAGATCGCTGGATCCCTCTGGCTTGGAGCAAAAAAGCACAGGGTGATTTTCCAGTACAGCTAACTCTGCTTGCAAAAAATCGACGTGGAGCGATTGCTTCTGTGAGTGCAAAAGTGACAGAGATGAATCTCGATTTTGGTGAGTTTACCTCAGAACCTATTAGTGAGGAGCTTGTAAAAATTCGCTTTGTGGTTGATGTTAGTGATCGAAAACATTTAGCGGATATAATGCGTGAGCTACGACTATTGCCTCTTGTTGAACGAGTCTCTCGAAGATAGTTGCTAATATATGTTGGATTAGAATCTTAAAAGCACTATTGGACGCGTCGATAGTGCTTTTTGGTAAGTATTGAGATATTAGCTATTTCTGCCAATGACGTAAAATTGGCAGGAATGTATCTTTAATAATTCCTTGTAGCTCGTCGATATTCACAGTGATTTCGATGGGGCCTAGAGCATAAGGACCAATTTCATATTGATTGTAGAGAAAGGTTATGCCGTTTGAGGTTGGGGTAAAGTTTTGTGTAGAGAAAAACTCCCAAGATCCATCATCAAAATGGTCATCAATATTGATATCATATTCAGAAAATACTGTTCGAAGTGCTTCATATTGGAGGGATGCAAGGGTATTTTTTGCTTCTTCGTCGACTAGTAAATCTTCAAGCAGAATTATACTTTTGGTTTCTGTATCCAATAGATAGAACGTCAGTTGTTCATTGCCGTGTGCTGCACCTTTAAAGTAGGTTTCATTGCGTTCTAACAGCGCAATATAATTTTTATAGCGGCCTTGAGGTATAATATTTTGGCCAAGAAATTGTGTTTCGATCGTATTGAAATCAGGGTCGAATTCAATCATTGATTGCACAACTTCTTTCAAGTAAATATCGATTTGTGCTTTGATGTCATTTTGGGGATTGAAGTTTTTATCGCCAATTAAATTTTTCACAATAAATTCATTCACCCAATTGCTATTGGCAAATATCGGTAATGAGACCTCAATTGTAGAACATTCCAGCTCTTCTCTTGGATCTGTAAGGCAGGCGCTCTCTTCATATTTTAAGATTTCTTGAGCCAGGGAGATGCTTAGAAAACTAAGAAGAAAAATAGGGATTGTTTTTTTCATTGCCGATCCTAAATTTTGGTGTTAAAAACTGTTGGCACTATAGCAGATCGGAGCAATTCGGAGAATAGCGTGTCGATAATTTGAATAGAGAGTTTTGCGTCTTCTTAATTTGAAAGAATAATCTTGAGAGATATTTTTTGATGAATTAAGTTGGTACTCTTATGTATATCTCAGGTATTATGAGGTTATTATTCGCTTTTTAAAATGATGAAATCATGACAAACAAAACTCCATTAAAATTTCTTGGCGGTCTTACCGCATATGAGTTCTTAACTGAATATTGGCAGAAAAAGCCTCTCTTTATTAAGAATGCGTTTGCAAATTTTGAAGATCCTCTTACTGCTGATGAAATTGCTGGGTTGGCATTTGAACCCTTCATCCCGTCGCGTTTTATTTTTGAAGAGGGGGGTGAGCACCCTTGGCAGCTAAAAATGGGGCCAGCAAGTGAGGATGATTTTGAAAATTTATCTGATAAAAAGTGGATGCTCGTGGTGAATGATGTCGAGAAAAATCTTCCAGAATTAAAAGAGATGGTTGAGCCATTTGAGTTTATTGCTAATTGGCGTTTAGATGATTTACAAGTCAGTCTTGGAGATGATGGCGGTAATGTTGGAGCACATTGGGATGATTACGATGTTTTTTTAATCCAAGGTCAAGGGAAAAAACGCTGGCAGATTAGTTACGCTCCTGTATCTGAAGATGACTTTTTAGATGGCGTGGATATTCGCTTAATTGAGCATTTTAAACCAGATGAGGAATGGATTGTAGAACCAGGTGATATGCTTTATCTCCCTCCTCGTATTGGTCATTATGGTGTCAACATTGGCCGAAGTGTTACCTGGTCTGTTGGTTTTAGAGCGCCAAAACATCGTGAAATGTTGCGAGATTTTATGGAGATGAAATTTGAAAAAATTATGGAAGATGCTCGTTACAGTGACCCTGAAATAGAGGCTTCAGATAACTACGGCATATTGAGTGAAGATGCTATTGATCGTGTTGTGAATGTTATTCAGGAATCGCTTAAAACCGATCGTGAAGAGATTGCTAGGTGGTTTGGAGCTTTTATTACGGAACCTAAAATGTTTCAGGTGCCAGAGCCGATAGAAGAAGAGTTTTCAACAGATAGTATTTTAGAGTTTTTGGATGATGGCGGTTATTTAGAAGTCCATCCGGGGCTTACGTTGATCTATCGAATCGCAGTTGGTGAAGTAATTCTTTTTGCAAGTGGAAAGAGTTATTCTTTACCTAAATCAGAACTTAACTTTGTACGTATGATTGTAGAGAGTGATGAACTTAGTTATGAAGATCTTGAAGAGTTCTTAGATTCAGATATTGCACAGCAATTATTAGTACGATTAATTAAAGATGGCATTTTATTAATGGATGATGAGGGAGAAGATGATTTTGGTGAGTAATTCTCTAAAAAGATGGCTGATGATGTTGGGTATAAGCATCATTGTTGTATTTAACTTTGTGAAAGCTCAGTTGAGGGATACGCAAGAGTTACAAAATATCCAGCAGGCTAGGGAGGGGATTGTCAAACCAGCATTTGGTTTTTCACCAAGCTCTGGTTTACGAGAGGGAGAGATGCGCATTCATGATCAACCAATTATTGTAGAGCTAGCGCTTGATTCAGCTTCGCAAGCGCGGGGTCTGATGTTTCGGGAATCGATGCCGGAAGATCGTGGAATGCTCTTTATGTTTCCAAGAACTCAGTCACTCTCGTTCTGGATGAAAAATACTTTAATTCCGCTTGACATTATCTATATTGCAGAAAATGGTGATGTTGTTGATATCGCTAGTGCAGTCCCTTGTAAAACAGAGAACTGTCCAACATATCCAGCAAAAGCACCCGGAAAATATGTACTTGAGCTCAATGCGGGTGAGGCTCAAAAACGAGGATTAAATGTGGGTGACAATCTCATTTGGAAATGGAATTAAGCTTGGTGTTTTATAAGAAACGTACTATAATGCCGACAGTAAATGCTGTCATCGCCATTGACACTTTTATATATTTTGGAGTTTAAATTTATGTTAACAGCTGAGAAAAAAGCGGAAATCGTTAAAGATTTTGGTCGTGGTGCAAACGACACAGGTTCACCAGAAGTGCAAGTGGCACTTTTAACATTCAACATCAATGCGCTTCAAGCACATTTTGCTGTGAATAAAAAAGATCATCACTCTCGTCGTGGTCTTTTACAAATGGTTAACAAACGTCGTAAGTTGCTTACATACCTTAAATCAAAAGATTTAGGTCGTTATCAAGATCTTATCGATCGTTTATCATTACGTCGTTAATTGATAAATATGCAGTTTCTCGCAGGTTATACTCAGCACACTATCTATGCGCTAGGTGTAGTCTGTCCGTAGATTAAAGCCCTCGCATTTTTGCGAGGGTTTTTTATAGCATCTTTAAATAAAGATATCTGTAGGGGCACTGTTTTACGCTTTACAACGGGCTTAAACCGTAAAACAGTTCCCTTAGATTCTATAGTTCTTTATTTGAAGAGTCAGAGAATTAAAGAGGAAAATTATGAAATTAGAACCAATCGTTCAAGAGTTTATTTATGGTGGCCGTAAGGTCACAATCGAAACAGCTGAAATTGCCCGTCAAGCAACTGCAGCAGTTATGGTCGATATTGAAGGAACAACTGTGTTTGTATCTGTTGTTGCCTCTAAAAATGCCGACCCTTCACGTGATTTCTTCCCATTAACAGTGGATTATCAAGAAAAAACTTATGCCGCAGGTAAGATTCCTGGAGGTTTTTTCCGCCGCGAAGGTCGTCCTTCAGAGCAAGAGATCTTAATCTCACGTTTAATCGATCGTCCCATTCGTCCATTATTTCACGAAGCATTCACAAATGAAGTGCAAATCGTTGCAACGGTTGTATCTATCAATCCTGAGATCAGCACCGATATTGTTGCAATGATTGGAGCTTCAGCGGCACTTTCAATTGCTCGTTTACCATTTAATGGCCCATTAGGTGCAGCGCGTGTTGGCTATAAAGATGGTCAATACATCATTAATCCAACGCTGACAGAACTTAAAACATCTGATTTAGACCTTGTTGTCGCGGGTACTGAAAATGCAGTATTGATGGTTGAATCTGAAGCAAATCTTTTAAGTGAAGATGTCATGCTCGGTGCAGTGATGTTTGGTCATAACGAATTCCAAGTGGTCATTAAAAATATTCAAGAACTAGCTGATAAAGTAGATAATGAAAAATTCCCATTTGAAGTGCCTGAAGCGAATATTGCACTTCAAACTGCTGTTTCAGATATTGCGCGTAAAGACCTTGAGGCTGCATTTAAAATCACTGTAAAACAAGACCGTGGTGCCGCAATTAATGCTGCAAAAGAGAAAGCGATTGAAGCATTGGTGACAGGTGAAGAAGACGGCTTTACCGCAGCAGAAGTTGCAAATGAGATTGGGAATATCAGTGCACAAATTGTGCGTGGGCAGATTCTTGCGGGTCAACCTCGTATCGATGGTCGTGATACAAAAACAGTTCGTCCAATCGTTTCACGTGTTGGCGTGTTAAAACGTACACATGGTTCTGCGCTTTTTACACGTGGAGAAACGCAAGCATTAGTTGTTGCAACACTTGGTACAGAGCGTGATGCGCAAATTATTGATGCACTTTCAGGTGAATATAAAGAAAACTTTATGCTTCATTACAATTTTCCTCCATATTCAGTTGGAGAGACAGGTCGTGTTGGTTCACCAAAACGTCGTGAAATTGGTCATGGTAATCTTGCAAAACGTGGAGTTTCTGCAGTATTACCAAACATGGATGAGTATCCATATACAATTCGTGTTGTCTCTGAAATTACTGAATCAAACGGTTCAAGCTCAATGGCATCAGTGTGCGGAAGTTCATTAGCCTTAATGGATGCGGGTGTTCCTTTGAAAGCTCCAGTTGCTGGTATTGCAATGGGTTTAATTAAAGAAGGTGCGGATTATGCCGTATTAACGGATATTCTTGGTGATGAAGACCATCTTGGTGATATGGACTTTAAAGTTGCAGGTACTACTGACGGTATCACGGCATTACAGATGGATATCAAAATTGATGGTATCACTAAAGAGATTATGGAAACTGCGCTTTCACAAGCAAAAGTTGCACGACTGCATATTCTTGATGAGATGAATAAAGTGATTAGTCATTCACGTGAGTCAATTTCTGAGTTTGCACCACGCATTACAACAATTCGTATTAACCCAGATAAAATTCGTGATGTTATTGGTAAAGGTGGGGTTACAATCCGTGCAATTACTGAAGAAACTGGTGCAATTATTGAAATTGAAGATAGCGGTGAAGTGCGTATTTCAGCTGTGAATAATGACCAAGCTGAAGCTGCGAAAAAACGTATTGAAGAGATTACTTCTGATATTGAAATCGGTTCAGTATATGAAGCGCCAATTGTTCGTATTATGGACTTCGGTGCATTTGTAAACTTGCGTCCAGGACAAGATGGAATGGTGCATGTTTCACAAATTCCGTCAGAAGAGCGTATTCAAAATGTTGGTGATCATCTTGCAGTCGGTCAAGTTGTAAAAGTTAAAGTACTTGAAATTGACCGTCAAGGCCGTATTCGCCTTACGATGAAAGAAGTTGAGTAAATATAATTTAATTAACTTATTGATTATATTTAAGTTTTAATGATATATAAAACGCTAAGCTATGAACAATGGCTTAGCGTTTTATATTGATCAAGATTTATGGATTGGATAGATGGGGAATGACCACGATGAAGAAAATTACGATATATAGACATGCAGAGAGTGAAACAAACATTGGCGGTATTAGTAAGCCTAATGCAGAGATATTAATTACAGATGAAGGTCAACAAAAAGCGAAAATTTTGGCTCAATCAATTGTTGATAAGCCAACAAAGATTTATATCTCCGAGTTTATACGAACAAAACAATCAGCGAAGCCATTATGCTCTAAATTCAATCTCGAACCTCAGCCTTTAGCGCAATTAAATGAATTTAATACAATTAGTTTTGAGCTAGTAGAAGGATTAACAGGTGAGCAGAGAGTGCCGTTAACTCGTAAATACTGGGTTAAATCCGATCCAAATGCCCGATTTGGAAAGAATGCGGAGACGTTTAATGAGTTTACTAAACGCGTTATTGACTTTACCCAGGTGCTCAAAACACTTGAAGATGGAAGTATTATCTTTTGTCATGGTATGTGGATGAGTTATTTTTTATGGAGCCAACTAGGTAGGGGAAAAGAGAATAACCGATATGTAATGCGGAACTTTTTCCGATTCCATCAGAGTATTAAAATTGGTAATTTAGAGCCATTAACTGTTCTTATTCAAGGCGATGAACTTTTTATAAAATTGCGTTAAAACAATGCAATAACAACGACTTTATAATGTTTTTTTGATAAAAAACATTGCTAATTTGCGGACGATAGGTAGTAAAATTAGTACTGAAGGGAAAGCTATTAGCCAAGAGAACATCCAAGCATTTAGCCATTCGGTTACAGCAAATTTTTCCCAGCCAATACTCATAATTGTGCTGACAAAGGAAACGATGCATGACATTCCACAAGAGAGGAATAGTGGAACCAAGATATGCATCGCTTTAGACGGTAGTTTATATTTATCAAAGGTTGAGTGCATAGTATCTTTTAATATTATTATATTTTTAGGTATATTAAATGCGATAGTAGCGAGCAAGCCTTAGAAAGTCAATTACCATATAGATTTTATTAAGAGCGTAGGCATTTAATATCTGTTTTGTTGCGTCGTTGAGGTATAGTAGTTTCATAGATGTAATTGAATTTTTTCTTTGTAAGATAATAGGCAATGAATACTCGTCATTTAGAGGCTTTTTATGCGGTAATGGTTTGTGGCTCTATTTCAAGAGCGGCAGATATGTTGAATATCTCTCAACCAGCTGTCAGTAAAACATTAAAGCATGCTGAAATACGGCTTGGTTATCTATTGTTTGAACGAACCCGTGGAAAGCTCGTTCCAACAAAAGAAGCGCTGATTCTGTTTGACAAAGCAAAACTGATTTACGAAGAACTCAATGATTTACAGTCAATTGCCACGAATCTCGCTCAAAGTTCTCATGCAAAACTGTCGATGGGTTGTCTACCGAGTTTAGGTCTTAGTTTGATTCCGGAAGCAACAACACTTTTTTTAAAACAGCATCCCGATGCTCAAATTGAGGTTAGCACACATCATACGGGAGAGTTAATTCGGTTGTTAAGTGCTTATCAGCTTGATTTTGCGATCAGTTTTAAGCCGCTTCAGGAGCAAGGGATTATTTCGGTCCCTATTGCAAAAGTCCCTTTAGTCTATTTAGATGCGGTGTCCGTTGATGGTGTAGAAATAGACGTTGATGATATAGATGAAAATCGGTGGATTAATCCGGGTGCTGATTCTCTATCAATGTTGATCCATCAATATCGGACTTTCAAAACGGCGCAACTTAATGTTCATACCTATTATATGGCAGCGGAGTTTGTAAAGCGGGGTGTTGGCTGTACTATTAGTGATATTTTTTCAGCGATGGAAGTTTTACCATTATCCATGATTTACCCGCTTAAAAAGCCGATGATGCTGGAGCTTTGTCTTTTATATCGTTCTGATCGTCCATTACGTAAAATATCTAAAGATTATCAGAAGCTTATTCAGAAATATCTTCATAAAAGGCTCTTTGAGCATAACCAAAGGTTATATCTTCCTAGATAAATTCAATTGTGATCAATCTTAAAACAACGTCTAATGGATCATACCGATCTTAGAGGTTGAATAATAAAAGATGGCAAAATATATCACTGTTGTAGGTGGAGGAATAATAGGTCTCTCGACAGCGCTATCGGCAATTTTAAAAGGTACAAAAGTTACCTTAATTGATGCAGAATGTGGCGTTGGTGAAGGTGCAAGCTTTGCAAATGGAGGCCAGCTAAGTTATCGGTATGTTTCACCCCTTGCTGACAAAGGCGTGCTTTGGCAAGGGCTAAAATGGATGGGGAGATCAGACTCCCCCCTTAATTTACGAATAGAGCCTTCGTTATTTCAATGGCGTTGGCTCTATCGTTTTATTAAGGCTTGTAATGCAAAACAGAATGAAACAGGGTACCGAAATACTCTGCGCCTTGCTCTTTATAGTCAGAAAATTTTAAGTCAATGGCGTGAGCTTAATATTCTGGGGGATTTTGGTTGGAAACGTTCTGGTAAATTAATTATTCATCGTAATCGATGTGATTTTAATAAAGCAGTAAGGAAAATTGATCCCACTTTCCAAGAAGTTTTAACTCCTTTACAAATCTCCGCCTTAGAACCTGCTCTAAAAGGTATCGAAGAAACGTTAGTTGGTGGCATATATGCGCCTAGAGATGAAACAGCAGATGCCTATCAGTTTTGTCAAGCGATTCTTAAATTTTTGCAGTCTCATCCTGATTTCACTTTTAAAATGAACTGTAAAGTTGAGAGTATAATCATTGACAATGCAAAGGTGATAGCGCTTAAAACAAATCAAGGGGATGTCAAAGTTGACCATCTCGTAATTGCTGCCGGGAATGGTGCGCGTGCACTCCTTAAACCCATTGGCATTGATCTGCCAATCTATCCACTTAAAGGGTATAGTCTTACATTACCGCTAACACAAACAACAAAGTCTGCAATTCCTCTGCTCAGTGTTACGGATTATGCTCATAAGGTTGTCTATGCTCAATTAGGTAATGCTTTACGTATTGCGGCAATGGTAGATATTGGTTATGAAAAAGCAGGAACTCGAGAGAATCGTATCCGTGGTTTGTTCAAAATTGTTCAGAAAACTTTCCCGATGATTAAAAATATTGAGGATGCTAAACAATGGAGTGGATCACGCCCCTCAACGCCAGAGGGTCCCCCAATTTTAGGTCGGACAAAATATAAAAATTTATGGTTGAATGTTGGTCATGGAAGTCTCGGTTTTACTTTGGCGGCGGGTAGTGCAGAAGTACTGACCAGTCTCATTACTGATCATCGATCGGATATTAATCTTGAGGGATTGACTTGGTAATGTAAATAAACACTAATATATTTCCAATAAGTTAAAAAACTTTCTATAAGTTTGTTTTCTAATATAGGTGATAATAAATGAAGCATGATATTATATTCATTTAATGGGTATCTTTTTCGCTAACGATTTAAGTGGATTAATTTAATTATGCAAAACATCAAAACAACTATCGCCATTATTGTTGGGATTGTTATTCTTCTAATATGTACGTTATTTTATATCTCGAATCATCGTCCAGAATTAGTATTCCAAGGGGAAGTTGCAGCAAATCGTGTGGATATTTCCGTGCGAGTTCAGGGTCGTGCAACTGAGTGGGTTGCGGAACTTGGTGATAATGTTAAAAAGGGTGATCTTCTTTTAAAAATGGAAAGCCCAGCTCTTGAAGCTCAATTAGCAACTGCTCAAGCACAATACAATGTAGCGGTTGCAAATCGTGATGTTACTTATAGTACACGTCCTGAGACAATTGAGGCAATGCGTGCCCAATATGAGAAAGCAGAGTCAGATTTAAGACTTGCTAAAACAAATTTAGATCGGATGGAGCAAGCAGCGCCCAAAGGGGGGATTTCACAACAGAATTTAGATGTTGCTCGGAACTCCTTTAGTGCTGCTGTTGATGCCGCATCGGCCGCCAAGGCAAATTATGAGTTGGCGGTTAATGGTAGTAGTATCGAGCAAAAACGTCTAGCTGATGCGCAGGTAGAGCAGGCTTTATCTGCACTAAATCAAGTAAAAACAGATGTTGAAACTTTAACTGTATATGCACCAGCAGATGGACAAGTCACTGCCCGGGTGGTTGAAGTTGGTCAGCTTTATAATCCTGGGACGCCACTCTATTCATTAGTGAATATGGATGATCTTTGGTTAACATTCAATATTCGAGAAGATTATCTCAACTATGCAGCGGTTGGCGATCACTTCTCGATTTATGTGCCGGCATTAAAAAAAGATATTGAAGTCTATATTCAAGCAATTAATCCTTTAGGACAATTTGCTAATTGGCAAGCAACCAAAGCAACCGGTGATTTTGATTTAAGAACTTTTGAAGTGCGTGCAAAGCCGCTGAATAAAGTAGATGGGCTGTTACCAGGAATGAGTGTTATTGCAAACTGGAAATCTCGTCACAGTAATTAATCGAAGGAATGTTGATGAAACAGTCTGTTACGAAAAAAACAGTCCGAGAACATTTTTTTTCGGTACTCTATCGAGAGTTAAATTTTATCATGAGAGCAAAAGCACTACTCTTTTGCTTATTTTGTTATCCGCTTTTGGTAATTCTGTTTTTTACCTACTTGATGCATCAAGGAATTATTCAGCAGGCACCCATTACTGTTGTAGATATGGATAGAACAGTTGCTTCTCGTTCGTTGATTCATGATATTGCGGCGAAACCCGAGATATTAATTGCTCGCAGAGATAACTCTCTTTATGATGCAAAACAAGCCCTGTTATCTGGCGAAGTGTATGGAATTTTATTAATTCCTAATGATTATGAAAAAAATCTTCTAGCAAATGTATCACCTGAAGTGACTGCTTTTTATAATAATCAATATATGTCGGTTGGAAGTGCGCTTAACAAAGGTTTTTCTCAAGTATTAGCAGCGGTTACTTCTAATTATCAAAAAGATCGATTATTGTCTCAAGGCGTCGCGGGGAAGATTGCTCAAGAACAGTTATCACCTATAAAACTCGAAGCACATGCGGTATTTAATCCTACGTTAAATTATATCTATACATTAGTTAATGGTGTTGTACCAACACTGATTCAGATTCTTATTATGCTCACAATGGTTTATACAATGGTGCGTGATAAATATAAATCAGGTGGTGTAGTAGTACCGATAGCAATGGCAAATGGACGACTGAATCGTTATCTTTTTAACAAGATGTTGCCATACATCGTCTGTTTTTTTGTGGCGCATTTAGTGTTGGACGCTGTACTTGTTCTCTTTTTTGATCTCCCGCTTCGAGGCTCTGTTTGGTTGCTCTATATAGGGACATTGCTCTTCATCATTACCGCACAACTTTGGGCGATTTTTCTAACTCTTTGGTTACCGAAACGTGTTCTCAATTATGGAGCTGCAAGTAGTTTTTCTTCACCGGCATTTGGATTTGTTGGATTGTTTTTTCCACGAATTGCGATGGGCGGGTTTGCGATTGCTTGGGGAGCAATTTTACCGATTACATGGTATTCCGAGATTCGTTTAGATCAAACACTTAGAGGGCAAGAGTTACCTTATAACTTAGAACCATTACTATGGTTGGTGATCATTGGAATTGTTATCTATCTTTTGATCATGCTTCGTTTGCACATGATGTGTAAGAGGGCAAAACATGTTTAAGACTATTTTTCGAATTTTTTTACATGAGATACTCAACGTTTTTAAAATAAACGCCGTTATGAGTATCTTGATTACCGGTAGTGTGCTCTATTTTTTCTACTATCCAATTCCTTACGATAATGAAGAGGTACGCGAGGCACCAACCGTTGTAGTGGATCAGGATAATAGTACATTAAGCCGAGAGATTATTCGTAATTTAAATGCAACTGATAGTATTAATGTAGTGAATCATGTTTCGACGATGTCTGAAGCGGAACATTTGATGCGTAATCGTGAAGTGTATGCCATTTTATGGGTTCCTTTTAATTTTGAGCAAGATGTATTAAGTGGACGCTCTGCGGCACTCTCATATTATGGGGATGCAAGTTATGTGATTATTTATAGTAAAATCTCTTCTGCTGTTCAGTCTGTCGTGCGTGCGATGAGTCAAAAGATCGGAGCAAATCGGCAGATACAGCAAGGGATCGATCCTGCAATTGCACAGGGGAATAGCGCCCCTATTACACCCGTGATTGTGCCGCTTTATAATCCACAAAGTGGTTATGCTACTTATATTATTCCACCGGTGTATGTTCTGATTGTCTACCAATGCCTTTTTATCGCTGTCATGTTATCGGTGATTTTAACGAGACGTTCTGAGTTTGATCAATCCTTAGTGGCAGATCAAGCGATATCACCATTTGTAATAGCATTCTATACATTGGTTGGGAAGTGGCTAGCTTATCTGTTAATTTCAGGGTTGATATTTATAGTTTATATGGGGATAACTCCTATTTTTTACCAGTTACCGTTTCATGGCACGATCCGTAATTTGTTCGTCATAGGGGCTGTTTTCTTGTCGGGTACGATTTTTCTTGGTATTTTTGTTGGGCAATTTTTCCGAAAATTTGATGATATCTTTTTAATCGTAATGCCATCGAGTATGTTAGTGTTCTTTTTATCGGGGATGAGTTGGCCAAAAGAGATGATTCCAGATGGAATCTATTTTGTACGTAGTATTCTACCTGTCTATCCTGCAATTACGAGTATGATTACGATGAACCAGATGGATGGTACGCTCGAGAATGTTCGACCTCAATTGAATAATTTGATTATTCTGATGGGGGCATATAGCCTTCTGGCGCTTTGGGGATTGCGTCGTTATTATAAGAGATTGATAGTATCTATGCACAATTCTTCAAAGTAAACTTGAAAAGTACAATAAAAAAAGCTGGTGCTTGATGCACTAGCTTTTTTATAAATATTCATACACAATGATAAATTTTTTTAGGTTCAAGTTACTGTTGCTTTTTAAAGCCTGAGCTTTCTAAAAGCTCGCCAGTTGCTTTAAAGCTCACGCCTTGATTAGGATCGCCATCAATTGCAGAGCCAGGAAGTGAAGCTAATTGTGAGAGATCTGCTTTTGCAAGATCCACGGTAATATTTTCTTCCGCAGAAGTAGGGCCATAATTCATCTCATAGGTAATACCTTTGATTGATGAATAATCCATGTTGTTGGTTAATTCAGTGAGGATTTTTTTAGCTTCTTCAGCATTTGTCGCGCCAATAGCTGAATATTCAATTGTGCTGTTGGTAATTTGTTTAATAACTTTATCGTTTTCTCCGACGATAGTCATTTTAATTTTCACACCAGGTTGATCAATTTCGTAGACAGCTACTTCTTGGTTCTGGGTTGTGTTAACTGCCGTATCTGGAGATGATTTAGTGGTATCTGCATCTGTTTTGTTATCATTACAGGCAACAAGAAGAGTTGCTAGGGCTACACCAAGAGCCACTTTATAGAATTTATTCATTTTACAAACCTTTTATCAATAGTAAAATCGGGTGAAGTTACCCTATTGCTATATTTTATAGCACTATACAAGATTCTTCTAGCGCTATTGATAAAATGAAAAATATAATTAAATTTATTTAATGAATTTTAAGATTATCTTCTAAAAGAGTATTTCAAAATTATGAAAAAAATCCCCTGGTTGCAACAACCGAATCTTGATATATATTCATTCGATTATCAATCTTATTGTGTTGATTATGACTGCCTTGTGATCGGTGCAGGTATTGCGGGCGCTAGTTGTGCTTATGAGTTTGCAAAGCAGGGGCTACGCGTACTTGTGCTAGATAAAAATGTAGCTCCTGCTCAGGAAGGATCGGGAAATCCACAAGGGATGTTGTATCTTAAGTTATCCCCGAATGAAAATGAGCAAAATCGACTTGTGGTTGAAGGATTTCATTATACTCGATTAGTATTGCAAACTTTAACAGCGGAGGGCTTACTAATAAAAGGAAGAGATTGGGATGATTGCGGACTTATTCAGTTAGCATTTGCAGAACGTAAGCCAGAGCGACAACAGCAGTTATCAAGGCTTTATCCAAAAGCGCTTCTCTATTCTGTTACAAAAGAAGAAGCGGAAAGTATCGCGAATATTGAACTTGCTTCTGGAGGGCTCTTTTTTCCTACATCTGGGTGGGTAGCACCGCAAGCTTTTGTATTAGCACTATTGAATCATCCTAATATTACGTTGAAAAATAATCATACCGTAAGAGAAATTTTTAACCTGCCCATTTCAGAGAGCTCCCCATTATGGACTGTAGTAACGGATAAAAAAGATTTTACTGCGAAAGTTGTCATTCAGGCAATGGGAAAGAATAGTGGAGATTTGTTGCAATGTGCAAAAATCCCTTATCATTTTGCAAAAGGACAGACGTCAACATTTTCGAGCAAGACGGATTTGAAAGTGGTGATAAGTGGGAGAGGTTATATTGCCCCATCAATTGAAAAAGATGGAAATTTTCAGACGACTTTTGGAGCTACTTTTCATCATAATGATCGTGATATTGCAGTAACACAAGAAGATCACTGGGAGAATTTAAGGATGTTGAAAGAGAATGCTCCAGAGCTATGGCAAGCAATTATGAATGAAGAAGAGACAATATTCGATTCAATAACTGGACGTACAGCGTGTCGTGTTAGTGTAATGGGGTCTTTACCAGTAGTTGGCCCTATTGCCAATTATCCCAAATTTATGCAATCGTTTGCCAAAATCCGATTGGATGCCAAAGTGATTCCTGAAGTGAAAGTCCCGTGGGAATATGGTTTATATCTTTCTACTGCTCACGGTGCAAGAGGAATGATTACCGCACCTTTTTCTGCAAAATTACTCGCTGATAGCGTGTGTGTAAATAATCAAGATGGCGAGATGAATTTACAAGCTGATAATTTTCTTGCACAGTTACATCCTAACCGTTTTTACTACCGGGAATTACGGTTTGGTAAATAAGCTGGTTAATTTTTTCGGCATCTTTTAATAATGAACGAATGTAGGTCCAATCTTTTTGATAATTAATGGGGATAAATCGGTCCGCTCCTATAAACTCTTGCTGCATCGGTTCGCTAAAGCGATAGTCAAAAATACATTGGGTTAATTTGTGACGAAATTGTGGATCAAGATTATAAGCGTAACTCATTGCAGCAGAGGGGAATGGTTCACTTTGATAGATGATTCTGAAATCTCCCTCATTGACCCTGCCTCGGAGAATCATGCGTTGTAAAACATCGGAGGAGATAATCGCTGCATCATAATCGCCCGATTTAACACCTTGAGCAGAGAGATCATGTTTACTGGAGAAGACGATTTTATAATCGATTCCAGGGATGATCCCCTCTTTAGGTAGCAGTGCGAGACCGCCTAAATGTCCTGAGTTTGAAATGGGGTCTGTATGGGCAATACGTTTACCTTTAAGATCTGCCGGTTCTTTGTAAGGACTATCGCTTCGAACAATAATAATTAATCGTGAGTTAATGAGCCCATTTTCGTTTCCTTTAGCAGCGAAAGGAACGGCTCCTGCACGATTTACGGCCTCCACAGTGGTGCCAGAAGAGAGCCCTGCCACATGAAGAATTCCAGATCGCATAGCCTCAATTTCTGCTTCATTGCTCTGTGCTTGATAATAGATCACTTTGGTCTGTAAGCAGGATTCAAGATGATCCATGAAGCGAGAAATGCTGGCAGTGTAAGGAGTCATATCTTCAAAAGGTGAAAATGAGAGTATTAATGTTTTGGGAGTGATAAATTTTTCAGGGTCAGACGGTCTATCTGCGACTAGATTGAAATTATTGTCACAATATTTTTCAGAAAGATCACCTCTGTTATGGCACTCAATTGACTCACCATAAATGATGTTCATAGTATTAATAACTAACAGTATTATTAGACTAATTAATCTGAGATGGCTCATAGATCTTCCTTAATAAAATAATGTAGATTCACATATTATTGTTAAATAATATTATTATTTAACAAATGTTGCAATTGATTATTATAAATTTACATTTATTAACGAGACATACGATAATGAATAAATTCTTTTTTATCATTGAGTCGCTGCAAAAAAGGATTTGTTTTTAATTGATGTGCGATGGTATCCGTATCTGTTGGGCCGTATGCGTGACCTGTATGAATCACAAGATGGTGTGGGACTTCATTTTTAATTCGATTCAGTGAATTAAATAATGCTTCGGGATCTGATCCTGAAAGATCTGTTCTGCCGGCACCATCCACAAAAAGTGTATCGCCAGTAATAATATCATTACTAAGAACATAGCAGATTGAGCCAGGACTGTGACCGGGTGTTAAAATTATTTTGACGGATTCTTCTGCAAAATCAAGCGTGTCATTATCGTTCAGAGGAATTACATCATCAGGAAGCTCTCGAAAAGCAAGGGGGAGATCGTCTTTGGGGAAAGATTGGATATAATCGATTTCAACGGCAGATGCATATACAGGAATAGGAAAGTGCTCTCGCAGTGCTTTGACAGCGCTCACATGATCATGATGTCCATGGGTTAACCAAATTGCTTTGGGGGTTAATTTTAATTCATTAAGGCGATCGATAAAATAGAGTTCGTTCCATGCTGGATCGATAATGATTGCCTCCTTCGTTTTGCAATCTTCAATTATATGACTAAAGTTCTCATAGCGCTCATACACTTCGGAGTGGATTTTGTAACGAGGATTTTGATTCATCTCTATTCTCCAATTGCTTATATAAAATATTTATCCTATTGTGGTTATAGGATAACCTTTTATGAGTAAGAATCATTAATATAATTAAATCGTATTTTTAAAGAGTAGTAAAACTTTGTAAATATAGGAAGTTGTATTGCAAAAAAAATCGCCAATATCAATACGTGATAGTTGGCGATACATTGAGGTGTTGAATCTAATACGGTTGGGTCTATGTTTTAATGATTCATTTTTGAATGATTCATGGGTTCGTGATTGTTTTCTGGTGAGTGATTAGAATCTGGTACCATCATTTGTGAGTGGTCCATTTCTTGATGTGTTGTTTTTTCTTCGTCGTGAGAACTATGCCCATGCCCCATATGTTGCATCTGTTCTAAAATTTCTGAAGCACTTTTTTCACCTGATCGTATCTTATCAGTTTGTTGACTGACCATTACGGCACGTTTAGTGACCTTTTCTTCAGGAGCAATCCAACCAAGATAGTAGATAGCCATTATTAGAACGACTAAACCTGCGACCATGCGAACCCCTTTTTTTGCAAAAAAGTGTCCGACAAAATTTCCAAAAATTGCTAAACCAAGCATAATTGGCAATGTTCCGAGCCCAAAAGCAAACATAATTGCGGCCGATTTTGCAACAGAGCCAGCGCCCATTGCAACAGCAAGCGGCCCATAAACAGCACCACAAGGGAGAAGTCCCCAGATCATTCCTACGAGATAAGTCCCTTTAGCCGTGCGAATCGGGAAGAAGCGCTGAGAGAATTTTTGAATCGGTTTCCAAATGTATTGAAATGGTCTTTCAACCCAACTTAAAAATTGCGGCATTCCAAAAAGCTGGAGCGCAATAAAAATCATAATGGCACCGGCAACATAGCGGATGACATATTGAATGGCAGTAATATCCGATACAGATGCAGCAATTAACCCGCCGATAATGCCGAGAAGTGTATAGGTTGAAATGCGTCCTAGGTTGTAAAGAATTGCGGCAGGAATTCGTTTGTAGGAATTATTCATTCCTAAAATACCGATTACGGGACCACACATCCCCACACAGTGAGTTTGAGCGGCAAATCCTATAAAAAATGCTCCTGAAATCAGGGCAATAAATTCAGTCATGTGGATGTTTCCTCTATCTGTCTATAAAAAGTTTTTATAAAATAAAAGTGCTAGAAGATTTTCTAGCACTTGAAAATTAAGGGATTAAAACGGCTGAGCCAAGAATTTGACGATTTTCTAGCGCTTGATGGGCAGCACCTACTTCCGTTAGTGGAAATGTTTGTTGTAATGAAAGTTTTATTTTTCCAGACTCGAGGGCTAAAAACCATCGATCCATTACAGTTTGATAACGTTCTCTTGTGGCGGTATAGGCATTTAGGTTGGGGCGTGTCAAAAATAAGCTTCCTTTTTCTAAAAGCGTTAATGGAGAAATAGCTGGCGGAGCACCTGAAGCATTGCCAAATGAGACCATCATCCCTAAAGGCTTCAAGCAGTCGAGTGACTCAAGAAATGTCGCTTTTCCAACACCATCGTAAACGATATCCACTTTCTGAGGATATGCTTTTAATAGAACCTCAGAGAAAGAATTTTTTTGATAGTTAATAACTAAATCTGCGCCCAGTTTTTGACAAATTTCGGCTTTCTCTTCAGAGCTTACTGTTGTAATAACGGTTGCGCCAAGCGCTTTTGCCCATTGAATTAAAATCTGTCCAACGCCGCCAGCGCCTGCATGTACTAATATTGTGTGCTCCGATTTAGCCTGAAATAGGTCAAAGAGTAGATAGCTTGCCGTTCCACCACGAATTAGAGAAGATGCAGCCTCTTCAAAAGAGACATGATCTGGAATCTTAATCAAACGATCTGTTGCAATATTGCGCTCAGAAGTATAAGCTCCGAAAACGCCTGCATACACGACTCGATCACCAATATTCAATCCAGTAACATTATCACCAATAGCGGTAATAACGCCTGCTGCTTCTTGCCCAATTACAGTAGGCGTTTTGATAGGATAGAGTCCATCTCGATGATAGGTGTCGATAAAGTTTAAACCAATTGCCCGTTGTGTAATACGAACTTCGCCTGAGTTCGGTGCTGAAAGATATGTTTCTTCACAGATAAAGTTACTGATATCGCCCTGTTTATTTAAAGTTATTTGATAGCTCATTAGTGATACTCCTGCCACATTCATTATTGTTTTTTGCTTGAACTTCTAGATTTCGAGCATTATCTATGATTTAAAAATCTTTTGCCAATTTCCGACACAGATGTTTGATATTGCTCGATTTGCCAAATTAAATTGTTTGGAAAAGATTAATTTAAGTTGAGATAGGGTAGAATAACGGGGAATTTATTTGTATAACCAACTTTCTGCCGCGGATGTGTGAGGAGAAAGTTTGCTTAAGATAAGGACTTACATATGTCAGGACAATTTATCTACACGATGAACCGTGTGAGTAAAGTGGTACCGCCCAATCGTGAGATTTTGAAAGATATTTCGATCTCTTTCTTTCCAGGTGCGAAAATCGGTGTTTTAGGTTTAAATGGTGCTGGTAAATCAACGCTTTTACGCATTATGGCGGGTGTTGATACCAATATTCAAGGTGAAGCACGTGTTCAACCGGGTACAAAAATTGGTTTTTTAGAGCAAGAGCCGAAATTAAATGAAGCGTTAGATGTTCGCGGAAATCTTGAAGAGGCGCTTGGGGATATTAAAAATGCCCAAGAAGAGTTAAATCAGGTTTATGCAGCTTATGCCGAACCAGATGCGGATTTTGATGCACTTGCAACAAAACAAGCGGAATTAGAAGCCATTTTAGCCAGTAGTGACGGTCATAGTTTAGACCGGCAGTTAGAAATTGCGGCAGATGCTCTTCGTCTTCCACCAATGGATCGTGATATTGCAACGCTTTCAGGGGGTGAAAGACGCCGTGTAGCGCTTTGTAAATTATTACTTTCAAAGCCTGATATGCTCCTACTTGATGAGCCAACTAACCATCTTGATGCAGAGTCTGTTGCATGGCTTGAGCGTTTCTTGCACGATTATCCAGGCACGGTCGTAGCCGTCACGCATGATCGTTATTTCCTTGATAATGTTGCGGGCTGGATTTTAGAGTTAGACCGTGGACACGGAATTCCGTATGAAGGGAATTATTCCAGCTGGTTAGAGCAAAAGACACGCCGTTTAGAGCAAGAAGCGAAACAAGAAGAATCACGCGCGAAAGCGATTAAGAAAGAGCTTGAGTGGGTTCGTCAGGGTGTCAAAGGTCGTCAAACGAAATCAAAAGCACGTTTAGCGCGTTTTGAAGAGCTTGAAAGCCAAGAATTTCAGCAACGTAACGAAACAATGGAAATCTATATTCCACCTGGACCACGTTTAGGGGATTTGGTTATTGAAGCTACGGATGTTGCGAAGGCTTTTGGAGATAAGCTTCTTTATGAAAATTTAAGCTTTAATCTTCCAAAAGGAGGAATTGTTGGTGTTATAGGTCCAAATGGTGCTGGTAAGTCGACACTTTTTAAACTCATGACGGGGCAATTAGAGGCTGACAATGGTACTTTCCGTGTTGGAGATAGTGTGCAATTAGCGTACGTTGATCAGAGTCGTGATACGCTTGACCCTAAGAAAACGGTTTGGGAAGAGATTTCAGATGGGTTAGATATTATTCGCGTTGGAACCTATGAAACTCCATCTCGTGCATATTGTGGGCGCTTTAACTTTAAAGGTTCTGACCAACAAAAATTAATTGGTGATCTTTCAGGTGGAGAACGTAACCGTGTGCATTTAGCAAAAGTTCTTCGTTCTGGTGGCAACGTTATTCTTCTTGATGAGCCGACGAATGATCTTGATGTTGAAACATTACGAGCGCTTGAAGATGCGATCTTAGCATTTGCTGGTTGTGTAGTTGTAATTTCGCATGACCGTTGGTTCCTAGATCGAATTGCGACACATATTTTAGCGTTTGAAGGAAATTCTCATGTAGAATGGTTTGAAGGAAATTACGAAGAATATGAGGCGGATCGCCGTCGCCGTTTGGGTGATGATGCCGATCGTCCGCAACGTATTAAGTATAAGCCAATATCACGTTAAGGAGAAAAATCATGGCATTAGATCAAAAAAAAGTAGAACTCAATAATGACGAGCTTCCTATCTGTTGCCCACCGATTGAGGTAGAAGCGTGGGGTTATCATCCTCGTGTTTATCTAGCTCCAAGTCATGATGGTAAAGTAAAGTGTCCTTATTGTAGTACTGAGTATATTGTTGAATAATCGCGCATGAAAATTTTAGCAGTTGATGCTTCAACGGAAGCGTGTTCAGCAGCAGTGTATGTGAATGGGGAGATTGTCGAGCGTTTAACCGTCGCTCCCCGTAAGCATATTGAACTTCTGATGCCGATGGCAAAAGAGGTTATGGATGCGGCTGAATTAAATTTTAAAGATTTAGATGGTTTAGCATTTGCCGTAGGCCCCGGAAGCTTCGCAGGTTTACGGATCGCCTGTGGTTTTATTCAAGGGTTAGGGGCGGGCTTAAGTTTACCCATTGTCCCAGTATCAACACTTGCGGCCTTGGCTTTTCCAGTATTAGAAGAGCATCCTGAGGCGATTGTTATGCCGATGCTCGATGCAAAGATGAATGAGGTGTACTGGGGGCTGTATCGTTTTGATCAAGATGGTGATATCGAAAGTATTGAGAAAGACCAAGTCGGTACATTAGCGTCAATTTACGACCATTTTTCTGATAAAGAGATTGAAGTCCTTGGGATAGGGGATGGTTGGGCGTTAGATGAAGCAGCAGTCGAGCGTTTACATGCGAGCATGATTGTTGATCGCCATTATCCTCGAGCGGGAGATATTGCGCTATTAGCACGTCGAGACCTTGAAAGAGGTTTAGGGCTTTATGCTGATCAAGTCTCACCGGTTTATCTTCGTCATAATATTGCGTTAACGATTGAAGAGCAGCAAGCATTGCGCGATGCGAAGCTAGAAGGTCAAACAGAGAAATAATCCAAATTTCTCACAATAATGGATTTTAACTTTTAAATATATAAAGTAGAAGAAAAAAGAAAACCGCCTATTGGGGCGGTTTTACTGTATGTGCAATATGAGCTTACAGGCCTATTGGATAGGTTTAATTGCTAAAGTTTCTTGCATAAATGGAATAACATCCTCTAAAGCAATCATAGTCGATTCGGCATCCGTCCGTGCTTTAAATTCAATTTCTTGATTTTTAAGGCTACGATCGCCAATTACTAAACGATAAGGAATACCTATCAACTCATGATCACTAAATGCTTCGCCAGGACGAATGTTGCGATCTTCTAGAAGAACATCAACGCCTAATGATAAAAGTTCATCGTAGAGCCTATCAGTGACCGCTTTTACCTCGTCTGATTTGCCGTAATTCATTGGAATTAAAGATACTGTGAATGGTGCAATTGCCTTGGGCCAAATGATGCCGGAATCATCATTACGTTGTTCGATAGCAGCAGCAACAATACGGGTAACGCCAATTCCATAACAGCCCATCTGCATGACTGTTGCCTTTCCATTTTGGTCAAGAACAGTTGCATTCATGGCTTGTGAGTAGCGATCGCCAAGTTGAAAGATATGGCCTACTTCAATTCCGCGTGCAATTGCGATTTTTCCTTTACCACAAGGCGATGGATCGCCTTCTTTAATTTCACGAAGGTCGAGAACTTCAGGTTCAGGAAGATCGCGACCAATATTGACGTTAATATAGTGGAAGCCAGTTTCATTTGCGCCACAGCTAAAGTTGCTCATGAGCGATGCTTGGCGATCAAAGATCATTTTAATAGGAAGATCGACAGGTCCAATAGAGCCTGGTGTTGTATTGAGTGTTTGTGCAATTTCTTCATCGCTTGCAAATGTTAATGGAACCGCAAATAGACCACTGTTTTCGGCTTTTACTTCATTAAGTTCATGGTCACCCCGTAAACAAACAGCGATTAATTCGCCGGCTTTTTTACCATGAAGAATAAGGGTTTTTAGATGCATTTCCGGGGGAGAGTTGAGGAATTTTGCTAAATCTTCAATAGAATGCACGTTTGGTGTTTCAAGTTTTTTAAGTACGCCTGTTGCTTCACCCCGAGTTCCGACAGCAATAGCTTCAGCTGCTTCAACATTTGCGGCGTAATCAGATTCGGTAGAGTAGACAATCGCATCTTCCCCCGCTTGAGTAACAACATGGAATTCTTGAGATTTACTACCACCAATTGCACCTGAATCTGCCCAAACAGCACGATATTCGAGTTCTAATCGGTCAAGAATATTGCTATAAGCGGTATACATTTTATTGTATGTCTCGTCTAACGATTCGGCATCGATATGGAATGAGTAAGCATCTTTCATTAAAAATTCACGAGAGCGCATAACGCCAAAACGGGGGCGAATTTCATCGCGAAATTTCCATTGGATCTGATAGAAATTGATCGGAAGTTGACGATAGCTTTTAAGTTCTTGGCGTGCAAAATCGGTAATAATCTCTTCATGCGTCGGACCTAAACAGTAATCACGCATATGACGATCCTTAAAGCGCAATAGCTCCGGACCAAATTTTTCCCAACGACCTGATTCGATCCATAATTCTGCAGGTTGTGCTGAAGGCATTAACATTTCTAAAGCACCTGCTTTATTCATCTCATCGCGGACGATATTCTCAGTTTTTTGTAAAACTCGCAGGCCTAAAGGGCTCCAGCTATAAATTCCGGAGGTTACACGGCGGATGAGGCCGGCTCTTAACATTAATTGATGCGATTTGATCTCTGCGTCATTAGGCGTATCGCGTAATGTATTAATTAAGAATTGACTTGTTTTCATGATTTCGTTGTCGTCGTTTTAATTTCAAAAGAATGCCGAACAGATCGGACATAAAAAATGTAGTGTAGGGAGAAACATTTTATAGCGCAATGATTTATTCATTGCACTTAGATATTATCTCATCTACAAAAGAATGCAGGTGTAAAAATGTTATTGGTTTTTTATTGATCTATATCAATTTTATTGAGTGTTGTTTTTCTGATTTAGAAAATGAAGTGCTAAGGATGCCCATACTGCCCCCCCGACGATAATATTGTCATCATTAAAGTCGTATTGGTCCGTATGGAGTCCAACGAACTTATTATCTCGATCATTACCGATATAGAAATACGCACCGGGACAGGCATTTAGCATAAATCCAAAATCTTCAGCCCCCATTGAGGCCGGTTTTTTCTCATTAATATATTCAGGTGTTATGAGTTCTTTAATCGCTGCTATTGCAATATCTGTTTCATGATCGTGATTGATAGTTGGGATGTAACCATCGATAAGATTAACTTTACAGCTTGCACCATAAGCAGATGCGATGCCTTCAGAGAGTTCATGGATGCGTTTTTTAACGCGATCGCGGATATCAAGATCAAAGTAGCGCAGTGTTCCGAGTAAAGATACTTGATTAGGAATTACGTTATTCGCATGGCCGCCATGAATAGCGCCAATAGTAATAACGGCAGAATCAAGCCCAGAGATATTACGAGAAACAATGGATTGTAGTCCAACAACAATTTCAGAAGCGACAAGTACTGTATCTACGGTTTGATAAGGATGCGCTGCATGACCACCTTTTGAAAACACATCGATATGTACTTCGCAAGTTCCCGCCATTTGAGGACCTTTTTTAATCAGAATTTCCCCCTGTTTTGCGCCAGGATAATTATGAATGGCATAGACAGCGTCGACAGGGTATTTATCGAATAGTCCCTCTTCAACCATTCTCCTTGCACCGGCTTGATCTTCTTCATCTGGTTGAAAAATCAGAATAATTGTGCCATCGAATGTCGCCTCATCTACTAAATATTTTGCGGCGGCAAGTAACATTGTTGTATGGCCATCATGCCCACAAGCGTGCATTATTCCTGGGTTTTTAGAGGCATGAGCAAAGTTATTTTTTTCTTCGATAGGGAGTGCATCAATATCGGCTCTAAGAGCGACTCGCCGACCATTTTTGATATCTCCTTTTTGTAAAATACCAATAACGCCTGTTTCGGTGAAGCGTTCTGTGGGAATTGCCCATTGCTCAAGTAGATTTTCGATGAAGGTTGCTGTCTGATTTTCCTCGCGAGATAGTTCAGGATTTTGATGGAGAGTTTGACGTATCTCTCGAAATTGTTCTTCATGTGACTGAAGAAATTGAAGAATGGAAGAATCAGTGTTTTGGAAAATTTTGCTCAGCATCAGTGTACCTTCAATTTTTATGTCAAGTATAATTTGGATCAGGCTTTAATTTTGTCGTTTTATCCATTAGTATAGATAGCTTAGGATACAATTTCATGTCAAAGTTTTGAAGCATATTCGGGATTTTCCCGGTAGGCTTTGCACTTGTTTATATCAATTGATGATTAAAAATCAGAGTCTTGGAGGAAAATAAGCTATGATGGAATACCTTCCAGTAGCGGTATTTGTGGGCTTTAGTATCGCTTTCGCCGGCGTTCTTGTAGCACTCGGTTACTTTTTGAGCCCCAGTAAACCTAACGCTGAAAAGCTGTCTCCATATGAAAGCGGATTTGAGGCATTTGAAGATGCCCGAATGAAATTCGATGTCCGCTTCTTTCTTATCGCAATTCTTTTTATTGTTTTTGACTTAGAGTTAATCTTCCTAATACCGTGGGCTACCGCGTTAAAGTTAATAGGACTTCCCGGCATTATGGCTGTGGTACTGTTTCTTGTGCTTCTAACCGTTGGTTTTGCGTATGAGTGGAAGAAAGGGGCGCTTGAATGGGATTAGAAGCTAGATTAGAAGAGGGATTTGTTACAACAACTCTCGATTCTGCGATTAATTGGGCAAGGACAGGTTCATTATGGCCTGTGACTTTCGGGCTTGCTTGCTGTGCGTTAGAGATGATGCATGTCGGAGCAGCAAGATATGACTTAGATCGATTTGGTGGGGCTGTATTTAGAGCATCGCCAAGGCAAGCAGATTTAATGATCATTGCGGGGACTTTGACAAATAAAATGGCGATCCCACTTCGTAAAGTTTACGATCAGATGCCAGAGCCTAAATGGGTGATTTCTATGGGGTCTTGTGCTAATGGTGGTGGTTATTACCATTATTCTTACTCTGTTGTGCGAGGTTCAGATCGAGTGGTTCCTGTGGATGTTTATGTTCCAGGATGTCCTCCAACAGCTGAAGCGTTGATGTTCGGAATCTTACGGCTTCATGAAAAAATCAAACGCACTAGCACAATTGCACGTTTAGGGTAGGTGAAAGATGGCTAAGTTTATTCGAAACCCAGAAGAATTACTCGAAACGCTCGGATCAGTTCTTGGGGATGAAATTTTAAAATCTGTACTGCATGTAGGTGAAGTAACAATTACTGTTGCTCCTGCAAGTCTTCATTCTGTAATGGAGACGTTACGGCATCATGATGAGCTTAAGTTTGAACAAGTTTCCGATATTACTGCTGTGGATTATGCTGCTTACGGTTTAACTGAATGGGATGTGGAAGCATCAAATCATGGATTTAGTCGAGGAACGGTGCCTGGCGCTGTTGGTCGTGCAGGTGAACAGCTTGAAGCAACAGCACACAAAAAAGAGATGTCGGAGCGCTTTGCGGTGGTTTATCATCTTCTATCATTAACGCATAATGCTCGTCTACGTGTTAAAACTTATGTTAATGGCGAACAGAACAATGTGATTCCTATGGTTGATTCAGTATCGGATATTTGGAATGGTGCAAATTGGTATGAGCGTGAAGTTTTCGACATGTTCGGTATCGCATTCAGGAATCATCCAGATTTACGTCGTATCTTGACAGACTATGGCTTTATTGGTCATCCCCTGCGTAAAGATTTTCCACTCACAGGAAATGTTGAAGTCGTGTATGACGAAGAGTTACGCCGAGTGGTTTATCAGCCGGTCTCTATCGAGTCAAGAGTCAATATTCCACGAATGATTCGTAAAGGGTAGGGGTTATGTCAGTAGCAACAAATATTGAAAATTATACAATCAACTTCGGGCCTCAGCATCCGGCAGCGCATGGAGTAATGCGGATGATTTTGGAGCTTCGCGGTGAAACAGTTGAGCGTGCAGACGTTCATATTGGTTTGCTTCATCGTGGAACTGAAAAGTTGATGGAAGCAAAACCATATACACAGTCAATCGGTTATCTTGATCGTTTAGATTATTGCTCATGCTTGAATAACGAGCATGCTTTTGTTTTAGCGGTAGAAAAGCTATTAGGTATTGAAGTGCCCGTACGTGCGCAATATATTCGTGTGCTTCTTGATGAAGCGACGCGCATTATGAATCACTTGATGTGGTTAGGGGCGCATGGTCATGACTTAGGGGCAATGGCAATGTTGCTCTACTGCTTCCGTGATCGTGAAGAGTTATATGATGCGCAAGAAGCGATTACAGGCGCCCGTATCCATCCTTTTTACTATCGAGTCGGTGGCGTAGCGAAAGATCTACCGAATCAGATGCCACAATATGCACCAAGTAAATTCCGATCGAAAAAGAAATTAGCACGCATTAATGCAGCGCGACAAGGTGATGTATTAGATTATCTTGATGATTTCTGTGACCGTTTTGTGAATAAACATATGGTGGAATACCGTGATCTGTTAGTCGGTAATCGCATTTGGAAAGGGCGTGTTGTAGGAATTGGTGTTGTCTCTGCCGAAAGAGCCATAGAGCTTGGTTTCTCAGGTCCGATGCTGAGAGGCTCTGGCGTTGCCTGGGATTTACGTAAAACGCAACCTTATTCTGTCTATGATCAATTAGAATTTGATGTTCCTGTTGGCGTGAATGGTGACTGTTACGACCGTTTCTTAGTGCGTTTAGAAGAGATGGTGCAATCGGCAAAAATCATGAAGCAATGTATCGCTTGGCTTCGTGAGAATAAAGGTCCTGTTATGAGTGAGGATAGTCGTGTAACGATTCCTCAGCGCCGTGATGTCAAAGAAGGAATGGAATCCTTAATTCAGCAATTTAAAGTTTTTACTGAAGGTTTTTGTGTGCCTGAAGGGGAATCCTATGCAGCTATTGAGCATCCAAAAGGAGAATTTGGAGTATACCTTGTGTCAGATGGTGCCAACAAACCTTACCGAGTAAAACTAAGAGCACCGGGGTTTGCGCATATTGCTGCAACAGAAGAGATGGGACGTCATCACATGTTATCAGACTTAGTTGCAATTATCGGGACACAAGATCTGGTATTTGGTGACATAGATCGCTAATGGACGAAGAACAGGAATGGTTGCAAAGATGAAAAATAAAGAAAGTATTTTAAGTAGTCATGCTAGAGCAGAAATTGATCGCTGGCTTGCTCGTTTCCCTGAAGATCGGAAACAATCGGCACTTCTTGCTGCGCTTCGTGAAGTGCAACATGAAAATGATGGCTATCTCACGACAGAGCTAATGGATGCGGTTGCGGCGTATCTTGATTTACCACCTATTGCGGTGTACGAAGTTGCATCTTTCTACTCAAATTTTGAGTTAAAACCATGCGGTAAAAATGCACTGTTAATCTGCACGAATATTTCATGTATGCTCCGGGGGGCTGATGAAATCTTAGCGCATGTGGAAAATCGTTTAGGAATAAAGGCCGGGGAGTCCACTCCTGACGGTCTTTTTTCACTTAAGAAAGAAGATGAATGTCTAGCTGCATGTACCGCCGCACCAGCAGCGCTTATCAATCATGAGTACCATGAGAATTTAACGATTGAGAAAATTGAT
This sequence comes from Ignatzschineria sp. 22MB058224, assembly GCF_058188435.1. NCBI lineage: Bacteria > Pseudomonadati > Pseudomonadota > Gammaproteobacteria > Cardiobacteriales > Ignatzschineriaceae > Ignatzschineria > Ignatzschineria sp. 22MB058224. Next base: position 2,029,179 of record NZ_CP187366.1, read on the forward strand.
GAGATTCTTGATCGTATCGAATCTAGAGCAGACAATAAAGAGGCAAACTAATGGTTAGAAATGAAGTTTGTTACTTCACACTCGGGCACGATAAGCCATGGTCTCTTGAGACTTATGTGAGCTTAGGCGGCTATGATGGGTGGAAGAAGATACTAAGAGGTGAACTCTCGAAGGAGGAAGTTATCGAAATGGTCAAAGCTTCAGAGCTTCGTGGCCGTGGCGGTGCAGGATTTCCAACAGGTGTGAAATGGAGCTTTATGCCGAAAAACGACGATGGCAGCAGCTATCTTGTTTGTAACTCGGATGAATCAGAGCCTGGCACCTGTAAAGATAGAGATATTCTCCGTTTTAATCCGCATGCATTAGTTGAAGGGATGGCGATTGCTGCTTTCGCAATTGGTGCGAAAGTGGGATATAACTATATGCGTGGGGAGTTTAGCGAAGAGCCATTTAAACGATTTGAAGCCGCTGTACAAGAAGCGCGGGATGCAGGTCTTTTGGGTGAGAATATTCAAGGTAGTGGCATTTCGGTAGATCTGTTTGGTGCGCTGGGTGCTGGTGCATATATTTGCGGTGAAGAAACAGCTCTCTTGGAGTCTTTGGAAGGTAAAAAAGGGCAACCTCGCTTTAAACCACCATTTCCAGCGGCAGTTGGTCTTTATGGAAAACCTACGACAATTAATAACTGTGAGTCGCTTTCATCTGTTGGCCGTATATTACGTAACGGTCCTGAATGGTTTAAAAATCATGGTATTCCCGGTGCTGGTGGTCAAAAGATTTTTTCAATCTCTGGTCATGTTGAAAAACCAGGAAATTATGAGATCCCGATGGGGACACCATTTAAAGATCTATTAAATTTAGCAGGTGGTGTTTGGAAAGGTCGTAAATTAAAAGCGGTTATTCCAGGTGGTTCCTCGGTTCCTGTTGTTCCAGCACATATCATGATGGAAACGAATATGGATTATGATTCAATTGCGAAGAAAGCCGGTTCCATGATGGGTTCTGGCGCGGTTATCGTAATGGATGAAACAACTGATATGGTAAAAGCTTTGCGAGTCCTTTCTAGTTTCTACTTTAAAGAATCATGCGGTCAATGTACACCATGCCGAGAAGGAACAGGTTGGTTGTTACGAATTATGGATCGGATTCTGAAAGGGGAAGGAAAACCTGAGGATCTAGAGCGTTTAGAGCATGTTGCAAATAATATCGGTGGACGTACTATTTGTGCGCTTGGAGATGCAGCAGCAATGCCTGTACTCAGTTTTATAAAACACTTCCCAGAGGAGTTCAAATACTATATTGAACATGGGAAAAGTATGATTGAGGGGGCCCAATAATGAGTAATGAAAAAATATTTACCGTCAACATTGATGGTAAGGAATTTCAGGCACCTGCGGGCACGATGTTGATCGAAGTGGCAGATCGTGAAGGAATTACAATTCCACGCTTCTGCTATCACGATAAGCTATCCATTGCTGCAAGTTGCCGAATGTGTTTGGTTGATGTAGAACGGATGCCAAAACCTGCACCCGCTTGTGCAACTCCGATTATGGATGGCATGATTGTTCGTACTCGTAGTGAAAAAGCACGTGCAGCGCAAAAAGCGATTATGGAGTTTTTACTGATTAATCACCCACTTGATTGCCCTATTTGTGATCAGGGTGGTGAGTGTGAACTGCAAGATTTCTCTGCTGAGTATGGCCAAAATCACTCAATTTATATTGAGGAGAAGCGTCATTTAGAAAAAAATGATATTGGTCCTTTAGTTGAAACTTATATGAATCGTTGTATTCAATGTACTCGCTGTGTACGTTATGGCGAAGAAATTGCGGGAATGCGCGAGCTTGGTGGACTAGACCGTGGCGATCGTTTAGAAATTTCAACCTATATTCAACATGCGCTTGTTTCTGAAGTATCGGCAAACATTATTGATATTTGTCCTGTGGGTGCGTTGACGGCAAAACCGTCAAAATATGGTGCACGCCCTTGGGAATATATGAGTCATGACTCGATTAGCATGCATGATGGTATCGGTACTAATACTGAAGTCCACACTTTACGTGGAAAGGTTGCACGTGTTGTTGCCCGCCGTAATGATGAGATTAACGAACCATGGATTTCAGATAGAGATCGTTTTAGTTATGAGTCGATTAATAGTCATGATCGTGCACATCAACCGTTAATCGATGATGGTCATGGAAACCTAGAAGTGGCAACGTGGATTGATGCACTTCAAGCAACCAAGTTACTTTTAGAAGGGGCAATTGAGAAGCACGGTGTCGATCAAGTGGGGATCTTTGTATCGCCGATGGCATCTGTTGAGGAGATGCAACTTGTTAAAGAGTTTGCGAAGAAACTCAATATCACAAATGTTGATTATCGTTTTAATCAACGTGATTTCTCAGGTGATAAGGGCGAGAAAGCATATCGTTCATTGGGTGTGCCAATCAAAGATGTGAATAGACTTGATTCGATCTTCTTAATTGGTGCAGACCCTCGTATGGAAACGCCGGTATTGGCGATTCGTGTGCGTGATGCGGTTAATCATGGCGCGCAAGTCTCAATGTTAGCAAGTTATAGTGCTGATCAACTTCATAAAATGAATGCAGAGATTATCGCCCATCCATTTGATTGGGTAAATGAGCTTTCAGCGATTTTATTGAAGGTTGCAAGCCTAAAAGGCACTGAGATTTCAACTGCATTAACATCGTTTTCAGATTCACAAGCACTTAATAGTGAAGCAGTGAATACAATTGCGGAGCAATTAGTGCAAGGTGAACGAGAATGGATTGTTTTAGGCCATGATGCAATTAGTCATCCGCAGTTTGCGACACTTCGTGCTATTGCATCTGAGCTTGCACGTATTACGGGCGCAAAATTAGGCTACTTTACACAAGGATCAAATAGTTCAGGAGCTGCAATTACGGGCCTTACCACCGTAGGCAAAAACAGTAGCACAATGATTGAATCACCCCTTAAAGCTTATGTACTAGTGGGAGCGATTGATCCTGAGTTTGATTTTGTAGAAAGTGGGAAAGTTGTTTCAGTGTTAGAACAGGCAGAAGCGGTAATTGCTATTACACCTTTTGCAAGTGAAACCATCAAAAAACTCGCAAATGTGGTGTTACCGGGTACTGCATGGCTAGAAAGTCCAGGAAGTTTTGTAAATCTTGAAGGTCAATTACAGTCACTTCAAGCAACGACGATGCCACAAGGTGAAGCGCGTCCTATCTGGAAAATCCTACGTGTTCTTGGCAATCAATTGGAGTTACCAGGCTTTGAATATGTAAGCTCTGAAGAGATTCTTACTGCATGGTTAAAGCAGAATGAACAAGCCTTGCAGCTTCAGGATAATCAATTGGAAGAACTTATCTTTGAAGCGAAAGATCTTATCAAAACAGGGCTTCTTGCGGTGCCAACAACATCACTCTATTCGACAGATGCCTATGTTCGTCGAGGGAAAGCATTACAAAAAACGCCTCTAGCGGCAAGAGCACGAATCGCATTTAATAATAGTGTTGATGAATCTCAAGTGATGGCAATTCTCAATTCAGAGAGTCGCTTTACTTCACGCGTTTCACCGAAAGTTGCAGTAGGTTGCGTGCGTATTCCAACAGAATATGCTGGTAAAACACCATTTTATCAATCAATTAAGGGGGCAAATTAGATGGATATCATAATGGCTATTATTCATTATCCTCTCGTTTGGGCTCTATTGAAAACATTGGCAATTTTTTTACCGATTGTTTTATCAGTAGCGTATTTAACATTTGCAGAGCGTAAAGTGTTGGGATATATGCATATTCGTTTAGGTCCAAATCAGGTAGGGCCAAAAGGATTGCTTCAACCATTTGCCGATCTTTTGAAAATGCTTTTTAAAGAGTGGATTATCCCATCAGCAGCGAATAAAAAAATGTTTCTTATCGCACCGTTTGTTGCGGTTACCACTGCATTTGCAGTATGGGCGGTTATCCCATTTCAAGATGGTTGGATCAGCTCGGATATGGATTCGGCAATTTTATATATCCTCGCAATGACTTCTCTTGGGGTGTATGCATCATTGATTGGTGGTTGGGGATCTAACTCAAAATTTGCAATGTTTGGAGCAATTCGTAGTGCTGCGCAAGTTGTTTCCTATGAGCTTGCTTTAGGATTCGCGCTTATTACCGTTGTGATGATTTCAGGAAGCTTAAACTTCTCAGAGATTGTTAAAGCACAATCAGGTTCACTTGGATTAGTTGATTGGTACTTCATTCCATTGTTACCAATGGCAGTGATCTATTTTATCGCAGGGTTAGCGGAATTAAACCGCGCACCATTCGAGGTGACAGAAGGTGAATCGGAAATCGTTGCTGGTTACTTTACGGAGTATTCTGGTACGGGCTTTGTAACCTTCTATCTTGCAGAATATACCAATATGATCTTGATGTCGGCGCTGATGAGCCTTCTGTTCTTCGGAGGATGGTTAGCACCACTTTCGGGGGTGGAAGCAATTGCGAATATTCCTGTTATTTCATTCTTAGCACAAGATAGCCTTTTCTGGATGATTCTAAAAATGGCATTCTTCCTCTTTGCAATGATTTGGGTTCGTGCAACCTTCCCAGGTTATCGTTATGACCAAATCATGCGCTTAGGTTGGAAATTCTTTATTCCAATTGCGCTAATCTGGATTGCAGTGGTTCTCGTGATGTATGGCGTCGGTTTAAAACCCTGGTTTTAAAGGAATAAGGTAGGACAATCAATGTTTAGATATTTAAAATCACTCTACGAGACATTTACGTTAAAAGAATTACGTAAAGGTTTAGGAATTACCTTACGTTATTTCTTTAGACCGAAATATACCGTTGAGTATCCCTATGAAAAAACACCACAGTCAAATCGGTTCCGTGGTCTTCATGCACTTCGTCGTTACCCTAATGGGGAAGAACGTTGTATCGGTTGTAAGCTTTGTGAAGCAGTTTGCCCAGCATTAGCTATTACGATTGATACGGAAGAGCGTGATGATGGTACACGCCGTACGACTCGTTACGATATCGATCTTTTCAAATGTATCTTCTGTGGATTATGTGAACAGGCATGTCCAGTAGATTCAATCGTGCTGACCCGTGTATTTGAATATCACATGGAAGAGAAAGGCGAAAATATCATCACTAAAGAGACGCTTCTTGCGCTTGGCGATAAGTACGAAGTACAAATCGCAGCAGATAGAGCGCTCGATTCAAAATTATACTAGGGGGAGACGATGTTATTTAAGATACTATTTTATCTCTTCGCGCTGATTACGATCTACTCAGCAGTTCGCGTCGTGAGTGCGAAAAATACGATGACATCAGTCCTTCATCTCATCTTGATTTTTGTGATGATTAGCTGTTGTTGGTTATTGTTGCAGGCAGAATTTTTAGCGTTATCGCTGATTATTATCTACTGTGGCGCCGTGATGGTCTTTTTCCTTTTCGCTGTGATGATGCTTGATATCCCGCACGATATGTTAAAAGAAGGATTTGTTAAATACTTCCCGATTGCTTTATTAGTAGCGGTGGTTTTTATTGCAGAAATTCTCATCGTTGTTTTAGGCGGTGATAGTTTTATTACTCATAAATTTGCTCTTCAAGGTGGGGTTGAATCAATTCGTGAAGGCGCGGAGTTAACAAATGCTCAAGAGCTGGGTGTTCTGCTTTATACAGAATATATCTATGCATTTGAAGCGACAGCGTTAATTCTATTAGTGGCGATGATCGCGGCGATTGCATTAACTCGCCGAGTAGGACCACTTCGTCGTAAAGATGTTCCCGTAGGTTTCCAAGTAAAAGCAAATCCTACAGAACGTGTTCGTGTGGTGAAGATGGATTCTGCAATCCTTGCACCGGCTCCGGTTAAAGAAGAGAGCGCAGACACAGAAGCAGAAGAAGGGGAGGAAAAGTAAAATGAATTTAGTCATTGACGATTATATTATTCTCTCGACGATTCTTTTTGGAATCAGTGCGGCGGGGATATTTATTAATCGCAGAAATTTGATTGTATTGCTCATGTGTATCGAGTTGATGCTACTTTCAAGTAGCACGCTCTTTGTGGCATTCTCTCAATTCTCCGGCGATCTCCATGGTCAAATCTTTGTATTCTTCACGTTAGCGGTTGCCGCTGCTGAAGCTGCAATTGGGTTGGCGATATTAGTATTAGTGTTCCGCAATCGTGGCAGCATTAATGTTGATGAAATTACTGAATTAAGAGGTTAGCAATGGAATTTAAATATATTTATCTCTTAATTGTATTGCTTCCACTCTTTGGTTCGATGATTGCGGGTCTTTTCTGCCGTGTGATCAATCAGAAAGTTGCGCATAGTGTTACGATCTTATTTGTTGCAATAGCAGCAGCATTATCGATCTATTCATTGATTGAGCATATGTCGGGTAGAGCACCAATTTTTGATGAAAACCTCTATACGTGGATGAATACTGGTTCATTAAGCGTAGGTGTTGGCTTTATGGTCGATAACCTTACTTCGATGATGATGGTCGTCATTACGTCTGTATCGACGATGGTTCATATCTATTCGATTGGTTACATGAAAGGAGATCCTGGGTATAACCGCTTCTTTAGTTATATCTCGCTCTTCACCTTCTCCATGTTGATGCTCGTAATGTCGAATAACTTTATGCAGCTCTTCTTTGGTTGGGAAGCTGTCGGCCTTGTTTCATATTTGCTTATTGGTTTCTGGTTTAAAAAACCAACGGCAACATATGCGAACATGAAAGCCTTCTTGGTAAATCGCGTTGGGGATTTTGGATTCTTAATTGGTATTGCCTGTGTAGCATATATGACAAGTTCATTAACCTACACCGATGTTTTTGCAAAACTCGATTCAGCACCGAATACAATCCACTTTCTTGGTACAGATTGGAATATCATGACCTTCGCAGCAGTCTTCCTTTTTATCGGGGCAATGGGTAAATCAGCGCAAGTTCCACTTCATGTATGGCTGCCTGATTCAATGGAAGGTCCGACACCGATCTCAGCTTTGATTCATGCAGCAACAATGGTTACTGCGGGAATCTTTATGGTTGCAAGAATGTCACCGATTTATGAGCTTTCAACAACAGCGCTTTCGATGGTGATGATCCTCGGTGCGATTACCGCGCTCTTTATGGGAGTATTAGGTCTTTTCCAACACGATATCAAACGAGTTATCGCTTATTCAACGATCTCTCAGCTCGGTTATATGACTGTCGCTCTTGGTGCTTCAGCTTACTCACTGGCTGCATTCCATTTAACAACGCATGCATTTTTCAAAGCTTTGCTCTTCTTAGGTGCCGGTTCAGTGATTATCGGTATGAGCCATGTCCAAGATATGCGTTTCATGGGTGGGCTTCGTAAACGAATGCCAATTACATGGATTACCACATTAATCGGTGCGCTTGCACTTGTGGGGATGCCATTCTTCTCAGGTTACTATTCAAAAGAAGGGATTATCTGGTCGCTTGAGCACAGTACAACCTTCGGTTCAAAATTTGCACTAATTTCACTTGAGATCGGGGTATTTATGACGGCACTCTATACCTTTAGAATGTACTTCTTAGTATTCCATGGTAAAGCGCGTTATACCGTTGATGAATCTTTAGGTCACGATCATCATGGTGACGATGAAAGTGTGCTGCCTGAAACACCAAAAGAGTCTCCATGGGTTGTCACACTTCCATTAATACTTCTTGCGATTCCATCTGTGATCCTTGGTTGGTACATGGCGCCAATGATGTTTGAAAATACCTTCCTAGCAGAGTCTGTTTACATTAATAACGCGGTGAATCCCGCAACTGAAGTGATGAAAGCAGGCTTCCATGGTTCATTGGAAATGACAAAAGAAGCATTAACTGCACCAGCGTTTTACCTGACACTAGCGGGGATCTTTACTGCTTGGTACTGCTTCTTAATTCACCCGAAAGTGGCGGTTAAAGGTCGTGAACTTCTTGAGAAAATAGGCCTTTATAAAGTATTTGAAAACAAATACTACTTTGACGATGTGAATCAAAAATTCTTTGCCAATGGTGCGGTCGGTCTTGGTCGTTTCTTTTGGACAAAAATTGATGACAAAATCATCGATCAAGGCATAGTATTTGGAGCTGCACGAGTTGCATCGGTTGTAGGCGCTGGTATTCGCCGTATTCAAACTGGGTACATCTACCATATGGCATTCTTAATGGTAGTTGGGTTGTTGGCGCTTATGACTTGGGTCGTATTTTTTAACTAGGAATATACAATGGAACTAATGCACATCTCTTGGTTAAGTTTAGTCATTTGGCTTCCGATTCTCGGAGGACTAATCGTACTCGCAGTCGGGAATGAACCAGCGCGAGTACGCTGGCTCTCTTTAGCCTTTGCTATTCTTGCTTTTATTATTTCGTTACCACTTCTATTCCTGTTCAGTCCTGATGTGAGTGGTATGCAATTTGTTGAACAAATTGTTTGGAGTTCGGAACTTGGAATTAGCTATCACTTAGGTGTTGATGGTTTCTCCATGCCGTTCGTTGTCTTAACAACATTTGTCACAATCCTTGTGGTTGTCGCGGGTTGGGAAATTATTAAGGATCGTCCAAATCAATATTTTGCGGCATTCTTAATTCTTGAAGGCTTGATGAATGGTATCTTTGCTTCGGTCGATGGAATTCTTTTCTATGTATTCTTCGAAGCGATGTTGATTCCAATGTTCTTAATTATCGGTGTATGGGGTGGCCCGGGTCGTATTACTGCGGCGTTGAAGTTCTTCCTCTATACATTCTTAGGTTCAATTTTTCTCTTAATTGCCTTGATCTACCTCTATCTTCAAAGCGGTACGTTCGACATCTTAAGTTTCCAAAACCTTGAATTAGCAGAATCAACACAAAAATGGTTATTCTTGGCATTCTTAGCAGGTTTTGCGGTGAAAGTTCCGATGTTCCCAGTTCATACTTGGTTACCATCGGCTCACGTTGAAGCACCGACAGGTGGTTCTGTTATTCTTGCGGCGATTACGCTTAAGATAGGTGGTTATGGTTTTGTTCGCTTCATGTTACCGATTGTACCGTTAGGGGCAGCGTACTTCGCATGGTTTATCGTTGTATTGAGTGTAATTGCAATTCTCTATATTGCACTTGTAGCACTTGTTCAACGCGATATGAAGAAAATGATTGCTTATTCATCTATCTCTCATATGGGATTTGTGACTTTAGCATTTATTCTTCCTGTGGCGATGTTAGGTGGCGGAAGTCTCGATGAGGAAGCAATGCAGATGGCATTACAAGGCGGCATGATGCAGATGATTTCGCACGGTCTTGTATCGGCGGGTATGTTCCTCTGTATCGGGGTTATGTACGATCGTATTCATTCACGTGAGATAGCTGATTACGGCGGAGTCATCAATGCGATGCCGGTCTTTGGGGCCTTCTTTATCTTCTTTGCGATGGCAAACTCAGGACTTCCAGGAACCTCAGGTTTTATCGGTGAGTTCTGGACAATCTTAGCGAGCTTCCACTTCTCTGTTTATGTAGCGATTTTAGTAGCGCTTTCACTTATTTTGAGTGCAGCATACAATTTATGGCTTACAAAACGCGTGATTTTAGGGGATATCGTTCATGATCATGTTCGTCAGATGAAAGATATCAATGGTCGCGAGTGGTTCTTGCTTGGTTCATTAGCAGTTCTAGTCATTCTCTTAGGAGTTTGGCCAGATCCGATTGCAAACTTAATGCAATCAACGATTGATGGACTCATTACTCACTTAACAGGTCAATTCTAAAGGAAGTTAAAAATGAAGGAATTAAATCTGATAGATCTACTCGTTGCTCTTCCTGAGATCTTTTTAATGGGTATGATCGTTATCATCTTGTTATATGAGAGCTTGAACAAGAATGCAAAACAATCAATGCTCTTAACATTGAGCTTGATTGCACTATTTGGAACGGCGATTGTCGGTATATTCCAATACAATTACGATATTACCGGCGGTATTATTGATAATGGTGCATTCTGGTTTGGTGAAATTAATTATAATCCACTGACAACACTGATTAAAGTTGCGATGGTTATCATTGTCGCTTTCGGCTTGGTGTATAGTTATACACGAGCTGAAAATGATGTTGTTACTGCTGAATACTATATTCTTGTGTTGCTTAGTTCGCTTGGGATGCTTGTGTTAGTCGCGGCAGGTAGTTTGCTTACAATCTATGTTGGTTTAGAGCTAATGTCTCTGCCGATGTATGGTTTAGTAGCACTCAACCGTCGTAGTAACAAGAGCACTGAAGCGGCAATGAAGTACTTTGTTATGGGTGCTCTATCATCAGGAATTTTACTATTTGGTATGGCGCTTCTTTACGGGGCAACTGGTTCATTGCAAATTGCGGATATCCAAGCAACGATTTTAAGTAGTATGACGGGAAGCCAATCACGCTTGATTTTATTCTCTGCCGTATTCTTAATTGTAGGTACTGTCTTTAAGCTCGGTGCTGCACCATTCCATGGTTGGGTGCCCGATGTTTATGAAGGAGCGCCGCTTCCTGTGGCGATGTTTATTGGTGCTGCACCAAAAGTCGCGGCCTTTATGATGGGTGTGATGATTCTTCTTGGTGGCTTAGTCGAGTTTGCAGGTAATTGGCAACCATTTATCATTGCAATTGCCATTATCTCATTCTTAATTGGGAACTTTGTAGCACTGAAACAGGATAATATTCGTCGTATGCTCGGTTATTCCGCAGTATCGCATGCTGGATTTATCATTTTAGGGCTTCTAGTTGTCGAAGGCAGTGATGAAGCATTTAGTTCTGGTCTCTTCTATGCGATTACGTATGCGATCACAACGACAGCGGCCTTTGGTTTCATGCTTTCAGTAAAAGTTAATGGAAAAGAGATTCAACATATCGATGATCTGAAAGGCTTTGCGCGCAAACACGCATGGTATGGGATCTTAATGGCGGCAGTTATGTTATCGATGGGCGGTATTCCATTCTTCGTTGGCTTCTACGCAAAATTAGTTGTACTAAAAGCAGCATTTAATGCGGGTTATCTATTTACGGTTATTATTGCGCTTCTAACGTCAGTTGTAGGGCTCTATTACTACCTTCGTGTAGTAAAAGTAATGTTCTTTGATGAAGAGAATAAAGGTCGTGAATTGACGATTGAAGCAACGGGCTTAAGCCGCGTATTCTTCAATATTAATGCGCTTTTATTAATTGTGCTTGGAATTGCACCATCGCTATTACTCTCATTATTCTAAGGGTCTGTGAGTCCCGCAACGTTATAAGATAATTGCTTTAATGAATAGGGCGCATTCAATTGAATGTGCCCTTTTTTAAAAATTTGAAATTAAGGAGAAAATGATGCAGACAATTACGATTGGAGTTGTATCCGTGTCAGATCGAGCAAGTCAAGGGATCTATCAAGATGAAGGGATTCCTCATTTAAAAGAGTGGCTTTCAAAAGCGATTAGGAACCCAATTGAATTTCAAGAACGATTGATTGCCGATGAACAACCATTAATTGAAGAGACGTTGAAAGACTTAGTGGATAATCTTCATTGTGATCTTATATTAACGACAGGTGGAACCGGTCCGACGAAGCGAGATGTAACGCCAGATGCAACGATTGCGGTAGCAGATAAGGAAATGCCGGGGTTTGGTGAGCAGATGCGGCAAGTGAGCCTCTACTTTGTGCCGACAGCTATTTTGTCACGGCAGGTTGGTGTTATTCGCAAAGAGAGCTTGATTGTGAATCTTCCTGGGCGTCCGCGTGCAATCGAAGAGACGCTTGCGGGTGTTAAAGATCAGGATGGGAATATCGTTGTGAATGGGATATTTTCGGCAATTCCTTATTGTTTAGATCTCATTGGCGCCGGGTACATTGAAGTAAATGAAGCGGTGACGACCGCTTTTAGGCCGAAGAAAAAATAATTACCCAATAAAAAAGAGTGACGTGAATGTCACTCTTTTTTTGAATACTGAGATTCGTTGTGAGTTTTAGGACTTTGAAATTACTTTAATTGTTCCATAACTTCTGCAGCGAAGTCAGACTCAACAATCTCAACACCTTCACCAAGTTCTAAACGAACAAAGCTATCCACTTTTGCTGATTCAGATTTGAGAAGTTTTTCAACTGTCATATCAGGATCTTTTACGAAGCTTTGACCAACAAGTGTTACTTCTTCAAGATATTTACGGATACGGCCTTCGATCATTTTTTCTTGAATATCTGCAGGGCGGCCTGATTCAGCTGCTTGTGCCGTGAAGATTTCACGTTCTTTTTCAAGAAGATCGGCCGGAACACCTGATGCATCAACGCATACGGGTTTTGCCGCTGCAATATGCATTGCTAAGTCACGTGGAAGTTCTGCATTTCCGCCTTCAACGTCAACGAGCGCCGCGATACGAATACCATGAGCATATGCGCCAACAGTACCTTTTGCATGAATGCTTGCTGCACGACGAACCGAGATGTTCTCACCGATTTTTGCAATAAGATTTTTACGTGCTTCATCAAGAGAGACGCCATCGATTTGTGCATCTGCTAAATCGTCAACTGAATTGATTTTTTTCTCAAATGCAATATCAGCAACTTTGTTAGAGAAAGCAATAAAATCTTCGTTTTTAGTCACGAAGTCTGTTTCACAGTTCACTTCAACGATAACACCAAATTTATCATCGTTACGAACCAAAAGAACACCTTCTGCTGCTGCACGATCTGCTTTTTTGTCAGCTTTCGCTTGACCATTTTTACGCATCAACTCAATCGCCGCTTCGATATCGCCGTTTGTTTCTGTCAATGCTTTTTTACATTCCATCATTCCTGAACCTGTGCGTTCACGGAGTTCTTTTACCATAGCTGCTGTAATTGTCGCCATTATAAATTACCTTAATAAATGAAAAGTTAATCGGGAAAGGATGAATCAAGAAGAGCGCTCAGTAAATGTGAGCGCTCGACTTTTTTATTCAGCGTCCGCTGCTGCTTCAACTTCTACTTCAACAGTTTCAACAACTTCTACAAATTGGTCTTTTTCTTGAAGATCTTGAGAGATCAATTGTGCATTTGAACCACGGCCTTCAATAACCGCGTCTGCTGCTGCTGTTGCATAGAGTTGGATAGCGCGAATTGCGTCATCGTTACCAGGAATAACATAATCAATGTTATCAGGTGAGCTGTTAGTATCAACAACACCGATTACAGGGATACCCATTTTTTTCGCTTCTGCAACTGCATTGCTCTCATAGCCAACATCGATAATGAAGATTGCATCAGGAATATTTGGCATCTCTTTAATACCACCAAGGCTTTTTTCGAGCTTCACTAATTCACGCTCTAATAAAATTCCTTCTTTTTTGGTAAGACGCTCAAGCGAACCGTCTGCTTTCATATCTTCGATTTCACGAAGGCGACGAATTGAGTTACGAACTGTTTTAAAGTTTGTAAGCATACCACCTAACCAGCGATGGTTAACATATGGCATACCAGCACGTTTTGCTTGTTCAGTGATGATGTCAGATGCTGCGCGTTTTGTTCCAACGAAAAGAACACGGCCATTTTGCGATGCAACTTTAGAGATAAAGTTCATTGCATCGTTAAACATTGGAAGTGTTTCTTCTAAGTTGATGATATGAATTTTGGAACGTGAACCAAAGATATAGGGTTTCATTTTTGGGTTCCAGAAACGAGTTTGGTGACCAAAATGAACGCCTGCTTCTAGCATATCGCGCATATTTACTTTTGACATAAATTTTTCCTTTATATATTTAGGGTTAAGCCTCCAGATTGTCCGAGAACGTAACTTCTTTTTATCGAAAAAGAAGCACCCCCGTTTCGGTTTTATCATCTGTGAGTAGTTTAAAGTTAAAAAGTGGTAGAAAATCTACCTATTTCTGAATTATCTTTAATGCTTTTGGCCGATTTTAAAGTCGATTAAATGTAAAAAAGATAAGCCCAACATTATAGCGAAAACAAAGTATTTTTGCTAGTTTATTAAAATAATAAAGACAGAGTAAGAACGCGCGATATGGTATAATTTTTACGATATGAATTTATAGATTTAGGACAGAACAATGACTTATAAGAATGATCGTTTTATTCGTGCCCTTTTGAAAGAAAAAGTCGATCGCACGCCTGTATGGATGATGCGTCAAGCAGGCCGATATCTACCAGAGTATCGCCGTGTACGAGCACAAGCTGGCGATTTTATGTCACTTTGTCGCAATGCTGATTTAGCATGTGAAGTTACGTTGCAGCCGATTGAGCGCTTTGGCTTTGATGCTGCGATTCTTTTTTCAGATATCTTAACAATTCCTGATGCAATGGGTTTAGATTTAAGTTTTGTGACAGGAAAAGGGCCTGTTTTTGGTAAGCCGATTGAAAATGCTGCACAAATTGCTGCACTTCCTAAAATTGATGTGGAAGATGAGCTTGGTTATGTGATGAGTGCGGTATCGACTATTCGTAAAGCTTTGAAAAATGAAGTGCCATTAATCGGATTTACCGGCAGTCCTTGGACGTTGGCAACCTACATGATTGAAGGTGGAAGTAGTAAGGATTTTGGTAAAGTACGTGGATTTATGTATGAGCATCCAACAGCTATGCATGATCTGCTTAATAAACTTGCAGAGGTTGTCACTGATTATCTCAATGCCCAGATTAAAAATGGAGCAGCGGCGGTTCAGATCTTTGATACTTGGGGCGGCATTTTATCGAAAGAGCATTACCAAGAGTTCTCACTTCGCTATATGGAGAAGATCCTTGCAGGTTTGATTACTGAGCATGATGGTCAAAAAATTCCTTCGATCGTCTTTACCAAAAATGGTGGAATGTGGCTGAAAGAACAAGCTGCCATTGGCGCAAATGGTTTAGGCTTAGATTGGATGACTGATATTGCAGAAGCAAAAGCGTTAGTCGGTAAGCAAGTAGTATTGCAAGGCAATATGGATCCAGGGGTGCTCTACTCAACGCCGGCAGTTGTCCGTGAACATGTGCAAAAAGTGCTGGCAGGATTTGGTCATGTCGCTGCTGATGAAGGTCATATCTTTAATCTAGGTCATGGGATTCATCCAGGTATTGATCCTGAAAATGTCAAAGCAATGGTGGAAGCTGTTCATGAGTTTAGCCCTGCGTATCATGTATAGGGGATAGATTATGAACCAGCAACGCCCTGAGATTTTATCTTGTGGAGCGGTGGTTGTTCGTTGGGAGCGCGGGACATTTCGTTATCTTTTACTGAAAGCTTTTAACTTTTGGGATTTTCCAAAAGGACAGATTGAGAAAGGAGAAACACCGCTTGCTACCACATTAAGAGAAGTTCAAGAAGAGACGACGATACGGGATTTAACATTTCCTTGGGGGCAGAGTTACTTTGAAACTGAACCTTACTTTCGAGGAAGGAAGGTAGCAAGGTACTATCTCGCTGAAACTAAGCGCCGTAGTATTTGTTTACCGATTAATCCTGAACTTGGTCGACCTGAGCATTCAGAGTGGGCTTGGGTGACGCGTAGTGAAGCGCTGAAACTTGTTACACCAAGAGTACAAGAAGTGATTCTTTGGTCCGATACATTTCTAGCTTTTGATCGGCGAGTGAATCGTTAAGCGATAGGATTTTTTAATTTTCGGTATTCTAAAAGGATCGTATCGTGCATTCACGATGTCTTCTTTATCTTCTCACACATCGTTTTTCTGTGGAATGGAGTCATATGCAGCGGTTACAATCAGTTTTATTTGTTTCGGCAGATTCTGCTTTCAATCAGCGGGTAGAGGAATCGTTTCCTCACATGAATTATAAGATTTGTCAAAATTATCATGAAGCTGAATATTTCATTGTAGAGGGTCATCTACCTGACCTTCTTATAATTGACTTAGTATTGCCCGATATTACCGGACCGGAAGCGTTGGGGAATTTACAACAAACTTTGTTACCAAAAGAGGTGCCGGGGATCATTGCTACGTCCAATGATCGCCTTGTGCTTTATTCCGAAAATCGTCCACCTGCTTTGATAGGGATTATAAGTAAAACCGGTGATGAGTCTTTTATCTATGAGCGTGTTAAAAAGCTATGGGAAGATTATCAAACATGGTTATTTGACGGTGAGGATATTTTTTAGGAAAAAAAGGTTTATTATTGGCATTAATAGAGGTCTATCAGTTAAATGCGGTTGATTATGAAAAAGATATTATGGGGACTACTCTTTCTTTTTTTGCCGATAATAGTATCGGCTCATCCTCACGCTTGGATTTATACAGGTTCAACATTTCTAATCTCGAATGATGGGAAGTTGATGGGTATTAAGCAGCGTTGGCATTACGATAATCTTTTAACGGATGTCGTATTACAAGATTTAAATTATCCTAAATCACAACAGAATTTTCATCTAGATCAGTGGGCCAAAGAGACTCTAAGAAAATTAGCCCCCTATGATTATTTTTTAAAATTAAGTGTGAATGGTCAAAGAGTCCCTTTAAGTGAAGTGGCACAATATCGAGGCGAGTTAATCGATGAGACTTTAGTGCTCAGTTTCACAATGTTACTTAGCTCACCGATTGATATTAAGAATCAAAATATTACCTTAGCAGCTTACGATCCTTCTTTTTATATCGAGATATTACAGTCTGCAGATTTTCCACCACAAATAGAGGGGCTTGTTGATAATTGTCGTCTCTATATTGAATATCCAGAGCCAACGGCAGATGATTTCCTTCAAGCAGCGATGATCGATTATGGGGTGCAAGTAGACCCTCAATTTGGGGAATTATTTGCGGAGATCGTTCATCTTGAATGTTCTTATTAATGTTGGTGAGTCGTTAATAGCTGTTATCAATTCTAAAGTACCTTTTGGTTAAGGGATTTTATGAGATATAAATTCATAGCAGGGGATTCACAGGTTGCTGTATACCTTGTAACAGGAGCATGATCCCCATTGTAAAAATCAAGACACCGCCTAATAGCATGAAGGTATTGGTAATGATTTGATAACGGTAATATTTTTTTTGTGCTTTTGTTAAGCGTTTTAAGGCAAAGTTACGGGAAGAAACGGTTAAAATTGCGATAAAACTGACGGTAATACCCGTGCCGATAGACATGACTAATACAGCAATAATCCCAACCCAACGTAGTCCCATGGAATATGCACCGAGTAAGATTAAAATAGCACCGGTACAGGGGCGCAGACCTACGGCCAATATCACGGTAAGAAGTAGTTTTAAAGTGATGGGTTGCTCGAAATAGGAAGCCTGGAGGGGATTGGTTGTGCAACATTGATGTGGGTTATCTTTAGAATCTTCCTCCACGAGTTGGGCATTATTGAAGATTTTATGATGAATATGTATGCGATAATATTGGTAGAGTTTCTGACTACTTTTAATGATCAGCCACAAGCCAATGATTATGACAAATATAAAACTTATACGATTAAGATAGAGCGCTGCTTCTTGAGTTTTTCTCAAGGATAAATGGATCAGTTGCATCGAAATTTCAATAAGTAGAATAGCTACTAATCCTTGGATTAACGCCGTGATCAGGGATAGCACTATTCCTCGTCGCAATTGCGTTGGGCTACTCCCTAGATAAGTGATGATCACAGCCTTTCCATGCCCAGGGCCAGCAGCATGAAAAAGGCCATATAAAAAGCTAATGCCAATCAATGCCCCGCTCGACTCCCAGCCGTGTTTTGAAATAATTTGTAATGTTTGGGTGAGCTTTTGTTGCAATAATGTCTGTGTTTTTATAATGCTTATGAGTAGTTGTCCCCATGGGATTAAATGATATATTCCCATCCCGATTAGTAAAATGAAGATGAAAATGAGACTGAATTTTAAAAAAGCAATCAGCCTATTGTGAAGATGGCTAGGTGTTGTGTTATTACGTTGCATATCGAGATAACTTTTAGAGTTATGAGGTTGCCTTAATTTTGTCAAGATAAGTCAATAATTCTATTTTATAAAAATTATCCTTTTTCTTCTAGATGAGAAGAGAGTTATTGGGGGGCGATTGAAATCCCCAATAGTAGCGCTGCTGGATCTTCCCCGCTAAGGAGCTTCTCAGTCGCACCATCATAAGCGATTCTCCCTTGATCGATCACTAAGGTTCGAGGCGCAATTTGATGCGCATCTTCAATATTGTGGGAGACCATCAGCAGGGTGATATCGCGCGCACGGCAACGCTCTTCGAGTAAGAGAAGCATCTCATGACGCAAGGCCGGATCGAGGGCAGAGAAGGGTTCATCAAGCAGCAGAATCGGTTGCTCGCGTATAAAGCAGCGTGCAAGGGCGACTCTCTGTCGCTGTCCGCCGGAGAGTTGTCCTGGCAAGCGATCGAGAAACTCTGTGAGCCCCACCTGTTCCGCAATTGCTGCAACAGTTTTCAGCTCCTCCGCTTTTAGGCGCAGTGTCGGTGCAATGCTTAAGCCGATATTTTGCTGAACGCTCAGATGGTTAAAGAGATTGTTCTCCTGAAAGAGCATCGATACAGGTCGTTTTGCCGGCGGAGTGGTGGTAAAGTCTTGACCATTGAGAAGAATCTCTCCTGTTTCTGGATATTGAAAGCCACTAATAAGGTTGAGAAGGGTACTCTTCCCGGCACCACTTGGGCCCATAATGGCGACTCTCTCCCCACGCTCGATGGTGCAATCAAATTGCATTAATCGGGGAGGAGCCTCTCCGCCGGTTTTGTTCTTTGGGCTCTCTTGATGAGCCCTTTTACCCGCTTTTTCCTCCGCTTTCGAGCGCTCTAAGTGGTAGCGAATATTCTTCAGTTCGATCATTCTATTTGTCATTTTTCTTCTCCGATAGCGCGTCCTGAAATCTTCTCTAAAAAGGTGAAGAGCATCAAGCAGAGAAGCAGTAGTAGCATCGCCGTTACAGCGCCATCATTGGTGCGATAAGCGCCTAATTGTTGATAGAGATAGTAGGGAAGGGTGCGAAAATCTTCATTTCCAAAGAGTGCCACGACACCAAAATCACCAATAGAGATCACCGAGGCGAATGCCAATGCTTGGGCGATCGGCTTTTTGAGTGCGCGAAGTTCGATAATTCTTAATCGGCGCCATCCGCTAATTGCTAATGAATGACAGAGCGGATTGTAACGCTCTGCTAGATCGCGCATCGGGTTTTCAAGTACCTTTAGAGCATAGGGAATCGCTAAGAGGGCATTGGTCAGAATCACTAATGCATAGGGGGATTGGGGAATACCGATCGTCTCATTAAAGAGGATAAAAAATCCTGTCGCCAATACAATCCCCGGCATCGCTAAAATTAAGAGGCCACTCAATTCCATCGCTTGTCCCCATTTAACTGCTCGGCGGAGACGCAATTCTCGGCTACTCCAGAGCAGCATCATGGTGAGTGTCACCGCTAATAGGCCCGCACATATGGCGATAAAGAGTGAGGTGAAGGTGGCTTGCCAGAGGGCCGATTGTTGCAATACCTCCCACACACGGCGATTGAGCCCATCAATAATGATCGCAATCAATGGTGGTAGAAGTAGGAGCAGAGCGATCATAATCACTACAAAATCTCGCACTTGGCGAAAGCGATTATCTGCTGGATCAAACCAAGATCGGCGCGTTGTCGTTCCCACGGCAAAGGCGCTATTGAGGCGTTGACTCACTAACATCAAGCCGATACAGAAAAAGAGCTGAATCAGCGCTAAAATAGCGGCTCTTCCGGGCTCAAAGTCGTAACTTAATGCTTGGTAGATCGCAAGCTCTATCGTCGTTGCGCGCGGTCCGCCCCCTAATGCAAGGACGGTGGCAAAGCTTGAAAAGCAGAGCATAAAGATGAGCGCTGCAGTTGGAAGAAGTTGCCGGCGAAGATAGGGCCACTCCATAATGCGAAATTGTTGCCACTCATTGAGCCCCAATTGCGCGGCGATCTGCCGCTGTTCTACCGAGATACCCTCTAACGCTTGTAGCAACATGCGCGTTGTTAAGGGGAGATTGAAGAAGACATGTGCAAGTAGAATCCCCTGTAAACCATAAGGGGAGAAGTGATACTCCAGCCCGAAAAAGTGGAGAAGTGTTGCAAGCCAGCCACTTTTGCCATAGATCGAGAGAATACCAAAAACCGCCACCAAAACCGGAAGGACTAAGGTCATTGCTGAGAGGCGAAGCAGCAATGTGCGCCCGACAAATCGGCGACGATAGAGCGCTCGAGCTAGCAAAATCGCCGGACCGACCGAGAGCAGTGTCGACAGTAGCGCCTGATAGAAGGTAAAGCCGATAATATGCCACAGATAGCGATCCCCAAAAATCTTCGCAAGAGAGATTGAAGGGGAGAAGCACCAGAGCGCCCCAAAGGCAAGAAGCGCCACAGTCACGAGGATCGTTGAGGCGATCAAGCCGGGGATCAATTGCCGATTAATCATAGAGAGGAATCATAAAAGTTATCACGAATAGTCATCACGGATAGTCATTACAATTTCTATCGACTTACGGCAAATTGCCACAGTTTGATCCAATTTTGGCGCTCTTTCGCCACCTCTTCTGCACCAAAGAGTAGCGCTTTTGCCGGCAATGGTAATGCTTTATAGACCGGAGGAAGCGGGATATCGATCACAGGATACATCCAGTTGGTGGTCGGTAAAGTCTCCTGAAATTCTGGCGTTAACATAAATTGGAGAAATTGATCGGCAAGTTCGGGATGGGGGCTTGCTTTCAATTTTGCCGCCACCTCAATCTGTAGATAGTGTCCTTCATCAAAGAGTGCGGCTGCGTAGTTATCATCATTATCATAGAGCATCTGATAGCCCGGCGATGCGGTATAGCTTAAGACAAAATCGCTCTCACCTTTCAGGAAGAGCCCGTATGATTCGCTCCAACCTTTGGTTACCGTGACGGTCTTTTTCGCCATCTTTTGCCATGCAGATTCAGTCTCCTGACCGTAGATCTTCTCCATCCAGAGAAGAAGGCCTAATCCCGGCGTACTTGTGCGCGGATCTTGGTAGATGATGCTCCACTTGTTTTCAGGATCTAGGAGCTCATCCATATTTGTTGGGGGATTATCGATCTTTCGTTTATCGTAGATAAAGGCAAAGTAGCCATAATCGTAGGGGATAAAGGTTTTGTTCTCCCATTCGATCGGTAATTTCAACATTGATTGATCAATATTCGCCGGCGTAAAGAGATCAGTCTCTTCTGCGGCGGCAATCAGGTTATTATCGAGTCCGAGGATCAGATCCGCCTTACTCTTTTTCCCCTCCATGCGCAGACGATTGAGAAGCGAAACGCCATCGCCGAGAGAGACTAGTTTTAATTCACAATCGCACGTTTTTTCAAAGCGCTCTTTAATCAGCGGCCCCGGACCCCATTCGGCGACGAAGGAATCGTAGGTATAGACGGTCAATGTCGGTTTTTCAGCAAAAGCCAGCGTCGTTAAGCTCGACAATAATAGCGATGCCACCAACAAAGTTCGGTGAAGTGGTTTACGAAAAGAGTGGGAAAGGCGCTTAAGGGGGGAAGAAAGGGTTCGATTTATCATAACGGCTCCTGTGTAAGTGTGTCACAGGATTTGAGGAAGAGCCCGCAGGCATCTCGATTCTCAAATCCCTCCGCCGGTATTGTCCGGATCAGGTTCGACGGGTGAAATCTCAGCTCTCCTTGAGCGATCAAACTCGACCGGCTCTCAAGTAACAGCACCCCGTTGAGATAGAGCTATTGTAGAAGCTTTGATAACTTCTGTAAACAGAGCAAGATTTTAAGTAAAAAGCCCATGTCGGGACCTTTTCGAGGTCCGGTATCAATAATGCCCATATTACCGGCGCGTAACTTCTGGAAGAATGCGATAGTAAGATCCGGCACCGCATCAGCCCACTTTATTTCAGTATGATTAATCGTTAAGGTAGCGATACTTGCCGGCATGCACCTTTTGGATGTACGCAGTAGTAATCTCCGGCAACTCAACAGCCTCTTTTGTCTCAATGAATCATTTTGATGATTCTTAAGAGAGTTTGTTGAGCGGCGGGAGCCAACCATTTTGTTCTTTTAACCGGTGCATGCCCGCAGTTTGGCGCTTTCAGCGCCGAGGAGAAAGAGATCTATGCAAAATAGATCAGTCGGTAATTGAGGATTGCCCATTGCCGGCATGAGATCTGTGAAAGCGTGCAGAGGTGATTTCCGGCAACTCATTAACCTTTGTTGTTTCAACAAATAAGAAGGTTTATATAGAAGGGCGGGAACTTACCAACTCAATTTTTTTACTGGTGCATGCCCGCAGTTTGGCATCGATAATGCCTATTTACCGGCGCGTAACTTTTGGAAGAGTGCGATAGTAAGATCCGGCAATTCATCAGCTTTTTTGTTTCGATTAACCATTTGAAGCATTTTTACGATTATATGCACATTGTAGGTTATCGATTCCGATCTTAAACTTCCCTATAAAGAAATAATTTACTCTCTTTGGTTTTCATTTCTCGGCTTAGCGCTAGGGGGGCGAGCGCTTTTTCGAGATCGAAGGTGGCTTTGACCGGCATCTCTAGGGAGAGAGAGGTTAAGTTTGAGAGAATGGGATTTCCCGCTAAAATCTCTAAAAGTGGAGTATAGAGATCATGGAAAAAAGGGGGGTCGAGGAAGAGATGTTGCCGGGGATATTGGGGTAACTGCTCGAGAAGCGCTTGATGAAGGGGGCTTCCCGGCGTTAAGGCTTCTAAGGCACTTCCTTTGATTAGCTGATAGCGCTCTTCAGGCACTTTAAGTGTGCGGAGATTCTGCGTTAAAGTACGAAAGACATTGGCATCCTTTTCGATAAATATCGCTCGCTTAGTACCACGAGAGAGTGCCTCAATCCCTAAAGCACCGGTGCCGGCAAAGGCATCAATCACAATTGCACCGGGTGTAGCCATCTGTAACCAGTTAAAGAGCGTTTCGCGAACGCGTGAAGCGGTCGGGCGTAATCCATCGGTATCGATCACTTCAATCTTACGGGAGCGATATTCGCCCCCAATAATCTGTACCGAATGTCTCATTATTTCATCACCTCTGCCTCAGTCACCTTGGCAACTTCCCTCTCTTCCGCGCTTTGCATCTTAGCTGTTTCCACCATATTTTCTGTTTCTGCCGTTACGGCTTTCTCTCTCTTTGTCTCTTTGGGTTTGATCGGCGCCGTTAAAGCTTTGATCTCCGCTTCTGTCGGGATCTTTGAGACATTGAGCGAAGGGACAATATGGCCACGAATCCAGCTCTCTGTCTCTTTGGCAAGTTCTGAAGTCGTCCGTGATTCTGCTTCGATCGGTGCGCCAATCACAATGGTGATAATCCCCGGCTCTTTGAGAAAACGGCCTTTCGGTGCGGCAATCCCGGAGTTAATCGCCATCGGGAGAATCGGTGCTTCAAGCTGCTTTGCCACAATAAAGCCCCCCTTCTTAAAGGGAACCACCTCACCAAAGGGAACGCGTGTTCCTTCTGGGAAGATAATGACCGATCGCCCTTCTGCAAAGCGCTCTTTTGCTTGTTTAGAGATCTGTTTCAGGGCATTTTTACCATCTTTACGATTGATCGCAATCGGCTTTGCTTTTGCCAAACCCCAGCCGAAGAAGGGAATATAGAGCAGCTCCTTTTTTAGTACAAAGGAGTGAGGCGGTAGAATAATGGTGTAGATTAAAGTCTCTAATGCCGATTGATGATTGGAGACAATAAAGTGCGGTGCTTTCTCTAGATATTTGAGATTCTCCGCGCCGATGATTCGGTAATCGATGCCGGCACCGATGCGCATCCAGCCCACTAAAATTTTCGACCAAGCGATCGTCACGTTTCGATACCAAGAGCCGGTCAAAAGAACGGTACTTATCAGCATCACTGGCGTAATCACGAGATAGATAAAGAGAAAGCCGATAAAGGTTATCAGTGAGCGAATCCAAGTTGTCATAAAAGCTTTGTCCTAGATACTTTATATAAAAAGGAAAATGAATTAGAAAAAACTTATTTTAAGGTGTTAAGAGTAAGGTAATTATAAGTCATAGTGCGATAAATAGATGATCTTTTTTGAGATAAACAGATGCATACCTTCAAATACTAATCTTAAACAATTCTTCTTTTTAGCTTATCTATTTCTTCTTTATGTTACAGACTCTTTTTATTGTAATTTCTTTATATTGCGTATATTGTTAATGATATAGCCACATTAAGAGAGTATTGCAATGACAGCATGGGAATTAGCTGCAAAATATCAAGAACAGCAGACAGATCCTGTTAAAGTTTTAGAGACAGTGATAGAGCTGGAAAGATCAGCAAAAGCGGTCTTTATTTCAAGAGATTACGAACGAGCATATAGGGAAGCAGAAGCTTCAAAAGCACGTTGGAAAGCTAAGCAGCCACTTTCGATATTGGATGGAGTTCCCCTTTCATGGAAGGATCTTTTTGATGTGGCAGGATCTGTAACGACAGCAGGTTCGTATCTTTATGCACAGCATCAAGCCGCAGAGAAAGATGCGCAAGTTGTAGCGATTTTAACCCGGATGGGACTTGTCAATTTTGGTAAGACCAATATGACAGAATTTGCTTATTCTGGTTTGGGATTAAACCCTCATTTTGGAACGCCTCCAAATATTGTAGATAACGAGCGTATACCGGGAGGATCTTCTTCGGGGGCAGCACTGAGTGTGGCTATGGGGATTACTCCAATCTCTATGGGGACAGATACCGCAGGCTCGATACGTATTCCAGCAGCTTTTAATGGTATTGTTGGTTTTAGGGCGAGTCAAAATCGTTATCCTATGTTGGGGGTACATCCATTAGCAGCTTCAATGGATGCTATTGGCCCATTAGGCAACTCTGTAAAAGACTTTTATCTTTTGGATCAACTAATTCAAGGTATTCCATTCCCAACTATACCGCCGGCTCTAAACCAAGCAACTATTCGATTAGTTTATGATCCTGAAATTTTAGAAGACCCCACTCTTTCACCTGAGATGACCATAAACTTTAGTGAGATGATCGAGCGATTAACTCACTTAGGATTTGTGATTGAAAGACGCTCTATTTCTACATTTAAAACTGTCCTTCAGCAGGTTGATGAAGGGCGATGGATTGGTGCAGCTGAGGCATATACGCTTTACCAGTCGTTATTAGAAAGCCCCGATATCACATCTATTGATCCATTGGTCTCTCAACGATTATTACAATCAAAAAAGACATTAGCATCTACTCAAATTGCTCTTTATCAGCTTGCAAAGAGATTAAGAAGAGAGATTATCGATGAATTATCCGGTGCCTATTTCTTATCCCCTACGGTATCGATTACAGCCCCTACTTTTAAGCAGGTGGAAAAAAGTGATCATGATTACTTTGATTGGAATAGAAGAATACTTCGTCTAACAATGCCGGGAAGCTTTTTGGATATGCCGGGAATTACGCTGCCTATGGGGGGTGATCAGCATAATATGCCTTGTGGACTTCTTATCTCTACTTACAGTGGTAATGATGAGGCTTTATTAAAATTAGGAATGTTGTTACAAGAGCTGATATAGCTTATGAAAAATCTATGATAAACAGATAACGAGCGCAATTATAAGAAACATAATAAATAAGAAAATATAGGAGAATTAGAATGAGCAAAGAAATTTTTGTTTCAATCGGAGTAGATGTCGATGCGGTTGCCGGATGGCTAGGTTCATATGGTGGTGAGGATTCTCCCGATGATATTTCTCGAGGATTGTTTGCTGGAGAGGTGGGAAGCCTTCGCTTGTTGAAGTTGTTTGAGAGAGAAAATATTAAGACAACTTGGTTTATTCCAGGCCATTCAGCAGAAACATTCCCAGATCAGATGAAAGCTGTTGTCGATGCGGGACATGAAATAGGCTTGCACGGATATAGCCATGAGAATCCGATAGCAATGACGCCAGAGCAAGAAGAAGCGGTATTAGATCATTCGCTTGAAATAATTACAGAATTAGCAGGAAAGAGACCTACTGGTTATGTTGCTCCTTGGTGGGAATTTAGTAATGTTACCAATGAGTTACTACTTAAAAAGGGAATTAAATATGACCATAGTTTAATGCATAATGATTTTTCGCCTTACTATGTCAGAGTAGGTGATAGTTGGACAAAAATAGATTACAGTCAACCTGCTGAAAGTTGGATGAAGCCATTGGTTCGAGGAGAAGAGACAGATCTTATTGAGATCCCTGCCAACTGGTATTTAGATGATCTTCCACCTATGATGTTTATTAAAAAATCTCCGAATAGTCATGGTTTTGTTAATCCCAGGGATATTGAAGAGTTATGGCGAGACCAATTTGATTGGGCCTATCG
Organism: Ignatzschineria sp. 22MB058224; assembly: GCF_058188435.1. Classification (NCBI taxonomy): domain Bacteria; kingdom Pseudomonadati; phylum Pseudomonadota; class Gammaproteobacteria; order Cardiobacteriales; family Ignatzschineriaceae; genus Ignatzschineria; species Ignatzschineria sp. 22MB058224. The sequence goes on from NZ_CP187366.1 coordinate 2,055,404, forward strand.
TGAAATGGACTATGCGGTATTCCCGATTACTATTCATCCTGATGTTTCAGGAAGACCACAAGTTCTCTTAATGCTCGAGCGATTAATTGCTTATTTTAAACAGCATAAGGGGGTAAAGTTTGTCACGATGCATGAAATTGCCATTGATTTTGAACGGCGTTTTCCTAGAAAGAGTTAATGGTCGGATAGGAAGAGTTAAATTATAACAATGTTTGTATTAAGGCCTATTTTTTTGATAGGCCTTTATTATTTATTACAATTTTAGGTTACTGTTATGTGTGGATTATGTGGATTAGTAGCAGAGCAATTAGATTGGAGTGATGCTGTTGCGAGCAATAAGCCAAAACGGCAAGCGCGTTATATTAAAATTAGCTATTTAAATACAATCTTAAAGCCTTGCAATATTCAGATTGCTGACTTTCAAGGTGTGAATTATATGATTAGTAATAGAACGGGAAGTACGGTAATTGCAAATGGAATGCACGCTCTATGGGTGGAGGTAGAGAAGATCAATTCTAAAATGATTGATGTCTTAGATCCTTATTATCTTAAGCAGTTAGAGGAGTGTATTAAATGATTCCCATTCATATCGTGACAGGTTTTTTAGGTAGTGGTAAGACCTCATTTTTACGAGAATTACTTCTTGCCGAAAAGGGGCATGAAACATTAGTCATTGTTAATGAGTTAGGGGAGATAGGTATTGATGATGCATTATTAGATCCTGTTGGCGAAAATACTTATCTTCTCAATAATGGATGTATTTGTTGCACAGTCCTAGTTAATATTAAAGAGACTTTATTAACGATCATTCGCCAACGAAATCACAAGGAGATCCCTTATTTTAGTAAAGTTGTTATAGAGACAACGGGTTTAGCAAATCCAGCAACTTTATTAAATACTTTGGTACAGGATATTCATTTGAAAGGGCAATTTGCGATTTCTGGAATCACAACATTAGTGGATTTGGAGAATATCCAACTACAAAGTGATTTACACTTTGAATGGCACGCTCAAGTAGCCGCAGCTAATAGGCTGGTGTTAAGTAAAGTTGATTCAGCAAGGGCAATTGCCGTAAATAAGGCTAAAACTATACTAAGCAAGGTGAATCGTGATGCCCCGATTATTGTGTCTTACTGTGGCACTATTACGCTTAATGATCTATTTGAGATAAGCGCACTTAAAACTATTAACCCCCAACTATTTTTCTTTAACTCTCCAGAGATGCAGCAGCATCAAAAAGTTAAGACATTTGTATTAGAGTTTGATGGGGTGATAAATTGGATTGCGTTTGGCTTATGGTTAAATTTATTACTTAAAAAATATGGTGAGCAGATATTAAGGGTTAAAGGAGTTTTAAAGATTGAGGAAGAAGAGCTGCCTTTATTAATTCAAGGTGTCCAATATTGTATCTATCCTCCAGAGCATCTAACGAGTTGGCCTTGGGAAGATGAAAAGAGCAGAATCGTATTTATTGTGCGGGGGATTGACTCTGAACTAATTAAACGCTCATTTGCTCTTTTTATGCGGGTTTGTTAGCGCCCCTTCTTTAAGGAGAAGCGCCTCCACAAAGGTCGCTAAATTATCAAATGTCAAAAGCGATGGATCATTAAGTTTCTGTTCGGTTTTTGCGCCATTACCGGTTCGTACTAAAATCGGAGTCACGTGATATTCACTTGTTTTGGTTGCTCGTTTTGCCGCTTCCACATCGGAGCTTTTATCGCCCACAAAATAGATCACACTCTCTTTGGTGAGCTGCAGTGTTTTAATAATCGAGAGCAACATGCCCGGATTAGGCTTTCGATCGGGATGATGGGGATCATCGGCGGTGCAAAAAGCGATCATATCGATCTCTCCTTCATGCTCGGCGAGAAGGGAACTCATCTTCTCATGCATCTCATCGAGTGCTTGATGATCATAGAGCCCAAGCGCAATGCCTCGTTGATTTGTAGCAATACTGACTTTAATATCCGCTAGAGAGAGTTTTGCAATGGCCTCAATGCTTCCATCAATCGGCATCCATTCCTCCGCAGATTTAATATACTCTGCGGAGTCATGATTAATTACACCATCTCGATCTAAAATCACAAGATCTGGCCATGGAAGTACCGGCAATTGCAAATGGCTCACGACAAATAATCCTTATAATTGTAATTTTGAGATATCAGCAACCGTTTCAAAATCGTTACGGATAAGGGTCAAAAGTGCTAAACGATTTTGGCGAACAGGTAGATTGTCAGTCATTACCATCGTATTTTCGAAGAATGTTGCAAGTGGTGCTGCTAAATTACTGAGTGCGGTTAACACTGCATTGTAATCTTTACGAGCGACTAAATTCTCTAATTGATCGTTAAGCTTCATTGTTGCCATATAGAGTGTTGTTTCAGAATCATTTTCTAAAAGATCTGATGTAACAGTTGTAGATCCCATCTCTGATTTATTGTTATCTAAAATGTTATGAATACGTTTATTCGTTTCGATCAATGTACCTGCTTCGGGAAGTTTCTTAAACTCCGCGACAGCTAATAGGCGATGATAGATATCTAAAGGATTGGTGAGTTGAAGCTCAGAAATGGAGGCGAAGACATCACTCGAAACACCTAAATCAGCAGAGTATGCACGAAGGCGCTCAAAGATATAGGTGAAAATGGTCGCAATAGATTTATTCGCATCAATGGTCGTGGGCATTGTGCTCGCGCTGATCTCGATGAGTTTGAGGAGATCGAGATTGAGCTGGCCTTCAATCAAAATACGCAATACTGCAAGGGCATTTCGGCGAAGGCCGTACGGGTCGCGTGAACCTGTTGGAATCTCACCAATCGAGAAGATACCAACGATTGTATCTAAACGTTCTGCCAAACCAAGGGCTTGAGCTTCTTTGGTTGTTGGTAACTTATCACCAGCAAACCGGGGCCAATAGACTTGTTCAAGGCTATCTGCAACGACTGAGTTTTCCCCTTGGTTGAGCGCATAGTAACGTGCCATTGTTCCTTGGAGTTCAGGAAATTCTTGTACCATGTCACTGATGAGATCCGCTTTATTCAAACGCGCTGCACGGGCAACAAGTAAGCGATCCGCGCCAATTTCTTCAGCGATTGCTTCGGCAAGAGTGCATACTCGACTGATTTTATCAGCCTGTGATCCGAGTTTTGTTTGAAAAACTACGTTTTCTAGATGAGAAAGATAGCTCTCAAGGGGTTTATCACGATCTTCATTCCAGAAAAATTCCGCATCAGCAAAGCGAGGACGAATAACACGCTCATTGCCATCAACCACCGCTTGCGGATCTTTACTATCGATATTGCTCACAAAACAGAACTTGTCCACTAGTTTGCCATTGCTATCAACAATCGGGAAGTACCGCTGATGGTCTTCCATTGCAATGATTAAGGCTTCTTGTGGAACATCTAAAAAGTGTGATTCAAAACTACCAATCATGGCTTTAGGCCACTCAACAAGTGCAGTGACTTCATCGAGTAGACCTTCGTTGATAATGGGGTTACCAATTGGCGCTGTTGTTGCACGAATATCTTCTTCAATCAATGTCTTACGCTTTTCAAAATTAGGAACGATATGTCCTTCTTTCTCCATGATCGTTTCATAATCTTTCGCATTTTCAATGACAATCGGCGAGTTTGTATGGAAACGGTGCCCACGGCTTTGATTGCCTGCTTTAATCCCAAAAATTTCGGTATCAAGGATTGTATTACCATAAACAACCACAACCCAACGAACAGGGCGAACAAACTCAAAATCGTGATTTGCCCAACGCATACGTTTAGGAATTGGTAAGCCTTTTAAAGCTTTTTCAATCATCCCAGGAAGTAGATGTTCAAGTGTTTCCCCTTTTACCTCTTCGGTGAAAACATACCAAGCCCCTTTCTCTGTTTTAAGGAGTTTCAGATCTTCAACATTCACGCCGCATGAGCGAGCAAAGCCTAAAAGTGCCGGTGTGGGCACACCATCTTTCATTGCAGCTTGTTCAGCAGGACCACGGCGTTCATTAATATAGTTTTCTTGCTCGGATTGTAGCTCTGAAATCACAAGCGCTAAACGACGAGGGGTAGCATACGCTTTAATATCTGAAAAAGTGAGTTTCTTTGCTTTTAGCTCGGCTTCAATGCCATTTTTAAAAGCATTCGATAAATTATTCAGTGCGCGTGGCGGAAGCTCTTCCGTCCCAATTTCAATTAGTAGCGTCTCTTTAATCATTGTGATTCCATCTAAAAAGTGTATGAAATAATTAAATATCGTGATTTAACTGTCTATTCTACCGCATTTTGCAATGATCTCATAAAATTGATTACCGCTAAGAGTCGTATTTATTTTGAGGCTGAATTTCATTTAAAACGCGTTGCGCAGAAATACTTTTGATAGGAGCCCCTAATTTGGGCGTATAGATAATTGTATTTTTATCCTTTTTTAAAGGGAGCCAACGAGGGCTAGGGTTACGCCTATTCTTACGTAACAAGGAGATTAGTTGTGCATTAGAAAATGTTGCAAGATGCATAATAGAGGTATCAACAGTAATAATCAGGGTACATTTTTGTAATAGTGAAGGTAGCTCAAAGAAGCTTTTTTGTGCGGAAAATACTACCGTTGATAAAAGCTGATATCTTTGAATAAAGTCAGTGACCAATTCTCGATCTTCAGGAAGCGCATTCAATATAAATAGAGCATTATGATAAGTAGGATGTTTTTGTAATGCCGCGATGAGCTCGCCTGCGTTTTCTAAAGACCAACATCGTTCCTCGCCTTTAGCGAAAATATTAATAAAAACAATGGGTTCACCAGTGGGCCAATTATTTTTTTCAAGAAAATGAATGCTTTCTAACTGCCATTCTTGAGGGATATTGATAAAAGGATAGCGATCCTCTTTCGAAAAATGAAGATCCGCAATTTGTTCAAACCAATAAGCAAATTTTTCACTAATATGAGCCGATCGATTTTTAAGATCTTTGATGCGTATATCAAGTAGTTTTAATTCTTTTTTCACTTTAAAACTAAATAAATTAGTAGGAATATCGATTCCAACAGCAATACGGTCTTGGGCAATTTCTCTCGCTAATTTCGAGTAGTTTTGAGATCTTAAATCTCCAAGAGAGATGACATACGGATAATGCTCTTTTTTACACTCATCAATTGATTTCTCAAGTAACTCGTATGAGTATGCATAATAAATTTTATTAAATAATCCCGTTGTTTCAAGCCATTCATATAAAATATAGTTTTTAAGATGTCTCACTTTTTCAGGATTATTCGTAATTCTCACATCTTGAATGAAGAGATCAATTTTAAGTTGAGGGTATTGCGCTTTCAATTTTTTGAAACAGTTTTGCATATAGGTAAAATCACCGATAGCAAGGTGTACAATAAATAGAACTTTGTCTGTTAATGTAATTTGATGATTCATATTCTAAAGGTATTTATTAATTGCAAGAGTAATTTCTTCAGAAAATTTTTCGAGAGGTATTTCTGAAAACGTATTGTAATTAAATATCAATTGCTGAGCATTTGGATTGTTAGGTGCCCAATTAAGATGATTAATTGGGGGATTTTTATCATAGTCATTGTTCAATATGTAGGGGGCATCTGTGAGTTTATTCAGTAGCTTTGTTCCGTATTGAGTAACTTGACGTCTGTATTGGGTTTTATATTGATCGGACGATTCATTTTTAGCGGGGTATAAGTAAAGAGCAATTGTTTTTTGTGAGAAAGCTGAAGCAATATGAACGATAGATGTATCTACTGTGAAAATAAGATCTGCCTTTTCAATTAAAGGAACAACTTCTAAAATATTTTGCGATTTAAAAATTGAGATACTGTCAGGTAAATGAAGTTTAGTTAGTTGGTTTGGGTCCCCAATAAGAATTACTTGATAGTTGTTTTCAAGCATTTTAATGCTGAGCATTATCTGCTCATTTGTTAGCCAGCGAGATTTGTTTCCACCTAAAGGATTAAGTATGACAATTTTTTTATTACGATTTTTCACACTTTGAAGAAATAGATCTGTTTTTTGTTGCATTTCAGGTGGTGTAAAAATTTCATAATGCAGATCAGAGTCAGGTAATCCTAGGTGTTTTAATATTAAAGGTAAACGGGAAGTTACATGCGCTGTTTCTTGGTAATAAGGTATGGAAACATTGTATGAAGGAATATTACTTTTGTTAAACCCTATCAGAATGGGTGTTCTGATGAATGAACAGAAGAAAATATTTTTTTTATAAACGCCTTGGCAAAATTTTAGGTCTATTGCTAAATCGAATTCTTCGTGACGAATTTTCTTAATAGAACTAAATAGATCTCGTAGGCTTTTATCTTTGTATTCAAAGATGCCTTTGATATATGGATTGTATTTGATGATATCTAACGAGGATTTTTCGGATGAAATATATATCTCGTATCCTTGCTGAGCAAGAACACGAATAAGCCCCGTAGTCGCTATTAAATCGCCATGTTTATCATTTCTAACGATAAGAATCTTTTTTATTCCTTTGAGATCAAGACTAGTAACTGATCTATGAGGGAGGATTTTCTTTATGAGAGAAAATTTAAAATAAGAGAAGTTCAATTTAAGCTTTTTGTTTAAAAAGCGAATTTCCCAAAAATATTGTTTGATTTTTTTTGAAAGAGACATCAGTTTTTAATTCTTCTATATATTGAAAAACAGAGCAATAATCGAAAAAAAAAGTTAAGATACATGCTTTTAATAAAACGATTTAACGTATTAACTTAAATAATTTTAGTTTTATCACAATCGACTTCCAATTATACACCTTTTAAATCATTAATTTTATGAAAGACAACATTAAATATAGAAACGATATTGATGGGTTACGGGCGATAGCCGTTATTTCTGTCTTGATATTTCATTTCAATAGCCAGTGGCTACCAGGTGGTTTTCTAGGTGTTGATGTTTTTTTTGTTATTTCTGGATTTTTAATTACATCCATCATTAAGAAACAATTAGATGCAGGGAGCTTTTCTTTTAAAGATTTCTATAATCGCCGAATTAAAAGAATCTTACCATTATTATTTTTGGTATTGTTTGTAACATTGATACCAGCTATTTTTATTTTGCTTCCCGATCAATTAGAAAGTTTTTTACGTTCTTTACGTTATGCAATGCAGTTTAGAGCAAACAGGGCTTTTACAGGAGGTGGTTACTTTGATTCTTTCGCAGAAGAAAAGCCTTTATTGAATTTATGGTCTCTGGCTATCGAGGAGCAGTTCTACTTTATTTGGCCGCTTGTTTTGTTTATTTGTTATTTTGCAACCAAAAAAACTATTAGGCAGCAGTACATACTATTTTATATTGCGATTTTAGGAATTATCATCAGTACAATCGTTGCTCAAAATTCTCTTAAACATAATCCAGAAGATAGCTATTTTTTATTAAGAAATAGAGCTGCGGAGTTATTGGTAGGGTGTTCAATCGCGTTGCTTCCATATCACATTCCTGAAAAATGGCGGAAATTTCTTGGTTACATTGGTGTTTCTGTTCTCCTAATCTGTTTTATATATTATTCTGAAGAAATTCCGATACCGGGTATTTGGGTACTTATCCCAACGGTTTCCGCAGCATTGTTTATTTTAGACAGTAGTACGACGGGCTATAAGAAAATCTTTACAGTTCCCTTGGTTCGTCTAATCGGTTTATGGTCATTTTCACTCTATTTATGGCATTGGCCTATTTTAGCCCTTGCTCGTTATATCTATCAGGATCCACAATTACCAGGGAGTTGGTTGTTTGTAATCGCAGTTATGGTGCTAATACTATCCATATTAAGTTATTATTTGGTGGAAAATCCCATTAGAAGGGTTAAGCTATCGTTTTTGCAAAGTATTCTTTTAATTTTTGTTATTCCTTATGCAGTTATTTCGGGAATAGCTTTTTATGCACAAAAAAATATTGATTCAACATTTCTTTATATTAATCGAGAAAAAACACGTTTTTTTCTGAATCACCATAATGAAGGCTGTCATGGCATTATTTCTAATGATTGTGCAGTGGGTGATCTCAATGCAGAGAAACATTACTTATTAATTGGCGATTCGCATGCAATGCATCTTTCCGGTTTAATGGATGAAGTTGGAAAGAATGAACATATTAAAATTGATGTTGTAGCCTCCCCTGCATGTCCATTTTTATTTATCGATACAGCAATTCGCAAAAAACATCCAGAATGTGATCGAGCAAATCAGTATTTTATTGATAATTTTAAAAATTATGATGCCGTGATTTTAAGTCAGCTCTATTATCCTCTCGCTTATGGCTCACCTGTCGTTAAAGACTACTTGCGCTATTTGAAAGAATTTTTACAAGATGTAAGTAAAACAACTCCAGTTATCGTGATGGCCGATGTCCCTGAGATGGAGTACAACATGTTGCGTTACGATCGTATTAAAAAATTGGGGCTACCATTATCACCTAAAATACATAGCGATAGAGTAGGACATAATATTAAGATTAATCATGAGTTGGAAGCGTTGATTACATCGATTCCAAATGTTTCATTTGTTGATATAACGCCTTATGTAGAAACTCTTTTACAACAAGGAGAACAATTATATTATGATGGTGATCATCTTAATCCATACGGAAGTCGAAAAATCGGAGAGCTTTTTATTAAACACCAATCCCTTAAAGTAGAAGATCATTAAAGGAATTTTTCATGTTGATATCTGTTATCATCCCTGTTTACCAAGTTGAGCAAGAGATTGAAAGGTGCTTAAAATCGGTTTTTATTCAATCTTATCCTCGGATTGAATTAATTCTAATTAATGATGCAACTCCAGATAATAGTTTTGAGATAGCAAAAGCTTTAGTGATTGATCAAAACCAGAATCAGAATCGTCTCCAATACCAATTTATAGAGCATTCTAAAAATAGAGGGCTTTCTGCAGCACGAAATACAGGTATCAAAGCAGCAAGAGGTGATTATCTATTTTTTTTGGATAGTGATGATTCATTGTCAGATCCAGAAGCCATTTCTTATTTAGTCGAATGTAGTCAAGATAAGGGGATTACCAAGGAGCTAGTTGTCGGTAATTTCCAAAAAATAAAAGGAAAACACGTCGATTTTATCTTGGCATCGACACAAAAAGAGTATACCGATAACGATGAAGTGTTCAAAGATTATGCTCATTCTAAGTTATGGGTTATTGCTTGTGCGAAGCTGATAAATCGTACTTTCTTGTTAAAAAATGATCTTTTTTTCCAAGAAGGAATATACCATGAGGATCTTTTATGGGCATTTCATCTCTATCGGTTAGCTAAATTAGTCTATTCGACCCCTAGAATTGTCTATAATCATTTTGAAAGGGCAGGATCAATTACTTGGAGTATTTCTGAGAAAAATATTCAAGACCAGATTTCTGTTATTTTAGAAATGTATGCGGAATATAGTAAAAATCCTGACTATCATCCCAAAGATACTCGTTATACGATTGAGCTATATCGCAAAGAGATTTTTGATTGGTTAATTGCAATTGATAAAAATAGTATTAGACAAAGCGATGCGGATCACTTTTTTTATGAGCAAATTTTAAGATTAAAAAAAATTAATATTCCTGCAAGAACAGGGAAATCAAAGTTTAATAAACAAAACTTATTCTTTCGTTTACCGGCCTGGCTTATTTTACGGTATCTTAATAAGTGTCGATTGTCATAATATTCCTAAATTTTCTAAGCCCTATAAGCTATATTACATTCTATGCAACCGATAATATTAGTCATGATGTCTACTTTTAACAGACCCTTATTAGCGATGCGGGCTGTTCAGTCTGTTTTAGCACAATCATATTCAAACTTTCATCTTATTATTTTTAATGATGGTTCCAAAGAGGATTATTCAGCTTTAGAGGCGTTAATTCGAGATCGTTGTGAGATAACCTATATTAAGTCTCATAATCTCGGACTTAATCGAGCAAAGAATTTTATGTTAGATACATTAGTAGACCAAGGGGTTAAAAATAACGCTTATTTAACTGTATTAGATGATGATGATTATTTTTCGCCGGATGCGTTTAATATTTTTAAAGAGACTATTGAACAATATCCTCAAGATAACTGGTTTTGTTTTAATGTTAAAATCATTTCGGATATAAAAAATTTTTCGAAACCTTACAATACATTTAAGAGAATTACTTATAAGCAATTTCGAGCAGATTTCCCTGGAGATACACATAGTCTACATAAGTTTGATTCGGTTTGTGATCTGCGTTACCCGCACATTTTTTTTAAAAATGGTTTTGAGCATATCTATTATTTTAAAATTAAATCCAAAATTACGATTATCCCTAAAGTGGTTAAATTTGTTGAATATCAAGGTGATGGTTTATCGGAAAGTAATTTATATTATCGCTCGGAGAGTCTAGACGTCTTGTTTAAGCATATTCTTTTAGATCCAAAGCAAATGGAATATTACAAAATTTTTTATCGACGAATATTGAAGACAATAAACATTAAAGATTTCATTAAGAAGCTCATTACCGAAGAGCGTTATTATAAAATTAAGCGCAGCGTGTTTAAGAAAAAGAGATAAATCTATGATTCTTAACTAATCGCTTTTATTATTTTTTAGTCAGTAAATATTTTAGAATAATATCGACTATTTTGGTTGAGGCAGTTCCATCCCCATAGGGGTTTTGGGCAGCACTCATTGAGTGATAAATTTCTTTATTGTCAATAAGAGATTTTGTTGCCTCGATGATTGTATTTGTTACAGTCCCTACTAATTTGGCTGTTCCTGCTTTAATGGCTTCAGGGCGTTCAGTATCACTCCTCATTACAAGTACAGGCTTATTAAGGGCAGGTGCCTCTTCTTGTATTCCGCCTGAATCTGTCAAGATTAAATATGATTTATCCATGATGTAAGCAAAAGAGAGATAATCTAATGGATTAATTAAATAGATATTGGGAATCCCTAGTAAATGTTCCATCAATATAGTTTTTACATTTGGGTTAGGATGGACGGGTAAAATAAAACAATTGTCTGGATATAAGTGCGCTAAAGCCTTAACAGCCATTGCAATATTGTAAATCCCAGTTTTATGGTTCTCTCGTCTATGAGCCGTTATTAAAATGACTTTATTATACTGTTCGATAAATGAGAACTTTTTATAAATTTCAGTAGCGATAGAGGGGGATTTGATTTTTTGGAGCGCTAAAAATAACGCATCGATAACAGTATTCCCAGTGAGAAATATGTTTTCCTTAGGAATATTTTCATCCAGTAGATTTTGTCGAGCAATTGCTGTGGGAGCCATGTGTAAACTAGTAATGATACTTGTTAATTTTCTATTGGCTTCTTCAGGCCAAGGAGAAAGGATATCATTGGTGCGTAGGCCGGCCTCAACATGGATGATGGGGATTTTTAGATAAAAAGCTGCTAATGCAGCATTGAGAGTTGTCGCCGTATCCCCGTGTACCAGCACTAGATCGGGTTGATATACTTGCAGAATCGGTGAAAGAGTTGTCAATATCCTTGCGCTAATATCAGCAAGTGTCTGATTTTCACGCATGATATTGAGATCAAAGTCGGGGGTGACTTCAAACGTTGTCAGTATTTGATTTAGTATCTCTTTATGTTGGCCTGTGATGCAAACTTTGCTTTCAATAAGATTGCTATATTTTTTAAGTTCCTGAATGATAGGAATCATTTTTATAGCTTCCGGTCGTGTACCAAAAACTGTTAATACTTTATACATTAGGAGCCCTCTTTGTTATAGCGTAAATTTTATTGCTACTAAATTGTATTTTAAAGAGAATTTTTTCTTTGGGTAATAGTGGAAGGGAATTATTATGATCGTTTTCTCGCTTGAATCGAACGAATGAGTAGTTTTGTATTTTTAATTTTAATTTTCTTGAGAACCCTTCAACCCAAGATCCATTAAATAAATGAATCGCGTAATTGGGCTCCTGATCATTTGGGGTGCAAAAGTAGCCCGAAGGATAGATAACAGATCGCTCATCCAAATATGTTGTTGCAGTTGGTAGATATGGGGGATAAAGCTCAAATCTTTCTTGAAAGTATAGTGATATTCGATTGGTATTCGTCTGGAGATTATATCCTGTTTTTTCATTGAAAAATTGAAGATGATCATACTCTTTTAATAGATCAGCGATAATAGCATTTTTTGCTTTAGCACCCATAACGGCAGTAATAGGAGACGGTATGTTATTGTATAACTCATATCCAGTGAAGAAATCATTTTTTAAAAAAAGATCTAATGTTTGTGTAATTCGCACATCGGAGTCTAGGTAAATACCTCCATAATGATATAAAACATAGAGTCTGAGGTAGTCTGATACAAAAGCCCATTTTTTATATTTAAACGCTTCTTGCAGATATTGATTATCAATAGATTTTGCCAGCTCATTACCCCATTCGATAATTTCATACTCGGGTAAAAGAGCTTGCCAGCTGTCGATACATTGTCTTACAAGATCGGGTTTAGGATTGTCACCAACCCATATATAGTGGATTTTTTTAGGTATCATCGTATTGAAATATAATTTTTTGGATTTAACGTGGTGGATTTATTGTCTGTACGAGCGCATTTTTAAAATTGTGGATAACGTACTCAGTTTGAAACTTTTCAACACTTTTTTGTATATTTGCCGCATCAGGTAGACATCGCTCCTCATTGAGGATTTGTTGGAGAATTGATAGACATTTATGTTCATCATCAAGCTCATATAGCCAACCATTTACCCCTTCTTGTATAATTTCATTAGGTCCTACTGGGCAATTGCTTGATAAGCATGGGATTCCTCTCATCATCGCTTCGACTAATACTAAGCCAAATCCTTCATATCGGGAGTTTAAAAGAAGAATACCCGCTTGGTGAATATATTTCCAAGGCTCGTCTTTCCATCCATAAAATGTAATATTCTGATAGATATCCAGTTTTTTTGCATATTCTTTAATAGCGTTGTCTTTTGCTTCGGAGTTAGAGGCTCCAATCATCTTTAAATGCCAATCTCCTTGTAGTTTGCTAAGAGTTTTTAGTAGTCCTTTTACTCTTTTGTCAGGGCTACCAATACGTCCAATATAAATAAACTGTTTATGATCTCTCTTGATAATTTCCGCTTTCTCAACAGGATTATATATGAGGCTGACGTTTGACGGATGCAGCTTTTGTATTAATTCTGTTTGTAAACCTTTACTAATTGCAAAAAAACTATCAAATAAATCAATATTATTTTTTAAAGCAGTAATAACATTAGGATTAATCGCTCTAATTGTGCCATGAGGCCATGCAATAAGCGGAGTTTTGTTGAGAGTTTTACAATATTTTTTTAATACAGGTAGAATGTGTATCAAGGTTTTTGAAAGATCTAAAACAATTAAAACATCCGGTGGTGATTGAGGAAAAGCCTTTTTGAGGAGTTTTTTCGTAGCTCTTCTCAGTTCCAGTTTTCCTAATGGATAGGAGAGAAAATGGGGGAGTTTTTTATGCCATTTCTGATGAGTATTTGCCGGCATAATGTAAGTTTTTTTAAATTTTTCAAGAAATTTAGAATCTTCAGGAGGATGAAATAAAAGCAGCGAAGATTGGATGTCATATTGCTCTAAACCCGTAACAACATTGGTAAGAACGGTTTCTAGCCCGCCTCTCCCAGAGTGTTTATCTGTTAATAAAAAAGCAATATGCATTATTTATCCCTGCTCTGTCGATACCAATAAAGGTATTTGATTCTATCTATTATAAGATTTTATTTTCCAGTGTAGCAATAGAGTATGGTTATAGTTGTTTTATAAACATACTCATGGCATCACATCACAAAATCATCTTGAATTATTTTAATAAGTTCTCTTTTTGACTGAATGCTTCACCAATTTTTTCACTACCATAAAGATTGAGATGGTTATCATCAAAATAAACAGGGATACCATCAATAAGACCATCTTTTGGAATATATTTGTTTATATCGATAAAATAGACGTTATCAATCGTGTCGGCAAGTTGTTGTAAATATTTATTAGCATCATCAGTAGAATACTTGTTATTGGATGGTTTTGCGTATTTTTCTAGCCCAAGAGCTTGTAGTTTCTTGTAGCGCGATAATGATGCAACAGTCAATTTAGGGATATCAGAAATCAAGTAAACGGCAGGGCTAGTTTCAGCAACTTTCATGACTGTATTTTTAAATTTTTCTTGATAGTTATTATCGATCTCTCCAGGCTCTTCAAATTTTGGCGCTAGATATTGCGAAATGACAACAGCATTATATTGGGCGCTATCGTTTAAAATATAATCGTTAAGTTGGAAACAAGTTGCATTTGGACGTCCAGAGAATACTTTTTTAAGCGTTTCTGAAGGTGGGAATCCACATCCTCCCGAAGCAAGCATATGCGCTTTGAAGTTTTGATTGTTCCCAACAACATCCATAAAGTTTGCAAGATGTGCTGCATGCGAGTCTCCGATAACTAGAATTTTAGTATCAGCATTATTTTTTCCCACATAGCAGTGATCGTTGATAGGGCTGTCCATGCATACCTGATCTGATTTTGCCCAGTCGATTACTCCTTGAGGTTCATCAAGTCGTAGCTTTTCAGACAATGGTTGGGAGATCGTTGCTTGATGAATACCTACCACGGCAAGTGCAGGAATACTATAGATTAGTATAAAACTTGAAACAAATTTGAGTTTAAACCGGCGTATTGGATTTTCAACGAAATAGTAAGTGATAATTGAGAGCGTAACAATAATTACAAGGGCACTCAACATCCAGGCCGCTGGTAATTGAGTATCATTGAAAATATAACGCATAAAAGCAAGGATAGGCCAATGCCATAAATAGAGAGAGAATGACCACAGCCCAACAGTTCTTGCGATTGGATTGGTAAAAATTTTCTTATAAGTAGCGTTTGCGTTTGAATCTAAAATAAAAAGAGCCGCTGCAATAGTTGGTAGCATTGCTGCGATACCGGGGAAAGGTATTTCAGCGGAATAAAGGATGAAGCATGTTACTAATACAACAATGCCTATTGGCCCCAAAATTACTTTATAACGTTCTTTGACGGTATATGGATTAAGTGCTAACACACATCCAACAAGCAGCTCAGAGGCGCGTGTGCTGAGTTCAAAGTAAGCTTTTCCTGGTGCTGATTGTAGTCGGAGTTCTGTAAAGATAAGACTAACTGCAATGCCTGCGATAGCAATCCAAAAAGCCCATAATCGAGGTTGTTTTCTTTTACGTACTAACCAAAAAATTGCCAACAGAGTTAGAGGCCAAATGAAGTAAAATTGCTCTTCTATCGCTAATGACCATAAATGTAATAATGGTTTTTCTTCTGAAACAGGATCGAAGTAGTTTTGTCCACTAAAGGCTCGATTAGCTCTAAATTGCATTGAGTATTTAGCTGTTCGCCAAAATGCTTCGTAGTCTCTGGTGGAAAAAAGTAGTGCAGCGACTATAACGGTAACGATTAAAACGGTAAAAAATAGTGGAAGAATTCGCTTAATGCGGCGAGTATAGAAATCTCTAAATGTGAAGCGTTTTTGTTCTATTTGACGGGTAATAATCGATGTAATCAGAAAACCTGAAATCACAAAGAAGATATCGATACCTAAAAAACCTCCAGGTAACCAACTAGAGTTGAAATGAAAAATAATGACGGAAATCACTGCTAGTGCTCGTAATCCATCGATATCGGGTCTATATTTGATGTTATTTGTCATAGTGTATTTTAGGTATGATTTATGTTGATAGAGTCGATTGTAAATAATGTGATTTCTCTCATTTTTGAGGAGACCGATCATTATACAATGTAATCATCTGTTATTTTTGATTAGTTATTATATTTTTGTCAGCTTTGTAAGCAAGCGTGAGGCCTAGCATAATAGGAACCCAAACAATAGGAAACCAGTAATATTCAAAGAGTCCTACATGTGTATTAATGGGCATCATGGCAATAAATCCTGTCATGATCCACATATTCCCAGCTTTTGCCGTAAACACTCGCCAGAGTAGATATCCACACAGTACGAGGTAGGGGACAAAACCGATGATCCCTGTTTCGATAAGAATTTCTAAACCATGCAAATGAACATGGGAAACAAAAGCGAAAATTTTATAGTTATCAGGGTAAGTTTGATAAATTTTATCAAAACCTAATGGTCCAATACCATTAACCCAATAATTAGGGATCTCTTTAAATGCAACGTACCAAATGTTTGGGCGTAATGACGTTAGTTGAGAGAAAAACCCTTCATCGCCGAAATTGGAAAATATAGTAATAAATCTATTCTGTACTACGGATGATTGGCTTGCAATGGTAATCGCGATAAGACCTATTAATAACAACATTCCGATAAATCGCAGTTTATGTTTAATTTTATTTTTTATAAATAAAAATGTTGTAAACAGTAGAATAGATATGAATAGCGAGATCAAACCGGCTCTAGCTCCCCCTAATAAAATAGCGGTAATAAACAGAATAATGGCAATTACAGAGCCAATAATGCGTAGAGGTGTCGTTTTCTTTTCTAGAAGATAGTAAGGCACAAACAATATAATTGGGCTGAACGTGCCTAAAAAGTAGCTAAGATGATACCAAGGATAAAATACTCCTCTAACACGGTTATTCCCAACAGGGCTATGACCTAAGAGATGATAATCAGTTTGCCATTGGACGATAGCGTCTAATGAAATAATTATTAAAGCTAGGAATAGGAGTATTTCTAGGGGCTTAAAGTGAAAGTCGGTATGCTTCATATAGATTGGTAAAATCCCAATCAGGAGAAACAGAAACATCGTCAAGAAGGTAGATTCAGGTTTTATGGTATTTAAAGAATCAAGCGTTGCAATGCCAATGGGGAGCAATAGAGCAAGTGCTGCATAAAGATAGCGATTATTGCTAATCTCCGAAAAAACCCCACGCCAATTTAGCACAGCGCATACCAATCCTAAAGTTGCTCCAATGACAGTAAGATCAATAAATACGCGGCGCGAGTATAGCATTGAAAAGAGTAGCACGAGAAAATAGAGATAAAGATATTTATGGAAGATGTTTTTGATAAAAGACATAGTAAACTATTAAATTTAATTATTTTAGATGGGCGCATTATAGCTTAAAAAGAAGAAAAGTTTTTAATTGTCATGATGGTTGAATTCATTTTACATTGTTATTGTATGCGTCATGGGGACGGGGTAGAATAATGCGCAATTGATTAATTGGAAAAAAAGTATCTTGTTTTTTATTTTTTTATAAAGGGTCTGTAAGCATGGCGAATAATAATGACTTTTCAAATATCTCGAACAGAGTAGAAACTGATGAAATCGACTTGTTCGAATTGTGTACTAACTTATGGAAAGAAAAAGTCTTAATTATTGTTATTACAGTTGTATTTACTATTTTCGCAGTTGTGTATGCGCTATTAGCAACTTCTGTTTATCAGAGTACGGCAACAGTCTTACCGCCAAGAGAGAGTGATTTAATAGTATTGAATCCCCCTTATGATGGGACAAAATTAAAAACTATCGCCCCAAATGATGTGTATAGATATTTTACACAAGAGTTGGAGTCTAATACTTTTAGAGATCAATTTTATGAAGAGGTATTTTTCCCTTCTTTAACAGTTGAAGAGCAAAGCCAAGCGCCAGAAGCATTACGAAAAAAGCTGAATAATATGGTGAAGGTAGATACGAATATTAAAGATTCCCCCAGACGTGAGGTGACAGTGACGTTCCCCGAAGATGCTCAAAAGGCTCAAGCGTGGGCAAATTTATATATCACTATGGCGGGAGAGAATACAAAAGATAAAATCCTCCATGAACGTAATTCGGAATTAAATAATATTATTGAAGGGCTAACAAAATATATCGAACTTCTTCGTGAAAAGGCAGAGAATGAGCGAGTACGAGAAATCACTCGCTTGGAGGAAGCCTATAATATTGCGCAAGCGGTGGGCATTGTTGAGCCACAAAAGCCAGAGGGAAAGATCACCTCGGAAGGGGCAAGCTATGTCGATCGTAATCTACCCTATTTACGGGGGACAAATGCTTTGGGAGCACAAATTTCTGCATTAAAAGCACGAAAGGATAATGATCCCTTTATTGCTCAGCTACCCTCTCTTATAGAGCAATTGAGTTTCTACAAATCGCTCAGCTTTTCTCCAGAATATTTCTCAGTTTATACATTTGATCAACCTGCAAAAATCGCTGACTTCCCTATTAAACCCAATAAAAAATTAATTTTAGTTATTGGTTTCTTGCTTGGGGGGATGGTTGGTATTGTTATTGCTTTACTTAAAGTAGCGATTCGAAATCGGAAAAGATTGTAATTGAAATATGGGGTTCAGAAGTAAAAAAGTCGCTTTTAACAAGCGACTTTTTTTGTGTATTGTGATTTGTTGGTAAGTTTACGTTTTTATAAGACTTGTTCAAAAAAAGAAGGGATCTCTTTTTTTTCATTAGTAAGTTGTATAAATTGACGGGCGACTTTTAGTGCTTCTGCAATCGTTACATCCATATCTAAATATCGATAGGTTCCTAATCGTCCGACAAATGTAATCCCTTTTTCTTGATTTGCTCTTTCAACATATTTTTGTAGCAACTCTTTTTCTTTTACTTGGCGAATTGGATAGTAGGGAATATCTTCAGGTTCGCACTCACGACTATACTCTTTATAAATTACCGTTTTTTCATGATTCTCCCAAGGGGAGAAGTACTTGTGTTCAGTGATACGAGTGAAAGGCTTACTGTTATCACAATAGTTCATGACAGCACATCCCTGATAGTCTCCTTCATGATTTTCTTTTATAAAATCTAAAGTCCTATAAGGTAAACGGCCAAATTCATAGTTAAAATAGCCATCTAATGTTCCTGAATAGAAAACATGATCATACTCGACAGCTTGAGATTTTTTGAACTCGGTATTGAGATGAACAGTAATATTATCGTGATCTAAAATACTCTCTACAAGTAAGGTATAACCATGTTCTGGCATCCCTTGATATTTATGGGAAAAGTAATTGTCATCATAGTTAAAACGAACAGGTAAGCGTTTTAAAATACTTGCCGGAAGTTCTGCTGGACTCATTCCCCATTGTTTGATGGTGTAGTATTTAAAAAATCCTTCATATAACTCTTCACCTAAAAATGCTAAGGCTTGCTCTTCAAAAGTTTCAGGATTAGTAATACTGCTATCCCCTTTTTGAGCAATAAACTCCTTTGCTTCATTAGGGGAAAGTGTTTTATTAAAAAACTGATTAATTGTAAGTAGGTTAATAGGTAAAGAGAAAACGCGATTACCAGTAACAGCTTTAACTCTATTTACGTACGGCATAAAAGTACTGTATTGATTCACGTACTCCCATACCTCTTTATTATCTGTATGAAAAATGTGAGGCCCATAAACATGTAGCATCACATCTGATTCTGCATCACGCTCAGTATGGCAGTTACCTGCAATATGATTGCGAGATTCAAAAATAGTAACTTTATGGCCTGCTTCAGCTAGTTCACGAGCAATAACAGCGCCTGAGAATCCAGCGCCTACAATAGCAAAATTCATAAAAAATCCTTTAATTTTAAGATGGCTTATATTTGTCATTTGCAGAGAAATCCGCTTTTAATGCATGTTTAAATGCATCAAATAACATTGGTAAAGATTTGGCTTTGCCTGTTACAAGAGTATGAGCAGTCACTAACATAAATATTAACCATACTCTAATATATGCAATTGCTTTATTTCCATAAGTTAATTGTACATAAAAGAAGTTACGGTACATAAAATAGCCTTTCCAACCACTTAAAGCGCGACTTTGTACAAATGGAATCTTACGTTTCATTACTGCTTGTCGCACGCAGATAATTTTAAAACCTGCCTGTTGAGCTCGTAAAGCAAAATCTAGATCATCGTAAAATATAAAAAAACGAGGATCAGGAAATCCTATCTTTGCAAAAACATCCCTATGAATCATAGGTCCTTCAAAAGGAATTGTTTTTAGCTCTACAGTTTCCCAATCTTGTTTAATGTCTTGTACAGTATTTTGTTTAGGGTTTAATCGCGTGATGCTATTTATTTCGTAGTCTGTTCCTGAAATTTCAGCACAGCTACCATCCATATTAATCCGCATAGGTTGTAAAATCGCAGCTTCATCTTTATGTTTAATTAAGTTTTCTAAACAATTTGGATCTAGCTCAACATCATCATCTGCTAACCATATCCACTCATGTCCCTTTTCATAAGCTAGACGGCTTCCATACTCAAAACCACCTGCCCCCCCTAAATTAGCTCCTGTATTATGGTAGCTGACTTTAATAATATCTTGATATTTCTTAGAAAAATCGGATACTAGTTGGGCTGTATTATCACTAGAATTATTATCTATTACATAAATTATGGATGGTAATACTGTTTGCTTTATCGCGGAATTTAACATCTCCATGAGTAATTCACTTCGATTAAAAGTAACGAGAACCAAGGCTATATCTTCTTTCATGAATCTACTTTAACTCCATTAATGCTAATAATTTTCTCTACATGTTTGGGAATTCTATCTCCTTCAGGAGGAAGTTGCATATAATCCCCATAGATAGGTCTTAGCCAAGCATCCGCATCTTCTATTGACCAATACTGACGGCCCTCAAATTCATAAAGCTTTCTTTTTTGAAAAAGTGTTTTTGGCGCTAACTCTTTAACCCCCCAGGCTCCATGAAGATTTGCAACATATTGTTTTTTACCTCCAAATTCACCTATTTTTTCAGATAAACTTAAGAGAAGATTAAAAAAAGGTCTAGGTATAAGAACAAAAATATAACTAATTAGATTAAAGAGAGTTAAATAAAAGGAGCTATATTTTTTTCTTGAATAGGTTCTCTCTTTGAGTTGCAATAAAGTACGGGCTATGTTTACTATTTTGAAGTGTGCTTTCTGTGAAAATTTAGAGTTAAAAGTATCTCTAAAACAAAATATATCAATAAATATGCCAGCAGTAGTATTTGAGTAGAAGCCTTCATCAATAATAATTTGAGCATTCTCTAATCTAGCTATAGGCAGAGTTACGCTTTCAGGTTGGTGGGATTTAAAAGAACGATATCGCAGTTGAAGAGGAGAAGGGAAAAAATTTTTTAGTCTCAATAACTTATTAAAGTCTTTTTGGGGCATAATTATATCGATATCATCATCCCATGGGATGAATCCTTGATGTCTTATTGCTCCTATTAATGCCCCCCCAATTAGATAATATTTAAGATTATTCTCTTCACATATCCTATGAAACTCGTCCATTGCTAATATTAAAGCATCTCTAACTACATCATTATTTTTCATTTCTTGCTCTATTTTTCTAAGTTTAGAAGTTCTTCTATTACTGAAGTAATAAATAATGAATCGTTATGTGTTAATTTATAGCTATATTGATTTTGATGAATCATTTTTATAAATTCAGCAAGCTCGTATCGAAGCCCATCACCATCGAATTGATAAAAGAACTTTTTATTTTGATTCATATCTTCAAATCTTAATTCAAAGCTCTCTGTAAGCCACCATGGGGCGGGAACGTATATATAGCCTCTAGTGCCAGAGATAACTAAGTCACCTTCAGACTTCACGCCAAGCCCTACTTTTAAAGAGGCTATCGCATCATCATATATTAAGCTTACTTTTGTGAATAAATCGACTTCACTTTCACCGTAGTGTGAGAATAGATGCTTATCTTTTACGTCATAGCCCAATAGTTTTGCGATTGCTAGTAATGGGTAAGTTGCCAGTTCTGTAATACTCCCTCCTGCTTCATCTTTTTTAAACTCTCTATAGGATGTATTGTCATAGAGCTTAGTAAAGGTCGCATCTACATTTACGATCTTGCCAATTAAGCCACTTTTTGCAATAGCAATGAGCCGTTCAAATCCTGGTGCATAGGCTGTTTTAATAGCTTCTGTAAATATAAGATTCTTTTTACTTGCAATATTAATGAGCTCATTAAGCTCAGCTACTGATAATGTAACAGGCTTTTCACATAGAACATGTTTGCCCGCATTTAGAGCTTGAAGAGCATACTGATAGTGTGTTTTATGTGGGGTTGCGATATAAACAGCATCGATTTTATTTAGAAATTCGTTGTAATTCGTTTCATAAAAGTAGAGTTCATTTTCTTCAGTAAAAAGCTTTAGATTTTCTTCGGAGCGGCCAAATACGCCTTCAATATTAACGCCACTTACAAACCTGGATTCTTTTATAAAACGGGAAGCAATTCTCCCAGCACCAGCAATGCCGAGTTTCAATATTCCAGCTTCTTTGTTGCGTAGATGAGTGCTCGAGATCCCCTTCGTTCTCTCTAAATAGACGACTTCGGCGTACTCTTTTAGGTAATCAAATTTGCCATACCAGTCGGAGCCAATAGCGAAAATATCTATATCATACTTTTGAATGTCATTAATTTTTTGGCCGACATACTCTTCAACAATAATTTCATCAGCCAAGCCACTTGCTTTAACGTTTTCAATTCTTTCTATTAGGGATTGTTTAACATTGAGTTTTCCTCGAGTTTTGTCATAACTATCGGAAGTAACCCCAACGATTAAGTAGTCTCCTAACTGTTTAGCCCTTTCTAAGAGTCTATAGTGCCCTTCGTGAAATAAGTCATAGGTTCCATAAGTAATAATTCGTTTCATGTTTAATTGCTACCTTAAATTAATAAACTATATTTTAAACCAGATACTGACAATTTTATGGTAAAGCTTTGGGGAAATCTTAAATAATAAAAGGGCAATGCCTACTTTTGGATCATCCTTTACTATTGAGATGATATTTTTAAGAGTAAAAAAGCGTGGCTCTATTTCTGTTATAAGCCTTTTAATATCTTCGTTATAGTTTTTGGAGTATCGTGCTAAGTGAGTAGCACAATAAAAAATAAAGGTTTTTAAGTAGGTGTAAACTATATATGCTTCATACTGTTTGTATAGATTATTTCTCTTAATAAACTGAAATTGCTTGTTTTTAATCGCTATGCGGTCATGTAAATAAGAAGGATGAACATCTTTAGATAATGACCCAGGCCTTTGAAGATAATTATATAATTCGTTATCTATAGAGATGATTTTTTTATTAAATAAGAGTCTAAAGGTTATATAAACATCTTCATGTGTCTTGATATTCTCATTAAAGCGAATCTTATTAAATAAGGAGTGTTTAAAAAGCTTATCGCATACAAAATTAAAAACTGTATTTTTTGAGATTAAAAAATCGTTCTTAGTGTTATAAGCCTCTAAGTTGCTTTTTTGATTTTTTAGAATATTGCCATTCATATCTATATAATTCATATTAAAAATACAGATATCAGCTTTATTTGAGGTTATTTTTTGATAAGGCTTTAGTAAAAAATCAGGCTCAACCCAGTCATCACTATCCACAAAAGCGATATAGTCTCCACGTGCTCTATCTAATCCAAAATTTCTAGCAGATGCTAATCCTCCATTTGGTTTAGAAACAAAAATAAAGCGCTCATCACCCTCAACGGTAGATTTACCAATTTTAATAGAGTTATCTGGTGAGCCATCATCTACAACAATGCACTCAAAGTCGGCAAAAGTTTGATTTTGAATGCTGGTGAGACATTTAGCAATATATTGTTCTACTCCATAAACTGGAATTATTATAGATATTTTAGGTTTATTAGACATAGTGAAAGTTTAGTTAGAAGTAAAAATAGAAAGTAATAGTCGCCTGTAGTCATATAAGTTGTAAATTGAATATGCAGCTAAACTACTTAGGTAAACGAGAAGGAAGTATTTATTAAAGCTATTTCTAAAGTACAAGAATTGATAAGAGATATACACGGTAAATAACAATATATAGAAGCTAGCCATTCGATTAAAAAGAGTGTAATAGGAAAAAAATAATCCTAAATATAGTGATATTAATATCAAAACTATATAAATAGGATAGTTTGAAATCCTTCTGGAAAGGATTAGGTATATAAAGGCAATATAAATGGGAAGTCTAGTAATTACAAAATCCCCAATGATGCCATTAAGATTTCTTTTTTGAATGTAAGCAGCTCCCCACTCGCCGGTTAAGCTTAAATATTGTCCATGGTAGAAAGGCAGGTTTCTTAATAGAGTTTCGAGATTTGATAGTACAACAGTTACTACATTTGTTCCTAATAAGGCAATAATGCTTAATATTATTATTGGTTTGCAAAAATATTTAATAACGGGGAAAAGTAAAGGAATTATTACAATAAAACTTATGGCAATAGCAAAAGGATGAATAAAGAAAGCGAAAATTGATCCAATTATAAAAAAAGTTATTTGTCTACGCGTATATAGCTCAAAAGTAATATAAATTAACAGGGAAGTGGCTAGTTCACTACGAAGACCACTGGTTAGACCTATAAAATTTATTGATAATAAAAAGGTTATTAAGATAAAAAATAAAGTTGATAGTTGGATTTTTTTGGTATTGTTAGCAATAAGCTCTTGGAAGACTATAAAATATAAAAAATACCCAGCGAACACTATACTCGCAGGAATAAAATGTATTGAAAAACTTAGGGATTGAGTTATCCAAGCATAAATATCAAACAAGTAATAGCCCATTTTGCTATTGGGGATTACTTCGCTGAAATTTAAGCTACTTATGCTTTTGATTCTTTCAAAATGACGGTACAGGTCGTATTCAAAAGGAGGGGATACAAGAAAAGCAAGTAACGCAAATATACTTGCAACCAAAATAAAGAATGGTTTAGAAAATATTTGTTTATACATCTTTATTTTAATATTGAGTTTAGGAAGTTATGAAATCTTTTTGTTGCTTGCCCATCATCATAAAAGCCTATATCTTTCGTGAAGATTGAAAGCTTCTTTTCATATTGTTCTATATCGAACATTTGAATGTTCTTGATGAGTTGTGGTGTGTTTTTTGCTATAGAAAATGGAAGCTCTTCTAATTTGAAATAAAAACCACGTTCGTCGGAGTAGTGATGTATGTCAGATGCATAGATAAATGTTGGCTTTTGTGCTAATGCAGCATCGAACATACAGCTAGAGTAATCAGTAATTAACATATCGCTCCCTAATATCAGTTCTTGTAGATCAGGATAAGTAGTTGCATCTATTACCTCGGAATTAAACAGTTCTTTTAAACTAATGTTTTTTAAATTTGGATGCATTCTTGTAATGAAGACCCACTTGTCTGATGTGGAGGTTGTAAGAGTATTTAGTAAATTGGACACATCTATATTATAAGCAGTTAGGGAAAGATCTTTTCTAAAGGTAGGTGCATACAATATGATTTTAGCATCGGAAGCTAATGCAAAATGATCTCTAATTTTTACTTTATATATGTCGGTATTATTGAATAATAAGTCATTTTTCGGATATCCAATATTTTTTACTTCCCCCTTATACCAAAAGGAATTTTTATACAGAGTGCTAAAAAAACTAGAGTTTGAAATAATAAAGTCTGCAAGTTGTGAATCACGTTTTGCTTTAGTGATATATCTGCTACTTAAGCTTTCTGTAGGAGCATCTGCTTCAATTTTTTTGAGGGGCAGAGTACCATGCCACATTTGGATATATATTTGATTTTTTCTTTTTAAGACATCAGTTAATATTCGACAGTTATCGATCCAAATACGTGATGTTGCCATGTGATATATATACTGTAGAGATTTATATTTTACTGGTTTTACTACTTCTGGTAGAGAATGCTTTTTGTAGTATTGTTCATTTAAAACCCATAGTATTAAATAGTCTGTGTTGGCATTGATAAGCTCATCCACTATATATTTACCATTATCCCCAAAGTCAGAGCCATAGAAGCTATTAATTATAATTTTGTGCTTTTTTACAGGAAATACTCTACACAGGGTAAATAGGAAATAGTAAATATATTTTCTGAAAAGAAAGTAACTGTTTTTGATAAAGGATAATAGTAAGGGATAATTCTTTAGTGTTTTTTGAAGTCTATTTTTCATGGAAGTTCACTGTTTTTTTGATTAAATCTTTAAACCATAGAAAGCGTAATAAAAATGTAATAGATTCGGTTATTAAAATCGAGCAAGCGATTGTAATAGGGGTAATTTGGCCGCTTACTAATAAGATAAGCAGAAAAAAGATCTGAAAACTCCCGCTAATAATCACGCTTTTATTGGCTAAATCGACTCTCTTTAATCCCGCAAAGGCTGGGTATCCAAAACAGATGGAGAAAAAGGCCACATAGCCCGAAATAATGAAGATGCGTAATATTGTTTTTGAGGCGATAAATTCAGCCCCGAAAATAATTCTTAACACATCTTCCGCAAAGATAAATCCAATTAACGCGGGGATGAACATTATCCCCGCTATTATAATAACGAAGCGAAGCAGTAACTTTATATTGCCGGTATTAGCCATATAAGGATAGAGAGCTTGGCTAAAAGGATTAATTAGTCGTTTAAAGGCGCCATAAAGACGCTCGCTAGCCCCATATAAGCCAACCTGTGCTGGTGCAACATTGTTGGAAAGAACAATTACGCTCAGGGAAGAGGAGGCAGATAACGCTAGCCGAGATAAAAAGAATTGGCTACTATGCCCTAAAGTCAATTTAATAAGGCGAAGAGAGGGGCGAATTAACCTAAAGCCCTCTCTATAAATTAAAATATTCGCAAACAGTACAGCTAAAAAAGTACTAGCAGCATGGCATAAAAGTGCAATATCGTATTGGTGGCTCTCTTTTACAAAAAGAAAGATAAAGATAACGTAAGAGAAGCGAGCGACAATGGTGGAGTAGGTCATTAGCTTCATCTTCTCTATGCCCTGAAAGAGCCAGGTTGATTGAAAAGCCTGAAAAAATACAGTGCTAAAAATAGCCGCTAAAGCTAAAGAGGTATATTGGGCAAAAAACAAAAGGTAGATGCTAAGTAATATAAAGACAATGGCTATTAGCCCCATCTTTAATAAGTAGATAGAGGAGATAATTTTAGAGATGTAACGAAGGTTACTCTGTTTTCGGGAGATGAGATAGGTTGCCGATAGATTAAAACCAAAATCAGTAACAATATTGGCGAGCGTTGTTAAGCTTAATGCCGCTACCATTAAGCCAAAACCATCCGCCCCTAAAATTCGTGATAGATAGGGGAGAACAATAAATGGCGCAATATAAGTTACTAATTGCACAATTAGTAGTGCAGAAGTATTTTTAAATAAACGATGCTGAATGAGATGTTTAAGCATGTGTTACCTAGCCCCAAATCCTGTCAACATCGTTCTAATGGTCTTCAAT
Source organism: Ignatzschineria sp. 22MB058224 (assembly GCF_058188435.1). NCBI lineage: Bacteria > Pseudomonadati > Pseudomonadota > Gammaproteobacteria > Cardiobacteriales > Ignatzschineriaceae > Ignatzschineria > Ignatzschineria sp. 22MB058224. The sequence continues at coordinate 2,082,625 of NZ_CP187366.1, forward strand.
ACAATAAGAATATCGAGCCAGAGGGAGAAGTTTTTAATATAGTAGAAATCATGTTCGAGCTTGATGCGTGTTTCATCGGCATCGGCTGCATAGCCTTGTGTCACTTGTGCCCAGCCGGTAATACCGGGACGAACCACGTGGCGGTAGGCATAGAAAGGGATCTCTTGCTCAAATTGCTCAACAAAGGTGCGCTGTTCTGGACGCGGGCCAATGAGGCTCATATCCCCTTTAAGAATATTAAAGAATTGAGGCAGCTCATCGATACGTGTTTTCCGAATAAACTTCCCAACACGGGTAACACGCATATCGTTTGCCTGTGCAAATTGTGCGCCGGACTTTTCTGAGTCTTGACACATCGAGCGAAGTTTATAGACGGTAAAGTCTCTATTCCCTAATCCTACGCGCTTTTGGGTAAAGAAGATGCCACCTGGGCTTTCAAGCTTGATGATAATGGCTGTCATCGCAATAATTGGGAGCCAGAAAGGGGCGGTAATGAGGACTAAGAGAATCTCAATCACTCTTTTAACAAGTTCATAAATCGGAGAAGGGTAGAGTGTACCGTATATATTTTCTGAAATGTAATCGAGCCTAACTCTGCCAGTAACCTGTTCGATAAATTGGCGCGAGTTATAAACAGGAATACGCGCTAATGTACATTCTGCTAAAAAGCGTTGCCATTCTGCTGGCATAGGTGAGTGTAAATCTGCGATAACTGCATCATAACGGCGACCTTCTAAATTGGGTTCATCCAGTAATGTTGTAAGGATATTATTCTGTTTTGTTAAATCCGGTGCATGTCCAAAGGGGATAATGGCGAGCTTAGGTGTATAGTAACGGCGTGCCAGGTAGTAGCCACCAATCGCCCAGAGATTAGCTAAAAAGTAAGAAGAGGCCAAAATACTACGTGCATATTCAGCACGGAGAAAGAAGAGAATCGCAATCACAATGAGCCAACTGCCGGCAATCATCGGGAAGATATAGGCCATATTACGCGCGCCAGGGAATTGGTGCATCTTTCTCAGGATAAAAAATGCGGCCAAAAAGGCGATGCTATTGGCATAGAGTGTATTGGTATTGGAATTGACTTGAAGAGATAAACTATCCACCAAGCCACCATAGCGGAGCCACTGCGGTAGAATCACAATTAAGAGATAGCCGATGACGATCTGAAACCAGAAGTTAAAGATAATGACTTCATACCAGCGTGAATGGCGACGATGATAGTTATGTGACACGACTTACCTCAGTGTTATTCTTAAGGATGCTACGAAAAATTATTGGCTATGATACTTTAAATTATGTTTTTTTGCGACCAGAGTTCTTAAGTATGGGTATTTTCCCCTTGATGGAGAAATATGGATCTAAAACAAACTTGCTGAAATATTAATACAGAGCCCCAAAATCGTCATATTAAAGAGAAATGAAATGATCGATTGCAGGAGTACCGCACGCCGCATGGGAGTAGAGGATATTTCAATATCTGCCGTTTGGGAGGCAACGGCAATGGTAAATGCAAAATACATAAAGTCGGAGTAGGTGGGGAGCTCAAGTTTTTCAGGAAAGAGGAGCCAAGGTTTTTCAGGCACCGGATTCCCATAAAAAAGGTGCGCGTAATGCATGGTATAACCCATAGGGATCAGTAGCCATGAGGAGATGAGCGTTGATGCTGTTAATAGATATTGTAAAATTTTATCCCGTCCTGTCAGGTCATCATGCCCACCGAGTCCAAAGAAAAGCGTCAATAAACTTGCACAGCAACCAAGAAGTAGAAAGAAGAAAACCATTTTTGCGCTCTCATCTTCTTCTTGGGTAATCTTGCGAATATCTTCACCACGGTGAAAATGGATCTTTTGAAGTAAAAATAGTAGATAGATCCACGAAAAGATATTCCATCCTCCGATAAAGCTCGTAAATACCGTATATTTCGTCATGAAAAGTAAAAAAGCAATGATGGCGAGAAATAGAGAAAACACAAAACGAAAACGAGTATGAAATGCGTGGTGAATAACGTGGAAAGTCCAATGCATAATAATCTCTTATAAAAATAAAGCTGACGTTAAAAGTCATTAAAATAGACTTAGATAACTAATAATGTAGACATTATACTCAATAAATTAATATCCAATAAGGTTATTTCATAACATTTTTATATAAAACGCAGTGAGAAACATGGCTGGTGAAGCCTCAGTCAAATGTGTGAGCTGTATTATTTTTTAACAACGACTTGGTGTTATTTGATAATAGTTGTTCGCCTATTCATTCTCATATATAACTAAAGATTCAATTTATAAATGTATATTAAGTATTAAAAAAATAAAAAAGGAGTTTGGAGTGTTGAGTTTAATAGGGTTTGCAACAATTATAACAATCGTAACTTTGTTGATTCGAGGAAAGGTTATTCCTATTGTCGCTTTAACGTTGATCCCGATAATAGGTGCTTTAGTCGCTGGTTTTGGAATGGAAGAGATTGGGGGATTTTTTAAATCGGGTCTGGGCTCTGTCATGAACGTTGTGGTGATGTTTATCTTTGCCATTATCTTTTTTGGAATTTTGCAAGATGCCGGGCTGTTTGATCCTTTAATCAATAAGATGATTCAGCTAACCCGAGGTAATATCATCACCATCTGTATTGGCAGTGTTGTAATCGCCGCAATTGCCCAGCTTGATGGTTCAGGAGCTTCGACATTTTTAATTACGATCCCAGCATTGTTGCCTCTTTATAAACGAATGCGAATTAGTCCTTATTTGCTTGTTCTACTCATTGGCGGGAGTGCGAGCATTATGAATATGATCCCTTGGGGCGGCCCGTTGGGGAGAACCGCAAGTGTCCTAGAAATGGATGTGACAGAACTATGGCGCCCATTAATCCCTGTTCAAGCAGTGGGAATGATACTGATGATAGGATTAGCGACTATTTTAGGAATCAGAGAGAAGCGTCGTATTGCCACATTGCCAGCCTTATCAAGCCATGAGGATCATGATGAGGTTATTGAAAATATTCAAAACTTTAATCTTGGCTTATATCTATTTAATTTGATACTCACGATCGCTATTATAGCGGTACTTGTTATGGGCATTATTCCCGCCGGATTTGCGTTTATGATTGGTGTAGCAATTGCATTGCCTGTTAATTTTCGCAGTATAAAACTACAAAATGAATGTATTAAACGCCATGCTCCCAATGCGTTATCGATGGCCTCTATTATTCTTGCAGCGGGTGTCTTTTTAGGTGTCTTAAATGGAACTGGAATGCTGATATCAATCGCGGAAGATTTAATTAAAATTATGCCTGAATTTATGGGACGCTATATTCATCTCATTATTGGATTTTTAGGGCTTCCGTTTGATCTATTGTTGAGTACGGATGCTTACTATTTTGCCTTGTTGCCAGTTGTTGAACAAATTGGGACCACTTATGGAATCGCGCCGACTTCAACCGCATATGCAATGATTGTGGGGAATATTGTCGGAACGTTTGTAAGTCCTTTCTCTCCAGCACTCTGGTTGGCGTTAGGCTTAGCGAATATTGAAATGGGTAAATATATCCGTTATGCATTTTTTTGGATGTGGTTAATCGGTATTCTCTTACTAGTTGCTGCGATAGTGATGGGCATTGTACAGGCTTAATTCAGTAATATTGATCGCTCTTAAGGGTCAGATAAGACCTTAAGAGCTTTGAAATATTTAGGAAAAAAGTTCTTAGAATGTTAGCTTTGATAAAAGCAATTTTTCATTTTTTAAGTTATCTTGTTATAAGTTAGACATCACGCCTGCCATGCCTCTGAATTAATTTATTTTAATTTATGCACAAATGAGCAGGTTTTTTTGTTTTTGGGATTATTTAAAAATCATCTGAATAAGCCGTTTTTCTCCAAACCTAAAAAATCAGTGCTAGAGTTGGTTGATCAGTGGGAATGGCGAGGTTTCATTATTGAGGACAGAAAGCACTAGTCGTTATCTAAATCATATGTATTGCTCATCACTTTCACTTGTGGAATAGCGTATTTGGATACTCCAATATTTTCTATATACAGTGAACCCTCATTTAGGATGGGCGATACGATTACATTATTTGTTAGAGAAATATCCTAACGTATCAAGAAAAGTAATGAGAATACCTGAGGATTGGTATTCAGATCCCTTTTGGGAATCAGCTTTTATTGAAGAAAACTAAGCTTTTTGAGAGGGGCCGATGAGGAAATAGATCAATTATTTTTTCCATTCTGCTCTTTAAGCGCCCATGCGACATGTTCTCTCACTGCTTCATCTTCAAAGCTCTCTTTTGCTTTCAGTGCCGAGATATTCTCTTCTGAATAGGGGCTATTGCCGATACCGATGGCGATATTACGGAGCCATCTTGCGTAGCCGAGCCGGCGGATGGGGGAGCCTTCTGTTTTGCGGAGGAATTCTGCTTTTGTCCAACTAAAAAGCTCTAGGAGTGTGGAAGAATCGAGCTTGTGGCGGGGGAAGAAGTCTCGAGTTGTGAGATCGATCGCAAAGCGATTCCACGGGCAGACGATTTGGCAATCATCACAGCCAAAAATACGGTTTCCCATCGCGGTGCGATACGCTTCTGGAATGGGGCCAAAATGTTCGATGGTGAGATAAGAGATGCATTTGCGAGCATCGATCTTAAAGGGGGAGACAATCGCATCTGTGGGGCAGGCTTTGAGACAACGAGTACATTGGCCACAATGATTGGTGATCGGCTCGCTGGGGATATCGATCCGTTTTGAGAGTAACAATTCGCCGAGAAAAAAGAAGGAGCCTCTCTTTGGGTGAATGATCATGGTATTTTTTCCAAAGAAGCCGAGGCCCGATTTTTGGCTGAAGGCGCGTTCTAATACCGGTGCGCTATCTACAAAGGCACGAAATTCAAGGCCGGGGATCTCTTCTTGTAACCACTTTCCCAATTTGGTGAGCATATTGCGGAGCACTTTATGGTAATCCCGCCCGAGGGCATATTCTGCAACATAGGCGTGGTTGGGATCTTCTAGGCGCGCTTTGGCATCAATCTCTGGGTTAAAGTAGTGAAGTTGCGCGGTGAGCATCGATACAGTGCCGGGGACGAGGAGATCTGGGTGGTAGCGTTTCTCCCCATGTTTATACATATAATCTAAATCGCCATGAAATCCCTCTCCGAGCCATTCGATAAAGTAATCCCGATTTTTACCAGAGTCGATATCGGCGCTAGAGAGTGCATTGATACCAAGCTCCGCAGCTTTTGTTTGTAAGCGAGTAATAAATTGGGGCGATGGGTAACTCAGATCATTCATAAGAGATAACGATAGTGTCCAAATGAATTAGATAATACCTGAGTGCTCCCGCTCATGATATTTTTTCTCTAACGCTTCTCTCACATAAGGATGAACAATTGCACTCACGTCGCCACCAAGCATTGATGCTTCGCGGACCATCGTCGATGAGACAAATGAGTATTTTTCACTTGGTGTTAAAAAAATGGTTTCAATTTTTCCATTTAGGTGGCGATTTAAGCTTGCCATTTGAAATTCATATTCAAAATCAGATACTGCGCGCAAGCCACGCACAAGTACTTTACTATCGATGGAATCCATAAAACGGACCAGTAGATCATTAAAGCCAACGACCTCAATATTTTTATGTTCTTTAAAGATCGTGGTTGCCATATCAAGCCGTTCTTCAAAAGTGAAGAGTGGTTTTTTCTTAGGGCCACTAATCTTTGCAACAGCAACGATTAATTTAGGGAAGATACGAGCCGCTCGAATAATAATATCCGAGTGCCCATTCGTAATGGGGTCAAATGTTCCAGGATAGACAGCGGTTGATTCACTCATAACAATCCTTTTAGTATCTACGAGTCTCTATATTGATAGATCCATCTAATCTCTAGATAGTAACTGATTTTTATTTTCTTTTCGAGTTCAAAGACTTCGCTATCAGTAAATAGTTATTTGTCTCGTAAATCAATTGCTGGATTAGATTCAATTCCTTTTAAAATATGTGATAAATCAAAATCATCAGGGCCATCTTGGCAATCAAAAAGTGAGTATTCGGGACCTCGATGATTGTTTCTTATACCTCACCAATTGGCTAATCCATTACTAAAATTACGTCCTTTTTGCGATATCGAGAATGCAAAAGATATTATTATGTATGAAAAAAATGAGTTTTAAATTATTTTAAATGTAAATATATTTTTATCAGTTTCTCTTTATAAAGAGAAAATTCTATAAGGCAAATCTAATTCACTTTGGAAGACTAATAGGGATCTTGACCTGTGATTTTATCGTTGCTGCTAATCTATTAAGTGTTTGAGAGAAGCGTTGATTGGTAGCTGTATAATTATCAATTAAGAATAATATAGATTGAAAGAGTGTTCTTTTTTGTTAAAGTAACTCAATGAAATTTAAAATCTTATTGCGTTTCTTTTTTTATCTGTTGCTGGGGACATATATTGTGTCGCCACTTTGGGGTACGCAGATAGGTTTTTCATTCGCTCACTCGATACATGAACAGCCTCTAATAAAGATAGAGCAGACCAAATCTAAGGTGCTGATTTCGCCAGATTTTGAGCTAAAAGCGAAGAATGCATTAACATCTACTCATCAACATAATGATGGAGTAAGCCATTGCTGCGACTCCTCAAATCACTGTTCTCATGGCTGTTGTGGGTTGTTAACCGCTCTTTTTGAGATTCCGTTTATTCGTCAAACGCAATCGAGATCGGTTGTGAGTTATTTTCATGTCTCATATATTCCAATATTGGATAATCCCCCGCCGCAATATTCATAATTTTTAAATCAACACTCGTAGTTTTACGAGAGGCTTAATCAATTTTTAAGGAACAAAAATAACATGGAATATAGTTTGAATACTCGCCATTTTCATAGTTTGTGTTTCTATCAATTATGAATATAAAAGGATTAATTTAATGAATAATGATAAACAAAATCACGCAATATTTCGTCAAAGACGTCAGATTCTTTTAGGGGGGATCTCTTCACTCGCGACTTTAACACTTCCGCTTGCTTTTGGTATGGATGATCACTCTGGTGCTAAACATAGTGGAATGGGAATGAGTGGTCATTCCATGGGGCAGGGAGCAATGTCACATGATATGCATAATATGAATGGCATGTTGCAAGAAGGCTATCAATTAGGACCGTTTCGTTTAACTAAAAAAGCGATCGCCGTAATGGAAGCAGCGTCAAAAAATTTAATGAATGTAGAAGCGATGCCAAAAGGTGTTGAATTATCCTCCATTCCTAAACTTCAGAATGAATCTAATAAAGCTGGTGAATTTAGAGGTACGCTTCACATTACGAATGGTGAGGTGGAGCTAGTGCCAGGGAAAAAAACTGATTTTTGGGGATATAATGGCATGTTGCCTGGGCCGCAAATAGAAGTTTTTGAGGGCGATCACGTTGTGATTGATGTGGTTAATGAATTAGATGAAGAGACGACAGTTCATTGGCATGGTCTTTTGACACCTTCAGATCAGGATGGAAATCCACAAGATGCGATAAAACCAAAAGGGCGTAAAACGTATACCTTTACAATTCCAGAAGGAACCGCCGGAACTTACTGGTATCATCCTCACGGGCATGGTACTGTTGCAAAACAGGTATTTAAGGGGTTGGCTGGAAGTTTTATTGTTAGAGCTAAGGATGATCCCTTTGCAGCCCTTCCAGAAAAACATCTTTTCGTATCGGATTTAAAATTACATTCTGATGGGAAAATAGCGGAAAATAGCTTTTTGGATTGGATGAATGGGCGAGAAGGGCAATTTACACTTGTTAATGGGCAATATAAACCCGAAGTGACAGTTAATGGCCCCACAAGATTGCGAATTATTAATGCTTCTTCTGCTCGATATCTCAATCTGGATTTCCATTTTTCACCAACCTATTTAGTCGCAAGTGATGGTGGTTTTATCGAAAAGCCAATCAAGCTTGATGAATATTTGCTATCACCAGCAGAACGTATAGAGATTGTTATTATCCCTAATCGAGATGCGCGTGTTGAGTTGACAAATTTAAGTTACGATCGACATAAAATGGGTGATAGTTCCATCGCGCCTTCCTATGCGATTGCAACACTAAAAATGACCAAACAACCGAACTATCAGCTTCCCCATAGTATTCGAACGCTCAATATTCCCGCTGGGCGGATGAATAAATATCGCTTAGAGTATACCGAAGCGATGTCACCCCAAGCGTTACAATTTTTAATTAATGGAAAATCACATGACATGGCGCGCGTTGATCTTGAAATTGCCCAAGGAGTGCCTCAGGAGTGGGAAATATTTAATAATACCCATATGGACCACAATTTTCATATTCACGGAACACAGTTTTTTGTGATCGAAAGAGAGATCAATGGCATTAAGGAATCAATTCCATTTAAGGCACGGAAAGATACAATGAATCTTCGGCCATATGAGCGGATAAAAATTATTTTTCAGCAAGATTTGCCAGGTATAAGAATGTTCCATTGCCATATTCTAGAACATGAAACATTAGGGATGATGGGGCAGTTAAATGTTCGATCAATGTAGGAATTTTAATAAGGCTTATAATCTTTAAGCAGTGATAAAAGGGGCTATTTTAATAGCCCTTTGTTAATTTATAGCGAGCTTCATCAAGCGTTGATTAATTCATGGTAAAATAAGGCCCATTGACGTTTGCAACTTGATGTCTCCTTTTTAAATTTAGACATCTCCTTTTGATTGATAATAATAAAAGCGAGTGATATGAGTATAGAAAAAAAACAGCCTAGAAATGTACTACTTCATAATTCGGAGCTCTATCCACAACATGCTTTTATACATCATGAGATCGCAAGGCGAATGGTGGAGTATTTAGAAGATGATTTAATGCCGGAAAGTATTTTGGTAGATGGTGCTTTTGACCATTATCTTACAGAGCTTCTTCATAAGCGATTTCCAGAGGCAATAGTGCATGAAAATCAAGGCCCGCTAGTTGGTATTCAGCGATATGATCTCATTATAAGTAATCTTTATCTGCAAGATCTATGGGAGCTTGAGTCCCAAATTCGTGCTTATCAAGTTCATCTTAATGCCAAAGGAAAATTGTTTTTTACCACAATTGGAACAGGGAGTTTTCCAGAGTTAAAAGATTCTGCAGGTCCGTTAGTTAATGAATTTCCCGATATTGAGGATATTGGTGATTTTCTCCACGCATTGGGCTTTAAAAATGCCGTACTTTTTATTGAAAAGATTACTCTCACTTATGAAAAATTATCAACATTACTCAATGATGCACGAGTGGTTGCGGGAAGGCCATTTGATCCTTTTAAAGGATTACGTACCCCGTCATGGCTCGAAGATTGGTTTCAGCGTACTGAAAAACTTAAAAATAATGAAGGGCTTTTTGAAATCGGGTTTGATGTGATCTATGCCGAAGGATCACTCTCGGATATTAAAAATCTGTCGGGTGAAAATAATGAAGTTTATGTTGATATTACGCAGTTGAGTACCCAAAAGAGATCATAAACGTTATGAAAACTCACATCGTTTTATAACGAGAAAACTGAGAAAGTTCCTCGTCAAGTAGGTCGAGTTAATGTAAAATAGCACTAATTTAGTTCTATTTTGCTTTTTATCATGTAGTTGTTTGTTTTATAAGCGATTAGCTATGATGAAAATCATCATTGTTGAAGGAGATAAAATGTTTACAGTCACTGATGCAGCAAAAATTCAATTAGCCAAGAATCTTCAAGAAAGTCATGCAGAAGCGATTCGTGTTGCGCTTCAAAAATCGGGTTGTTCGGGCTATAAGTATTACATTGATTTTTGTGACAAAGTTGATGAAAGTGTTGAGATTTTGGAAAAAGATCCCATTATGATAGTTGCCGATCCCGAGATACTGCCGTATCTCGAGAGTGTCACGCTAGATTATATCCAAGATGGCATTAATCGGATGTTTAAGTTTCAAAATCCTGCGGCAAAAGCAGAATGTGGCTGCGGTGAGAGTTTTATGTTGTAGATCTAATGAGCGATATTGTGAGCAGTATCGTGAACGATTTGCGCAAATTTTAGTTATTTAATGAATAAAGAGGAAAGATCATGAGCGGAATAGCCGGTGTAGTGAAATTCAATGAGACAGCTGTGGATGAGACATTATTACAAAAAATGTCTGAGCCTATCGTTAAGCGCGGTCCGGATGGTACATCGATATTTCGTCATAAAATGATCGGTCTTATTCATACCCGTTTAGCTGCTGTAAGTAATGGTGTTGAGCCATTCCATGATGAAGCACTTGGTTTAGTCGTTGCGACAAATGGCACGGTGTATAACCAAGATGAACTTCGTGAAGAGCTTCGTGAGGTGGGGTATCAATTTTATACAGAGTCTCAGGCAGAGGTTCTTACCAAGGCGTATCATTGCTGGGGGAATAATTTTGTTGAGAAGCTCGATGGCGCTTATGCGATAGCTCTTTGGAATGATCAAAAAGAAGAGCTCGTTCTTGTGCGCGATCGCTTCGGGAAAAAACCCCTTTATTATAGCTTTGGTAAATCGGGACAAGCATTCTATTTTGGATCGACTACACAGAGCATTTTACAGAGTAAGGATGTGGATACAGAGATCGATCCTAAAGCGCTTCACTTTATGTATTCGCTTCATGCTGTTGTCCCTGCACCGTTGACGATTTTAAAAGGCGTACGCAAAGTTGAACCTGGTCATTATATGATTGTTCGTAGTAACGGGATTGCCGAAGAGTGCGGTTATTGGGATCTTACTGCAAAACGTGATTATCCTGAAAATGATTATGAAACATGGAAAGAGATTACTGAAAGTCTCCTAAAATCTGCGATTAAAAAAGAGCTAGGTTTCGCTAATGAAAAAGTCGGAGTACTTCTTTCAGGCGGATTAGACTCAACGCTTATTACTGCGCTTGCGATTGAACAAGGCTTTAATGATATTAAAACCTTTTCTGTCGGTTTTGAAGATCAGCCAGAAGAGAAGGGTTCTGAGTTCTTCTATTCAGACCAATTTGTGGCGAAATATAAAACAGATCATCATAAATTTGAAATTCCTAATAGTGAAGTATTACGCCGACTACCAGAAGCTGTTAAAAACATGAGCGAGCCGCTCTTTGGGCAAGATGCGATTGGTTTCTATCTTTTGTCAGAAAAAGTTAAAACGGTGAGTTCAGTTGTTCAAAGCGGTCAAGGGGCCGATGAGTTATTCGCAGGTTACTTTTGGTATCCGAAAATGGTGGAGAGCGAAGAGTTAGATCCTTATCAGCGTTTTGCTCAATTTTATATCGATCGCGACCATGATGAATGGCTTCAAGCATTTACGAAGCAATATCATACCAGTGATATTGCGGGGGATTATATTCGAGATCATTTAACACGTTCGGGGGCAGAAACCTTTTTAGATAAAGTGCTTCGCTTCGATGTGACACGCTTAGCGGTCGATGATCCGATTAAACGTGTGGATAACATGACCATGGCGCATGGTCTAGAAGCAAGAATGCCATTTTTAGATCAACGTTTGGTCGAAATGACGATGGCGATGCCCCCAGAGTTTAAGTTAATGCACCATGGAAAAGGTATTTTAAAAGATATCGCTCGTGGGCGGGTGCCGGATGACATCATTGATCGACAAAAAGCCTACTTTCCCATGCCCGCGCTAAAATATGTTCGAGGCGATTTCTTAGAGATGATGCGCGATATGGTTACAAGTGATAAAGCGAAAGCGCGTGGGATATTTAATCCAAGTTATATTCAAGATCTTGTGGATAATCCAGAGGCGCCTTCAAGCTTTACCAATATTCAAGGGTCTAAATTATGGCATGCAGCCCTTTTAGAGATGTGGTTGGAGTCGGTAAATCTTTAAGGAAAAATGTAGTTTTTAGCTCGATCATGAAAAGGGAATAGATGCGAATTCTGTTCCCTTTTTTAACTGTTCTCTCATCCCGATATAGATGCTGTTCAATTTATGAGGGTAATATTACAAATTGTATTTATAACAAAATCGTTAGTGTGCGCTAAGTCCCTGAATTTTTGTTTGTAGTGCTTGCATAATTTCAAGTGCGGTATGAGCGTCGCTTTTATTGATCATAATATAGCTGTTGTGCACTGTTTGGATGGGTTTAATATCAATTCCTGCCTTGGCGAGCGCACTCGAAACAATTGCGGTTAATCCTGTACTCGCATCAGAAAATGGGACATCTAGCGTTATTTTACAATATTCCCCCTCATATTGTAGGCAGTTATTATCGGCATCTTCTTTACGCATTAGAAGGGTGATACCTTCGTTTTCACGAAAAAAAGCAATCGGTTCATAACCAAGCACTTTTAAGAGTGATTGTGTCGGTACACCTACATATACATAGGTCTCAGATGAGAGTGCTGGATCAATACTTTGCAGTACATCTTGTAGAGATATTCTATTAGACATAAGATAATTATCCTTTATGATTTGTCTCCAAACTTAACGGCGTTAATATACCACTTTAGAATTATTAAAGTATATCGATCTCCGCAATCCTATTGAGTTTGTTGTTAAGCACTTGTTATTTTCTATTTTAGGTTGCATTGATTGAAACATTGTTTAGGGTAGGACGTGATAAAGTAAGTTAAACACTGAAAGTGAGAACCAAGATGAGTTTTGATGTTGATGATTTTTTAAAGAATGCCCCGCAAACTTCGGGAATCTATGTCATGCGTGATATTCATGGTGATGTAATTTATGTTGGTAAGGCAAAAAATCTTAAAAATCGTTTAACAAGTTATTTTAAAACTAAACACCATCCCCCAAAAACTCAAGCGCTTGTTGCGAATATTGACTCAATTGAAACAACGCTCACCGCAACAGAAAAAGAAGCGTTGCTGCTCGAGAGCAATCTAATTAAAGAGTACCGTCCCCGCTACAATGTTCGGCTGATTGATGATAAAAGTTATCCTTATATTTATGTATCGGATCATCCTTTTCCGCGTTTTAGCTTTTATCGTGGAGCTCGCAAAAAACGGGGAAAAATGTTTGGCCCATTCCCATCGTCAGGTGCAGTTAAAGAAACGCTTAATCTTATGAAAAAAGTCTTTCGTGTTCGTGAGTGTGAAGATAGTTTTTTTGCACATCGAACGCGACCTTGCTTGCAATATCAGATTCAGCGTTGCTCGGGGCCATGTGTTGATAAAATTACGCGCTCGGATTATCTCGAAACAGTTCAAGAAGCCATGCTCTTTTTAAGTGGACAATCACAACAATTGGTAGATCATCTGATTACGAAGATGAATCTCTTTAGTCAAAATATGCAGTTTGAAAAGGCAGCGGAGATTCGGGATCAAATCCAATATATTCGGGAGATTCAAAGTGCGAGTATTATGGAGGAGAGCCGTGATTCGCTCGATATTCTTGCACTTTATGAGGAAGCGGAAATTACCAATATTGAGGTGATGACTATCCGAGATGGGCGGGTTTTAGGAACACGTGCTTATTTCCCTAAGGTGCCGAAAGATACAAAATTTGATGAGATTATGAGCGCGTTTATTACACAATATTATGGTGAACATCGATTACCACCTCGTAATATTATCCTCAATACTGAATTAGGCGAAGAGGAGCAGAGTTGGCTTTCGTTAGGATTAGCGGAAATTGTCGATTACCAAGTTCACCTGCAATATCCTCATAATATTCGTGGACGTAAACGAAAATGGTTAGAAATGGTCGAAAATAATGCTCAGCACTCCACAAAAATTAAGCTCGCAAGTCGAGCACAAGTGGAAGATCGGCTCTTTGCATTGAATCAATTATTAGGGTTAGAAAAACCCATTATGCGCATCGAATGTTTCGATAACTCTCATAGCTTTGGGGAGCGTACAGTTGCTGCAAATGTGGTCTATACACCGGAAGGATTTACGAAAAAACATTATCGCCGTTTCAATATCGAGGGAATCACGCCGGGAGATGATTATGAAGCAATGCGCCAAGCCTTAACACGCCGATTTAAAGGAAAGAACCCAGAAGAATTTCCTGATCTACTTTTGATTGATGGCGGAAAAGGGCAATTACAGATTGCGATCGACGTTTTGGATTCGCTTAATATTACCCAAATTTTTCTGCTCGCAATTTCTGAAGGGGAAGGAAAAGTTCGTGGAAAAGATATTATTTGGCTACGTGATAAAGCTCCTTTGCCTATTGATTCTAGTTCGCCAGCATTTCATCTATTAACGCAGATTCGTGATGAAACTCATCGATTTGCAATTGAAGGTCATAGAGCGCGTCGAGATAAGGCGCGCCGTCGGTCGTTATTAGAAGATATTCCAGGGATTGGTGAGTCACGCAGAGTGGCACTTTTAACCCACTTTGGCGGTTTAGAATCGCTTAAAAATGCAAGTATCGAGGATATTGCTAAAGTGCCGGGGATTAGCTATAAACTTGCAGAAATTGTCTATCAAGGATTGCGAGGTAACCTTCCTGAATCGGTGAAGGATTAACATTTACGGTCATTGATTCGGCAATCGATTTTCCAATCATAATGTATTGTATTGCGGTATTTATAAAATAATCACAAATCGAGTTATGAAATTTTCATAAGTAGGATAAAATGCCGGCAGTAATTTTGAATATCAAATATAACAAGAGGGGATTGCTAATAATCTCCCAATAAATAGAAGAGGTTATTATGAAATTTTTCGAACGTTTTCGCTTTCGAAAAGATGAACTATCGATGTTGTTTGCATTGACACTCCCCATCCTCATTACTCAATGGTTCTTGGTAGGAATGGGTGTTGTTGATATTGCGATTACGGGGCATTTTGATAGTAATGTGCAAGCATCTGTCGGTCTTGGTGTAATGATTTGGAACCCACTCCTTCTTTGCAGTACTGGTGTGTTGATGAGTGTGGCGATCTTTAGTGCCCATGAATTTGGTCGGGGTAATAGTGATCAGGTTGCCAATATTTGGCATAATGGATTGATTATTTCGACGGTATTGATTGTTCTTGTGGTCTTTATCATGAATTTCTTCTCCGAGCATCTTTTACGAATGTTGCGGGTCGAGGAGAGTCTAATTCCAGGTTCTGTCTCGTATCTTCGAGCGTTAAGTATTGGAGCCCCAGCAATTTTAATCTTTAATAGTTTACGTGCGGTTTGTGAAGGTGTGGCGCGTCCTATTGTCATTACTATTGTTTGTGGTGTCGGCTTCATCTCGAATGCGATTTTGAACTATGTATTAGTCAATGGTTTTGAACCATTAGCAATACCGAGTTATGGCATTATCGGCTCAGGTTTAGGAACAGGATTTACCTTTTGGATTATGCTTTTCCTTATTCTCTTTTTTACCTTTATTGATCCGCGTTTGCGTAATCTTCGCCTTGTTCGTAAGTTTGAAAAACCGGATGCACGTTTAGGTGAAATGGTGCGTGTTGGCTTGCCAAGTGGCGCAACGCTCTTTGCGGAAGTTGCGATCTTCTCTTCTGCTGGATTAATATTGGGGCAGTTTGGAACCGTTGTTGTTGCAAGTCATCAGATATCGCTTGCGATTACTTCAATGACTTTTATGATCCCATTGAGTACTGCAATGGCATTAACGGCGATGGTTGGGCAGCGAATGGGCCGTAGGGATTATGAGAGTGTCTTACGCATTAATAATATGGGGCGTTTTGTTGTGTTCTGTTTAATGCTTGTTACGAGTTTATTACTCTATTTTTCTCGTTACCATATTCCGCAACTCTTCAACAGTAATCCTGAGATTATTCATATGTCCGCGGGGTTAATTATCTATTCGATTCTCTTTCAATTACCCGATGGTTTACAAATTTCGGCAAATGGTATTCTTCGTGGTATGAAAGATACTAAAGTGCCGATGTATTTAGGAATTGCCTCCTATTGGCTCATCGCATTCCCACTCTGTTACTATTTAGGTGTTGTTAAACAACTCGAAGCCCCCGGAGTTTGGATGGGGTTGATTGTTGGTTTAACCTTTGCGGCGATTTTCCTGAATATTCGCTTAGCAATCCTATCAAAACGTCTTCCTAAGTCAGAAGTCAAAACGGCATAATGAAACAGTTGTTCGATATGTAAATGATATTTGGAATTAAAGAGGGTCATTACGATGAGTCGTTGGATTAAAATCTTATCTTCAGAAACAGAAACAGCCAGTTTTGCTGCTGAAATAGCAAAGTGGTTACAAGCGGATAAGGCATTAGCGGATTTTAAGATTTTTTTAAAAGGAAATTTAGGTGCGGGGAAAACTGCTTTTTCTCGTTTCTTTATCCAAGCCTTTGGTATCACGGGGTCTATTAAAAGTCCTACGTATACATTAATAGAGCAGTATGAGTTTGCAGGTGGAGTCATTTTGCATACAGACCTCTATCGATTAGCCTCGCCAATGGAGATTTATGATTTAGGATTGTTGGAAGAAGCAGGTGTTTGGTTAGTTGAGTGGCCAGAGAAAGGCGTAAATGTATTGCCTGAGCCTGATCTTGCACTTGAACTTGAGCGTCAGGGGGAGACATTGACAATGACATTAGAGGCAAAGAGTGGAAATGGCCAGCGCTTGCTTCAAGCGTTGAATGAAGAGTCTTAAGCATTTCACGAATCTAATGTGAATTAGGGCGAATATTTTAAGAGTTTTATGATCATCGGTTAATTTATTGTCTCGGCAATGCTAGAATAGATCGATGTTATCGATTCCAAAGAGGAGACAAGAATGACAATGACAAAAGAGATGGTTGAAGCAGTTATACGTCAATATCAAGACCATTATTTAGAAACAGATCTCATGACGGCAAACTGCGTTAAGTCGATCGAAATTGATCAAAATAGTACGCCACAAGTGAAAGTGGAGATTATTCTTGGATTCTATGGTAAAGCACATATTGAAGAGATAAAAAAAACTTTAGAGTCGATGATTGAGACAGAAACGGGAAGTTCTGTGGTAGTTAATATCTCTACTAAAATTGTTGCGCATAAAGTGCAAGGGCAATTACATGCTTTACCGAATGTGAAAAATATTATTGCTGTCGCATCAGGTAAAGGAGGCGTTGGTAAATCGACAACGGCGGTGAATCTAGCGTTATCGCTCCGTAATGAAGGTGCAAAAGTTGGTATTTTGGATGCGGATATTTATGGTCCTAGTCTTCCGACAATGCTCAATAGCCATGAAAAGCCTGTGTCGGTTGATGGTAAGTCGATGGAACCTGTCGAAACGCAAGGCTTACAAACAAACTCTATTGGTTATCTTATTGCGGATCCTCAAGCGGCAATTTGGCGTGCCCCTATGGCGGTTTCGGCGTTGGCACAAATGCTCAAAGAAACTAATTGGAAAGATCTCGACTATCTGATTGTGGATATGCCACCAGGGACTGGAGATATCCAATTAACACTTGCACAACAAGTCCCCGTATCAGGGAGTGTGATTATTACAACACCTCAGGATATTGCGTTACTCGATGCTCGTAAGGGGATTAATATGTTTGCAACCGTAGGAATTCCAATTCTCGGTATTATTGAGAATATGAGTTACCATATCTGCTCAAACTGTGGTCATGAAGAGGCTATTTTTGGCTCAGATGGTGGTAAGAATCTCGCTGAAGCAGAGGGTGTAAAACTTTTAGGGCGTATGCCACTTGATATTAAAATCCGTGAAGAGGCTGATCGCGGGAAGCCAACGGCAACAACATCTGATGATTTAGCTGCTCGTTATCGTGAAATTGCTATTAAAATGATGGCGGAATTGTCACTTCGTGATCGTGATAAAATGGCCGGTTTTCCTAAAGTAGTTGTACAACAATCTCAAGGCAAAGAACTTAAATAGAGTTTGTGAATAGCACTTTGAAGGGGCACTTAGAAGAATCACTAAGTGCGACCCGACCTTTAGAAGGTAAGATTTTGATTCTAACAAAATTGGTTTTACAGAGAATAATGCATTATTTCAGATCAAACAGAAGGAAGATCTATGTCGATTAAAGCAGATCATTGGATACGGGAACAAGCTGAAAAATATGGAATGATTGAGCCGTTTGAGCCAGGGCAAGTGAGAGAAAATGAGAAAGGGCGAATTATCAGTTATGGTACGTCGAGTTATGGCTACGATGTTCGTTGTAGTAATGAATTTAAAATTTTCACTAATATTAATTCCAGTGTCGTAGATCCTAAAAATTTCGATAAAAATAGTTTTGTCGATGTTGTTTCTGATGTTTGCATTATTCCACCTAACTCATTTGCTCTGGCTAGAACCGTGGAGTATTTCCGTATCCCACGTTCGGTATTGACCATCTGTTTAGGGAAATCAACATATGCGCGTTGTGGTATTATCGTCAATGTAACACCGTTAGAACCAGAGTGGGAAGGGCATGTAACTTTAGAGTTTTCAAATACAACACCGCTTCCCGCAAAAATTTATGCGGGCGAGGGTGTTGCACAGATGCTCTTTTTAGAATCTGATAAGGCCTGTGAAACGTCTTATAAAGATCGTGGCGGTAAGTATCAAGGGCAAACAGGGGTCACACTTCCTCGTACGTAATTGAATCGCAATAATAAATGTGAGCTCCTAATGGAGCTTTCATTTTATGATGAACTTGAAAATTTTCGATACAAAATCCGGTATAATAGTTTTAAAAATATATTATCAATCAGTGGCAATATGCTGTAACAAAGTAAATTGTCGTTAGAAAGAAGGGAATTATATGTCTCAAATTTATATCAAAGATCAACAACAGATCGATGGTATTCGTAAAGCAAATCAAGCCGTCGCAAATCTTTTAAAGCGCATTAAGCCGTATGTAAAAGCAGGAGTGACTACAAAATCGTTAGATGAGTTAATTTATAGTTGGATGCTAGAAGATGGGTTAACATCCGGTAGTTTAAATTACGGTCATCCCCCATTTCCCGGTGCAACGTGTATCTCTTTAAATCATGTTGTTTGTCATGGTATTCCGGGGGAACGGGTATTAAAAGATGGCGATATATTGAATATTGATATTTGTCTTTCAAAAGATGGATATTTTGGTGATAGTAGCCAAATGTTCTGTGTTGGTGAACCTTCAATTTTGGCAAAGCGTCTTGTGGATGTGACATATGAATGCATGATGCTTGGGATCGAAGAAGTAAAACCGGGGGCGCCATTTCGTAATATTGGTCGTGTAATACAGAAACACGCACATGCGCATAATTACTCAGTTGTTCAAGATTTTTGTGGGCATGGCGTTGGATTAGCACTTCATGAAGCTCCGCAAGTATTACATTATGATTCACCGCTTGTTACAGAAATTATGGAGCCTGGAATGATCTTTACCATTGAACCGATGATTAATGTTGGAAAATCAGCGGTAAAAGTACTCAATGATGGTTGGACTGCGGTAACACGTGATCGTTCCTTAACTGCACAATGGGAGCATGCAATCTTGGTAACGAATGAGGGGTATGAAATCCTTAGTCTACCGACGGAATAAGAAAATCTGATTGATTTGGAAGTGTTCTTTATGGGGGCTTCTCTAAGACTATTGAGTGGATAAACTGCATGAAACTTGTGGTGTATCAATATATTCCTGTTGAAGCTCGCATAGAATAGATTCTATGCATTTTGAAAGGTGATAAAAGCATGGCGATAAGAGAGAAACAGATTTTAATTTCCGGTGCAGGGCCTATTGGGCTCTCATTTGCATTAGGATTAAAAGATTCTTCACTGTCGGTTGTTGTTGTGGATCAACATCAGCGGCCGGATCATGTTTTATTGGAAAAAGATACGCGGATGATTGCTTTGTCTCATCGTTCGGTAAAATTTTTAGAGTCTGTTGATGTTTGGCAAGCCATTGAGCCTTTCTCTACGCCGATTCAATCAGTACAAGTTTCTGAAAAAGGTTATGCAACAAAAGTTGAAATGTTCGCTTCTGAACATAATTTGTACGATTTTGGGGCGCTTGTTCCCTTGGGGCGACTTGTTCTTGAAATGCTCAATGAATTAGAAAAATATGCACAGATCACTTATCTTGATGAGACTCGCTTGGTGAATTATACGCTTGAGCCGGAAGTAAGCGCAGGAATTACACGTACAGTTGCTAAAGCAACGTTGGTTTCTAAAGGCGAAAAAGAGGATGTAATTTATGATTGGATTCTTGCCGCTGAGGGAATGAACTCTCATCTTCGAACAATATCCGGTATTGAGACTTATTATCGCGATTACGATCAAATTGCAGTTATCGCACGTGCCCGTTTTGAAAGACCTCATCATAATATGGCCTATGAACGCTTTACCAGTGATGGTCCAATAGCGTTATTGCCCGTTGGTAGTCATGAAATGGCGATTGTGATGATTGCAAAACGTGATGAGCATGATCGTTGGGAAAAGGCATTGGATGAAGTCTTTGCAAATGAAGTGATCTACCGAGTAGGATTAGATCTTGGTGATATTGAATCTGTGACCGATCGCCATATTTGGGGCTTAAGTTTGATGGTTCCTAAAACGGTCTGTAAGCCCTGCTTAACATTGGTAGGGAATAGTGCTCACTCTCTACATCCTATTGCAGGCCAAGGATTAAATTTAGGTTTTAGAGATTGCGAGTTGTTGCTGCCATATTTTAAAAATGGAGCTATCCCAACGATTGAAGATCTTGAGCGTTATCAACGGGAACGGCATTCTGATGTTATAAAGGTTGTTGGTTCGACGGATTTTCTCGTTCGAAGTTTTGGTCTTGATTTACCGGGAGCATCCCATCTTCGTAATATTGCTTTGCGAACAATTAATGCTATTAAGCCGCTTAAAGATCGAATTGCTCGATTTGGAATGGGATATTAAGGGAATCTGTTTTAAACGTGCTGATGAGTTAAGCACATACACGAATCGTTAATCGCTAGATGGAACGAAGAGGAAAAGCGTATGAGTAATCGTTTTGATGTCATTATTAATGGGGCCGGGTTGGTCGGTTCAAGTATTGCGATTGGACTTGCAAAAGCGGGCTTTAAAGTATTAGTGATTGAATTTCATCCTTTAGCTCAACTCTACCCCAAAGATGATTATGGTCTTCGTGTGTCGGCATTTACTCCTTCAAGTAAAAAATGGCTTGAATATGTGGATGCATGGGATGGGTTGTTGCATACTGGTCGAATTACCCCATTTTTACATATGCATGTTTGGGATTCTGGTGGACGCGGGGAGCTAACCTTTGATGCTGAAGGTACTGGTTCAGATGCACTTGGTTGGATTATGGATAATGAGGCGACACAAGGTGTATTGCTTGATAGAGCGCAGCAGCTCGATCTCATTACAATTTTTGATCAAACGAAGCTAGAGTCATTCGAACGTCTCGGTAATGGTGATGTAAAAGTGAAGCTCAATAATGGTGAAGAATATGTATCAGAGCTCATTATTGGTGCAGATGGAGGACGATCATTAGTGCGTGATTGGGCCAATATACCGACGACAGGTTGGAGTTATGGTCAAAAAACTATTGTGGGTCAGGTTCGTCCTGAAAAAAGCCATGAAAATAGTTGTTGGCAACGTTTTTTAGATAATGGTCCTTTAGCATTATTACCGCTGAATGATGGACGTTGTTCATTAGCGTGGCATACAACATATGAAGAAGCGGATGAGCTCTTAGCGCTTTCACCGGACGCGTTTTCAAATCGCCTTTCTGAAGGATTTGAATGGAAGTTTGGTCGTATTGAGATTGCTGGTGAGTTAGGCGCATATCCACTTCGACTGAATCATGCACAAACGTATGTTCGTGAGAATTTTGCGCTTGCAGGAGATGCGGCACATTCTATCCATCCTCTTGCAGGATTAGGAGTGAATATTGGATATTTAGACTCGGCAACATTAGTTGAAGAGTTGATTAATGCGAAAAAAGCAGGTATCCAATTAGGCGACCTAACGATGCTTAAGCGCTATGAAAAGCGTCGTAAGGCTCATAATATGTTAATTATGGGATCGATGGATCTATTTAAACGTAGTTCTACAAGCTCTTCAACGATTATTAAAGGCGTTCGAAATCTTGGACTATCGGCGGCGGATAAATTACCATTTGTAAAAAAACGCCTAGCAAGAATGGCAATGGGTTATTATGGTGATATTCCAGAATTTGTTAAACCGTAACCATAGAGGTTAAAACTGTGTCAGAAACATTAAATACTGCTTTTGAGACGCTTGAACGTAAGATTATTGCGTTAGGAGAAGAGAAAAACCGTTTAGCGACAGCATTGCAAGAGTCGAAAGAACGCTTTGTGTCGTTAGAAGGTGAGTTTAGTGTATATCGTCAGACAAGTGAGCAAGAAAATGCTCGTCTTGCAGCAGATAATGCGCTTTTGTCAGAAAAGTTAAATAAATTGCTCTCACGTGTTGAGTCAATGAAACAGAATATGTAGGAGTAAAAGATGTCAGAAACGGTTGTAGTTCCTGTCCGTATTGCAAATGAAGAATATCCTATCAGTACGCCGGAGTCAGAAGTTGAGGTATTAAAGCAATCGGCTGAGCGTCTTGATAAAGAGATTGCGAAATTACGCGAAAAGGGTCGTTTATCACTGGAAAAAGCTGCGATTATGGCAGGGTTAATTCTTGCAAGTGAACTTGTCCGAGCGGAGAAAGGGATTGAGCTTTCCGAGTATAAGTTGCGTGAAAAACTGATGATTTTAAGCCGTAAGGTCGATGAGTTTTAGATTGTACGCATAAGTTCATCGAATGCGGAATTATTACTGACTGATAATTGTGAGGGTAGAATGAAATTAAATGAAGAGTTGGCGAAAAATAGTCGTTTAGTGACGGATTTACCACTTTGCCAAGTGCGTATTCAGAACGAGGCACGTTTTCCCTGGATCATTTTAGTACCTAAGCGAGAGAATATTGAAGAGATCGTTGATCTTTCAATTGAAGATCAGGAGCAATTATTGAGAGAAGTTCGCATGGCATCATTTGTCATGCAAGAGGCATTTGATGCAGATAAACTCAATATTGGAGCGCTAGGAAATATTGTTCGTCAATTACATATTCATGTGATTGCACGCTATGAAACAGATCTTGCATGGCCGAATCCTGTTTGGGGATATTTTGAGCTCAGTACTCAATATGGAGCGGATGCGCTTGAGCGAAGAATAACGCTGATTAAAGATGCTTTTGAAAAACTTGTATAATTCGTCGATAGATCAGTCACGTGGCTGAGTCCTATAAAAGAAGCCTATGATAAAATCAACAATTATAAAACTAGATCAATGGCTCTGGTCTGAGACCGGAGCATTTCTTTACCTTCGTAAGATAATGCAGTTGCTCTATCGAATTATTCTACAGTATAACGAAGCAAACTTTAAGGAGCGGGCGCAAGCGTTAACTTATACGACGATGCTCTCGATTGTACCATTGCTGGCGATTACATTTTCGATATTAGCAGGTTTTGGTGTGCACAATGAACTTGAGCCATTAATGTTAAAGGGACTTGCTTTTCTAGGTGATAAAAACGCAAATGACTTTGTCGCTATACTCGTTAGCTTTGTAGAGAATACGCGTGGCGTAATTCTTGGGGGTGCGGGTCTTTTAGTGCTCCTTTATACGGCGATTAATCTTATGACCACGATTGAATCTGCCTTTAATCGAATTTGGCGAGTGGCAAGAGGACGTTCACTTCGTGAGCGTCTACTGAACTATGTTGTGGTTGTTTTAATTGGGCCTGTATTAGCGTTTATTGCCTTCTCTTTCTTCTCAAGCTCTATTGTCCTGCGAGTTAGTGGGTTTGTGACTAATCCAGTGATTAATTTTTTATTAGGGCAAGCTTTTACGATTGGTGTTGTCACATTAGCCATTTGGCTTGCTTATATTTTTATTACCTATCGTAAAGTCAATTTATTACCTGCATTGATTGGTGCTTTTATTGCATCGAATGCGTGGTATTTTACTGGAAAATTATTCACGCAATTTGTTGTGATGTCAGGGAAACAATCACAAATATATTCAGGTTTTGCTGGAGTTGTTCTTTTTATTATGTGGATGTATCTCTCTTGGCTGATTATCCTTGTGGGAAGTCAAATCGCTTTTTATTTGCAGTTTAGAGATAAAATTACGCATGATGATGATCTTTCTGAAAAACCAAGTCGTGTAGAAGTCTCGCTTTGTTTAGAGGCAAAAGATATGGATCGTCAAGAGTGGTATGTTAAAGCGTTAGCAAGTCGTGCTGGTTGTACAATTTTAGAAGATCAAAAGGAAGATTCGGAGTCTGTCATTACAGTGACGAAAGCACCGGATGGTAAGGTTTTTGTAGAGAATGAGCTAAAAGTAGCTCCTGAAAATTTGGTAAAGAATTAAAAAGAGGTTAGAGCGTGCGAGATCAGTTTTGGGAGCTTCCATTAACAGCGCTCAACTTGTCTGAGTGGGAAGCATTGTGCGATGGATG
Source organism: Ignatzschineria sp. 22MB058224 (assembly GCF_058188435.1). Taxonomy (NCBI): domain Bacteria; kingdom Pseudomonadati; phylum Pseudomonadota; class Gammaproteobacteria; order Cardiobacteriales; family Ignatzschineriaceae; genus Ignatzschineria; species Ignatzschineria sp. 22MB058224. The sequence goes on from NZ_CP187366.1 coordinate 2,106,955, forward strand.
TGGCACTTGTTGTTTTAATAAATTGGAAGATGATGAAGGTGAGATTTATCATACCGAAGTTGCATGTGACCTTCTTAATTTAGAAACAGGTAGTTGTAGTTGTTATCCAACGCGTCAAAATTATGTGCCGCTCTGTATTGATTTAACTGTCGATGATATTCCACAGCTTCGTTGGCTTCCAGCTACTTGCGCTTATCGTTTACGCTATGAAAATCAACCTTTGCCACAGTGGCATTATCTTATTTCTGGTGATCGATCGTTAGTTCGTTTGGTCTACCCGCTTGACCAATCATCCTATATTCATGAATCAGAGATGGAAGAAGGGATGACGCTCGAAGATTACATTATTGAAGATTAAGGGAGATTTATGTATGGGAAAGAGTCAATTAACCCATTTGAATGATGCCGGCGAGGCGCATATGGTGGATGTGAGTGATAAATCTGTAACTAAAAGAACAGCGGTTACATCTGGTTTGATTTCAATGAATGAAGCAGCTTTTACTGCATTGCGAGAAGAGAAAGTTTCAAAAGGAAATGTTCTAGGAGTTGCTCGTATTGCGGCGATTCAAGCGGCGAAGAAAACATCAGATCTTATTCCGCTTTGTCATCCACTGCCTTTAACAAAAGTGAATGTTGAATTTGAGCTATTACCTGATCAAAATAGCGTACAGGCCGAGGTTGAAGTCTCTACAAATGGAGTGACTGGTGTTGAGATGGAAGCTTTAACCGCAGTTTCAGTTGCCTTACTGACGATTTATGATATGTTAAAGGCGATTGATAAACGAATGATGATCTCTGATATTGCCCTTTTGAGTAAAAAAGGGGGCAAAAGCGGTGATTTTGTTCGTTAGTACGAACTGATTTATTGCAAAAAATTGTGCGATAGATTAATATGTCCCTCTTTTATTAGAATTGATGGTGTTCTTTGAATTACTCTACATTATCTATATGGCAAGCCATAGACCAAAAGTTTGAGATAGAGAATGATCGTTTACCGAGCAAGCTCTTTCCTCGACTAGAAGCAGCAGTTGAGCAGGTTAATGGTGATATAATTCTGTCATTTACAGCAGGTGTGGATGACAAACAACAAAAGAGCATTATCGGGCGTGCGTCCGTCAATGTTGATGTTGAATGTCAGCGGTGTCTTGAGCCATTTGCGATGGATGTGGAAGCGAACTTTCGTTGGGTTCCTGTTAAAAGCGAATATGAGGCAGAGCTAATTGGGGATGATGCAGATGTCATTGTGGTTGAGGAGGTTGATCCGGTTGATTTCCTCTATCATGTGGAAGATGAACTTCTGATGGCTTTACCAATTATTCCTTATCATGCAGATGATGTGCCGTGTGAAGGACGTGAGTTTTTAAAGAATCAAGAAGTGCCGGAAGAAGGGAAAAAGAAAAATCCTTTTTCAGTTCTGACAGATCTATTGGACTAGGTAGTAGTAACTATCTGCTTAAGAGAATTAGTGTAATTTAGGAGTTGTTAAAATGGCTGTACAAAAATCGAAGGTAACTCGTTCAAAAAGAGGAATGCGTCGTGCGCATGATTTCTTGACTGCGCGTCCTGTAAGTGTTGATAAAACATCAGGTGAGACACATTTACGTCATCACATTACTGCAGACGGTTATTACCGTGGCCGTAAAGTGATCACTAAAAATGAACAAATTGTCGATCAAGAGTAATCCTTAATTATTTTTATTAGGATCGATAGACGTTTATCGAAAAACCTACGCCAAATCTTGATTGAAGATAGCGTAGGTTTTTTATTATTTTTGTCGTAAAAAGATATTAGTTAGGAATTACCAAAGTGATTGAAAGTAATCAGGTATCTGTGAAACTCGCGGTTGATATGATGAGCGGTGATAATGGTGCTCAAGAGTTTTTACCTGCGGTTATTAATGCCTTAAAAATGCACAATAATCTTTCCGTATTGGCCGTTGGTAGAGAAGAAGTATTAGAGCCGCTGTTAAAAAATGAGCCGTTCTATCAAACAGGACGCATTGAATTAGTTCCCGCGTCAGAGGTTGTGGAGATGGACGATGCCCCGCAAAGTGCGTTACGAAATAAAAAAGATTCTTCGATGCGTGTTGCGATTGATTGCGTAAAATCAGGAAAAGCAGATGCGGCGATGTCAGCAGGCAATACCGGGGCGCTTTTAGCAACGGCTAAATTTGTACTTAAAACGCTACCAGGAATTATGCGCCCTGCAATTTGTACTTCGATACCTTCTCTTCGTGAGCGTGGATACGTACATCTTTTAGATCTTGGCGCAAATGTAGATGTTTCTCCTGAGCATCTTTACCAGTTTGCTGTAATGGGATCTTTATTATCATCGGTTGTCAGTAATGACCCGACGCCGAAGGTCTCTTTGATGAATATTGGAACGGAAGCGATGAAAGGGAATGAGTTGATTCGTGGAACCGTTCCATTAATGGAAGCTTCTAATTTGAATTATATTGGTTTTACGGAGCCTGATGGAATTTTCTTTGATGATGTTGATGTCATTGTTTCAGATGGGTTTACTGGCAATATTGCCCTAAAAACATTGGAAGGAACAGTGAAGATGATCGTCAGTCAGCTCTCTTCGTCTTTCCGAAAAAATCTAATGACGAAATGCGCAGCTGTTATCTCAATGCCGGTGATTAATGATCTTAAAAGCAAGCTTGACCCTCGTAAGCATAATGGCGCAAGCCTATTAGGGTTGAGAGGTATTGTTGTAAAATCTCACGGTAACGCAGATAGAATCTCTTTTCAAAATGCTATTGAAATTTCTGTTAAGCTAGTAGAACAGAAAATCATTGAGAAAATGCGTAAACAGTTTGAAACTGCTGAAAATGAGCAGAGCGAAAAATAGGATTGGTAGGATGAATTCAAGAATAATCGGAACAGGGCAATATTTGCCGTCAAATATTGTTACTAATGAAATGTTGTCCAATACGGTTGAAACAAGCCATGAATGGATTGTTGAACGTACTGGGATTTGCCAGCGGCATATTGCAGATGAAGGTGCAACAACCGCAGGGTTAGCTTTTGAAGCGGTGAAGGCTGCTCTGCTTGATGCGAAAGTTGATGCCGATGAAATTGATCTTATCGTTCTTGCAACAACGACACCTGATCAAACATATCCTTCAACAGCGACACTTTTGCAAGATATGCTCGGTAATCATCATGCGGCATCCTTTGATATTAGTGCTGCATGTTCCGGTTTTATTTACGCATTAGCGATCGCAGATAATTTTATTAAAGCAGGATCGGCTAAAAAAGCTATTGTGGTAGGTTCTGAAATTTATTCTCGAATTCTTGATTGGGAAGATCGTACAACGTGTGTATTGTTTGGTGATGGTGCAGCGGCTGTTGTGCTTGAATCGACTGAAGAAGAAGGAATTATCTCGACTCATATTCATGCTGATGGTAGCTATAAAGATCTTCTTTCAGTCAAGAAAAGCGTGATCTCTTCACCGGATGTTTATCCGTATGTACAGATGAAGGGGAATGAGGTTTTTCGTCACGCAGTGACTAAACTCCATGAAATTGTCGAGGAGACGCTTGTAGCAGCAGATTTAACAGGCGAAGATATCGATTGGCTTATACCCCATCAAGCTAATCTCCGCATCATGACGGCGACAGCTAAAAAAGCAGGTATGCCGATAGAGAAGATGATTGTAACGGTTGATAAGCATGCAAACACCTCGGCGGCAAGTATCCCGTTAGCACTTGATGTCGCCCGTAAAGATGGGCGAGTAAAGAAGGGGGATCTTATTTTGATGGAAGCTTTTGGCGGTGGATTTACTTGGGGATCGGCATTGGTCCGTATGTAAATTAGAGATGATTTTGGGTGATTATTCACTAAAAGTGAAGAGATATCAGGCTATTTATAGATAAAAGAGAGTTTTAGTAATGAGTGAAATGAATCGTACATTAGCATTTGTTTTCCCTGGTCAAGGTTCACAGAGTATCGGAATGATCACAGATCTATTAGATCATCCGATTGTTATAGATACATTGCAAGAAGCAGATGATGCTTTAGGTTTTTCACTGTCAGATATTATTCGTGAAGGCGATATTGAACTCCTTGGGAAAACAGAAATTACGCAACCTGCGATCTTGACGGTTAGTGTTGCGCTCTGGCGTGTTTGGTGTTCCGAAAATGGAGCACAGCCAGCATTTTTAGCAGGTCATAGTTTAGGAGAGTACTCAGCGCTTGTTGCCGCGGGTGTCTTTGCATTTAAAGATGCCGTGAAACTCGTTCACCTTCGGGGACAATATATGCAAGAAGCTGTTCCTGCGGGAGTAGGTGCGATGGCGGCAATTTTGGGATTAGATGATGATGTTGTGATTGAAGTTTGTAAAGAGTCAGAATCGGCCGGTATTGTTGCGGCAGTGAATTTTAATTCTCAGGGACAAGTTGTTATTGCGGGTGAAAAAGCTGCGGTTGAAGCTGCATGTGTATTAGCAAAAGAGAAAGGGGCAAAACGCGCGTTATTGTTACCAGTCTCTGTTCCGTCGCATTGTATTTTGATGAAACCCGCAGCAGATCATTTAGCACAGGTGCTTGAAAATTTACTGCTCTCAACCCCAAATCATATTGTAATTCATAATGTTGATGTGAAAGCACATACAGATGTTGAATCAATTAAAGAAGCCTTAGTGAGTCAATTGTACGAACCTGTACGTTGGACTGAAACAATTGAGTTTTTAGCACGCGAAGGCGTGGCAACCGTTGTTGAATGCGGTCCTGGAAAAGTATTAACAGGCTTAATTCGTCGAATTGACAAAAATCTTACCACTTATAATGTGTATGATGGAGCCTCACTTGACACAGTTATCAAAGAAATATAAGCAAATTCCACAAGTTTTATTAGGGATCAGTTCTCTTTTATTCTTAGGCACTTACCTCTTTTTAGGAAGAGATCTAGTTTTAGCAACTAAAGCGTTGGTGATTAGTTCGGCAATTTCATTAGTGATATTGCTGATATTTTATCGTGATACGACTAAACGTAAAGATTGGTTGATTTTAGTTGCAACAGTACTTTTTGGTACACTCACAATTTATTTTAATAATGATGACTTTATTAAATGGCGAACGACGATTGTGAATGTCATTATCGCGCTTGGTTTAATAGGAATGTTTTACCTGAAGAAATCTCCCGTAAAAATGATCTTTGCGAAAGTTTTAGAGCTTGAATTGCCCGAGAGTGAATGGTTACGGACAAATTTATGGTGGGCAGCATATATGCTTGTGATGGCTCTTTTGAATACCATTATTGTCTTATTAGAGCTTCCTAATGATGTTTGGATGACCTTTAAGATGATCGTTAATCCGGCAATTACATTTATTTTATCAATCGTATTGATGGTTTATTTAGTGCGTAAAGATCGTCAGTTAAAAGCGAAAGCTGCTAAGAGAGAGGATGAGTAGTTATTTGTTATAAAAAGTTCATCAGAAATAGGGGGGTATTGAAGCTAAATTGGTTTTCAATAAATATAAATAATATTTAGTTAATATTATTTTACCCATTAAAATAACTACATTAAAAAAGATGAATAAAGAAATTAGATTAGATAAAATTAGAGAGTTGTTAGAGTTATCATTAACACCAACTTATTTAGAAGTTATTGATGATAGCCATCTTCATGTTGGTCATGCTGGCGCAAAAGGCGGTGCGGGACATTTTACAGTGAAGATCGCCTCTCCAAAATTTGCGGGATTAACATTACTTAAGCAACATCGCTTGATTTATCAAGCATTAGATACCATGATGCACAATGATATTCATGCACTGAGTATTCAGATCAAAACTCAATAACCAATGAGGAAAGAGTAAAATGAAAAAATTATTTAAAACAACACTGTTAACTACGGCTTTAATGGGCGCTATGGCACCAATGGCAATGGCGCAAGAAACGCCTGAGGCTGTTGAGGTTGCAGAAACTGCTTATGTTTTCCAAGATCCAGTAGCGAAAGTGGATGGTCGAGAAGTTTCAAAAAGCGAGTTTGAAAACTTTTTGCTCCTTTCTCAAGGTGTTGAAGTAGAGTCAGTTGAAAATGCAGATCTTGCTAAACAATTAGTACTGCTCTTAGGAACACAAGAAGCATTAGCGAAAGAAGCTAAAAAACGTGATCTTGATAAAAATGAAGATTACCAAATGAAAGTTAAATTAATTGGTGATCTATTCCTTTCAGATATGCTTTTCCAAGATATGTTGGCAAAAGGCGAGATATCTGAAAAAGAGATCAAAGAACAATATGAGCAAGCAGTAAGTCAATTGGAGAAACAAGAGTACGAAGCATCACATATTCTTGTTGAGTCAGCAGAAGAAGCGCAAGCGATCATTGATGAGATTAATAAAGCCGATACCGATGATGCAAAAAGAGCTATATTTGCAAAAGCAGCAAAAGAGAAATCGTTAGACACAGCAACGGCTCAACGTGATGGTAGCATCGGTGGTTGGTTCAGACTTTCAATGATGGATCCAAGTTTCGGTGAAGCGTTGAAAGGTATGAAAAAAGGTGAAATGTCACAAAAACCTGTTGAATCAAATTTTGGTTATCATGTAATTATACTCGATGATGTTCGTGATATTGCGATTAAACCATTTGAAGAACTTGATGAAGCAACTAAATTGCAATTAGCTCAGCCTCTTTTCCAAGAGTATGTTAGTAAAGTTCAAGAAAATGTTAAAGTTGACCTTCCTGCTGCTAAGTAATTATCAGTTGCGAAGTTAAAATAGAGAGAGTCTAAAAGCATTTACATCGTTTTTTAGGCTCTATCCTTACGACCTGATTCTCTCTTTAAAAGAATCAGGTTTTTTATCTTTAGGTAAAATTCATCAATGATTTATATTATCGATTTTATTCTTTTCCTCGCTAAAACAGCGACGATTTTAGTTGTATTTATTGCAGCTATTCTTTTCTTAGCATCTTTTCGTTCTAATAATTCTCAAACAGGCGGTAAAATTGAGTTTAAAGATATTGGTGATCGTTTTGAACAGATCAAAGATGGTTTTCGTGAATTTAAAAACAGTGATGAAGATGATTCAGAAACTGATTCTGCAAAGAAAGATGGTGCTACCCATCAATCTACCGATGCGGTGATGCGTCAGGATGATTTACAAAAAACACCTACCGATGATGAACAGATAAATTCTGAGGTTGCCACAGCGAATACTTGCAATGAGATGACGCAAGCAAATAACACAAAAGTTGAAAGTAAAAAATTCTGGCAGTTCTGGAAGAAGAAACCTGAGAAAAAAGAACTTACAAAAGATAAAACGTTATATGTCATCTCATTCGATGGTGATGTCCATGCGGAAGAGGTGAAAAATCTTCGTGAAGAAGTATCGGCACTTATTCAGATTGCTGAACCGAATGACGAAGTATTAGTGCGTATTACCAGTCCTGGTGGTGCTGTAAATAGCTATGGTTTAGCTGCATCACAGTTAGTTCGTATTCGTGACAAAGGACTTAACTTGACAGTGGCAGTAGATGAAGTTGCGGCAAGTGGTGGCTATCTCATGGCATGTGTTGCAAACCGTATTATTGCGGCACCTTTTGCTATTGTAGGTTCGATTGGTGTTGTCGCTGAACTTCCTAATTTTCATAAAGTACTTGAGAAATATAATATTGATTACGAGCAGTTCACCGCCGGAGAATATAAGCGAACCGTTACAATGTTTGGCGAAAATACGGATGATGCAAAGAAAAAATTTACCGAAGAGCTTAATGAAGTTCATTTAATCTTCAAGGACTTTGTGAAGCAATATCGGCCTGATATTGATATTGAAAAAATTGCGACAGGCGAATATTGGTTAGCAGTCAAAGCGATTGAATTTGGTTTAGTAGATGCACTTCAAACAAGTGATGCCTATATTCAAGAAGCGATTGTAGATAAGAATGTTTATGGTATTAAATATGTTGAAAAAACGACAGTCCGTCAAGGCTTATCCCGTTTCTTAACACGTATTATGAAACGGTTACCTTTTTAATAGATTGACGTTCATTTTTTAAAAACCGAATAAAAGCTCAAGTGAGATCTTTGTTCGGTTTTTTATTGCTGAAACTTTTATTGCTGAAACTTTTATTGTTAAAAATTACAATAGAAAATAGGCACGCATATTTTTTAGAAAGAGATGAATATTTTCAAGGAGTAGATACGTATGGCAGAGAAAATGAATGACATCATCATTGAAGTCGCTTTGCCATGTCCATTACATCAAACGTTTGAATATATTGCCGATGATTATCCAGAGATTCAATCTGGTTCGCGTGTACGCGTGACTTTTGGACGGCGAGAAATGATCGGTATTGTCGTTAAGCGCAAAGCTAGTAGTGATTATCCTAAAGCGAAACTGAAAGGGATTATGGCTCTTTTAGATACAGCCCCCATTTTAACGGTTTCATTAATTCGGCTCGCGATTTGGATGGCAAATTATTATCACGCACCTATTGGAGAAGTCATTCAACTCTTTTTGCCGACGGGTTTGCGACAAGGGCGGGAGCTTTTTAGTACAGAATTATTTTATGCTATTACTGAAGCTGGCGAAGTATGGCGTGACGCATCGGAAAATCAACCTGCCAAAGCTAAAGTTGAGATTCTCTACTATTTTGACAGTGGTGAATATTACGCGAAGAGTGCCATTGAGTCGCATTTCAAAAATTTTAAGAATCATCGAAAAGCCTTAGTGGATCTTGGATTGTTGGTTGAAGTTGAAAAGCGTGATCAAGCAATATCACCAGCTCAAATGCCAACTAAAGAAAAACCGCTGATTTTAAGTAGTGCACAACAGAGTGTTGTTGATGGTGTATTAACCGATATTACAGATCAACCATCCTCACCCGTTATCTTTATTGAAGGGGTTACCGGCTCTGGAAAAACCGCTGTATATACCGAGATAGCACGCACAATCCTTGCCGAAGGTAAGCAAGTTTTAATGCTCGTACCAGAGATTGGTTTAACGCCGCAGTTTGTGTCTCGAATTGAAGCAGCTCTAAAGGTACGCGTCGGGATGATTCATTCACAAGTGACAGATGCGGAGCGTCTTAAAACATGGCGCGATGCGATGCTAGGGCGCGTGGATTTAGTGATTGGCACACGCTCTTCGCTCTTTACCCCTTTTGCTAGGCCCGGACTTTTGATTATTGATGAAGCACATGATGGTTCTTATATTCAACGTGATGGTGTCCGTTATTCCGCTGTGAATAGCGCTGTAAAACGAGCCCAATTAGAGAATATCCCCTTAATTTTAGGTAGTGCAACGCCAACATATGAGACTATTCGAAATATAGAAGCGGGACTCTTTAAGTATTATCAATTACCTTATCGGGTTTCAGGAGCGATGCCTACGTGGCAAGTAGTAAATTGTCATATAGAAAAAGTTTATGATGGAATTTCGACAACTGTTTTAGAAGCGATTGAAGCAACTATTGAACGAAAAGAACAGGTTTTACTTTTTCTGAATCGACGAGGATTCTCTCCGGTAATTACCTGTTTAGATTGTGGGACAATGCTTGAATGTGATCATTGCAGTAGTTATCTTAATTTTCACCGTACAACAGGAATGTTACACTGTCATCATTGTGCAACACGTTATCCATATCCTACGGAATGTTCTTCTTGTGGTGGAAATAGCTTTAAAGCGCTAGGGGCTGGTACACAGAAGATTGAAAAAGTATTGGCTGATGCCTTTCCTAATGCTAAAGTTCTTCGTTTTGATCGGGATAATGTGAAAAATAGTCGTGATCTGCATGAGCATTTAACGACAATCAGTGATAATGAAGCGGATATCATTGTCGGCACCCAGATGTTAGCAAAAGGACACGATTTTCCTAATATTACTTTAGTCGTTCTGCTTAATAGTGATGGTCTGTTTTTTGCCAATGATTTTCGAGCAGATGAAAAATTAGCACAGCTCTTAGTGCAAGTTTCAGGACGAGCAGGACGAGGTGAAAAGAAGGGGACGGTGATGGTACAGACGATGTTTCCAGAGCATGCACTTTTTCATGAGTTGCCGGAGATGGGTTACCATCAATATGCTAAAAAAGGCTTGAAGTTACGTGAGTTATTAGAATTACCACCATTTAGCCATCAGATTTTAGTCCAAGTAGAGGCGCGTGATGAGAATGAGGCGACACACTATCTTGAAGGGATTTTAGCACTTTTACCAACAATCCCAGAGGTAGAGATAACACCGGTGATTCCTAACAATCTCAAACGTCGGCAAGATTTTTATCGTGTGCATGTGATTATGCAATCGAAATCTCGTAAGCATCTACATCAGGCTGCATTTCAATTGCAGCGGATATATGAAGCGAATATTCGTCATGGTATTCGTCTTCTCTTGGAAGTGGACCCTGTCGATTTCTCTTAAAGAAAATTTATCCTTAATAAAGGAAAAAGGCTATCTGCTCTTTGGGTGCGGATAGCCTTTAGATTTTTTTTTTGATGTTATGGTTTTAAATTTATAGCGTGAATTATTTTGCTGGCATATGCGCTTTAATAAACGCGACAGCGCTTGCATTTTCAAGAACAATTGCCTCAGAATGTGATGCCCCCTCTACCAAAATAAGTTCAACAGATTTTGAATCAATTTTTTGTAGATGTTCGGCTAGCGCTGTTGTTACTATTGCGGGAACACTAGTATCTTTCTCGCCTTGAATGATTAATAGAGGTTTATCGAGTTTTTTTGTTCCAGGCTGGCTTTCCGTAAAGAACTCCATTAGTACAGGATGATTATGGAATGTCTTGGTATTTAATCCTGGATAGTCGAGTAGTTTTCGATCTGGGTTTGACGCAAGGAATGTTGCAATTGATGTTTTAAAGCCATTGCGAAGACCATCGAGACATTGCCCATCTTCACCGTTACTTCCTTCGGCGGCTTGTGCAAGTGGTTGTGCTGCGGGATAGAAAAGCTCAAGATAGTTAAAATCAGGATCTGATGCTTTAATCCCCACGCCAACTAACGCTGCATATGCTAGGAGCGTCGAGTATGCATGAATGGATTGTCGCTCGGCATATGGAATACTATTGTGATTATCAAGGGCATCGAGCTGTGATAATGCTTTGGGTGCAATATCACGAATAATTGTTTGTAAGTTTGAGGCAGGAGCACCGGCGACGGCTCCTTGAAAGAAGGGATCGTTATTGGCAAATTCAGCAGTTCCTAAAGCAGCTTGCCCACCTTGAGACTGACCAATCACCATCCAATTACCTTGGAAATCATTAGGAAGATGATTTTTTAATGCATTGACTGCATAGATTGCTGCATTTGCTTCACTTTCAAGATGTAAATAGGGGTGAATACCGGGCGTTCCGAGTCCTTCGTAATCCGGTGCGATGATGACATATCCTTCATTGAGTAGACTTTCGGCAAGTACTTTAAAGTTTTCGTTAATAGGATTAAGGCTTGGAGCACAGCGATCAGCAACACCCACAGTCCCGTGAGTCCATACCACAATTCGCCAACCATCTTTGGGTTTATCGCCGTGAGGCATAAAAATTAGTCCTGTCGCATCTGCCATTTTTCCTGAGAGGGAAGGCATTTTATAGCGAAACTGAGTAATATTTTGAGCGTTCTCAAGAGTGTCAAGCGTGTAGGGTGTAGAAGAAAACTCATGACTTACTGGCGTTGTTGGGTTTTTCATATTACTAGTAAATCCTATTAGCGGAGTAGCCATTACTAAACTAGCACTGAAGAGAACTTTGAGCAAAGTTCTATTGTTATCCGTAGTGATTTTTTTCATCGCAAGAATCCTTATTCTATCAGAGCGTGAGATCTTCCTTGTACTGAGCTATTTTGGAAGAAATATCGTTTTTATGAATACAAAATGATAAAAATAATATATGTTTGTGATATTTTAACTAATATTAATTTTTATTTTCAATAAAAATAAAAATAAATCAATTGAATATTATGATATCTATCTGTATTTTTTTAATTTTTTAGCGAAATCTTAGTAGAGTAGGCAATGAGTGAATTGATTACAGTCAGATTCACCACCTTTTTGATCAGAAATGGCGTTTAAACATTTTAGAAGAGAGTAGACTAAAGGGATATTTATCTTTACTATTAAGACGTTTTTAAAAAAGAAGGATTAAAACGATGAAGAAGCTTTCGATTGTTGTATTAGCGGCAGGCTTAGGGTCAAGAATGAAGTCCGTACTTCCAAAGCCGCTCCATAAAATTGGAGGAAAACCAATGTTAGAGCATGTGCTCACTGCAGCTCGAAAGTTAAACCCTGATCGATTAATTGTTGTCTATGGTCATCGTGGTGAAGAGTTGAAATCTGCTTTTATCCATCATGAAGATATCATATGGGCGAAGCAGGAGACTTTTGAAGGAACCGGTGATGCAATGAAATATGCATTACCCTATACGATTGAAGACTCTACTGTTTTAGTTCTTTATGGTGATACGCCGCTTATTCGAAGTAATACGCTTCAAAAGTTGGTTGATAATGCTGAGGAAACAAGGCTTAATTGGCTAATTTCAACAGTTCCGAATCCAACGGGATATGGGCGAATTATTCGTGATCATAATCATCATATGGTTGCGATTATTGAAGAAAAAGATGCCAATGAAACTGAGAAAGAGATTCAAGAAATTAATACAGGAATTTTTGCCATTTGCCAAAATTTTTTAGCCGAGGCACTGCCTCAATTAACTAATCAGAATCAACAGAAAGAGTATTATCTGACGGATGTAGCGAAGTTAGCGGTTGAACATAATATAACGATTCATACATTTAATGAAATGCCTGCTTATATCCAAGGTGTCAATGATCGAGTGCAATTGGCCACATTAGAACGATTTTATCAAAAAGAGATGGCAAAAAACTTGATGCTTAATGGTATCACTATTGATGATCCTGAATCCTTGATTGTTCGAGGTACTGTAAAAAATGATTTAGATTGTCATATTGAACCAAATGTGATTTTAGAAGGGAACATTGTTCTTGGTAAAAATGTGACGATTCGTACAGGCTCGGTGTTAAAAGATGTGGTGATCGGTGATGGCACTACAATTCACCCTTACTCAGTCATAGAAAAAGCCTCCATTGGACGAAATGCCGATGTTGGTCCTTTTGCACGTGTCCGTGAAAATAGTAAATTAGGTGATAATACTCGTATTGGTAATTTTGTTGAAACAAAAAATACTACGGTTGGTAACGGTTCAAAAGCAGGACATTTAACCTATTTAGGTGATACAACAGTCGGTATTGAGAGCAATATCGGGGCAGGTACGATTACCTGTAATTACGATGGAGCGAATAAACATCCAACAACCATCGGCGACTATGTTTTTATCGGTTCAAATAGTTCCCTAGTTGCCCCTGTAAATATTGGTAATCATTCAGCAACTGCCGCGGGTGCAATTGTCCCTAAGGATGTAGCTAAGAATACGTTAGTACGAAACAAACTTGAAGTGATTTTAAAAGAAGGTTGGGAAACGCCTAAGAAAGATAGCCATTAGTTTAAGCTGAGGTAAAAAAGTGTTGAATGAATAAATTGAAGGACGCATCATATCTTTTCAAATACTCATTCTATCTTTTAGTGTTATAATATAAACAAATAACAAATTATTATTGCTGTTTATTAAGAAATAAGGCGCCAAGAGCAGAAATGCGGTTTATCTTCAAGCAGCTAAGCGGTTTAAAAGTACTCATAAAGGAGTTTTATATGAAAAAAATACTATTAATTGCAGCATCATTTGCAGCATTAACAGTGCCCGCATTTGCACAAGTAGATCCAGATCTTGCAAGTGCATCAGGTTGTTTTGCTTGTCATCGTCAAGATCAAAAATTGATTGGTCCAAGTTATGATGATGTTTATGAAAAATATAAAGATGATGCAAACGCAGAGACATATCTTGTAGAGAAAGTAAAAACCGGGGGTTCAGGTGTTTGGGGGCCAATTCCAATGGCGCCAAATCTTCACGTGCCAGAAGAGACTATTCAGCTTTTAGTTGAACAAATTCTTCATAAAAAATAATGCATAAAAACATGATTAACTCAAAAACCAAGTAAAAACTTGGTTTTTTTATGGATATTTATTCAGCGATTAAAGAGGATGCCAGTTGCATAATGAGTTCTTTTTCGTTATCAACAAGAATAATACGATCGATATCTTTCGCTTCAATAAGCTTCCGTTCAAGAAGAATAGTTCTAAGCCATGTGATGAGTGGTGTCCAAAAGGCTTTATTCACAAGAATAACGGGTTTTGCGATCATCTTCTTGGTCTGAATTAGCGTAATCGCTTCAAAGAGTTCATCGAGCGTCCCAAATCCTCCAGGAAGACAGATAAACGCATCAGAATATGCCATGAAACTCGTTTTTCGTGTCAAAAAATGATCAAAGGCGAGTGATAGATCTTGATAGGGATTAGGAAATTGCTCTCGGGGTAATCGGATATTTAAACCAACAGAAAGACCTTTTTCACCTAATCTGCAACCACGATTTGCCGCTTCCATGATGCCAGGACCACCACCAGTAATCACAGAAACGCCATGTTCTGACAGTGTTTTAGCAATGGAAAGTGCTAATTGATAATCGGGATCATCCTCTTTAATGCGTGCAGAGCCAAATATACTCACCGCAACTTTAAGATTCGCTAATTGGGCAACAGCATTTTCAAGTTCAGCTTTGATTAATTCAATATCAAAAAGATGCTCACGAGATTTTAGGTTCGCAAGTGACTCCAGCGCATTGTTTTCATCATTATTCATTAAATCATGATCCTTTTTGCATCTTTTAAAGAAGTGACAGAATACCTGAAGCGCTATGGATACTCAACTTTAGGCTATTTGAGCTGTAAGATAAACATCATAACGAGTATTCGGAGACTCTATTGAATGGTTTGGTGATTGGTCTGCGATGTATTCGGCACCTTTAGGACGTTTTACAACGACTCTTTGAGCGCCGATTTGCAATGCTAATTGTAAAAGTTTTTCACTATCTAAATCATGGCCCACTAAATTACGGATAATTCGTAGTTCCTTTTTAACTAATGCGGATTTTTTCCGTTCTGGATACATCGGATCCATATAGATACAATCAACTATCGGTAAATTGTGTCTGTTTTGAATGAGGGATTGAATAAAAGAGAGGGAGTCTTGAGGAGATAATTGAAAGTCTTGAGAGTATTGATTCACAGGTAGCTTTGAAAGTGCGTAACCGAGCAAAATTTGTAAGATAGGATTTCGTTCAAACATTGTGACATGATTTCCCGCAAAAAAGAGTAACGATGCATCTCTGCCGATACCGGCGGTACAATCCCATATTCTTTGCGGTTGCTGATTTTTCCATCCTATTGCACGTAACAACGGTTCATGTGCTTTATTAATTCGCTGCATTCTATAAAGCGTTTTTTTAGAGAAAAAATCAATCTCTAAATTTCCCGCTTCAAGATCTTTCCAATAGAAGCTTTTTCCATCCCAAACAAATCGATTCTCTTCTTTCTTAAATTCAGGTGTAAGTTGAAGTTGAATGGATTTAGGCAATATTAATGGAGTTTCTTGATTCGATGTTATTTCAAAGGGATATTTCATGTTTCTCTTTTCCTAAATCGCACTCAGCAAGATGGTCGTTAATGATTCCTGCTGCTTGTAAAAAAGCGTAGGCGGTTGTTGAACCGAAAAATTTAAAACCAAACTTTTTAAATTCTTTTGCTATTTGGTCTGAGAGCTTTGATGTCGTGGGGCTAAATTCATCGGCTTTATAGGTATTAAGAATTGGCTGATAATTGACTTTTCCCCAGAAGTACTCGGCAAAAGAATCATTTTCAATTCGAAAATGTTGATAGGTTTTTGCATTATGAATAATTGCTTCAATTTTTAGGCGATTGCGTATGAGTCCTTCATTTTGAAGTAAGTGTTCAACATCTTTTTCACCCATTTTAGCGATTTTATCAACATTAAATTGATGAAATGCTCGCCGATAATTATCGCGTTTAGTTAATACAGTCCACCAACTTAATCCAGCATGCTGAGTCTCTAAAAAAAAGAGCTCTAGGAGCGCGTGCTCATCTTTGTGCGGTTTTCCCCATTCAAGATCATGATACTCTTGATAAAGCGGTTGTTTACCGCACCAACGGCATCGGTGAGAGACTTTCTGTTTTAGCATAGTAGATTACGTCACTATCAGATAGGAAAAATTAAAAGAAGATTTATCATACCTTTTTTAGCCTGTGTATAAAATAGAAGACACAATTTTTAAACTCATTGAGATGCCGATTGATAGCCTCGATCTAAGGTACGAAAAGCAAGACTTTCGGTAAGATGGCGACAATTAATTTGACTGCTACCTTCTAAGTCAGCAATCGTACGGGCAACTCGCAAAATACGATGATAACTTCTAGGAGAAAAGTTTAAGCGTTTTTGTGCAAGTTCTAATAGACGAGCCTCTGCATCGCCAAGTGAACAATCGATCTCTAATTCTCGAACTGAAAGTTGGGCATTTATTTTTTCTCGACGTGCCATCTGCTGTTGACGTGCTTTATCAACACGATTTTGAATCGTTTTTGAGTCTTCAATAGGCGCTTTGTTCTGTAATTCTTCTGTGGAGATTCTCGGCACTTCTACATGAAGATCAATACGATCGAGCATAGGGCCGGAAATGCGGCCACGATAACGGGCAATCGCATAATCGCTACAAGTGCATTCATGATCAGGATCGCCATAAAAACCACAAGGGCAGGGATTCATCGCTGCAATCAATTGGAATTTTGCAGGGAAATCGACTTGTTGCATTGCACGAGAAACATGAATAGTTCCTGATTCTAAGGGTTCGCGTAAAACTTCTAAAACAGTTCGGCTAAATTCAGGAAGTTCATCGAGAAAAAGAATACCATTGTGAGCTAAGGAAATTTCTCCAGGTTTTGGATAAGTACCGCCACCTACAAGGGCGACAGATGAAGAAGTATGATGAGGTGTTCGATAAGGGCGAATACCAAATTGTTCAGCGCTAAATCCTTGTCGGCTAATAGAGGCGATCATCGCACTTTCAATGGCTTCTTCTCTCGTCATAGATGGCATGATCGTTACAAATCGTGCCGCGAGCATTGTTTTGCCAGTACCCGGCGGACCAATGAGAATCACATTATGTCCTCCAGCTGCGGCGATTTCTAAGGCTCTTTTTGCAAAAAATTGTCCTTTTACTTCAGAAAAATCTTGAGGATTTTGTCTCATTTCAGTGGGGATTTCGATTGGTGTTTCAAGAGATTTTTTCTCATCAATAAACGCTACAACGTCTCGAAGATTTTTAGCGACAAAAAATTGAGGATATTGTAAAAAGCCAATTTCTTCAGAACCATTTTGGGGGACAACTAAAATCTCTTTATTTTTCATCACTTGAATGGCTGTTGGTAGTAGACCTGTAATTGGTCGAAGCTCCCCCGTTAACGCTAGCTCTCCGATAAACTGAAAAGGTTTAGGATCTTTTTCGATTTGACCTGAAGCTTCTAATACCGCTAAGGCAATCGGTAGGTCATAACGGCCGCCTTCTTTAGGGAGATCCGCAGGAGATAAATTGATTGTTATTTTGCGATTTGGAAATTCAAAGCCTGAATTTACAATAGCCGCAATCACTCTGTCTTTACTCTCTTTTACGGCAGTTTCGGGCATCCCGACAATTGTAAAGGCGGGTAGTCCATTACTGATATGTACTTCAACACGGACTTCAGGTGCCGAAAGAGCGTGTAATGCGCGAGTATGAATGACAGAGACCATAATGCATCCTTTCTTAATATCAACTATTTGAAATAATGAATAAATAGATATAAAACTAGTCGAATGGAGATTCTTGTGGGAGAAATAGAGCAACGACAAAAGTATAAAGCATGATAAAATAGACAATATTTTGTATCGATCTTTTAGTGTTGTATTAACAATAGAAGGTGATTACATCTCAATTTATCGGATGTTATTCTATGAATAACTTGCAGAAACAGAGGAATAAGTTATGGGATTTTTAAAAGGTAAACGTGCACTGATTGTAGGTTTAGCATCAAACCGTTCTATCGCTTGGGGAATTGCAAAAGCTATGCGTGAGCAAGGCGCAGAACTTGCATTTAGTTTTCATGGCGAACGTCTAGAAGAACGCGTTCGTACAATGGCGGCAGAGTTAGATTCAAATATCGTACTTCCTTGCGATGTCGCTAGCGATATGGAAATTACAACATTAATGTCCGAGCTAAATGTCGTTTGGCCAGAAGGTTTTGATATTGTTATTCATTCCGTGGGATTTGCGCCTAAAGAAGCATTAGAAGGTAACTATCTTGATGCAGTCACACGCGAAAACTTTAAAATTGCTCATGATATCTCTTCTTATAGTTTTGCGGCATTAGGTAAAGCGGCGCGTCCTTTTCTTCGTGAAGGCGCTTCACTTTTAACATTAACTTATCTTGCTAGTGAACGCACGGTACCTAACTACAATGTTATGGGACTTGCAAAAGCTTCATTAGAAGCAAATGTTCGTTATATGGCAGCGGCATTAGGAAGAGAAGGAATCCGTGTCAATGGTATTTCTGCAGGCCCTATTCGTACATTAGCAGCATCTGGTATCGCAAATTTCAAGAGCATGCTTTCAGCATTTGAAGAGACAGCGCCTATCGGTCGTTGTGTCACAATTGAAGAAGTTGGTAATGTTGCGGCATTTCTTTCATCGGATTTAGCTTCAGGCGTAACAGGCGAAATTACATTTGTTGATGGTGGATTTAATACGGTTGTTGGTGGCATGTAATTAAAATTACCTTGAAAAAGCTCCTTTATAAGCGGTATTTGAAAAGTTAGATATAATTTGGAGTGCCGTTTAAAAGGAGCTTTTTTAATACAATTTTTATTAGAGGAAAAGGTGAACGGGGAAAATGCCTAAAACCTTACCGAAGTAGATCGGCAAGGTTATGTGATCAATTAAGAAACAAGAGATTATGGCGATGGTGAACCCCAGTTGAGGCCATTTAATTGGAAGTATTGCTTTTTTATCCATCCAAGTATACAGATAGGGCATTTTTTCTTTTATTTTCATTCTCAACCAATAAACACGGAGTAATGGGAATAGAAAACTAAAGATGAGGATAGGGATTAGCATATGGTTAGCTAATTTCCCCATTGCTTCCCAGAGAGGAAGCGTGCCATCAGGGCGATATAGATCATCATAAAATCCAGGAATTGATGTTGCACTTCCTTGTGCCAGTTTGTCGATTTCATAAGGAAGCAAAGACAAAAGCACAGAAACATTACTATAAAGAATGATGATTGCGAATGTCACGAGTATCCACTTTAAAGATGACCAGTAGCTGATTGCTTTACTAATGCTATCTAGTGACTTATTTGCTATCTCTATATAATTAATTGAAACCGCGCGGTTAAGTTGATTACGCATTTTTTCAAAACTTTGATTATTATCAGCTAAATTAATTAAGTCTTGATTGATTTCTGACTCAGTAAACTTAAGGATAGTAGGTTGGCATCTAGAGAATATATTTGGTTTGAGAAGATGTGAAGTGGTAGCAGTTGCTTCAAGTTCATAGAGATCTTTCGTGAGTAATATTTCAATAACATTGCTAGATTCAAAAATAATGGGAGATTGCCCAAAAATGATCCAGAGAATCTCTCTATCTTGAATCAAGCTTTTAAAATGACCAAAAGGGCAGGTAGCATTGTAATTAAAGAGGAGTGTAGAGTTATCAGTTTGTTGATAATCTGTGTAGTTGACCGAGCCTACTTCATCTAATCGATGTAGACCATAATGATTAAATGCCTCATAGATAAAGTTGGGAGTATCATCTTGATCAAAGATAAGAGTATATTGAGGAATCGCAGTGATAATAACAGTTGTTGTATCGGTAATGTAGCCTTCTCCATCGCAACTTTCACATGTTTTTTTTTCCTGTCCCCAAACAACTCTCACAACGTCTATTTCTTTGCCCATTGCAATAGTGGCAAGTTACGTTGACTGATTCAGTTCTATAACCACGAAGTTCTTTAGGTCCATAGTTGACATCTAAGGTCTTGGTTTCTTGAATAAAGCCATTACCATTACAATAACGACAAGTACATTGCCCTATTCCCATGCAATCATTACACTTTTTTTCTCCGTCCCCATTGCATTTTTTACATTTATGATAATACGAAATTTTTTCGGAGCATATTTTAAGATCTGTGTCCGTATGCAAAATACCAAAAGGATGATCAATAATTTTATTTTTAATTAACGTGAGGTTAGCAGAATTTGTAGTCTCTTTCTCTATCAGTGTTTCCAGAGCTGCGTGATATGCCATTTGACTATTGTAAACAATATTATTGTGAGAACTTGAGAGTTTTCCTAGTCTACTAGTTGTTTCAGTACGAAAAGAGATTCTAATGTTAAGGGATATTTTATAGTTGAGTTCGAAAGTTTCGATGGTCTCAATATTAAATGTAAATTTTTCCAATCGTGTAGAGTTCTTTATAAAATTACCAATGGTATCTTTGCATTTCAGCTGATAGTCTTCAGTGTTAAAAGTCATTTTTATGATCATCCTGAATTTTTGTTTAAGTGGTTGTTATCAATGTATTATTTATGATAATTGAATTGGTGTGATTCTCCGAGTACTTTATGTTTTATGAATTGTATAATTTTTGTGAAAATTAATAAAAATATAACTTATTGATTCGACAATATTTCAAAGAAAATTTAATCAATATATACAATTGCTAAGATAAATTTTTCTATTAATTCGTTAATAAATGATTTTGTTCACATCAAGATGATTCTTGAAACATCCTTATAGGACAGAGATCAAGTTATTTGGATTTTGGATAAAATATTTAAGTTTTTAGAGCGATATATAGTTGACAATCTTATAGTGACAAACTATTATATTCGTGACGTTTGAGCAATCAAACGTTCTCCTCCATATCCTCCTTTGGTGGTTATTTTGCCGAGTCTTTAAAAGCTCGGCTTTTTTTTGTCTAAAGGAAGAGTGTGTTCATGCGTGTGAAAAACTAATCGTTTTTATTTTAAAATGTTGTAATTTGTCATAGAAAAGCGGGTATGAATTTTTCTACCCACATTTTTAACGGCGATATAAGGCCCATTTATGACAATGTTTCTAAGAGATTATTAATCGCATTTAGTCGCATTTCTGCATTTTCTAGTGGAAGAGTGTAGCGCAAGGATTCTTGACCTTGTAATTGATAAAAATGTGGTTTTTCTTGGATTAACTTTATAAGATTTTGAGGGTTAATTCGGGGTGTTTCACCAAAATTTATCCGTACGCCATTCTGATTAGCATCTATTTTCTTTAAATTGAAGGGTTTTGCTTTTAATTTAAGCTCTGCTAATTTAAAGAGTCGTTTGGTGGGATCGGGGAGTAGCCCATATTTATCGATCATCTCAATTTGAATCTGTTCAAGATCATTTATCGTTTTGCAACTTGCAATACGTTTATAGTAGGAGAGGCGAATCGAAACATCGAAGATATAGTCTTCCTGTATCAATGCTGGCGCCCCGATCGTAATCTCTAAACCTTTATTAAAAGGATCCGCAACATCAAGTTTTCCGCCATGCTTCACCATTGCCGCCGCTTCACTTAAAAGCTCCATATAGAGCGAGAAGCCAATAGAATTAATTTCCCCACTTTGCGCATCACCTAAAAGTTCTCCGGCACCACGGATCTCTAAATCATGATTAGCAAGCATAAACCCTGCACCTAAAGTATCGGTCGTGGCAATTGCTTCAATCCGTTTTTTAGCATCTGAGGTCATAGCTTTGGCTTCGGGGATGATAAGATAGCAAAATGCACGATGATGTGATCTGCCTACTCGTCCACGAATTTGATGAAGCTGTGCAAGTCCAAGATGATCTGCATGATTGATAATGACAGTATTCGCATTCGGTACGTCAATCCCCGATTCGATAATGGTGGTGCAGAGGAGAATATTGACGCGGTGATGATAAAAATCGAGCATCACTTTCTCAAGTTCCGTTTCATTCATCTGTCCATGTGCGATGCTGACAGAGATATCAGGCATTAATTCAAGAAGACGCGCTTGCACTGACTCAATAGTCTTGACTTCATTGTGAAGGAAGTAGACTTGCCCGCCCCGTTTAAATTCCCGCATACATGCTTCAACAATCAGCTCATCACTCCATTCATTTACGAATGTTTTAACCGCAATACGATTTTCTGGTGGTGTGGCAATGATCGAGAGTGCTTTGAGGCCTGTTAAACCCATATTAAGTGTTCGGGGAATCGGTGTTGCGGTCATTGCCATAAAATTCACTTCTGCACGAAGTTCTCTTAATCGTTCTTTCTGTTTAACACCAAATCGATGTTCTTCATCGATAATAACCAGGCCAAGTTGTTTAAACTCGGTATCTTTAGAGAGAAGCCGATGAGTCCCGATAACGATATCAATCTCACCTTCTGCAAGTTTTTCGAGAATTTCCCGAGTCTCTTTTGTTTTACGAAAACGTGAGAGTGCTGCAACTTTTAGTGGCCAATCGGCAAATCGATCTTGAAAGGCTGCGGCATGTTGTTCCGCTAGAAGTGTAGTTGGTGCAAGAATGGCAACTTGATAGCCATTCATTGCTGCCATAAAGGCCGCTCGCATTGCAACTTCTGTTTTTCCAAATCCCACATCACCGCAGACAATTCGATCCATTTTCCCTTGTTTAAGATCGGTAATAACATCGTCAATCGCACGTTGTTGATCAGGTGTTGTCTTGTAAGGGAAGCTTTCTGCAAAAAGTATATATTCTTCAGGAAGCGTCATTTGTTTACCACTTTGTGCCTCGCGTCTTGCGTAAATATCAAGCAATTCGGCTGCGGTATCATTGGCTTTTTCTGCAGCTTTCCGGCGTGCCTTATCCCATTGATCCGTTCCAAGTTTATGAAGTGGAGCACTATGTTTCTCGCTACCAGAATATTTTGATAAAAGATCGAGCGATGTAACGGGGACATAGAGTTTGGCATTGTCGCGATATTGAATTACAACTAACTCAGTGTCATCGATAATATCCATTCCTGCATAACGACCAACGCCATGATGAATATGAATAATTGGATCGCCAATCTCTAAGGTATCGAGGTTTGTCAACATCGATTCTATGTCGGCAATTTTACTTTTTGCACGGTATTCTCGGGGTTTAACGCCTAAAAATTCTGCTTCGGTAATGAGTCTAAAGTGCGGTTTTTGGTTGGAAAATCCTTGCGTTAAAGCGCCAGTGATAAGCATTAAACGATCGGGTGCTTGAAAAGCTTCTTGGATATTATCCACCACCTTTGGACGGATATTTTCCGCTGCTAATCTATTGAGTAGATTTTCACGTCGACCAGATGTTTCGGCACATAGAATATATGGTTCTTTACCTGTATTTGCATGTTCTTTGAGCTCACTAAGACTGATAGAGGACTGAAATTTTGTGGTGAACTGTAAAGTAATTTGTGGGAATTGTTCCATTAAACGCTCAACAGCACTGGGTGTAAGGTAGAGCCTAGATGGCGGTAAAAGAGGTTTTTCTTGATTATGCCGATACCGTTCAAAGCGGTGTTCGACTAATTCATGAAACTGTAATCCTTCTCTTTCAAGGTCAGGGTAGAGCAAGAGCGTTGTTTCTTTTGGTAAATAATCAAAAAAGGTTGCGGTCTCTTCAAAAAAGAGCGGAAGATACCCCTCAATACCTGAAGGCAGATTGCCTTTCAATGTTTCTTGATAGATGTATGATTTTTTTAACAGCGCAAGGTCTTGTGTAAAACTGTTCTGATATTTTTGCTTAAAGTTTGCTAAACCTTGTTCACTTGAATCAAATTCCCGAGTTGGAAGAAGTGATAAGGCGTTAAAGGTGGCAATTGTATCATTTGTTTCAGGATCAAAGGTCCGAATTGAATCAATCTCATTATCGAAAAAATCGATACGAATAGGTGTTTTTTCACCCATAGGGAAGAGATCGAACAGTGATCCTCTCGCTGAAAATTCACCTGGCGATAAAACATTATTAACGGCAAGATAGCCTGCTTTCTCTAGATTAGTGCGGAATAGCTCCCGATCAATCTCATCGCCTTTCTTAAAAAGGAGTACATTTGCATCAAAAAATGAGCGAGGCGCTAATCGCTGTAATAATGTTGGAATGGTCACAATCACAATGGATTGATTCCCCATTTTTAATTGGTATAAAACAGCTAAGCGCTGAGATATGATATCAATTTGAGGGGAGAAATTATCATATGGTAAAGTCTCAGTATCAGGGAAAATCGTTGCCGTCCCCCCAAAAAAAGCACAATTTTGAGCAAGATCTTCGGCCTTTCGCATATCGTTGACAATCACTACCAAAGTCCGATTACTGTTTTTGGCAGAGTGAACAAGTTGCATAGCAAAATTCGCAGCATTTTCAATGTCCCATTGTGTATCACGTTTTTGGGTAGGGATTGAAAGTGTTTGGAGAGCAATTTTTTTCATAGTAAAAATCTATTTACGGCTTTTCTTGTTTAGGGAGCTGGATAATTTCTGTGCCAGAAATTCGATCGTGCCAAGCAAGGCGGGTAGGAGATACGAATACCCATAAGAATCCTAATCCAAAAGGAATCCAGCTAATGATTGCAGCAAGTAGACGTATGATTGCTTGGATAGGAGTGATCGGTTTTTCATCTAATTGTTGTATTCGCAAGCGCCAAGCACGCATCCCTGTGGTATGCGCATCTCTCAACCAGAAGAAGAGAAAATAGACAAAAGGCACAAGTGCAAAGAAAGTCTGTTGTAATTTATAGAGAGAATGTTCGTTTGTAATTGCGCCACCACTATTAAAGAGTAAGAAAATGGCAGCGACCATCATCTCTAAAGCAACGATACAGAGAATATCGTAGAGAAGTGCGCCTAATCGGCGGTGTAACTGTGCTCGAGGATATGTTGTCATCCGTTGATCCTAAGAAAATGAGAGATTGCCAAGTATTTTAGCATGGTGCATTTTTTTAGGGGGACTCTTCTTTTGTAATAAGGATACTTGCAATGTATTGTTGATGTTGCAATAGCAATGTATTACGCGGAATTGGTTAAAATATAAATTATAAGTATTGTGTTGATATCGAAATAATTCAATTATTTGAGCTATCAATTCAGTACGATATATTTTATTATTTCGACAATTGGCAAAATAAATGAAATGTGTTTTGAAGGCACTGATTTATGCAATTTTTATGAAGATGTTGAATTAATAGATGGAAAAATAATATGACTGAGAAGAAAAATATGACTGAGAAGAAAAATATGGGTGAAAATATAGAATCTGTAGAAATTATTGAAACAACAGTGGTTAAAGATGATCAAGTAGTTGAAAAAGCAGCAGTAGAGAAAGTGACAACTGCGGATCAACAATCTAAAACAACAGTGATTAATAATTATGTCAGCCAAACACCTGCTTCTAATAATACGATCGGACTAGTAGGATTTATTCTCTCATTAATAGCGCTTTTTGGTAGCTGGATTCCATT
The DNA here is from genome assembly GCF_058188435.1 of Ignatzschineria sp. 22MB058224. Taxonomy (NCBI): domain Bacteria; kingdom Pseudomonadati; phylum Pseudomonadota; class Gammaproteobacteria; order Cardiobacteriales; family Ignatzschineriaceae; genus Ignatzschineria; species Ignatzschineria sp. 22MB058224. The sequence goes on from NZ_CP187366.1 coordinate 2,132,418, forward strand.
TATCGGTGGACTTGCATGGTTAATCGGAACGATTTTATCGATTATTGGGCTCTTCAAAACTCCTAGAGGTTTTGCAATTGCTGGAACAATTATTAGCTTCATTGGACTCATTGTTTTGATTGCGATGGTAGGGCTCTTTGCTGTTGTCGCTGCCGGCAGTGGTTACTAATTTTAAGTAGCAAAATATTTTCTTATTAATAAAAACCTGAGGCATATAACCTCAGGTTTTTTATGGCGTTGAGAAACCTGTTTTATGAATGAATAATTGCGGTCTTGCTATAACCAATCTTGGTTTTAGTAACCTCAATACGTGCCGGCAATGCCTGCTTGAGCTCTTCTACATGGGAAATCACTCCAATCATACGTCCAGAGGCTTGTAGCTCGATGAGAACATCGATTGCCTGCAGAAGGGACTCCTCATCAAGTGCTCCAAATCCTTCATCAATAAAGAGGGTATCGATAGAGACGCCACCTTTATGGGATTGAATCACATCTGCCATCCCCAAAGAGAGACTGAGCGAAGCTTTAAATTTCTCTCCGCCGGATAGGGTCTTAACATCGCGATTTTCTCCGGTATAAGCATCATAAATATTGAGATCAAGCCCACTTTGAACATTGCGCGCAGCAATATCTTCGGAACGAATAAATTGAAATTGACCATGACTCATCTGATAGAGTCGGAGATTTGCCGCATGAATAATCATTTCAAAATATTCGATGAGAATAAAGCGTTCGAGCGAGATTCGGCTACTATTTTGTCCGCGGACAAGATCATAAACCTCAACGGTTTTTTCATGACGCGCACGTGCCGCTTCTAAAGCGCTACTGACCTCATTAATCCCTGCAATCGTCTGCTTTATCTGGGTGATAAGTTGCTGATTTTTATGGAGTCTGCTCTGTAATTTTGCAAGCTTCTCTTTATCGCTACCTACTTTTTGCTCAAGCTCGGAGAGCTCGATCGGTGCTTTTTCGGCAAGAGCAAGAGAGAGAGCATTGACCTTTTCATTGGCGATGAGATAGCGTCGTTCAAACTCGGCCACCTTTTCACGATTTTCAGCGAGATGAGGGATCTGCTGTTGCGCCGCAATAAATTGAGCTTCATCAGCCTCTTCAGTACCATCATTACTCTTTTTGATAAAAGAGGCTTGGATAAGTGCCTGAGTAAAATCCTCTTCTGCCTTTTTTGAGTCTTGAGAGCGCTTCTCTTTTTGTATCTGATGTTGCTCTAGCTTCTGAAAGAGAAGCGCTCGCTCTTTTTCGGCTTCTTGTAATTTTTTTTCTGCTAATTTGAGTTGCGCTTTGAGCGTTGTTAAAGCGCTTTTTTGCTGATCGAGATAAGTTCGATAGGCTTGAGGATCACGCAGCTCTTCAGGGATATTTTGGAGTATTGATTTGAGCGCGCTCTCCATCTCTGTAAGGTAGTTTCTCTTCTCTTGATAAGATTCCCTTACTTGGTCGAGTTCTCTTTGATGTTGCATTAAAGCGGTTTCAATCGCTTCAAGCTCGGGGCGTAACGTTCGTAATAGCTGTAATGATTTTTGGCTATTATCAAAGGCAGATTGTACTTTTTGCCGATTAGAGGCAAGGGATGAAACTATCATTTCGTAGGTCGAGATCTCAAGGGCTAGAGGCGCTATCTTATCACGCTCTTGTTGGCTGAAAATGGTCATTTTCTGCCACGACTCTTCAAGATCTTGGGAAACTTGTTGAACTCTCTCTTCTATCTCTTTCTCTCTATTGAGCAGTTGATCATATTGTCGCTGAGCATCGATCAGATTCTGATTGGCCATCTCAAACTGATATTGTGGGTTGATGGAATCTTCACCTGCCGTATGAGCATCTTCTCCATCGATTTTATTTGGATGCTGGAGGCTGCCACAAACAGGGCAAGGTTTGCCATCTTCAAGCGTATGGGCAAGCGTTAAAGCTTGTTGCTGATAAAATTTTGCAGCTGCCTCTTTCTGCGCTTTTTGCGCATTTTCAAGTGCAGTGGTTCTTCTTGTTTTCTCTTCTTCGAGTGATAAGCGCGTTGCTTGCTCGCGCTTCTGCTTCTCAAGTAATGTTGAGAAATATTCAAGGTCACGATGGAGTTGTTGATATTGTGCTATGGGATCACTATCGGTTTCAGCATTTTTTATTCTCTGCTGGCAATCACTCTTTTTCGTCTGCTCTTCGCGGATGATATCGCTTAAACGGTTGATCTCTTGTTGAATCTGAGTGATCTGCTCTCGGCTTTGGAAGATAGTGGCCTGATAGTGGGCTAGCGTCTCAATCTCTCTTTCTCGACTCTCAAGAAGGGTCACTTCTTCACTCAGCGCCGTGATAAGATCCTCTTTCTTCTGTGCAAGTTGATGTTGTTCTAGCGCATTTTGATGCTCTATTTCCGCCGCTTTGAAGTGCTCTTGGGCTACTGCTAACGCCTTTTGGGCTTCAGTGTACTCTCGACGTAACCGAAAGGCATCATTGGCAAATTTTTCCATCGACAGTGCCTTTTCCGCAAGAGCGACAGAATGTTTTAAGCTGTCAACCGCTAATTGTTGTGCGCTAAGGGCTTGAAGATTTTTTTCTGCATCCTCTAACTCTTGGAATTTTGCATTGAGTGATCGGCTCTCTATAAGTCGTTCCTGTTCTGCTTCGATGATGGTTTCTTGTTGCGTGATCTCTTTGCGAATTGTGCGCTCTTCCGCTTGATAAAATGCCGCTTCTACACCTAAACCTTCAAGCGCTTGAAAGCTATTGATCTGAATTTCACTCTCCTCTTGAAAATGCTCGAAGAAAGGGGATTCCCGCGGTGGTAGTTGTCGATAGATCGATTGGATCAGGGCGTTATAACCAGATTGAATCTCTCTGACCTTCTCTTTAGAGTGATCGGCGCTCATTTTGAGATTCTCTACAACGGTTTGATAACGTTCAGTATTGAAGACAGTGCGTAAAATCGCCTCTTTATCGGTGGTCTTGGAGGTTAGAAAACGCTGATACTCCCCTTGTGGAAGCATGACAAGCTGATTGAATTGATCTCGATTGAGTCCTAATAGCTCCTCAATTTTAGGGTTGACCATATTGGGAATCTGCCGTTCAACGAGTGGGATCTCTGCAAAGAGATCACTTTGAGGTCCATCATGGTTAAGCGCATATAACTCAGCCTTTCCTTGGGTAATCGTCTTGTTACCCGTTTTGTGGTAGGGAAGCTGACGAAAGATGCGATACTCTTTCCCCTTGAGCTCAAAAATAAGCTCAGCAGTCGTCGGCTCATCATCGATCGCAAAGTCACTTCGGAGTGAGAGTGTGGCATCTTGACGATCGAGACCGCTCGCTTCACCAAAGAGTGCATAGGAGATGCCATCAAAGATCGTTGTTTTGCCGGCGCCGGTCTTCCCGGAGATCACAAAGAGATTATGAGGAGCAAGTTTACGAAAATCGATCACTTCCGTTCCATGATAGGGGCCAAATGCGGTAAGGGTTAATTGAATGGGGCGCATGGGATTCTCCTCTACTCTCTCTCTGTCTGTTGGATGGCATCGGCAAAAATCTGTAATGTCTCAGCATCGGGTTCTCTATCGAGCAGGGTACGATAGAAGCCAGTAAAGAGCGAGAGATCATCCTCTCGCTCTTTTTGAGGTGTCTCAAAATGTTTCTTGTGAAACATCGGTGTCTCAGTCGGTAATCTCTGAACATGCATCGCATTGGGAAAAACGGTACGAATTTGCGCCATCGGTTGGAGTACCGGCGTCTCATCTAAAAGGGTGACAAAGCAGTAATCTTCACTTTGAGGCATCTGGAGAATCTCTTTGAGATATCCTTTCACTTCACGCAATTCCCGACGGGGAGTAAAAGCGACCTTCTCAATGGACAACTCTCCTTTAGCTCCAAGCTCAATCTCCAAGATCACTTTTTGATGATTGGCTTCTGATTGAGAATATTTTAAGAGGGAACCTGCGTATTGTATGCGTTCATCTTTAATGTAGTGCGCTTGATGGAGATGGCCGAGCGCCACATAATCAAAGATCTCAAAGTGCTCGGCAGAGACATATTCACTGCCACCAATGGCGAGCGGACGTTCTGAATCGGAGGTGAGTCTCTCTTTTGAAGAGGAGTGGATCACAAATGCATGAAGAATGAGAATATTACGAACCGTAGGATCATATTGCGCTTCGATTTTGGTGACGATCGCTTTTAAGGCGCTATCGTGATCGGTGATATGCTCATCTTGTAAAATATGGCGTACGAGAGAGGGTTCTAAGTAGGGAATCGGGTAGAAATGGACTTCTCCCCATTGGTCCGAGAGAATGATCGGTTGAAAGGTAGGATCGAGCTCTGTGACTAAAAAGCAGGATTGATTTTGGAGAAACTCATTACCAAATTGGAGGCGCTTAGGGCTATCATGATTGCCGGTAATGGCGATAATAGGAATGCCGGCTTTCAGGGCAATATCACGTAAAAATTGATCGAGCAGTTCGATAGCTTCAATTGGCGGGATGGCGCGATCGTAGAGATCGCCGGCAATGATGATCAGATCGGGGCGCTCTTGCTTAATATAGGTGGTTAACTGCGCTAAAATAGCACGCTGATCCTCGGTCATATAGATTCCATGGATCAGTTTGCCAAGATGCCAATCGGCGCTGTGTAAAATTTTCATCGCTTCTCCTCGTAACCGTTTTCAGTCAATAATGATAACAGTCCTTTGAAATATCACGGCATATGGATCAATAATGCATTTAATAATGTAGTATTATGTTAAAATATTAGTAAATTTATTACAGATAAAAGTGTAGGAATGTTATCAATTTTCAATTAAACATTTAAGGAGTCTATTATGGTTACGCAACCTAATCAGGTGTATCAAGAAAATCAGCGAGGTAGAATTATTCTGACTTTTTTCTACCTTTTCAATATTTTTATGCTTGTTACATATCTTGCAGGCTTTGGTTTGTTGCATTCTCTTGCCACAGATCATGTGCGCGAAGCAGTACAATTGAGTAAAATTATGCCGTTTTCACTCATTACTTTTATGGCAATTTTGCCGGTGGGATTACTCCTTGGTTTTTGGATGAGCTCTTTTTACAATAAACCTCTAGATGGGAAGTTTAGATCAACAGCAGCAGTGCGCGCATTTATCTTGTCATTTGTTTATTTACTGATCTTTATCGGTTTAGTTTTTATGATCGATGAACCCATTGCGAATATGCTCGGGCTTGAAGCATTTAATTACCAACTATTTATTATTGTGCCAGTTGGTGCAATTTTAGCCGCGATTTATGCATATATTTGTGCAATTATTGCAGGGAAGTTTTCAAATGTTGCACGTAAATATGATGAGAAAGATCACAAAACACGCATTGAAATGCCTAATTAATTTGATGAAAATAGTTTAGGTTTACTAAAAAGTGGCATTGAGCCAGAATAGGCTCTCCAAAGCAGATCTATTAATAAGTAGATCTGCTTTTTAAATGATCATAAATGAATAAAAGATGACATAAATGATGAAATGGCAAATAAAAAGTATTGAGAGTCAAGAAGAGATTATAGAAGCAGCAACGCTTTTAATGCAGAGTTTAATGGCTGTCAATCAGGAGATTGGAACTATTATTTATCCGATTGATCTTGAAGGTGAAGTCGATTTTTTAGCAGCGACAACAACATCTCTTGCCATTTATGAAAAGAACGCTTCTAAAATGCTAGGGATAATAGCTATTGAAGAAGATTCGATAGAACGCATTGCAATAGCGCCTAATTATTGGCGAAAAGGACTTGGACAGGCCCTATTTGAAAAGGCTACTTCCGAATTTAATGTGCGATATATTGATGTTTTTACGAAAAATCAACGGGCAGTAGCTTTTGTTGAAGCGATGGGAATGGCTATGTTTGATGAAACCGCTCCAGAGTCAGGCGATCTGCTGGCGCAAGTTTCCCATTCGGTAACGCATTTCATGCTTTAACCCTGATATTTTTAGAATCGTTTGTGATTTAAAAGGATTGAATACCCAATGCAAACAGAAAGAACTGTCATTCGTGGTGCGCTATTAACATTTCATAAAGACCCTTTTCTCTTTCCATTAGAGGAATGTTATCAATATGAGTCAGATGCTGTTGTAGTAATTAAAGATGGCTTGATTGAACAAGTAGGTCGAGCGACTGATTTAATGCCGCATTTAGAGAATGTTGAGGTAAAAGATTTTCGAGATCATCTAATTTTGCCGGGCTTTATTGACAGTCATGTGCATTATCCTCAGACTGAGATTATCGGAGCTTATGGTGAGCAGTTGCTAGATTGGTTGAATAATTATACGTTTATCGCTGAGCAAAAATTTAAGGATCGAGATTATGCCGATGAGGTTGCCAAAATATTTTTGCAGGAACAGCGGCGTAATGGCGTTACTTCAGCAACGGTTTTTTGTACAGTTTTCTCTGAATCTGTAGAGGCGATTTTTACGGAAGCTGAAAAGTATAATATGCGAATTATGGCGGGGAAGGTCTGTATGGATCGTAATGCGCCGGAAGCGCTATTAGATACGCCACAAAAAGCCTATGATGAATCAAAGATGTTGATTGAAAAATGGCATAAACGTGGCAGAGCAGAGTATGTCATTACACCTCGATTTGTACCAACCTCAACGCATGAACAGTTGGAGATGGTTGGAACCCTAGCGACAGAATTCCCCGATACTTTAATTCAGTCTCACGTTTCAGAAAATCGGGATGAAATTGCCTGGGTGCAGTCTCTATTTCCAGATGCAATTGATTATACCGATGTGTATGATCGTTATAATCTACTGCGAGAACGAGCAATCTACGGGCATGGTGTACATCTAACAGAGCGTGAGTTTCATCGTTTAAGTGAAAGTGGTGCGGCGGTTGCGCATTGCCCAACATCCAATTTCTTTTTAGGTTCTGGCGCGTTTGATGTCAGTTTGGCAAAGCAGAAAAGTCGTCCGATAAAAGTGGGTTTAGCAACCGATCTTGGTGCGGGAACAAGTTTTTCGATTCTGCAAACAATGAACGAAGCGTATAAAGCTGCGCAGTTAAACGGTTCTCCTTATTCATCACTTCACAGCTTCTATTTAGCCTCTCGTGGAACAGCAGAAGCGCTTTCTTTGCAAGATAAGATAGGGTCAATTGCTCCCGGGATGGAAGCCGACATTATCGTGTTGGATTTACATTCCACGCCAATTATTGATTATCGAATGAAGCATGTAGATTCGCTTGAAGAGACTCTCTTTGTGCAGATGACATTAGGTGATGATCGAGCGATCGCTGCGACCTATATCGCTGGAAATGAGGTTTATAAACGTTAAAATATATATAAATTTATAAAATAAATTTTATGTGCTGTATCGCTTCATTTTATCGATATTGTGAGCTATTTTAGAGAAGTGGCTCTTTGTTTTATCCGGTGAATTTAACGGCAGATCATTGCTTTTAAATTGTGGGTGCGATATAGCTATTTCTCAAGCGTTTAAGTTTATGTTTCTAATTTTTTGGACTTAACGTGATTATTTTTTGGCAGTTAAACGATATGAATCTGCCTTAACCAATAAAATTTAGGAGTTCTTTAATGACAACCTCTAATTGGAGTTTCGATACTCTACAAGTTCATGCCGGCCAAGTAGTTGATGAAACAAAATCTCGTGCCGTTCCAATTTATCAAACCTCAAGCTATGTATTTGATGACTCTCAGCATGCGGCGGATCTTTTTGGTCTTGCAAAACTAGGGAATATCTATACACGCCTGATGAATCCGACAACGGATGTTCTCGAAAAGCGAGTCGCAGCACTTGAGAAGGGTGTTGGGGGATTAGCGACAAGCTCAGGGATGGCGGCAATTTTATATTCCGTTCTGAATGTTGCAACACCAGGCGATGAGATTATCACCTTAAGTACAATTTATGGTGGCACTTATACGCTTTTCAATAACCGGTTACAATCACAATTTGGTATTAAAGTACACTTTATCGAGCCAGAAGATTTTGCGGGATTAGAAGCTGCAATTAATGATAAGACTAAAGCGATTTTCTTCGAAAGCATTGGTAACCCGGATATTAATATTCCAGATATTGAGCGAATTGTTGCAATTGCTCAAAAATATCAGATTGTAACAATTGTGGATAATACTTTTGGAACGCCTTATCTTATTAATTTAAAAGATTATGGCGTAAATATTGTGGTGCACTCACTCACTAAATATATTGGTGGGCATGGTACATCAATTGGGGGCGCAATTATCGATAATGGAAACTTTATTTATAAAAATAACCCCCGTTATCCAAGATTTAATACTGCCGACGCTGCTTATCATGGTTTAAAGTATGCGGATCTCGGTGAGCAAGCGTATATCTTAAAGGCGCGCGTAGAGTTGATGCGGGATACCGGTGCATGTATTAGTCCTTTTAATGCATTTTTGATTTTATTAGGTCTTGAAACGCTGAGTTTACGTGTTGAGCGTATGACAGAGTCGGCGTTAAAAATTGCTCAGCATTTAGAAAATCATCCTCATGTTGCATGGGTAAAACATCCCGGTCTTACTTCAAGTGAATATTTCGCGCGTGGGCAGAAATATTTTCCGAAGGGAGCAGGTGCCATTTTTACTTTTGGTGTGAAAGGTGGTAAAGAAGCAAGCATTAAATTTATTGATAATTTAGAAATTTTTTCTTTATTGGCAAATGTTGCAGATGCAAAAAGTCTAGTCATTCATCCAGCAGGAACAACTCATTCACAATTAGATGAAGAGGGGTTGAAAAAGGCAGGTGTTCTTCCTGAGCTTATTCGTCTGTCAATTGGCTTAGAAGATGTGAATGACCTGATTGCGGATATTGAGCAAGCATTAGAAAAATCCCAACAATAAATTGTTTTAAGGCGGAAAGAGAGTCTTGTGAAAAATGACTCTCTTTTTTGCTTTCTTGTTGTGATGTTAGTGAATAATTTCAATAAAGGAATATGAAAATGCCCGTTAAAATTTCTAATCAACTACCAGCTTATCAGGTTTTAAAAAACGAAAATATCTTTGTAATGGATGAAGATCGCGCGATTTCGCAAGATATTCGCCCGATGAAAATTGCCATTTTAAATTTAATGCCGCTGAAAGAAGTCACTGAAACACAGTTGTTGCGTGTTTTAGGAAATACAGCATTACAAGTAGAGCCCGTTTTTATTGCGACAGAAACATATCAGCCCAAAAATACAGATAGAGCCTATCTTGATGAGTTCTATCGAACCTTTGATGAAATTAAAGAAGAGGCGTTTGATGGTTTAATTATTACAGGCGCTCCGGTAGAAACATTGCCTTTCGAGGATGTGCAATATTGGCAAGAACTTACGAATATTATGGCTTGGGCAGATAAAAATGTTTTTTCAACGCTCTATATCTGCTGGGGGGCTCAAGCGGGGCTTTATTATCGATATGGAATTAATAAATATCCTTTAAAAGAGAAATGTTTTGGGGTGTTTTCACATTCTATTTTTGAGCCGACAGTAAAACTTGTCCAAGGATTTGATGAGTTCTTTTTCGCACCTCATAGTCGGCATACAGAGGTTCGCCGCAAAGATATTGAAGAGCATGATGATCTTATTATATTGGCAGAATCTGAAGAAGCGGGGATCTATCTAGTAGCCAATCGAGATTTACGACATGTCTATATCATGGGGCATTGTGAATATGATAGTGATACGTTAGATCGAGAGTACCGTCGAGATATTGAACGCGGTGAGATGATAGACCCGCCTAAAAATTACTACCGCGATAATAATCCTGCTGAGTTACCCGTTGTCACATGGCGGTCTCATGGTAGTTTGTTGTTTGCAAATTGGTTGAACTACTGCGTTTACCAAGAGACGCCTTATGATCTTCATACATTAAAGCGCTCATTGTAATTTTTCTGTATAATATCAGATCGTTATTGGGAGATTAACCTGGAGCTCCTTACAAAAAAATGCGCTATATAGAGACTAAATCATGACAAAAAAACTGATTGCTGCGACTTTAACATCGGCTTGTATTTTAATAGCTTCTATTGGTAGGGCTGCTGCGCAAGAAACGGTTGAATTGAAAATTACGGGAAATAATGTAGATGATTTAGCTAAAATTTTCGCAGGTGAGGATGTCGCGGATATCAATGAACATAATAAAAATCAGGAACAGAGTCCATTAGAAATAAGATTTCCCTCAGAAGCGTCGCGGAATGAGCTACTTGAAAGTGGGGATGTATCGAATAAAATGCCTGCTATTGAGTTGATTTCCGTAGAAAATGATGTGGTTTCAGTTGAATCTATTCCGAGACAGGCTGAGGAAAGATCTGTTAAGAGTGTGTCAAAAGTTACTCAAGTGCCGCATGTACCAAAAAGTTCTCAGGTAAATAATATTGCAGAAAGTCGTGAGGATGATCCGCTTGAGAATTATCAATCATTTGCGATTATTACCACCCCTATCGATTATGCTATGCGTGCCAAATATTGGGCAGATAAAGCGCCGAAGGCGGGCGAGAAATATTCATTTAAAAGTCGTATCAGTTCAAATGATAAAAGTAACTTTGTTAGCCTAAAGCAGGCCTATGTAGATTCGCATTCAGGGAATGATCTAAGTTTGGTGGGTGCAAATGGCTTAACGGCTAAGGGAAGTCAGCTTTACGCCTTGCTTCTAAAAAGTGAAGAAGAGGGGTTGTTGCCTTCAATGTACCATGTCGGACGCATTCAAAATTTATTGAATAGTGGTGATTTTTCTAATAATGGAGAAGAGATTGCTATTTTGTTAGAAGATGGTGGTATTTCGTATTTAAGGGATATTGTTTTAGGGCGACCTGAAATTAAGAAGCAGGATGTGGATTGGCTTTTGGAGGGACGCTCATTAAATGTGCCTCAAGCCTTTTTAGATCTACTAATCAGTAATGACATAGCTTCTACCTTTAATCAATATATTCCGCAATACAACGAATACAAAGGTCTTAAGAGAGCATTGCGAGCATTCAGAGAAAAAACAGGTGATGAGCCTGCGAAAATTTCAGATGGAGCGACGATCAAACCAGGCATGAGTGGTGAGCGAGTAATGCAAATGCGCGATCGACTAAATTATATGGGATACGATGCCGGTGACTCGTCTGTCTATGATGCTAAAATGATCAATGCAGTTAAAGAGTTTCAAAAAACGCATCTGCTAGAACCTGATGGTGCTCCAGGTAAAAAGACTATTGTGGAGATGAATCGTTCTAATGAAGATCGAATAAAACAGATAGAGATAAATCTTGAACGTTGGCGCTGGATGCCGGTAACAATGGGGGATCACTTTGTGATGGTGGATATCCCCGGATTTCGATATGAAGTCGTTAAAAATGGTGAGGTAGAGTTAAGTGCACGAACTGTTGTTGGGAGAGAAGGTCGTAAAACGCCCGTGTTTATGTCACCGATGAGTTATATTGTTTTTAGTCCTTACTGGCATGTTCCACGTTCAATGGCGGTGAAAGACTTCTTGCCACGGCTAAAACAGAATCCTTATGCCTTGACGGGTTCCAAAATTAGAATTTTCCATGGTGGTCAGGAGATAGATCCGGGAACAGTCGATTGGTCACAATATAGCCGCAATAACTTTCCGTTCCAGTTGCGCCAAGATCCAGGTGACTATAACTCCTTAGGACGCGTGAAATTTATGTTCCCGAATGAACATGCGATTTACTTGCACGATACGCCATCAAAAGGCCTGTTTAAGAGAACATCGCGGGATTTTAGTTCCGGATGTGTGAGAATTGAGAATCCAACGGAGCTTGCTGAATACTTTTTAGGAGAAGCGGGCTGGAGTGAAGAAAAAATTAAATCGGCATTTCGTCAACCAAAAGAGTCACATGTGGGTTTAGCGAAGGATAAAAAAATTCCTGTCTACACTTTATACATGACGATCAGAGTGAATGATGATAAGATCTCATTCCGTGCTGACATCTACAATAAAGATAAGGCACTCATGAACGCGCTTAGTAAGCTTGAAAATGATTAAAAAGAGATGAAATGTTTGGCAAAAAAATGCGCATAAATCTCATTGACAGATCGAAAGCAGCGTGTATAATGACAGCTTCTTTGGTGGAGTTCCCGAGCGGTCAAAGGGACTAGACTGTAAATCTGGCGGCTATGCCTTCGAAGGTTCGAATCCTTCCTCCACCACCAATTTTAAAAATGAGTTCTGCGGGTGTAGTTCAATGGTAGAATCTCAGCCTTCCAAGCTGATTGTGTGGGTTCGATTCCCATCACCCGCTCCATTTCTTGCTCATATAGCTCAGTCGGTAGAGCGCGTCCTTGGTAAGGACGAGGTCACCAGTTCAATTCCGGTTATGAGCACCATTCCCCTTCCGTGTAATTAATCTAATCTAGAAAGAGTGATATTATGTCAAAGGAAACTTTTAGTCGTAATAAACCGCACGTAAATGTCGGTACAATCGGACACGTTGACCATGGTAAAACTACGTTGACGGCAGCTTTAACAAAAGTTGGTAATGAATCAAGTGGTGCAAACGTTCGTGCATACGATCAGATTGATAACGCACCGGAAGAGAGAGAGCGTGGTATTACTATCTCTACTTCACACGTTGAATATGAGTCGCCAACTCGCCACTATGCGCACGTTGATTGCCCAGGACATGCTGACTATGTTAAAAACATGATCACAGGTGCTGCGCAAATGGATGGAGCAATCTTAGTTTGTTCTGCAGCAGATGGTCCTATGCCGCAAACTCGTGAACACATCCTGCTTTCACGCCAAGTAGGTGTTCCATATATCCTTGTTTTCTTAAACAAGGCAGATATGGTTGATGATGCAGAGTTAATCGAATTAGTTGAAATGGAAGTTCGTGAACTTCTAGATGCTTATGACTTCCCAGGAGATGATACTCCAGTAATCGTTGGTTCGGCTCTTAAAGCGATCGAAGGTGATGAGTCTGAGATTGGTGTTCCTGCGATTAAAAAGCTTCTTGAAGCGCTTGATAGCTGGATTCCATTACCAGAGCGTGATATTGATAAGCCATTCTTGATGCCTATTGAAGATGTATTCTCAATCTCAGGTCGCGGTACTGTTGTAACAGGTCGTGTTGAGTCGGGAATCGTTAAAACTGGTGAAGAATTAGAAATCGTTGGTATCCGTCCAACTCAAAAAACGACTTGTACTGGTGTTGAGATGTTCCGTAAACTTCTCGATCAAGGTCAAGCTGGTGATAACGTTGGTGTTCTTCTTCGTGGTACAAAACGTGAAGATGTTGAACGTGGTCAAGTATTAGCAAAACCAGGTTCAATCAAGCCACATACAAAATTCGAAGCAGAAGTATACGTACTTTCAAAAGAAGAGGGTGGTCGTCATACGCCATTCTTTAAAGGCTATCGTCCACAGTTCTATTTCCGTACTACAGACGTAACAGGTGCTTGTGAGCTTCCTGAGGGTGTAGAAATGGTTATGCCTGGTGATAACGTGAAAATGGTTGTTGAGTTAATCAACCCAATCGCGATGGATGAAGGTTTGCGCTTTGCTATCCGTGAGGGTGGCCGTACAGTTGGTGCGGGCGTTGTAGCGAAAGTTATTGCATAATTACTGCTAACAGTATTTGGGTCAATAGCTCAATTGGCAGAGCGACGGTCTCCAAAACCGTAGGTTGAGGGTTCGATTCCTTCTTGGCCCGCCAAAAAATAAAAGCAGTCAGTCTCTGGCTGCTTTTTATTTTATGTAATGAAAATAATCTAGTATAATGCGTTGTTTATAAATCCATTTATGAGAAGTAGATAAGATGAGTGTAAAGAAAAAATCTGTTGAAGCAACTAAGCCTGTTCAAGCAGAAAACAAAAAAAGTGCTTCGATTTCACAAAATGAAGCCAAGAAAAGTAAAGCGATGGTGTGGTTAGCCGCGCTAATTATTTTTGCAGGTGTTTTCGTATATTACTACTTTGAAGGGGTAAATACGCTCTATTCATTTGGGGCATTGTTGGCGGGTTTAATCATTGGGGGAGGGATCTTTTTTGTTTCTCCAACGGGGAAAAATCTTATCACCTTCTTCAAAGAAGCGAGAATGGAGTTGCGCAGAGTTGTTTGGCCAACAATGGATGAGACTCGCAAGATGACATTGCTAGTAATTATTGTGATGGTAGTTACATTATTATTTTTAATGTTGGTTGATTTTATTATTAAAAATATCATTTCGTTTATTTTGTCATTTTCGTAGGAGAAAAACATGCATTGGTATGTGATACAGGCTTATTCCGGATACGAAGGGCAAGTTGTAAGAGCTTTGCGTGAATATATAGCGCGTGAGGGATTTGAGTCTAAGTTTGGTGAGATCTTAGTCCCAACTGAAGAGATCGTTGAAGTAAAAGATGGGAAACGTCGTAAAAGTGAACGGAAATTCTTTCCGGGCTATGTCCTGATGCAAGCGGATATGAGCGAGGAAGTTTGGCACTTGGTTAACAGTGTTCCTCGTGTTATTGGGTTTGTGGGTGGTAAAAGTGATCGTCCAAGCCCAATTAGTGATAAAGAAGCAAAAGCAATCTTAAATAGAATTGCTCAAGCAGAAGAGGGGCCACGGTTAAAAGTTCTTTATGAGATCGGTGAAGAAGTCCGTGTCATTGATGGGCCATTTAATGAGTTTAATGGAACTGTCACGGAAGTTGATTCTGATAAGGGTCGCATTAAAGTTTCTGTAATGATCTTTGGGCGTGCAACACCTGTTGATCTTGAGTTTAGTCAGGTGGAAAAAATTTAAGGGCTTTGAGATGCAGGAATTGTATCTCAAAAGTTTTACTGATATAATCATCAGTCTTTGAAATCGGGGAGCAGAAATGCGTTTACCCAAGTTATAGGAGTATGCCAAATGGCAAAAAAAGTAATGTCATATATCAACTTGCAGGTTGCTGCAGGTAAAGCAAATCCATCACCACCAATTGGGCCAGCACTAGGTCAACATGGTGTAAATATTATGGAGTTCTGTAAAGCATTTAACGCGGCAACGCAACAGTTAGAGCCAGGGATGCCTATTCCGGTTGTAATTACTGTATATAATGATCGTTCATTTACATTTATTACAAAAACTCCACCGGCTGCATATTTATTGAAAAAAGCTGCGGGTATCAAGTCTGGTAGCCCAAGACCTAATACTCAAAAAGTTGGTAAAGTAACTCGCGCGCAATTAGAAGAAATTGCGAAGACAAAAGAGCCAGATCTTTCGGCAGCAGATCTTGATGCCGCGGTAAGAATTATCGCAGGAAGTGCACGCTCAATGGGTATCGAAGTGGAGGGTGTGTAACATGGCTAAATTAACGAAAAAGCAAAAAGCAATTCTTGAGCTGATTGATTCAAACAAAGTTTATACTTTAGATGAAGCTGTTGAAGTATTGAAAAAAGTTCCTGCGGCTAAATTTGAGGAATCTTTTGATGTGTCACTTAATTTAGGTGTTGATCCACGTAAATCAGACCAAGTAGTTCGTGGTGCAACAGTTATGCCAAATGGTACTGGTAAAGATGTTCGTGTTGCAGTTTTTGCGCAAGGCGCAAATGCTGATGCAGCTAAGGCGGCAGGTGCTGATGTTGTTGGTTTTGAAGATCTCGCTGAAAGCATGAAAGGCGGCGATTTAAATTACGATGTGGTGATCGCAACCCCCGATGCAATGCGTGTTGTTGGTCAATTAGGTCAAGTATTAGGTCCAAGAGGCTTAATGCCAAATCCACGCGTAGGGACAGTGACTCCAGATGTTGCGACAGCGGTGACAAACGCAAAATCTGGTCAAGTACGTTTCCGTACAGATAAAGCGGGAATCATTCATTGTTCGATCGGAAAAATGAATTTTGATACTGAAAAGCTTCGTGGTAACTTAAAAGCGTTAATTGCAGAAATTACTCGCTTAAAGCCTGCTTCGGCGAAAGGTATTTATATTAAGAAATTAACAGTAGCTTCAACAATGGGTCCAGGTATTGTTGTTGATTTGGCTTCAGTATAAAAAAATAACTTATCTTTTAATTTTTAATTAAAGGTGAGTCTAAGACCGTAGATGCATATTAATGCTTAATTGCGCAAGCTGTCTACGTAGACGGTAGTTCTAAGTTAGAGATACCGTAGGGCCAAGCAAAGTATTGCTTGGGTTTATAAGGGGTAAGAAATTACCAATAATGTAAAGGTGAAAAATGAGTTCTTTGCAAAGTAAACAAGAAGTGGTTCAAGAGATCAATGGGTTAGCTAATGGTGCTCACTCACTCGTTCTTTCTGAATACCACGGGCTTACGGTAGCTCAGATTACATCTCTTCGTAATGCGGCTCGTGCAGCTAATGTTGATGTCCGCGTTGTGAAAAATACATTAGCAAGACTCGCGTTAAAAGAGACGCAATTTGAGGAAGCGATTCCTAGTCTTGTTGGGCCAATTATCATGGCTTTTTCTATGAATGAAGAAGATCCAGTAGCTGGTGCACGTGTTATTCACAATTTCCTTAAGGAAAAAGCGAACGAGAAGTTAGTTGTTAAAGCAATTGCACATGATGGTGAAGTTCATGACGGTTCTGCATTGAAAGCAATCGCTTCTCTCCCAACGAAAGAAGAAGCAATTTCAATGTTCTTGGCTGTATTGAAAGCGCCAGTACAAAAACTTGCAGCAACATTAGCATCTGTAAGAGACAAAAAAAGCGCAGAAGCAGCTTAATTTTAAATCTTATAGAAAGTATAGAATTATTAATTAATCGAAATTTAAAGATAATTTAGGAGTTAACTATTATGGCAATCTCACATGAAGATATCCTTAATGCAATTGAAGAGATGAAAACAGCAGAAGTTATGGAATTAATCTCTGCAATTGAAGAAAAATTTGGCGTAACTGCAGCAGTAGCTGTAGCTGCTGGTCCAGCAGGTGATGCTGGTGCTGCGGCTGAAGCTCAAAGCGAGTTTGATGTTGTTATGACAGCAGCGGGCGACAAGAAAATTAATGTTATCAAAGTTGTTCGTGGAATCACTGGTCTTGGCCTTGGTGATGCTAAAGCACTTGTTGAAGGTGCTCCAGCAACAATTAAAGAACAAGTATCTAAAGAAGAAGCTGACAAAATCAAAGCTGAGCTTGAAGAAGCTGGTGCAACTGTTGAGCTTAAATAATCATCTTTTGATTGAAGGAGTGACTTTTGCATGACCTAATGCGTTTAGGCTTCTTTGATTGAAAAATGACTGTAAAAGGCTAGGGGGACTCCCTAGCCTTTACTAGCTTATATGAAAATATTTCGAGCGTATAAATTAGGCCTTTTAGGTCAAAGGATTAATTTATATGTTTACAATCCCCATCATTATGAGGAAATACTGCATGGCATACTCGTTCACTGAAAAAAAACGTATTCGTAAAGATTTTGGTCAACAGATCGAAGTACAAGAAGTTCCCTTTTTACTCGCAACTCAGATAGACTCCTATCGTTCCTTCCTTCAAGATAATATTCCTCGTAAAGACCGTAAAGATCAGGGTCTTAATGCAGCTTTTAAATCTATTTTCCCAATTGAAGCAATCAAAGCAAAAACAGCAACTTCTAATGGATTTAGACTTTCATTAGAATATGTGGACTACCATATTGGTGAACCAGAGTTTGATGTGCGTGAATGCCAAATGCGCGGAACAACTTATGCGGCATCTCTTCGTATTGGAATGCGCTTAAAAATTTCGGATCTAGAAACGGGTGAAATTAAAGAGATCCGTGAAGCGGATATTGATCAGTTTGGTCGAGGTGGTGTTTATCTAGGTGAAATTCCTTTAATGACCGAAAATGGTACGTTTGTAATTAACGGAACCGAGCGTGTAATTGTATCTCAGCTTCATCGATCTCCTGGCGTATTCTTTGATCATGATAAAGGAAAGGGGCATTCATCAGGAAAGCTTCTTTTCTCCGCACGTATCATTCCATACCGTGGTTCATGGATGGATTTTGAGTTTGATGCGAAAGATTTAGTTTACGCACGTATCGACCGTCGTCGTAAATTGCATGCATCAATTATTTTAAAAGCGCTCGGTCTTTCAGATACTGAAATTTTAGCGGAATTTTTTGAAACAAATACTTTCAAAATTAAGAAAGACAAATTGTTCTTAGTATTAGTTCCTGCTCGTTTGCGTGGCGAGATGGCCGCTTTTGATATTAAACTCGATGGTGAAGTTCTCGTAGAGAAAGGCCGTAGAGTAACTGCACGTCACGTTAAAAAGTTGGAAGAAGCAAATGTAAGTGAGCTTGAGGTTCCATTTGACTATTTGGTTGGACGTGTTCTTTCTCAGGATATTCTTGATGAATCTACTGGTGAACTTATTGCGCTTGCAAACGATATTGTTACTGCCGATATGCTTGAAAAATTTGTCGCATATGGTATCGATACCGTCCCTGTTCTATTTACGAATGATGTTGATCGAGGTTCATATATTTCAGATACCTTGCGTGCAGATACAACTAAAAGTCAATTAGAAGCTCAAATTGAAATTTACCGCATGATGCGTCCTGGCGAGCCGCCTACAAAAGAAGCAGCAGAGAGTCTATTTTCAAGCCTTTTCTTCTCACCGGATCGTTATGATCTCTCAGCAGTTGGGCGCATGAAGTTTAACCGCCGTTTAGGTCGTGACTCTGATACTGGGGAAGGCACCCTTTCGAATAAAGATATTCTTGATGTATTGAAAGAGCTTATATCGATTCGTAATGGTCATGGACAAGTAGATGACGTTGACCATTTAGGTAATCGCCGTATTCGTTCAGTCGGAGAGATGGTAGAAAATGTTTATCGTATTGGTCTAGTTCGTATTGAGCGTGCGGTAAAAGATCGTCTTCTTATCGCTGAAGCTGAAGGCTTAACGCCGCATGAACTGATTAATGCAAAACCGGTTGCTGCGGCTATCAAAGAATTTTTTGGTTCATCACAATTGTCACAATTTATGGACCAAAATAACCCGCTATCAGAGGTTACACATAAACGTCGTATCTCTGCATTAGGGCCTGGTGGTTTAACGCGTGAACGAGCAGGCTTTGAGGTTCGTGACGTCCATGTCACTCACTATGGTCGTGTATGTCCGATCGAAACTCCTGAAGGTCCGAATATCGGCTTGATTAACTCATTATCAAGTTATGCTCGCACAAATAGTTATGGTTTCTTGGAAACGCCATATCGTAAAGTAGTCAATGGTCGCGTTACAGACCAAGTGGATTATCTGTCAGCATATGAGGAAGCGAGTTTTGGTATTGCGCAGGCGAATGCGAAACTTGATGAAAATGGTGAGTTTACCGAAGATTTAATTTCATCTCGTGTCGAAGGTGAGTTTACAGTTTTAACAAAAGATCAAATTAGTTATATGGATATTTCGCCTAAACAGATTGTATCTGTTGCGGCAGCTCTTATCCCATTTCTTGAACACGACGATGCGAACCGTGCCCTCATGGGGTCGAACATGCAACGACAAGCAGTTCCTACATTGAATGCTGATAAACCATTAGTAGGTACCGGTATGGAGCGCATCGTTGCACGTGATTCAGGTGTCTGTGTAGTGGCAAAACGCGGTGGGGTTGTTGATTATGTCGATGCAACTCGTATCATTATCCGTGTTAACGATGAAGAAACGATTGTTGGTCAATCAGGTGTTGATATTTATAATCTTACTAAATATCAGCGCTCAAATGCGAATACCTGTATCAATCAGAAAGTCCTCGTAAAAGAGGGAGATATCGTCTCAAGACAAGATATTCTCGCGGACGGCCCATCAACAGATTTAGGTGAGCTAGCGTTAGGTCAAAATATGTTGGTCGCGTTCATGCCATGGAACGGGTACAACTATGAAGATTCTATCTTGATCTCTGAACGTGTTGTAAAAGAAGAACGTTTTACAACGATTCATATTGAAGAGTTAACATGTGTTGCGCGTGATACAAAATTAGGGCCTGAAGAGATTACTTCAGATATTCCAAATGTATCCGAATCTGCGCTCTCTAAATTAGATGAAGCGGGAATTGCATATATTGGTGCGGAAGTTAAATCAGGCGATATTTTGGTGGGTAAAGTTTCTCCAAAAGGTGAGACAACACTAACACCAGAAGAAAAATTACTTCGTGCAATATTTGGTGAGAAAGCGTCTGATGTAAAAGATAACTCGCTCCGTGTTCCTTCAGGAATGGATGGAACTGTCATTGATGTTCGCGTCTTTACTCGTGATGGTATCGAAAAAGATAGCCGTGCTAAAGAGATCGAAGAGCGTGAATTACGTGGTGTACGTAAAGATCTTAATGATCAATTGCGTATTCTTGAAGATGACCTTTTTGCACGTGTTGGTAAAAATCTTGTTGGTGCGGAAGTTGTTGCTGGAAATAAAGGTATTAAAGCCGGTGATAAAATTACTGATGAATTTTTACAAGGCATTGAGCGTGAAAAATGGCTTGATCTAAAACTGAAATCAGAAGAACAAGCAGAAGAGTTAGTGAAGCTCAAGAAATTACTTGAACAACAACGTAAAGATTCAAACAAGAAATTTGAAGAATTGCGTGAGAAGTTGACTCAAGGTGATGAGTTGGCGCCTGGTGTTCTTAAAATGGTTAAAGTTTACCTTGCAGTTAAACGTCGTATTCAGCCAGGAGATAAAATGGCGGGGCGTCATGGTAACAAAGGTGTTATTTCAATGATTGTTCCAGAGGAAGATATGCCATATATGGAAGATGGTACGCCTGTTGATATTTGTTTGAATCCACTTGGGGTTCCATCACGTATGAACATCGGCCAGATTCTCGAAACTCATTTAGGTTGGGCTGCACATGGTCTCGGCTTGAAAATTGATAAAATGATTAAATCTCATGCAAAAGCGAAAGAACTCCGTAGTTTCTTAGATGAGATCTATAACAAAGATGAAAGTGCACAAACGATTGATTTCAAAAAATTCAGTGATGACGAGATTATTGAATTATGTGGCAATCTCCGCAAAGGTGTTCCGATGGCGAGCCCTGTATTTGATGGGGCTTCTGAAGAGGAAATGCGTCGTATGTTGCGCCTTGCAGATCTTCCAGAGTCAGGTCAAATTACCCTTTATGATGGTCGTACGGGCGATGCTTTTGACCGCCCTGTAACAGTTGGCTTTATGTATATGTTGAAATTGAACCACTTAGTTGACGATAAAATGCACGCACGTTCAACCGGTCCATATTCACTTGTGACACAGCAACCATTAGGTGGTAAAGCACAATTTGGTGGCCAGCGTTTCGGAGAGATGGAGGTGTGGGCACTTGAAGCTTATGGTGCTGCCTATACACTTCAAGAGATGCTAACAGTGAAATCGGATGATGTTGCTGGACGTACAGCAGTGTACAAAAACATTGTGAATGGTGAACATAATATTGAAGTGGGAATGCCGGAATCCTTTAATGTACTGATTAAAGAGATCCGTTCTCTGGGTATCGATATCGATACGGTTAGCGATGGAGATGATGAGTAAACATCTCTCCCTTGAATTAACTGTGTCGAAAGAGACATTTCTTTGAATATAGATTGGAAGATAACGAATGAACTTATTAAATTTATTTAAGAATGAAGATAAAGGCGGTTTTGATGCGATCAAAATTGGTCTAGCATCCCCTGAGAAAATTCTTAGCTGGTCTTATGGTGAAGTTAAGAAACCAGAAACAATTAACTACCGTACATTTAAGCCTGAACGCGATGGCCTTTTCTGCGCCAAAATTTTCGGACCTGTGAAGGATTATGAGTGTTTATGTGGTAAATATAAACGCTTAAAACATCGTGGTGTTGTGTGTGAAAAGTGTGGCGTGGAAGTTACGCTCTCAAATGTTCGTCGTGAGCGTATGGGACATATTAGTCTTGCTTCACCGGTTGCGCATATTTGGTATCTGAAATCATTACCAAGCCGTATTGGTTTACTGCTTGATATGACCCTTCGTGATATTGAAAAAATTCTATATTTTGAATCATTTGTGGTAATTGAGCCAGGATTGACACCGTTTGAGCATGGTCAAGTATTGACAGATGAAGAGTTCCTTGATGCGATCGAGGAGTATGGTGATGAGTTTGATGCTCGGATGGGTGCAGAAGCTGTATTAGAGCTGTTAAAAGCGATCGATTTAGAAGAAGAAGCATCTAGACTTCGTGAAGAATTACAAGAG
Organism: Ignatzschineria sp. 22MB058224; assembly: GCF_058188435.1. Taxonomy (NCBI): domain Bacteria; kingdom Pseudomonadati; phylum Pseudomonadota; class Gammaproteobacteria; order Cardiobacteriales; family Ignatzschineriaceae; genus Ignatzschineria; species Ignatzschineria sp. 22MB058224. Next base: position 2,154,512 of record NZ_CP187366.1, read on the forward strand.
ACTCGTTCAGAAACGAAATTTAAGCGTCTTTCAAACCGTTTGAAACTAGTTGAATCATTTATTGCGTCAGGTAACAAGCCTGAATGGATGATTTTAACTAACTTGCCGGTATTACCACCCGATTTACGTCCATTAGTTCCACTCGATGGTGGACGCTTCGCGACTTCAGACCTCAATGATCTTTATCGTCGTGTGATTAACCGTAATAATCGTTTACAACGTTTACTAGAGTTAGAAGCGCCCGATATTATCGTACGTAACGAAAAGCGTATGCTCCAAGAATCTGTCGACTCTCTTCTTGATAATGGTCGTCGTGGCCGTGCAATTTCAGGGGCTAATAAGCGCCCATTGAAATCACTTGCCGATATGATTAAAGGGAAACAAGGTCGTTTCCGTCAAAATCTTCTTGGTAAGCGTGTAGACTATTCAGGACGTTCTGTAATTGTGGTTGGACCAACACTTCGTCTCCATCAGTGTGGTTTGCCGAAACAGATGGCACTTGAGCTTTTCAAACCTTTTATCTTCTCTCAACTGATTCAACGTGGTATCGCAACAACAATTAAAGCTGCAAAACGTATGGTGGAGCGTGAAGTGCCGGAAGTTTGGGATATTTTAGAGCATGTTATCACAGAGCATCCAATTTTATTAAACCGTGCACCAACTCTACATAGACTAGGTATTCAAGCGTTTGAGCCAGTGCTTATCGAAGGTAAAGCAATCCAGTTACATCCATTAGTATGTACAGCATTTAACGCTGACTTCGATGGTGACCAGATGGCGGTACATGTTCCATTGTCAATTGAATCACAGCTAGAAGCGCGTGCATTGATGATGTCATCAAATAATATCTTATCACCGGCAAATGGTGAGCCGATCATTGTTCCATCTCAGGACGTTGTATTAGGGCTTTACTATATGACGCGTGAGCGTTTGAATGTGAAAGGTGAAGGCCGAATTTTTGCAAATAGTGCAGAGGTACATCGTGCTTATGTATTAAAAGAAGTAGATGTTCATGCGAAAATTTCTGTTCGTTTACCTATCCATATGTTTGAAGATGCGCAAGAAGGCGAGATGTACCGCCGTGTTGAATCAACAGTTGGACGCATTCTTTTAACGGATATTCTACCTAAAGGCTTACCATTTTCAGAAATCGATAAGGTTTTAACGAAACGTGAAATTTCAAATCTGATTAACAGCTGTTATCGTCGTTTAGGTCTTAAAGATACGGTTATATTTGCTGATAATTTGATGTACACAGGTTTCTATTATGCGATGCGTTCGGGTTCATCGATCGGTTACGAAGATATGGTGATTCCGCCGCAAAAACAAGCAATCATTGAAAAGGCAGAAGCTGAAGTAAAAGAGGTGCAATCACAATATTCGCAAGGTCTTGTGACGAATGGTGAGCGTTATAACAAGGTGATCGATATCTGGTCTCGTACGAATGAAGAAGTTGCGAAGACGATGATGAGTAATCTTGGTAAAGATGAAGTTGTCGATGAAAAAACGGGTGAAAAAGTAGAACAAACATCATTTAACTCGATCTTTATGATGGCTGACTCAGGAGCTCGTGGTAGTGCCGCACAGATTCGTCAGCTTGCTGGTATGCGTGGTCTGATGGCTAAACCAGATGGTTCAATCATTGAAACACCAATTACCGCAAACTTCCGTGAGGGCTTGGACGTTCTTCAGTACTTCGTATCAACGCATGGTGCTCGTAAAGGTCTTGCAGATACGGCACTTAAAACTGCGAACTCAGGTTATTTGACTCGTCGCCTTGTTGACGTTGCGCAAGACTTAGTAATCGTTAATGAAGATTGTGGTACCACAGATGGTCTCTTGATGACACCAATTGTTGAGGGCGGGGACATTGTTGAGCCGTTACGTGACCGTGTATTAGGGCTCGTTGTCGCCGAAGATGTCTACGTTCCAGGAACAGATGAAGTATTATTTGAAGCAGGCACTTTATTAGATGAAGCGGCGGTAGATCTTCTTGATGAAAAAGGTGTCGATGAGCTAATTGCACGTTCAGCGATTACATGTAAGAATCGTCATGGTTTATGTGCGAAATGTTATGGCCGTGATCTTGGTCGTGGACATTTAGTTAATCCAGGAGAATCTGTTGGAGTTATTGCTGCACAATCCATCGGTGAACCAGGAACTCAGTTAACGATGCGTACCTTCCATATCGGGGGAGCGGCTTCAGGTTCGGCGGCAGTTTCAAATGTTCAGGTTAAAACAAAAGGTACATTGAAACTTGTTCGTATGAAAACAGTACGTAACAAAGACAATAACCTTGTGTCAACATCCCGTTCTGGTGAGTTAATCATCATGGATGAATTTGGACGTAACCGTGAGCGCTATAAAGTACCTTATGGTGCAACAATTGTTGTTGATGAAGGCGGCGCTGTTGAGATTGGGGATATCGTTGCAACTTGGGATCCACATACAATACCAGTTATTGTTGAGGTATCGGGTTTTGTGAAATTTGTTGATTTTGAAGAAAATATCAATGTTCAAAAACAAACAGATGATGTCACAGGTCTTTCAAATCTAATTGTTCTTGATTCTAAACAGCGTAATACTGGTGGTAAACGCCCATCAATTTTCGTTGTCGATGAAGCAGGTAATGAATTGAATATCCCAGGTACCGATGTTACAGCAATGTATACACTTCCTGTCGGGGCGATTTTGAACCTTAATGATGGTGATAAAGTATCAATCGGTGATCCATTAGCACGTATTCCACAAGAATCATCGAAAACTCGTGATATTACCGGGGGTCTTCCTCGAGTTGCTGACTTGTTCGAAGCACGTCGTCCTAAAGAAGCAGCTATCCTTGCTGAGAAGACAGGTATCGTAAGCTTTGGCCGTGAAACAATGAGTAAACAGCGTCTGATTATTACTGATTCAGATGGTATTGCACACGAGGAACTCATTCCTAAATGGCGTCATGTGAATGTGTTTGAAGGCGAGACTGTTGAAAAAGGGGAAATTATTGTAGATGGTGAGTTAAGTGCACATGATATTCTCCGTTTATTAGGGGTGAAAGAGCTTGCAGCTTACTTAGTGAAAGAGATTCAAGATGTTTACCGCTTACAAGGGGTGAAAATCTCTGATAAACATATCGAAGTCATTATTCGTCAGATGCTCCGTAAAGTAGAGATTCTTGAGTCGAATGATAGTTCATTTATTAAAGGTGAGCAGGCTGAGTATGTGGCGGTTCTTGAAGAAAATGATCGCTTAGAGGCAGAAGGCAAAGTACCTGCAACTTATCAGCCAATACTCCTTGGTATTACTAAAGCCTCACTTGCAACGGATAGCTTCATTTCTGCGGCATCGTTCCAAGAGACAACTCGTGTGTTAACAGATGCATCGATTCGAGGCTTAAAAGATCATCTTCGTGGTCTAAAAGAGAACGTTATCGTAGGACGCTTAATTCCTGCAGGTACTGGGCTTATTTATCATGAAGAGCGTCGTAATGCTGCTAAATAATGGCTAACCCATTGTTAAATATGTAATTGATATAAGCGCTCCTTTTGTGGGAGCGCTTCTCATTTCTAATACTAGAGAGGAAGTAGCGTGTCTGTTTCAAAACGAAAATTTATCACCTCAAGAAAATCTGCAAGATTTTTTTTAATTCAAGCGCTTTATGAGTGGCAAATTGCGCAAAGCTCATTAGCAGAGATTAGTGCAAATATTGCCGATAATCAACAGTTTGCAGATGCAAATAGTGAATATTTTCATGAGATTTTGCAATATATTACCCAGCATCGTGGTGAATTGAATGCTGCTGTATCACCTTATTTAGATCGTGACATTGAGCAAGTAGATCCTATTGAACGCTCAATTTTGTGGTTAGGCGCTTATGAACTTGAAAAACAGCCGGATATCCCATATAAGTCTGTTATTAATGAGGCGGTTGAGCTTGCAAAACAGTTTGGCGCTGAAGGTAGTCATCGTTACGTTAATGGGGTTCTTGATAAATTGTCCAAAAATATTGAATTACGCAAAGTTGAGCGCTCATAACTAATATAGTTTTTTTGTGAGTTTGCATAATTTTCAGAAAGAGACGGGCGATAACTTGTGTTAGATCAAGATAAAGCCTAAAATTGATAGAGTAATCTATTTTATTTTAATTGGAGGAAGTATATGTCATTTGAATTACCAAAACTCCCATATGCATTAGATGCATTAGCACCACACATTTCTAAAGAGACTTTAGAGTATCATTATGGTAAGCACCATCAAACCTATGTAAATACTTTAAATACTTTGATTGAAGGCACAGAGTTTGCAAATTCGACGCTTGAAGAGATCATCTTAAAAGCTAGTGGTCCAATGTTTAACAATGCGGCACAAGTATGGAACCATACTTTTTACTGGGAGTCATTAAAACCACAAGGTGGTGGTGCAGCGACGGGTAAAATTGCTGAAGAGATCAATAAAAAATGGGGATCTTTTGAAGCGTTCCAAAAAGCATTTGATAAATGTGCAATTGGTACATTTGGCTCAGGATGGGCATGGCTTGTGAAAAACAAAGATGGCTCTATTGATTTAGTATCAACTTCAAATGCCGCAACACCTTTAACTGAAGGTCAAACGCCGCTTTTAACGTGTGATGTTTGGGAGCATGCTTACTATATTGATTATCGTAATAGCCGTCCTAACTACCTCGAAAATTTCTGGGCGTTAGTGAACTGGGATAAAGTCAATGAGCGTTTAGCATAATCTAATTTTTTGATTAGATTATGATGAAAGGGGTACTTTAAGTACCTCTTTTTTTATCTAAAATTTCTCAACAATTCAGGCATAATAGCTACTAATAAAATCAGTAGAAGGATCAAGCAATGGAATTATTACCACAAGATTATGAACGTCGTTTTTCAACGTTGAGTCGACTCTATGGTGATGATGGATTGCAACAGTTACAGAATAGCCATGTTGTTATTATCGGTATCGGCGGTGTCGGCTCTTGGGCTGCTGAAGCTTTAGCTCGCAGCGCAATTGGCGAATTAACATTGATCGATTTAGATAATATCGCTGAGAGTAACATTAATCGCCAAATTCATGCACTTAGCTCAACAATTGGCGTGTCAAAAGTTGAAGAGATGCGCCGGCGTATAGGGATGATTAATGATCAATGTGTGGTACATGCTATTGAAGACTTCTTATCAATCGATAATCTAGAGGAATATCTCTCTATACCCCGAGATAAGCATCTTTGGGTGATTGATGCAATGGATGAAGTGAAGGTTAAAGCTGGCTTAATTGCCTATGCTCGTCGCAATAAGCTCAAAATAATCTCCACAGGAGCGGCCGGAGGCAAGATCCGTGCAGAGGATCTATTGATAGATGATATTAATAATACATATCATGATCCATTGTGTGCCCGTTTAAAGACAATTTTACGCAAAGATTATCATTTCCCTAGCTCTCCTAAGAAGACAGGTATTCCGATTGTTTTTAGTAAAGAGAATAGTCCCCGTAAGAAAAATTTGAGTGGCGGGCTCAATTGCCAAGGTTACGGTTCTGTGATTACAGTGACGGCGACAATGGGCATGCTTGCTGCAAGTTATGTCATTAATAAAATTACAGCAAGCCTTCAATCTCAATAGTGTTATCGCGCAACCTTTAAAGGTTGCGAGTTGATATTGGTAACTCTTTCACGCCATTTTTGTAAAGAGGTTGTAATACTTTTTCATTAAATAAGTTGGGTGAAATATATTGAACAATCGAGCGGTATTCCCCTTTTTGATCGATAGTAATATCGATACCTTTATTGGGATAGAGGTAATGAATCGCGCCGGTGAGTTCTTCTTGTAGTTTTATTGGGTTATCCCCAAAACGCCCCAATATAACTGTCTCGTCAAGAGAAACTGCCATCGGTATAAAAGCAATACTATGAATAGTATTTTGATAAAAACGATGATGTAAATCGCTTGGAATTTCATAAACGGTTTTAGTATTCGAGGCTTTTTTTCCTGCCTCTAAAAGGCCGAGTGTTTCATCAATTTGAGAAGGTGAAACATTGAGAGTGAAAGGAATTCGTGCAGTGATGCCACCAATATGGGTTTCACGAATATAGCCTTCAAGTTGATATTTCCCATTCTCTTCAAAGAGCGAGAGATCAAGACGATTTCCCAAAACGTTAATGAGATCATCGAGTGTTGATTCATTTAATGTCAGAGTGAAAACAGAGAGCGAGTTTGGCGTTGTTTCAACGACCCAAAATGGTTCTGTTTTTACATTTCCTTGCGCTGGAGGCATAAATAATGGTTGTGCAAAATAGGCAAAAATAGCAATAAAGAGAACTATCGCACCAATTCCCCAATAGTTTCGTTTCATAAAGGTTCCTTTTAATATAAAAAGGCTACGTATAGATCATCGTAGCCTTTCTTAAAATAACAACGTATTTTTTTAAAAGATTAGTTATTAGGATCAATTGCTTTGAAAATCTCTTCACTAATTTCATCAATGTCGCCACAGCCATTAATTGTTTTTAGTTTTCCTTGTAACACAAAGTAATCAACAAGTGGGAATGTTTCATCCTCGAACACTTTGCGGCGTTTAAGAATAGTTTCTTCTGTATCATCAGAACGACCGCGTGATTTTAAGCGTTCTTTAATCACTTCAAAAGGAACATCAAAATAGATCACTCGATCGATTGGCATATTCATTTCATCTAATAATTCATCAAGTTTTTCTGCTTGATTGATATTGCGGGGGAAACCGTCAAGGAGGAAACCCTTTTCTGCTTTAAGAATATGATTTTTAACCATTCCTAACACAATTTCATCAGAGACAAGTTTACCTTCGTCCATGATTTTTTTAGCCTCTAAACCAAGAGGAGTACCTTCACTCACTTCTGCACGAAGCATATCACCTGTTGAAAGGTGCTTGATTCCAAATTTTTTCACAATGTTTTCGGCCTGAGTACCTTTCCCAGAACCAGGGGCGCCAAGCAGGACAATACGCATAAAAATTTCTCTCCTTAGGTATAATAAGAAATCCACGATTTTGCAGATTTTTTTGATCGTTTTATTATGATACACACTAACGCATAACTGCTCAATTAGCATCTATATATAAAGCGCGGTAATTATGCAGTTCTGTGAATGATTTATTGTTCTGTATATTGGAAATCTAGCTATTTTCCGACACATAAAATAATTTATAATTTTATATATTGTAAATTAATAAAATATTGACTATCATTCTTCTAATAGTAAATTCTAAGTATAAAATTTTTTATAAATAGGGAAGAAGATAAAGTGGAAAAATTTAAATTAGTGACTCCAGAAACAGCTGATGATATTGCAAAACCAATTTTAACGCAGTTGAAAGGAAAATTTGGTGTGTTACCTAATTTCTTCGGAGCATTAGGCATTGATGGCATAAGCCTTGAAGCTTTTCTTGCATTACAATCTAAGTTAGAAAACTCTCAATTTTCTAAACGAGATCAAGAGCTTTTAGCACTTGCTGTTGCAAACTATAATGGTTGCCGTTACTGTGTTAGTGCCCATACTTTTTCAGCAAAGAGAATGGCAGGGTTAACGACCGAAGAGTGTGTAGAAGCCCAGTATGGACGGTCTGAGGATGCAAGAGAACAATTGATTATTGATATTGCGCTTTCTGTTTTAAAGAATAAAGGGAACATTGAAAAAACGCTTATACAAAAAGCTGAAGAGGTGGGTTTTTCAGAAGCAGATATCATTCAGTTAACGTTATTGACAGCACTTAATAGCTTTACTAACTGGTTAAACAATGTTGTCGATCCTGCTATTGATTTTCCGGAAGTACCCTTAGTATAATTTTTAAAGAAGAAAATATCCCGAGTCTATTTATTTTATGAACTCCATTGAAGAGGGCGAATAGAGTATCGCCCTTTTTATTTAGACATTTTATTCGGTTATTGGGTTCACAGGAGTAGACAGTAGACGTTGGTAAAGTACTAAATTAAGCCACCGATCAAATTTGTAGCCGACTTCAGGTAGAGTACCGACGTGCCGAAAATCGTTTTTCTCGTGGAGTTTAATACTACCGATATTATTGTCATCGATGGCGGCAATCATTGCATGATATTGTTGTACTTGAGCGGATTTGATAAGTGATTTCAAGAGAATATCTCCATAACCTTGACTACGGAAAGAACGATGGATGTAAATAGAATGCTCCACGGTATATTGATATGCTGGTTGAATTCGAAAAGGTCCATATGTACCGAAGGCCATTAGTTGTTTATCATGAGATATCAGACCGATAACGGGATAATCTTTCGCTATTTTACTGTCAAACCATTGCTCCATATCTTCCATAGTCCGTTTTTTATAGTCATACATTGCTGTTGAGGTTTCGATTACCTCATTATAGATTTCAAGGATAGATTCGGCGTGTTGTCCGTAAGAACAATGGATGATTTGATATGTCATGATTGAGAACGTTTATTTGTGAAAGGAGTTTTTATTTTAGGTCCTTCAAAGTAAATTTTCACCAATCTAATCGTTAAAAAAGCTCGCGATAGCGAGCTTTTTTGTGAGCTTTTAGAAGATTATTCCCATTCAATCGTTGCTGGCGGCTTATTCGAAACGTCATAAGTGACGCGAGAAACGCCATCAATATCATTGATAATACGCGTTGAAACTCGTTCAATGAAATCCCATGGAAGATGTGCTGCTCGAGCGCTCATAAAATCAATTGTTTCAATAGCGCGCAGAGCAATTACATAATCATACACACGTTTATCATCTGATACACCGACAGATTTTACAGGAACGAAAACAGCAAAAGCCTGCGAGACTTTGTCATAAAGATTTGCCGCGATGAGTTCTTCTATAAAGATATTATCTGCCAAACGTAGAATATCAGCATATTCTTTTTTAATTTCTCCTAAAATGCGCACCCCTAAACCTGGTCCAGGGAATGGATGGCGATAAACCATTGCTTTTGGTAAGCCGAGTGCGACGCCTAGTTCTCGCACTTCATGTTTAAATAGTGAACTGATAGGTTCCAAAAGTTTTAGATTCATCTCTTTTGGTAATCCACCCACATTGTGATGAGACTTTACTGCAACGCCATCTTTAGTATTTAAAGATTCTAAAATATCAGGATAGATTGTTCCTTGTGCTAACCATTTTGCATTAGGGAGTTTACGAGCTTCTTCTTCAAAAATTTTTACAAAGAGTTCGCCGATAATTTTACGTTTTTTCTCGGGATCATTTTCCCCTTTTAGTGCTGCAAGATAGCGATCTTCTGCGTCAATACGGATAATATTAATTCCCATATTTTCTGCGAAAGTTTGCATTACTTTATCGCCTTCATTAAGGCGCAGAAGACCCGTATCGACAAATACGCAAGTAAGTTGTTGGCCAATAGCTTTGTGAATGAGTGCAGCAACAACAGAAGAATCTACTCCACCGGATAATCCAAGAATAACCTCATCAGCTCCTACCGTTCGTTTAATCGCTGCTGTATGATGATCAATAAAAGCGGGGATATTCCAAACGGGTTGGATATTTTGGTTTTTAATGAAGTTTAAGATAAATGATTGATCATTTGTAGCTTCAAGAGAGAGTGTGGGAATTTCTAACGTTAGGTTTGATAGAATTTTCGTTACTTCTGTCAAGTTATCTGTCAAAATACATTTCGGTAAAATATCTGTTAAATCGTTTGCTAACTCTCTCGTTGAAACGATTTCAGAATAAAATGATGCGTCCCTTAATACACGGGCAATTTTTTGAGCATCTTGTTGATTTGAGTGTACAATTAAGATCTTGTTATCTAAATGTTTTGGCATGAATATTCCTTAGAGGTGAAAAGCGATGGAACAATTTAATTGCTAAATTATAGCAAAATTGAGAATCGCCATAGGAATTATCAATCATTGAAGATGTATAGAAATAGTTAATGGAGTAAATGGAATGAATAAAAAGATATTGATTTGCGGGAAAAAAGTGCTTATCACTATCGGGCTTTTGCTAATTTCGTCCACTTTTTCGTTTGCTGAGGGGCGAAGAGAGAGCCTATTTGAATTAAAAAATGCGGCAATTTCTTATGCAAAGGAGCAGATTGGAGTACCTTATCGCTTTGGTGGAACCGATCCTAAGCGAGGATTTGATTGTAGTGGTCTTATTCAATATGTTTATCGTGCAGTAGGTGTCAATTTACCACGAGATACCCGTAGTCAATTTCAGTATGTATCAAAGACGAATAATCCTGAGCCTGGGGATGTTATTTTCTTTAAAATTCGTGGAAATAGTATCTCTCATGCAGGAATTTATCTCGGAGGGACGATGATGATTCATGCACCAAGTTCTGGCAAACGTGTTGAAATCACGAGTTTTGATACTCCCTATTGGAAAAAACGATTTTATGGCTTTGGAAAGATTTAAAAGATGACAACATTGTTGTCGATTGTTACAATATCGACCTAAGTTTATGAAAAAAAATGCCATCTATTTGTGGTAAAAATTGAAATTAGCATTGTTGCAAACGCTTTAGAGGTTGATCATTACATATGAAAAGAAAACTGTTATACATTGGCGCGCCACTTATTCTAACAGCGTGTTCATTAGCGCCGGAATATAATCGTCCACAATTACCGGTGATTGATACGTTTCCGGCAACATCAATTGTGCAAACAGGAACATTAGCAGATCAAAAATTTGCTTATGAGATCACCTGGCAACAATACTTTAAAGATCCACGTTTGAAGCAATTGATTGCAATTGCTTTGGAAAATAACCGTGATCTTAAATTAGCAACATTGAATTTAGAAGCAGCACGTATTGCGTACGGCATTACGATTTCTGAGCGCCTACCGGGCGTTAATGCATCAGGCAGCTTTTCCCGTGACAAAGTTGGGGCTGCAAATTCCCCAACAGGTGAAGCGGCTATCTCTGAATCATCCCGTGCAGGGCTTGGGATTAGTAGCTTTGAGTTAGATTTCTTCGGAAAAGCAAAGTCACTTAGCGATGCTGCATTTAGCCAATATCTCGCTTCGGAAGAAGGGCAGAAAGCTGCTAAAATCTCGTTGATTTCAGGTGTTGCGCGTGGTTATTTAACAGAACTTTTAGCGCTTGAACAGCTTCGTGTCGCAAAAGAGACCTTGAATTCAAATAGGGCGTCTTATGCGCTAGTCCAGCAACAAGTAAATGCTGGTATTGCGAATGATCTCGATCTTGCACAAGCAAAAGGTCAGGTGTTCTCGGCGCAAGCACAAGTTGCAAGTATTGAAGGGCAGTTAGGTAAGGCTCGCAATGCACTCTATACGTTAGTGGGTGCTGTTGCTACCGATTTACCACAAGGTTTATCATTAAGATCGTCACATTTTGTGGAAGAACTTCCTGTTGGTTTGCCATCACAAGTTCTGTTAGTGCGTCCAGATGTAATGGAAGCAGAATATAATTTACTGGCCGCGAATGCGAATATTGGGGCAGCACGCGCAGCATTTTTCCCAAGTATTAGTTTAACAACCACTCTGAATAGAGCATCTAGTGAACTATCAGACCTTTTCGATAGTGGTCACAGTGGTTGGAGCTTTAGCCCATCAATTTCATTGCCAATTTTTAATTGGGGTAAAATTAAGCAGAATTTAGATTTATCACATGTTCGTAAGAATATGGCGGTAGTCACTTATGAAAAAACAATTCAGACGGCATTCCAAGAAGTTGCTGATGCTTTAGTCTCTAAAAAGCCACTTTCAGATCAATTGAGAGCGCAGCAAAATCTTGTTGCAACGACTTCAGAACAATTACGTTTAGCAAACTTACTCTATACCAACGGTATTGCTAGTTACCTTGATGTATTAGATGCGCAGCGTACACTTTTTAGTTCACGTCAAGCATTGTTAACGACATACTTCGATAAGCATATCAATGATATCATGCTCTATGCGGCACTCGGTGGCGGTGCAGATATTCCAACCTCTGCGGCGGTTCAATCATCTTCATCTACAAGTAGTATCGCTCGTTCAGGATTTTTAACGGATATTCCTGGAACAACAGTAGAAGTAAAAACAGCAACAGCGCAATAAAAAGTAGTGTGATTTTTTGAAGAATTTCATGCTGTTATAAACACCCGAAAAAGTTGGTAAAAAGCTAAGTGGAAGCCGTCAAGGCTTGTCATTTAGCTTTTTATTTGCTAATATTTAAACCTCATTTTGTCGGGGCATGGCGCAGCCTGGTAGCGCACTTGCATGGGGTGCAAGGGGTCGCAGGTTCAAATCCTGCTGTCCCGACCAACATTTTTATCATTATTTGAAGAGTTCTATGTCAAAAGAAGATCATATTGAAATGGAAGGAACTGTCACTGAGACGCTTCCTTATACACAGTTTAGAGTTGAGTTAGATAATGGACATGTGATTACTGCACATATTTCTGGAAAGATGCGTAAAAACTATATCCGTATTCTAATGGGAGATCGCGTGAAGGTTGAGTTAACGCCTTATGATCTTACAAAAGGACGTATTGTTTACCGTGGTAAATAATCGTTTTTGGCATTGGAGTTATAGATAGAGGTGCTGTTTAAAGCATCTATTTTGTAACTGAAGAATAAATTAGACTAGAAATGTTTACGAATATTAACGCCCGTTTTTACGGGCGTTTTCTGCATAGAGCTTAAGGAATTGGGCTTATATAGCTATTTATTATCATTAGGAGAATTATATGAGACCATCAAAGCGATTAGCGAATCAAATGCGAGAATTGCAATTCATACCCAATTTTACAATGCATGCTGCGGGATCTGTTTTGGCTGTATTTGGGAATACTAAGGTTCTTTGTACCGCCACGATTGAGGAACGCGTACCAGGGTTCTTACGTGGAGAAGGAAAAGGTTGGATTACGGCAGAGTATGGAATGCTCCCTGGTTCAACGCATACGCGATCTAGCCGTGAAGCTGCACGAGGAAAGCAGAGTGGACGAACTTTGGAGATTCAACGATTAATTGGTCGCTCACTACGTGCAGCAGTTGATTTAGAATTGCTCGGAGAGCGAACAATTACTATTGATTGCGATGTTTTACAAGCAGATGGTGGTACTCGTACAGCGGCGATTTCAGGAGGCTATATTGCGCTTGTACTAGCGCTTCATAAGTTAGTTGAAATTGGTGTACTAGAAAAAACGCCACTAGTCGCGCAGATCGCCGCAATATCTGTGGGTGTCTATCAAGGAAAACCGGTGCTCGATTTAGATTATGCTGAAGACAGTAATGCTGATACAGACATGAATGTCATCATGACAAATGAAGGGAAGATTATAGAGGTGCAAGCAACAGCAGAGAAAGCGGCTTTTGCAAAAAGTGAGTTACTAGAGATGCTTGATCTTGCAGAAAAAGGCATTCAACAGATCACTCAGGCGCAATTAAAAGTTTTAGCAGAAGAAATTCAATAGTGATCTGATTGTTTAAATCACGTAAAAATATATCATGATTGAAAGCCGCTCCATATAGAGCGGCTTTTTATTAGCTAGCGTTATCAATTGATAGTCGAAAGAAACTTTTCAGTTTCTCGGATTAGATCTGCTACGGTTAAACCGTAATCTGCAAGGATTTCTTCTCTCTCTCCATGTTTAGGATAGGAATCTTTGATACCAAAATGTTTGATTGGCATAAAGATGCTCTCTTCAGCGAGTAATTCGTTAATTGCAGAACCCGCTCCCCCCATAATTGCACCATCTTCGAGTGTGATAATGGCATCATGTTCTTTTGCAAGCATTAGTAACTGATCTTTATCAAGAGGTTTTATAAAGCGTAAATCGAGCAAAGATCCATTAAAATTATTGGCGACAGCTTCTGCTGTTTTGATAAGTGGTCCAATATTAATTACAAGTAGCTTCTCGCCTTTGTGGACCAGGTGACTTTTACCGAAAGGAATGCCTTTATCAATGGTTGTCGGAATGTTGGCACCAATACCTTTACCTCTTGGATAACGGACAGCTGCGGGGCCTTTATATTGATATGCAGTTGTTAACATTTTATAGCACTCTTCCTCGGAAGAGGGGGCCATAATGACCATATTGGGAACGGTTCTAAGGAAGGCAATATCGAATGTCCCAGCATGGGTTGCACCATCAGGACCCACAATTCCCGCGCGATCTATGGCAAAGGTCACATCAAGATTTTGGATCGCAATATCATGTAGTAATTGATCGTAGGCTCTTTGTAAAAATGTTGAGTATATCGCAACAATGGGCTTAAGTCCGGCAAGAGCCATTCCGCCTGCGAGTGTTACGGCATGTTGTTCCGCAATGGCGGTATCAAAAAAGCGATTAGGGAAGCGTTTGCTGAATTCTACTAATCCAGAGCCTTCACACATTGCTGGTGTAATGGCCATCAAATCAGGTTCTACTTCAGCCATATTACAAAGCCATTTAGAGAACACTTGGGTATACGTCAGCGGGGTATGGGAGACTTTCTGGGTAAGCGCTTTAGATGTAGATTGTTGTATTGATTCAGAAGGCTTTTTAGATGCAGAGACGGCATGAAATTTGACAGGTTCAGCTTCTGCCTTTGCATACCCTTTCCCTTTTTTAGTGGTAATATGAAGAAGCTTAGGGCCTTGTTTCTGCTTTAAATTATTTAGCGTTGTAACGAGCGTTGGAAGGTCATGCCCATCGATGGGACCAAAATATTGAAAATCAAACTCTTCAAAGATAACACTTTGTTCTGCAACAGCACTTTTGACCCGTATTTCTGCACGTTTTGCTAAATCTTTTGCATGTGGGAAAGGTAAGTTTTCTAAAAATTTTGCGCCACTTTCTCGAATCGATTGCAAAGAAGGATTTGATAAAGTGCGAGTTAACATTGTGCTCAATGCCCCAACATTGGGTGAAATTGACATATTATTATCATTAAGAATCACGAGTAGGTTCGACTTTAAATCACCAGCGTGATTGAGAGCTTCAAATGCTTGTCCAGCCGTTAATGCGCCATCACCGATTACAGCAATAATTTGCTGCTGATCTTTGTGGAAGTGATGAGCTCCGATTGCCATTCCTAGAGCTGCACTAATAGATGTTGATGAATGACCGACACCAAAAGCATCATATTCACTTTCAAAGATAGAAGGGAAAGGTCCCAACCCGCCTTTTTTTCGAATGGTATGAATTTGATTTTTTCGGCCAGTTAAAATTTTATGAGGATATGCTTGATGTCCTACATCCCAAATAATTTTGTCGTCCGGTGTATTAAATACATGGTGCAGTGCAACCGATAATTCTACGACCCCAAGTCCTGATGCAAAATGCCCTCCTGAATCAAGCACACTATCAATTAGGAACTGTCTCAACTCATTTGAGACTTTCTGTAAATCATCTATAGAGAGATTTTTAAGATCCCAAGGTGTTTGGATTTGATCGAGTAATGGCGTTGAGTTCATAGACAAAACCTTAGTGATTGCGTGTTTGGATGTATTGAGCAAGATCGATTAGAGGTGTTGCTTTTGTCCCAAATGGCTGCAACAGCTCAACGGCTTCAGATATTAGTTCGTTAAGTTTATCAATAGAAGCATCCATTCCCAATAATGAGATATAGGTAGACTTATCGTGTAGTAAGTCCGCTCCAGGAGTCTTTCCGAGCTCTTCTTGGGTTCCGACTACATCTAAAATATCATCTTTGATTTGAAATGCGAGACCAATATTATCCGCATAGGTAGCAAGTCTGTCATAACTATCTGAATCTGCATTTCCGGCAATCGCTCCGCCTAAAATAGCTGCTTTAATAAGTGCCCCTGTCTTTTTACGATGAATCATCTCTAATGTGGTGAGTGGGATCGATTTATCTTCAGATTCAAGATCGATATATTGCCCTCCAACCATTCCAGCAGAACCTGCGGCCTGACTAAAAAGTTGTATAATTTTCAACCTATTATCTGCGCTTATTGTGCTGATAGTACTTAGACATTCGAAGCCATAGGTTAGTAGTGCATCGCCTGCTAAAATTGCTGTGGCCTCATCAAATGCTTTGTGACAAGTAAGATTCCCACGGCGGTAATTATCATTATCCATTGCTGGTAAATCATCATGGATTAAAGAATAAGCGTGGATGGATTCAATAGCGGTTGCGATTTGAAAAAGTTCTGCTTCTTTTGCCTGAAATAGTTCGCCAGATGCAAGTACAAGAAGTGCTCTAAGACGTTTGCCTCCATTTAGGGTGCTATATAAAAGCGCTTCTTTTAATCGTGCAGGTGCATCGATTTTTTCAAGATTATCTTTAAAAACCATTTCGAAGGATTTTAAGCGCTGGGTGAACCATTCCTTAAGCATTAATGATCTCTCCTCTATTTAATCTTCAGAAAGAAGCTGTTGAATACGTTTTTCAGAAGATTCCAAGCTTTCTTGGCATGCTTTTGTTAAAGCAATGCCTTCTTCAAATTTTTTCAGCGATTCTTCAAGCGAGAGTTCGTCGCTTTCTAAAGCTTCAACAATTTTTGTTAATTTTTGGAGCTGTGATTCAATGCTTTGATTTTCTGTTGTTTTTTCTGACACAGATTCATCCTTAAAATAATTAATTATTCAGTCTCATATTCTAGATTGAGCCGACACTATATGCAATAATATTACCTTCGAGTCCCTTCTTCAATCTGAGTTCAAGGCGATTAAGGTTTTCTTGTGCTCTTTTTCCTTTATTTTGAGGTTTCTGTTCAATGATCAAGCGGCTATTAACGCTGATTTTTTTGGTATTTGTGAGTGTTAGTGCGTCTTTCTCGCAAGTTCACCCTATTGGCTCAATATTGCAAAGTGGTTTAGCAGGAACAGAAACAGAAAAAGAGATTCAACAAGAACTTCCCGATCCAATGTCTTTACCAACCTCTTGGTGGAGTTATTTTCAAGGTCAAAAGGTAAGCGAGCTTCGTCAATCGGTGATTGATTTTTTAGAACGTATCGAAACCGAAGCGGCAATCCTTCCTGATGAAACACGAATAAAAGAGACACCCAAAATATCTCATATTAGCGCTAATCTCTTTGCTTATGTTGCATTAAAAGAGAAAAATGTTAATAAAGTTGTTCAAAAAAATGTTGTTAAAGAGCACTATAATATTAATGAGTTATTAACATTAATCCATCGTGAGCGGGAGCTGAGTACGGAATTAACGAGTACACGGGAAAATATCCGCGATCAAGAAAATCAATCACGCGAGTTATCTCGCCAGTTAAGTAACCAATTTGTTAGCTATTTTGAAACGCCAGAGAGAACGCCAGAACGCTACCTTTTTGCGTTGAAAGTGATTGTTTCGCAAACAGAACAGGCATTGCTTCACGAACGATTACGGTTATTGAAAGATCATCTTGCCTTGTTAGAAGAAGAGGCACGAGATCTGCAAGAGACAAAAAATATTGCAATTGCACGCTTAACATTTTCCCCTGAAGAACAGATTGCCTTAGAAGAGCGAATGAGTGATGTGATTGTTCGTTTGCAAGAGGCAAATACACGACTACTGCGAGAACAATCTCAGTTATTACTTCTGCCTGATACCACGCTTGAAGATCAAGCGGTTGCGCGATTACGTAATCAACGAGTTGCAAAAGAAAAAATCAATGTTGCCATTTTAGAAGTACAGCTTGATATGTATGAAAATGAGCGAGATACGTTAGCAATTCTTTCAAGTGAAGAAGAGTTAGATGTTGAACGTATTCAGAAGAATTATGCAGAACGTCAACGAGAGCTGCAGGATATTATTGCAAAAGCCAAAGATTGGTTTAACCAAAATGAAGTAGAACGTAGTAATACGAATGTATTATTGGCAGATATCGAAACGCGAGGAGGGAGTAATGAAAATAGCTTTCTTGCAGGCGTTGCAAATGACCGCTTAACACTAATTCAAGAAACGTCAGTGCTATTACAAAAACTTCAAACTGAAATAGCTGATAGTCAATTCATGGGCAAAATACTTGAGAATCAATTACTTAAGTATCAAGGTGTTCTACTGAATACGCTTAACCGCACGAAAAGTACGTTGAGCTATGTTTGGCGAAATGTTAAAGAATTGGTTCGAACCCCGCTTTTCACAATTGGTGAAACACCAGTAACAGCGTTAAGCTTCGCACAATTTTTATTGATAGTTCTTGTCTGTTGGTGGATTGCTTTCTGGCTTAACCGAGTTTTTAACCGTATGGGGAATAAACGAGGTGATGACAAATTGCCGGCCTATTACCTCGCTGGACGCTTAACCTACTATGCAATTATTCTTTTTGGGTTTTTGTATGGGTTAACGGCTGTTGGGATCGACTTTACTAACTTTGCATTAGTTGCAGGGGCATTAGCAATCGGTCTGGGTTTTGGATTGCAATCCATTGTTAATAACTTTGTTTCGGGTCTTATTCTTCTTTTTGAACGATCGATTAAAGTTGGTGACTTTATCGAGCTGCAAGATCAGAAAAATGGTAAGCCACTTTGGGGCGAAGTTAAAGAAATTAATGTACGTGCAACCATTATTACTGACAATGATAACGTTGATATTGTGATTCCGAACTCGGAATTCATTAATACTAAAATGTTAAATTGGACTCTAAAGGAACCGCAAAGACGGGTACGTTATCCATTTAGAGTCGCGTATGGTACTGATAAAGAAATTGTTCGTGAGGCCGTATTGGCCGCCGCTGAAGCACTTCCGCATACATTAAAAGGTATACCCGGGCGAAATCCTGCTGTATGGTTAGTAGACTTTAAAGACTACTACTATGAATTTGAGTTGGTTGTTTGGTTGACATCACGAGCCGTAAAGCGCCCTAATGGGATTCGAGCTGCTTATATGTGGGCGATTGATACGGCGTTACGCGAAAGCGGTGTTGAGATTCCTGTGCCACAACGAGAGCATCGTTTTAGAGAAGGTGAAATTCTTCCAATCGAGCGTATGCATAGAGATATTTTAATTTCAGAAGAAGTATTGGAACCATTGGATGAGGATAAATCAGACGATAATCACTCGAAAGGGCGCTAGGTTCGCTATAATATGGCTTAATGCATAAGTGAATCGACTTCTGAAAATGAATACGGTTTGAATAAGATGATAAATAGTCGAAAGATGAGATAAAGAAACGACATGAAAAAAATGACTTTCCAAGAGATGATTTTCACACTGCAAACCTATTGGGCAGAGCAGGGATGTGCAGTATTACAACCTTATGATATTGAAGTTGGTGCGGGAACATTCCATACAGCAACCTTTCTTCGAGCACTTGGTCCAGAGCCTTGGGCGGCTGCTTATGTTCAGCCTTCACGCCGACCGACAGATGGACGCTATGGTGAAAACCCCAACCGTCTGCAACATTATTACCAATTCCAAGTTGCAATTAAGCCATCCCCAGAAAATATGCAAGAACTTTATTTAGGCTCATTAGAAGCTTTGGGAATTGATACAGCAAAACATGATATCCGTTTTGTAGAGGATGATTGGGAATCACCGACATTAGGCGCTTGGGGACTAGGTTGGGAGGTTTGGCTTAACGGGATGGAAGTTACGCAGTTTACTTATTTCCAGCAGGCAGGGGGATTAGAGTGTAAGCCGGTGCTTGGGGAGATTACTTATGGCCTTGAGCGTTTTGCAATGTATGTGCAAGAAGTTGAGAGTGTCTATGATCTGATATGGTCAGATGGTCCTTTGGGAAAAATTACTTACGGTGATGTATTTCATCAGAATGAAGTAGAACAATCGCACTATAATTTCTCGCATGCGGATATCGAATTCTTATTAACCTCTTTTAATTTCTATGAAAAAGAAGTTGAGCGCCTATTAATCGCTAAATTAGCATTGCCAGCATATGAAATGGTCTTGAAAGCTTCTCATGCATTTAATCTATTAGATGCGCGTAAAGCGATCTCAGTGACAGAGCGCCAAGGATATATTTTACGTGTACGCAAGATGGCGGGAATGGTTGCTAAAAGTTACTATGAATCTCGAGAAGCACTTGGTTTCCCAATGCTAGACAGATAAATACGACCGTTAATACTACTAAGGATAGAGGAATGGATTTTCAGAAGTATCTTGATTGCGCGTTAGAGGCCTCCGATATTGCTCGGAAAATTATTGCTGAGGCATATGTGGAGAATGCTTTTAAGATAGAAATTAAAGCAGATGCAACGCCGGTAACCGAAGTTGATATTGCCACAGAGAAAGCGATATATGAGCATATATCATCAAAATTTCCAGATCATGGGTTTTATGGTGAGGAGAGTGGGCAGAAAAATATGATTTCGGATTTTATCTGGTTGATTGATCCCATCGATGGTACTAAGGCATTTGTACGGGGTCGTCCATTGTTTTCTTGCCAAATTGCCCTGATGTATAAGGGGGAAATTGTGCTCGGTGTTTCAACCGCTCCTTGTTTCAATGGGGGGGAGCGTATCTATGCGGTTAAAGGGCGAGGAGCTTTTTTAGAAGACCAGCGAATCTCTGTAAGCGAAATATCTGAACTTTCTCAAGCTGTATTTTCATCGGGGAATTTAAAGCGTTTAACGCAAGACCCAATAAAGTGGGCGAATTATGGGAAGTTAGTTGGTCAAGTGAATTCTACTCGTGGATTTGGTGATTTTCTGCAATACCATTTTTTAGCGACAGGTAGAGTCGATATTATTGTTGAATCCGATGTTAATATCCTTGATATCGCAGCATTATCCATCATCGTTAATGAAGCAGGTGGAAAAATGACAGCGCTCGATGGATCTTCTATCGCATTAGACGTATCAACGATTTTAGCTACAACACCGGCATTACATTCTAAGGTGTTAGAAATTCTGAATTTTTGATACTAAATTTAGTAGAATATTAACTTCAGACCGTCAATAAGGTGTTCTTGTTGACGGTTTTATTATGGTTTTTTAATATATTGTTCGTTTGGTGAAACTATGAGTTTTATAAATTTAAATAAGATATTCGTAATAATTCTTGGCGTTTTTATGCTTACAGCTTGTGGCAGTATCAAACAACAACCGTCCTATATCTCTGGTGGACCGCTCACTGAACGATTGAAAGCATATGGTTTACAAAGAGGCGATCAAGTACTGATCCGAATCTTTAAAGAAGAATCAATGTTAGAGCTTTGGATGAAGCCTCAAGATGCTAAAGAATTTCGTCACTTTGCCAATTATCCCATCTGTAATTTTTCGGGTAACTTAGGACCTAAAATCTATGAAGGTGATTTACAATCACCGGAAGGCTTCTATCGGGTCTATCGAAGTTCGTTAAATCCTAATAGCCGCTTCTATAAATCTTTTAATTTGGGATATCCAAATTCATTTGATCGGGCATTAGGACGCACAGGTAGTTATTTAATGGTGCATGGAAAATGTGATTCAATTGGGTGTTATGCAATGACAGATCCTCAAATAGAGGAAATTTATAGCCTCGTAGAGATGGCGCTTAAGAATGGACAAGATTATGTTGAAGTGCAAGCTTATCCTTTTAAACTGACAGAGGATCGCTTGGATCAAGAAAAAAAATCACCGCATTATGCATTTTGGCGAAATTTACAAGAAGGATATGATCAATTTGAAGCACAATCATCCCCTTTAAATTATAGTGTTGCTTATGGACGATACCTGTTTACAAAGTAGGCTTGTAAAAAGGATGCGTATTTAGTATTGTAACTAGCCTAGATAGAAATTGGAAAAGTGGCCGAGTGGTTGAAGGCGTTCGCCTGGAAAGCGGATATACGTTAATAGCGTATCGAGGGTTCGAATCCCTCCTTTTCCGCCATATTTATCAAAACCCTTGTTTAATTCATTGAATTGCAAGGGTTTTTATATGTCGAAAAGCTGTACCCCCATCTATATCCTAGGCTTTCTGTACTCAAGGATAGTTGCTCTTTAAAAGAAAAATAGACTATTATGCTTGGTAGTCTATTTTCTCAGCTGAATTGAAAGGAATTTTATGATTACATTAGAGTTGGCACAGTTATCTGTAAATGATGGAGATATAGCTGGAAATCTAGAAAAAGCATTACAAGTTATAGATAGCGCTTCCGATAAAACAGATATTATTATTTTTCCTGAAACATTCTTTTCAGGGTTTCCTAGTAAAAAAAATATTGCTGAGTTATCTCAATCCATTGACGGTGAAATTATCCAATCACTATCAGCTGCATCAAAAGAGAAAGGGGTTGCGGTAGTAGCAGGATTTTCTGAGAATAGAAATGGTAAATTTTTTAATAGTTCAGCATTTATTACTCCTGAAAGTGGATTGATAGCGGTTTATAGTAAAACTCATATGTGGTTAACAGATAGAGGATTATTTACACCAGGTGATCGTTATATCAGTTTTACTTGGAAAGGTGTTCGAATAGGATTATTGATTTGCTTTGATATTGAATTTCCAGAATCAGGAAGAGCTAATGCGCAGCTGGATGTGGATCTTCTATTAGTGGTTAATGGAAATATGGATCCCTATGGTGACACGCATCGAACAGCGATTAAGGCTAGGGCTCAGGAAAATCAGTTTTATGCGGCTTTCGTTAATAGAGTTAGTGCGGATAGTTTAGGGCACGTATTTTCAGGAGGGAGTTGTGTAGTCAATCCTTTTGGGGAGCTATTATGCGAAGCGGGCAGAGAAGAATGTAGACAAGTAATCACAATAGACCCTAGCAGCAGAAACCAATACAAACAGAAATATAATTATCTGCAAGAGAGCGCTTTGAAATATGAGTTTAATATTTCCAAAACTGATGAGCTTTTTGAACTAATAATTTAGTTAATATTATTAAATAACTCCTAATAAAAAAGGGGCGGTAATAGAGAAACTTAATAAAATTCTGTCATTGCCATCAGTGGTCTCGGGATCACTTATATGAGTCAAGTAATTGTATTGTTGACTTTCGGAGTATTAGCGACAATTACTGAGAGGGCATGTGCCACAGCATATTTATCAACTTTAGTATTCTTAGCGTTTATGATGATTACTTATTGGGATAATATACCTTGCTTATATAACAAAATGCTTTAAGAAGAACTTTCCTCAACCTGCTTTTGAAGATGATATATAGGTATGTTTTATTTGGTACATATTGGGAGTAGATATTGTGTTGTTGGTAATAACACCAATGATATATATCACAATAAAACCAATTCATTGGTGCGTTAGTTCTAACCCATTTTTTCTGCTCGATACAAAAACCTTGTAACAAATTGAGTTACAAGGTTTTTTGTTGTTTGTTGAAAAGCTGTATCCTCGCAACCTTATTGTGAAGTACATAGTCCGTAACTAGAGACTTTTTCGGCTAATTATTTTTTAAATTTATTGCTTAGATACCATGCACTTTTAAAACCTTATAAATTGCTATTGAATTTCAGTCGGTACAATACTGCTAAAATTTTCAGGGGATGGTGCAGGATCTAGAATGAAATATTAAGAAGTACTCTCAATATAGCTCATATTTTAGAGGACGATAGCTTGTGGGCTGGACCTACACTAACCGTGATGTGACAGCCCGTTAATTAACAAGTCTTAGCCGTCGAAAGTAACCTATGATATACCAAATATTGGGTTCCTTCTCACTACTGTTTTGATGTTAAAATTTTGCAAGTAAATCCTTAATTACTATATTTTTTAAAGTTGGCTTAGATCTTTATTTATTATGAGGGAGCCTAGTAGCTACGATGTTTTTTATGTTCCACAATTCATAAACCTGTGCAACAAGGTCGTTAATAATACTCAACCAAATATACGATTGCTGTTGAGAATGGTCCTGATTTAATAACTTCCCCTGGATTCTTTCTAAGTTCTGCTTTATATTTAATTCGGAGGCTATTATCAATTTTATTGTAATATTGAATAGCCTTTCCAATCTCAAGTGGCCGACCGTTAGCTCCATCTTTTAAACTAAGCAACAACCCATTTGATAGTTTAATATCTTGATTATTGATTATCGTTTCTGGGGTGGTAAAAATTACTTTGGGTCTAAGCGGTGCTGAACAATTTGATTCGTTGCGAGTTATATTTAAACTAAAATCTCTTTGCGCTATCATGCCTTGCTCTAATGATTGCTTACTAAGATTAAAATTAATTTTGTTTGGTGTTGCAGTAACTATAAATCCAGCAACATCGCATTTATTACTATTTGGCCTAAACTCATCAGAAATGAATACTACAGTATTACGTCTGCTAAGTTTATCTTCTATTTCTATATTGATGGGGTAATATTCAAGGAATTCCCAACGCATTGAAGGTTTGTAAATATTTGAAAATAGATACTTATTTCCATTTGTAACAACCAGCGTTAATTCCAGTGGTCCCTGATAATGAAATGTACCAGTATTTCCGGTTATCCTATTGTTAGGAGGATCAAACATACTACTAAGGATCTGACCACCATTTTGAGGAATAAGTCTAATTCTAGTTTCAGCTACAAATAAGGTTGGCTTAAGTACTGTATTAAAGTTCTCTATAGCTGGTTTTAAGGATTTCTCATAAAGTGGTGTCTGGGAAAAATCATCTATTATTGTAATCTTAACTTTTGATGAGGGATTAGGACATGAGAGGTGATATCTAAACTCTTTGTGTTTTACCGCGGACTTATTTTGTTCAATTTCACTAATTACTCCTCCTATTGTAGTAAATGGCCCATTTACTGTTGCTCCACTGGCAAGATTGGTGAATGTGCAGGCTGCTTGACTAATATTAGGTAAATACCCTAATGCTAAAAATACTAAGGTAAATATTAGTTTTTTTAACCTATTTAAACAGAATTGAATCAAATTCATAAAATCCCCCTTTTAATAATTTTTTATTGCACTAATTGGCAACTTACTTGTTGGCAATTATAATTAAGTTTCATACTGCTACCATAATCATCAATAAAATAGATTGATGGGGTATCTCCGAGTTTTATTTGTACCGTTTTTTGATTAAAAGGAGCAACTAAAAGATCTTTTTCTATCAAACCTTTGATATTTTGATCCCCAAATCCAAAAATAACAGCATGGTATGGGGTTGGGTTGTTAATAGTTATATTGCTACCTGTTTTGCTAATCATTAGCTCTTTTAGCCAACCATTTTCTTGATATTTTTTTAAGCCTTTTGGGCGATAAAATACTTTTAATTTTGATTGAATCACTAAATCAACTTGGTTATCAGATATACTATCTTTGGGCGGAACCCCTAAAATATTTAGGTAAAAGAGAGACTCTTGATCACTAGGTAAGGACGTACCTTCCACAAGACTAATTTTAATTTGTCTTTTTTGTAAAGGATTCAGTCGTTGTAATATTGGTAAAGCCACTAATGGAGTAACAATTTTTTGTCCATTTTGATCCTCAATCCAAGTTTGTGCTAGGTAAGGTAAGTCTGAATTACTATTTTCTATTACGATTGATTGTCCATTAGAATTACTATGATCAAAGATTACTCTAGTTCTATCAAATGAAATCTGAGCAAATGAGATATTGCCAATAAGTGCAAGCATAATTAACAGTTTTTTCATAATTAATTACTCCATGTAACAAGTGAGTTGTTTGAGATCCATGATATTAGAAGAGTTAATAGATAATCGGCATGATTGATTATCTCCCCACTTTACAAGAAATTTCGATTTTTGATTAATACCTGTCAAATAAGTTAAGCCACTGTTTGCTACCATTGCGACTTCTTCTTTTTGGCCATTTTCTCGATAGACAACAGCCCCAAAAGGAGGGTGCCCTCCATCAGGTAATGAGATTACAGAAATAACTTTTTCACCAGAAATAGTATTAACGGATCGATATACAATTGCCCCTTTGGTTGCTGCTAAATCAATAACACCGTCCTGAACTTCAACATTATTTGGTAGATTATCGTTATCAATCATGTAGTTCATTCGGTAATATTCAGGGATATTACTTATTCCAGCTAGGCCAAAAATATTTGTTTTACTATCAGTTCCTAATATCTCGACATCAGAGGCTTTTGCATCAACAATTAAGCGAGATGCATCGTTATAGACCCTTGGTTGTGTAGCTAGACCATGTTTTGTTAACGTTAGTGATCCATCAATTCCTACTGTTACAGATTGTTGTTTGTCATTATAATTTGCCGAAGCTGTGAGGCTGCCCACACTATAATTTTTATAATATGAAGCATCAAGCCCATACTCAATAGCGCCACTTAAATCCTTTTTATGATAAGTAGATACACCAATAGTATAATCACCCCCCGAGGATGTTTGGCTGCTATAACTTATTTGTTGTGATACATCTTCTGATAAGTGATCATATCTAGCACTATAAGATAGACGAGTACGATAACCATCTAAAGGAATGTGTAGAAACAACGAAATTTGATTATTGCTTCTATTATATTCATCTTTATTATAAGAATAGCCTAGTGATACTGAGGCATTTTCTAATAATCCTTTTCTAATGGTTGTATGAGCGGATAAGCTGTAATAGGAGCTCTCTTTTCTATTCCAATAAGTGGATTTAGATATAGATGCTGAAAATCCAACATCCCAAGCCGGAACATTTTGTGAAAGACTTAAAGAGAACCGATGTTTTTCTAGTCTTAAATTTTGTAGCTGATCAGACTTCATATTGATGTAATTATTAAGCGTCGTGAAATTTCGACTAGAAATTCTGTAACTCGCTATATTCAAGGAAGTTGATGTGCCAAACCTTTTCGCATAGTTAATTCTATAACTTTGCCCTACGGATGCACGACGTCCATCAATTTTATTTTTAGAGCGAGTCATATCTACTGATAGAGCACCAAAAGCCCCCATATTCAAACCAACTCCAGCATTAATGGCTTGATATTCATTATTGGTGGTACCTAATACACCACCAATTAACGAGATATTGCTCGTTAAACCATAGGATGCATCAGCAGAAATAAGGTTTGTTGAAATATCACTGGTATATGACGGTGATAACTTCCCCATATTAAGATTATAACGAATACCACCTTTACGAGTTAAAAAAGGAATTTGAGAAATATCTACCTGATAGGTATATTTACTTCCATTATTTTCTTCAATTTCTACATCTACAGTTCCATTCAAATACGATGGTAAGTCTTCAATTAAAAAAGGACCTGCTGGGACTTGTACGGCTTTGATAATATTGCCAAATTGCTTTATTCTGACCACGGAATTTGTCATAACTGTTCCTGTAATTTGTGGTGCATAGCCTTGTAAATAAGATGGCATCATTCTTTCTTCTGTAAAAAAGCTTACTCCTTTAAATCTCGTTGTATCGAAAACGTTACTTCTTGTATGCAGTTCTCCAAAATAGAGCTGAGAATTAAGGGAGGCAATATCTGTAAATCCATAGGTTTCTAGCCATTTCAATTTATCAGAACCTTTAATATGAGTATCATATTGATAGTTACTTCTAAATCGTAACCGACCGATATTGGCACCCACAGTCCCGTAACTTGTAAAATTATTTCGTGTTTGAGTTGTTCCAGAGTAACTAGATCGATTAAACATTTTCAACAAGCTATAATCCACAAAAATACCTGAAATACCATAATCTCTTTTTTGTGGTGGTACCCAAGATGGATCAAACCGCTCCATATATGCATGGGGCATTTTTATTGATAATTCTTGAATTGCTGGATTGAAGTGTACTTCAATATTATTGTTATGATTTTCTAAATCATAACAATCCCCCACGTTTGCTGTATGTGTGATATTATTTTTTATCTGATGATAAAACGTATTTTTTAGAGGTAAAGTTGATATTAATTCTTTTGTAAAACAAACATGACTTTCTTGATTCTTCGTGTAGAAGTAAATAGGCGTGTTTTGCGCTATTAACACATCGTTAACAATTATTCTTGCAAGATATTCACCCGCAAACTGTTCATTAGAACCAGAAAATGCAGTTAGATCAACATTTTCATCAGCGCCTAATAGTTCTAAAAGAGTATGATTAAACTCATAAGAATGTGATATTTGTTGAAGTGATACAGCCCCATTAAAAATCAGTAACAATACAGCTATTCGACTTAATTTATGACGAAACATTTTCTTGCAACTCGCTTTATTTATTATAATATCGAGACCTAGCTAAACTAATGGCTAGGCCTATCAATTTTATTTAAAAAATATATTGCCTATTTGTATTCTGCAATAAATCTAACTGAAGTTGACACTGTTCCAGCGGTTACTGCATCTGAGGTTTTAACCATTCTTCCACTCACTCCAAAAGTTGCTGTGCCATTTGAATGAATATTAGCCTCAATAGGCTGTGTCGTCCCTGCCGGTGTTATTTCTTTGCCTGAGATTTTTACTTCAACTGCAACGTTATCTGCGGTGCCAGTATTAGCCCATAAAGCATTCATAGTTTGATCCGCTTCGCCAGCCATGGTGGTTAGTTCAATTTTAGTAACTTTTTTTTCTTCTCCTTTTAAATCAATGTTACAGTCTACAAATTTTATTTCAGATGTTCCCCATGCCGTATTGCCTTTTTTTAAGGTTCTTGTTGATAATGAGCCTAAATCAACCGATTTTATTGGTAAAATTGAGCAGGCTGCATCAGTAACAGTTCCTTCAAATACTATATTACCTGATGAACCAGCGGGAACTTGTGCAAATGCTGCTGTTGAAAGAGAAAATGTTGCAATTAATGCTAATGATAATTTTTTCATAATTTTAAAAGCCTTTTTTATAAAATAAGAATTTATATAAATTGGTTTTATTTAATACAAAAACCAAAATAGATATTAATTCATATTATTTTAAAATCAATAATCTAAACTGCTGATTTATAAAAGATAATTACATTTAATTACTTTAAATTTACTTAAATTTACTTTAGTAATGTACATATCTGATTTGAAGGCTTAACTATTTATTAATTTTATTAAGATTAAAAACATGATTTAACATTTAAAAAAATGATTTTAGCTAAAATCGATAAAAAATTATAAGATGAGCTCAGCTGCATATATAAAAAGAGTGATCAAAAAATCTATGGATAAAATAAAAATAGGAATTGTTGGGGTATCGGGAAGAATGGGGCAAGTTTTGTCGCGCCTTATTGAAGAAAATGAGAGTTTTTTGCTCGGTCCCTCCTTTAGTAAAGAGTGCGAAAACACAGTCGCATTAGCGGATGTATTTAAAAAAAACGATATCGTAATCGATTTTTCGCATTTCTCATTGACAGATAAAGTGCTTGAAGCTGCTCTGACTAATCCCAAACCTTTAGTTATTTGTACAACAGGTTGGAATTATGAAGAGTGTCGAGAAGATCTTTATAAATTATCTACTCTCGTACCAGTGATACTAGCGACTAATACAAGTGTTGGCGCTGCTTTGCAGCGTTATTTGGTTCAAGTTGCTGCAAAAGTATTAGATAGCGATTTTGATATTGATTTACATGAAAAGCATCACCGCTATAAAATTGATAGCCCATCAGGTACTGCATCGACTTTATTGTCAGATATTCAAAATGTTAAAAAAACGATAAAGGGTGAGAGCTATCAAACGTATCAGGTAGATCATGGCGCCAGAATGGAGAATTTAATTGGTGTCTCAGTCACTAGAGCCGGATCAATTATTGGGGAGCATGAGGTGATATTTACGAGTTTAGATGAGCAAATATCAATTAAACATACAGCTTTTGACAGAACGTTATTTGCTAAAGGAGCTTTAAAGGCTACTCAATGGCTCATTGAAAAGAAAACACCTGGAATATATGGGATGTTTGATGTGTTATCTCTCTCTTAAATTGATTTTATTTAAGTGTAACTTAAGAAAAAAGGCTCATAATGGCTTGCAAATTAGAACAATAATCCCATTATCTAATATCTGAATAGCTTAACTAGGGGGCTTAGATGAGTAACCAATTGTACATTGATGGCAAGCCAGCAACATTATTTCAAAAGATTGTGGCGACAGTTGTTGGCATTGTCACTCTTATTTTTTTAGCTTTTTTTGGTGTTGCTATTTTTATAGTCGGCTTAGGGCTTGCTGCAATTCTAGGCGTCTATTTCCTGTGGAAAACTCGTAAAATTCGACAGCAAATGAATGAAACGATCCGACAAGCAAATAGTAAAGCAAAGGCCTCATCAGCAGAATGGGCATCGAAATCAACCGCAGGTACGAGTCAAAACCCAGGGAACCTGTATGAAGGGGAATATAAAGAACTTTAATCGATATCTGTTTGTTTTTAGTCATTTTTTATCATTAAAATTATCTTTTTCATAATAATTGCTGTATCATTTTGCGCAACATTGCAATTCTCAGGAGTTTCGGCGTTATCTAACGGATTAGGAATGTAGATAATAAATCGACGTAAACAGTGATTTGTATTTTATTTCTAGAACATTTCAAATTAATTTTTTTAATTTTAAAAGTTAGCTAATGGAGTATTCCGTTTTTATTGATAGATCACAGGATTTCTATTTGTTTTTTATTTTAAATAGAGACCAGAGGGCATTTTAATGAGTAACGAAGTTTTTAGTGCATTTAAACCTTACGATATTAAAGAAGATGAAGAGTATATGAATGATGCTCAGAAAGAGCATTTTCGTAGTATACTCGAAGGTTGGCGTGATGCGCTTGTCCAAGAAGGCGAGAAAACAGTAAATAACATGCAAGATGAAGCATTTAATCTGCCAGATCCTAATGATAGAGCAACTCAAGAAGAAGGATTCTCACTCGAGTTGCGCACTAGAGATCGTGAGAGAAAATTGTTAGCAAAAATTGAAAAAACATTACGTCGGTTAGGTCTTGATGATTACGGTTACTGTGATACTTGTGGGGTTGAAATTGGTATCAGACGTTTAGAAGCTCGGCCTACTGCAGAGCTTTGTATTGACTGTAAAGAGATTGAAGAGCAAAAAGAGAAAGCTCGGGTAAATTAATTTTATTTAGAGAACTCTCTAATATTTTGATAAATAAAGAGATAAATTTGGATGTTGTCAATAGGGCGGTATTTGTCAGAAAAATAGTCGAGATTAAAATTGACATAAAAAGTAAAGTTTTTTATTATACAACTCCTCAGACAGCATGTCTGGGGCTATAGCTCAGTTGGTAGAGCGCTTGCATGGCATGCAAGAGGTCGTCGGTTCGATTCCGACTAGCTCCACCATAAAGTCCCTATCGTCTAGAGGCCTAGGACACTGCCCTTTCACGGCGGCAACCGGGGTTCGAATCCCCGTAGGGACGCCAATTTATCAAGCCTGTATAGAATATTCTATACAGGCTTTTTATTTATAATATTGATATTTAACTAGTTGTTTTGAAAAGAAGTCAAACCTACTTTTTCTAAAGAAGTTATCCACAAAACATGATAATATAATCAATCTTTAAAGTATTAGAAGGATGCTCCAATGTCTCCTCGTCGCTTGTTTTTCTTTTTAGGGTTCGTCCCGCTGTTAGCTATTGCTTTTGCAAAATTTTATTTAGAAGATGTGCAGCTTCTAGAGCCATGCCCATATTGCATGTTACAACGTGGGGTGATGCTCCTGTTTACAGGGATCTTTTGGTTAAGTGCACTGTTGGTAAATAAAGGTACGCGTTTTTTTTCATCGGTATCAATTTTACTAATATTAATAGTGGGAGTTTTAGGGATAATTATTTCGGGTAAACATATCTATTTACAACTAAATCCTAGTGATGCGTTAGGGTGTACTCAAACCACTTTGGCGATTACAGAGGTTTTCGATTATCAAATAGTAAAAGATCTATTGTTAACCGGAGGAGACTGCAGCCTAATTGATTGGACTTTTATGGGGTTATCCATTCCGATGTGGACGTTAGTATTAACGTTGGTTTTAACCATGATTGGAATAGCCATTAATCTTTCTGCACGTAAACGCCCAAAAGAAAATTATTGGGCTCGATAATATCTCCTTGAATAAAAGTATATCGATATAAAGAAGGCCTATTAACATGGTACAAAAGAATATTATTAAATTAGAAAATATCCAATTGAGTTTTGGTAATCGGCAAATCTTTAAGAATCTTTCAATCGAAATTCCTACGGGGAAGGTTACCGCGATTTTAGGTCCTTCGGGTTCTGGGAAAACAACGTTACTACGTCTTTTGAGTGGTCAGATTCATCCTCAATCTGGCTATGTTGAGCTCATGGGGAATGATATCGGTACAATTTCTACTAAAAATCTCTATGACATTCGTACCAAAATGGGTGTTTTATTTCAATCTGGCGCACTTTTTACAGATATGACTGTCTATGATAATGTTGCATTCTCATTAAGAGAACACACGCAACTCGATGAGTCGATGATTAATACTTTGGTGCTTTTAAAATTACAATCTGTTGGTCTTCGAGCGTTAAAAGATTCATTCCCAACACAGTTATCAGGCGGTCAGGCTCGGCGAGTTGCTTTAGCGCGTGCAATTGCTTTAGACCCATCTTTACTTTTATATGATGAACCTTTTACTGGGCAAGATCCCATATCAATGGGGGTATTGATTCGCTTGATTAAAAATCTCAATGATGCATTAAAAATAAGTAGCGTAGTGATTTCTCATGATGTTGAAGAGGTTCTGTCGATTGCGGATAATGTTTGTGTGTTAGGTGAAGGGCGTATTATTGCGACAGGGACTCCAGAGGAGATTCGTTCTCATAAAAATCCTTGGGTTCAGCAATTTATTAATGGTGATGCTGATGGTCCTGTTCCTTTCCATATTCCAACAAAACCGATAGAGGAGGTCCTATTTTGAGTAATATCATCGTAATAACGGGTGAAAAAACTCGTGGAATGATTACCCATTTAGGTGAAGCGACGCAATTACTGGTTAATATTCTTATAAACTCTTGGTATCTGTTTAAAAAGCCTTCCTTATTTGTTCGTCAAGTCTATCAGTTGGGTATTTTATCATTACCTATCATTTTATTATCAGGGCTTTTTGTTGGGATGGTGCTCTGTTTTCAGGGATTTGTAAACCTGATTAATTTTGGTGCTGAAGCTTCAGTCGGAACTATTGTAGCGCTTGCTCTATTTAGAGAGCTGAGTTCTGTATTAACGGCGCTTTTGTACACGGGGCGTGCGAGTTCATCGTTAACCGCAGAAATAGGTTTGATGCGTGCAACGGAACAGTGGGCAAGTTATGAATTAATGGCGATTAATCCTGTGCAATATATTTTAACTCCACGGTTTTGGGCTGGTGTAATTGCGGTACCCGTGCTAGCACTGCTCTTTAGTGTGATTGGTATTATTGGTGGCTATGGCGTTGCAACAATCTCTTTGGGGGTTGATGGTGGAGCTTATTGGTCGCAAATGAAATCAGGCGTTGATTTTGGTGTCGATATTGGTCTTGGGGTAGTTTTAAAAAGTTTTGTTTTCGGTATAATATCGAACCTCGTTGCATTATATATCGGTTTAAAGGGGCGAGCGACAGCAAGTGGTATTGCGCGTTCAACAACTGATACGGTTGTTATCTCTTCACTACTTATTTTAGTTGCGGACTTCTTCTTAACAGCAATGATTTTTGGCATTTAGAGGATTGCTAGATAGAGATACGCCTTTTACATTTACCGATTTTTAGAATTTAGAGCCTTATATTT